>CAJJBJ010000003.1 GCA_905182455.1 uncultured Planktomarina sp.
GTACGCTTAGAGAGATCTATAGGCTCTTTATCTTTATGATTAGTAATACGAGCTTCTAGCTTAGATAATTCAGTATCTTTAACTTCTAGGTCAGCCAGTGCTTTAGGAAGCACGAGTTAATCTTATTGAGGTTGTTTCTGTATCTTTCAGTAGCTGGTGTATCTTCATACTCTAGTAAGACATTCTTACCATCTACTTTGTTACGTAGAATAATAGTCTCACCATCTAAGTCAGGCTTAATTGAGATAGCTGGGTGTCCGTCTAGCTCTTGCAGTCGTTCTAGGAGTTCATCTCTGGCAACAAAGCGAGTGGTCTTACCTTGGTAGATGGTACGGTCAAAGTGACCTTCCCTGGTGACTTCAATAAAGCCAATCTTAAGCAGCCCATCAAACACAGCTATCATCTGTTTGTAGGTAAGAAGAGGGTCACGGTATCTTGGGTTCTCTGAGTACCAGCCACTGCGCTTGTTGATGCTACACTCTCTGATTGGGGTACACTTTACTGCCCGCCATAAGTCTAACAGTACAATACCTACTGCGTGTTCAAAGCGTAGTTGATCATCAGCCCTACGGGACCGTGATCTGCCCTCAGTAGCCTCTATACGTCTAATAACTTCTTGGGTTAGTTCACTAATCATTAGAACCTATATATCTGTTAATGAGTATATAAACTTGGGATAGTACTTTAACTCTATAAGTTAAGCCTATAAGACCTACCACACCATCAGTTCCCCTATACTAGTAACGGTAAGGATATAGCCCTAACTATTGCTTTTAAAGTACAACTTCATTCAGCTTATCATGTGCTAATTATATTATATGGAAACCTAGCTAACTGTGGTAACAAATTTAAGACTTCAAGCCGTTTAGATAGTGAAGGCCCTGCCCCATACTTACCACCAACATCCCCTTGTGCGTGAATAGAGATGGCGTTACTAAACAAAATTACCCCCAAATGAATCCACGACCCCAACACTAAAGGGCCGTCGTCCGAGGCGCGCAGCCCATGATCCGGGGTCCCCGGTCCTGTGTCCTGGGCCCTTGGGTTGTATGGATTGGGCTAAGTAACCCCCCAATTACATTGTGTCGCAAAAAACTGCTTATGATTGGGAAGGTCTGTTTTGGTACGCTATTTCAATTATGGCTGATGGTGGAACAAGAGCAGGTGCAGGGCGCCCGGCTAGATCTCAAAACGCAGATACGGCAGCTATGCGAGCGGCGCTGTCGATGCTGTTGGAGGGGCAAGTGCATATCGCCGTCGCGGCCCTTGCTGACATTGCGAAGAGCGGCACGAGCGATGCGGCACAAGTATCGGCGGCCTGTGCTATACTCGATCGGACGCACGGACGGCCACGCGTGGCCCCTGGCGTAGCCCCATTGCACGGACGTCCAGACGATCCGTTAGGCGGCTTCATCGATAATTGATGAAATTCTTATAATGTCCATTATGTTAATTTTTTTCAGTTTTCCGCCTTGCGCTCTTTAGGTTGCTCTAGATCTTATTACTCTGGTTCCAGCCCCGCCCTTCGGTTCCAAACATTTCATAGCCAGTTTCTGTCACTGCCAGTGTATCCTCCAGCTTGATGAAACCACGTTTTGGATGCAGCATGTGTGTTTCGATGGACAAAACCATGCCGGCTTTCAACGGTTTGTCAGCATCCCTACCTTCATAGGCAACGGGATGGTTGGTGAGCAGAAATGGTGCTTCGTGGCTGATCAATCCCATACCGTGGCCAAAAAATGCAGTGTATTGCTTGTTAGGTTGACGCGCCAAAGCAGCTTGACCAGCAGCAATCGCAGTCGCGCCTATTGCTCCTGCTCGAATTTCGGCAAAAGCGGCTTGCTGGATTTCTTCGATCTCGCCCAGCAAATCAATGAGTTCTGCGTCTGGTTTGCCCAATATTGCCATACGGCAGATATCGCCGATATAGCCGTCCAAGTTGCCACCAGAATCAATCGACATGACCTCGCCTGAAGCCCACGCCTGATTTGAACCCGTACGGTTGTGGCTGGATCCAATTGTTAACAAGCAATAATCGAATTGAAGCCCACGTTTAGTTTCCTCAACCCGCAAACGTTCAATAATTTCGTGTTTGGTGCATCCTGTACCCGAGGCAGCGATAGTGGCCTGCATGGAGCCTGTGATCTGCTCGGATGCTTCGCGTAACACTGCCAATTCCGCGGATGACTTAACAGCGCGCAGGTTCTCCATTACCGATGTTGCATTTATGAATTCAGAGGCGGGCAAGGCGTTCAGCAAAGTATCCTTGGAATCCGAAGGTAAAAATGGTGGTTCTATACCAATGCGTCCGGCCTTGATGCCCATCGTATTCAAATGGGCAATCGCTTGGGTAATGCTATCAACACTGCCCCACGCCATAGGATAGAAATGCGGCACCCAGAATGGCGCATTTTCGTGCTCCCACTTTTCCATGGTGTTGGCGATATAGGCTGTTTGCTCGCTTTGCCCCTTAACGTACACGATGACTGGCAGGTACCGGCCATGACCGATGGCATCCATCGCAGAAAAAGAAGAGGAATTTGTAGCCACCCAGCAAGTACTGGACGTTGTGCTTCGACGTAACCAGAAGCACATCCAGTCCGGCATCATCCATCAGGCTGTCCAGATGATCAAAATTATAATTCAGATTGGCCATGTCAGTCTCCGGTCAGTTCATTGGCTGGAATAAGGCGGAAGTCAGGCGCGTCCTGCAACATCTTTTCCGGACCTGTTGGAGAATAAACCACAAAGATCCCCATCGGATCAAGCCCCGAATTGTGCGTCGCGTGAAAGCGGCTGTCAGGGATAAACACAGTACAGCCCGGACCCACAACACGTGTTTCTGGTGTCCCGTTTTCGTCCTCGATCATCGGTTCACCGTGACCTTTGAGGATGAATATGATTTCCTCGGCGCTGGGGTGGTTGTGTCGAGTGTGCCCTTGACCCGGTGGAACAAACACAACACCCGCCGAAAATTGCGCAACGTCATTCATCTCTGGTCCGCAGGTCAGCGCCAAGCGGCCCCAATCAAAACTAAAATTATCCACATCATTTGGATAAACAAAGTACTTGTCCATGTTGTCCATACCTAGTGCTCTTTCTTCTTGGCTGTGTTCACATCCATTCCCTTGAACAGCTTGATCTGATCACGGATCGCTATTTCAGTAGGCAACCGTTCGGCACTACTAGCCCAATAGAAACTGTGGCAACGTTCGCAGTGCTGCAAAACAAACGCGGCATCGTCCGGCATTGCAATCGGGCCACCGTGGCAAATGACAATCACGTCTTCGCGGACGCTGCGGGCGGCGGCGGCAATGACGTCAATCTCGGCCACACAATCCTCAAGGGTTTTTGCCGACGTCGCACCAATGCTGCCGCCCGTTGTCACCCCCATGTGGGCCACGACAATATCCGCGCCCACCTTTGTCATTGCGATGGCTTCCTCCGCGTTGAACACATACGGCGTGGTTAACAGATCAAGCGCGTGGGCTTGGGCGATCATATCAACTTCGAGGCCATACCCCATGCCGGTTTCCTCAAAGCTTTGGCGCATGTTTCCGTCAAACAACCCGATTGTCGGGAAATTCTGCACGCCGGAAAAGCCCATCATCTTCAGCTCTGCCAGAAACTGCGGCATCAGAATAAACGGGTCTGTACCGTTCACACCGGCAAGGACTGGAGTGTGTTTGACCACTGACAAAACCTCCACTGCCATTTCCTTGACGATCTCGTTTGCGTTGCCATAGGCCAGCAACCCTGCTGATGATCCCCGCCCCGCCATACGGTAACGTCCCGAATTATAGATCACGATCAGATCAATGCCGCCCGCCTCTTCCGACTTTGCCGACAGGCCTGTTCCTGCGCCGCCACCGATGATCGATTGCCCTTGGGCGATAAGGGCAGAGAATTTCGTGAGTATGGATGCGCGGGAAATTGCTGGCATGGGTTTTTCTATGTGATGTCCAGATACGCCTGCGCCGCAACGGCAGAAAACGCGGGATCATTGATATGGTAAGGCAGCCGTAGAATGCGCCTGTTGTCAGTCTGATTAAGGTTATGTTCAAGGGCATCAAACAGGGCAGCATCAGCGTGTGGGTTCCAGAAAGGACCGTTAGAGATATCAAGCTCTGAAACGCCTTTCTCCGGCAACAGCAGACAAACAGGTCCCGTTGCCGTGTTTAACTTGGTGGCGATCCACGCGCCAATCTGCGCACATTCTTCTGCGTCCGTGCGCATCAGCGTGACGTTAGAATTGTGGTGATAGAACAGCCTGTCGCTGAATTTTTCTGGTACCGTATCCGGGGCCCAAAAGTTGACCATGTCCAAGACACCAACCGACCCCACATAAGGTTTGCCACTGGCGATCACCGCATCCAACCGGTTTGCCCCTGCGGAGAAAACGCCCCCGACCAGTTTATCAGCGATCTCAGTGGTTGTGATGTCGATCAACCCGTCCAACATATTTTGATCCAGCAATTGCTCCATGCTGCGCCCACCGGTGCCAGTGGCGTGGAACACAACGCACTCAAGCTGATCTTTGAGCTGTTCAGTGATTTGCGTAACAGAAAGGGTAGTTACGCCAAGCATGCTGAGGCCAACACTTGGCTTGGCCACATCCTGCGCAATATACGGATGCGACGCCATGCCAAGTACAGAGTGTGCGGCGTTGTGCAGGATGTGACTGCTGATTTTGTTTAGGCCTGCAATATCCGTCACTGAAGGCATCATCATAATGCCGCTGGTGCCGATGAACGGGGCAACGTCACCTGATGCAAGCGTTGAAACCATCACCTTTGGCACACCGTAGGGTAGTTTGCGCATACCAACCGTGATGATGGATGTGCTGCCGACCCCGCCAATTCCGATGATCGCATCGATCTGGGAACTGTGCGCCTTGGAATAATTGGCAAAGGCCGTGGTCATCGCCGCAACAGCTTGCCCACGCTGTGCCAATCCCAAAAACCTAGCCGCACCTTCCGGATGATATTTTGCGACGTCTATCTGTGGTACATCCATTTGTGCCAATGTGCTGCGGGTGCCCACATCAATAGTGCGCACCTGGATGCTTCCGTCCGACAGCAGGTCATGAAGATAGCCAATCTCGACTGCCTTGGTGTCAAATGTGCCTACAATATAAATCACAAACCGCTGATACCCCCAAACTGGTCTGGCCAATTATAACGAAATATGGATCAAAGTCCATCTGCTTTATCGAAAATTTTATAAGGCAAAGTGCTCGCATATTTACCTTTTTCTGCATAGTAAACCAATTTTTGATCATTTTTCTCTCAAAAATTGAGAATGCGAGTCTCCAAACAATGTCTTGACAGGTCCTTTTATCTGGTAGTACCACAAAGAGGTTAACCAAAACGACAGCCCCTGATGTGCTCCCTTGGTGGAGAGATGCGGAGGCCTAGACGCCGAAAAGGCAATTTGGACTAAAACCTGGGAGGACACGAAATGAGAACAACTTTGAATGGAATGCTGGCCGGCGTGGCATTTGGTGCAATATCTGCATCATCCGCGTTGGCAGAAGATCTGGTGATCTTCTGGGCGGAATGGGATCCTGCAAATTACCTACAAGAGCTGGTAAATGAGTACGAAGAAGAAACCGGCATTTCGGTGACGGTTGAAACAACGCCGTGGTCGGACTTCCAGACCAAAGCGTTCACGGAATTCAACGCACGCGGCAGTGCTTATGACATGATTGTCGGCGACAGCCAGTGGTTGGGTGCCGCATCCGAAGGCAGCCACTATGTTGAAATGACAGACTTTTTCGCCAAACATGGCGTGGCCGACATCATGGCCCCTGCAACAGTTAAATATTACGCCGAATACCCTGGAAATTCCAAGCGATACTGGGCAATTCCCGCCGAAGGGGATGCTGTTGGTTGGTCCTACCGTAAGGACTGGTTCGAGGATCCTGCCGAGATGGCGGCGTTCAAGACCAAGTACGGCTATGATTTGGCCCCACCCGCAACATGGGCGCAAATGACAGACATCGCCGAGTTCTTTCACCGTCCAGACGAAGACCGTTATGGCATCGCAATCTATACCGACAACAGCTATGATGCGATGGTGATGGGTGTTGAAAACGCGCTGTTTTCCTATGGTGCAGAACTTGGTGACTTCGAGACCTATGAAGTCGAAGGTTTCGTAAACTCCGACAAAGCAGTTGCAGCCCTCGAGAACTACAAGAAACTCTACGGGTTCACGCCTCCGGGTTGGGCCAAGACGTTCTTTGTGGAGAATAACCAAGCGATCACCGAAGGCCTTGTGGCTATGTCGATGAACTACTTCGCGTTCTTCCCCGCATTGCTGAACGAAGCGACAAACCCACACGCGGCCAACACAGGCTTCTTTGCCAATCCCGCGGGCCCTGACGGCGACCAGTATGCGGCATTGGGCGGACAAGGTATTTCGGTCATAAAGTACTCCGAAAATCAGGAAGAATCGATGAAGTTCCTTGAGTGGTTCATCAAAGATGAAACCCAGAAACGCTGGGCCGAACTTGGTGGTTATACGGCAAGCGCTGCAGTTCTTGAATCAGAAGAATTCCGCACCGCGACACCTTATAACGAGGCGTTCTACCAGACCATGTTCAAGGTCAAGGACTTCTGGGCGGTGCCTGAATTTGCGGAGCTTCTGACGTCGGCCAACCAACGTCTGTACCCTTTCATCATTGGCGATGAAGGCACGGCAAAAGAGACACTTGGTGCATTGGCCGCCGATTGGACTGCAACGTTCAAAAAGTATGGCCGCGGGCAATAACCCGAACAGCCATTTGTCGACATAAGGGGCGCGGTTGCGCCCCTTGCACTCTCCCAACTAGCCGCAGCGCGAAGGAAGCATTCCAGTGCCATCTGAAGTCATGATCCGATTGGATCCAAAATCACGTGCCGCAGCCAAAGGGCTAAATGACCTTACAATTCGCAATCTTTTTATCATTCCTACGATTGTGTTTCTGATTGTTTTCAACATCTTTCCACTGCTCTACTCGCTTGGGTATTCGTTTACTGATTTCCGCGCCTCGACAAATGCGCCTGCAAATTTTGTCGGTCTGCAGAACTACCGTGATCTGCTCAACGATCCGTTCATCTGGAAGAACTTTTCCATCACTGCAAAATACGTCCTGATTTCTGTCACCGGACAGGTAATTGTCGGGTTCGGGTTGGCAATGCTCTTGAACCGTTCGATCCCTGCCAAGGGTCTGATCACAACGCTGATGCTGTTGCCAATGATGCTGTCGATGGCCGTTGTTGGCCTGTTCTGGAAGCTGCTCTATGATCCTAACTTCGGTATCATCAACTACTTCCTTGGCCTTGGTAAATTTGAATGGCTCGCCGATCCTGATATGGCGCTTTATGCTATCGCGATTGTGGACATCTGGATGTGGGCGCCTTTCGTGATGCTGCTTTCGCTGGCGGGATTGTCTGCAGTCCCCAAGCATCTCTACGAGGCCGCCGAAATTGACCGTGCAGGCAGCTTTTACACTTTCTTCCGGATCACACTTCCGCTGGTCGCGCCCATCTTGATGATCGCAATCATCTTTCGCACAATGGAAGCGTTCAAGACCTTTGATCTGGCCTATGTGCTGTCATCCCAGCCCAACACCGAACTGATTGCCATCCGACTGTACAAGATGGCATTTCAGGAATGGCAGACCGGCATGTCGAGCGCCTTTGCCTATATCGTGTTGATCATGGTTGTGGCGATTACCAATATCTATGTGAAATACCTCAACAAAGTGAAGGCGCGCTGATATGGCTGGTGTCCGTACATCCCGCGAAAAATGGGGAAACCGCATAGCAATTGCTACGGTGTTCGTCGCCCTTATCATCATGTTGACGCCGATCTACTGGATCACGGCGACTGCATTCAAACCACGCAATCTGGCCACGACAATCCCACCCACTGTGGTGTTCACGCCAGAAGTATCGCCGTTCGTTAAGCTGTTTACCAAACGATCCCAATTGCGCGACCAACCCACGCAAAAAGAATACGACGCCGCCCCTTGGTGGGAACAAATGGTCTTTGACGGTGGCGAAAAAGTGGTGCGCAATCGCAAGACTGGCGAGGTACGGCCATCCGGTTATGCCGACAGGTTCAAGAATTCGCTGATCATCGCGATCACCTCGACGCTGTTGGCGGTCAGCATGGGCACGCTTACGGCTTATGGCTTTAGCAGGTTCAAGGTGAGGGGAGAGGACGATTGGATGTTCTTCATCCTATCCACCCGAATGTTGCCCCCCGTTGTCGTCGCAATCCCGATGTTCTTGATGTACCGGGTCGTGGGGTTGAATGACACGCACTTAGGGTTGATCATCCTTTATACCGCTTTCAACCTCAGTTTTGCGGTATGGATCATGAAGGGCTTCATTGACGAAATCCCCAAGGAGTACGAGGAGGCAGCACTCGTCGACGGCTACACCCGTATGCAGGCATTCTTTAAGGTCGTCCTGCCCGAGGCGCTTACCGGTATGGCGGCAACGGCTGTGTTCTGTTTCATTACAGCGTGGAACGAATATGCCTTTGCGCTGATCATGACGACCCGCAAGGCGCAGACTTCACCGCCCTTTATCCCCTCACAGATTGGATCAGGCCTGCCGGACTGGACGGTGATTGCCGCAGGTACATTCTTGTTCTTGATCCCTGTCGCAGTATTTACCTTCCTTCTGCGCAATCATCTGCTGCGCGGCATGTCATTCGGGGCGATCCGCAAATGAGTTTCCGGTCTATCAATCAACGCTTCCTCGCCCCTGCCGCCCAAAGCCTGATGATCTTTGGCATCATTTCGCTGTGCCAGCCCTGGAGCCTATTTTTGCATAAATACGGCGTCACTCTGACGCTTTTCGGGCTGGTTGCATTCATGATCACATCTAAGATTGCCCCCGACCCAGAACCAGAAGAAGAGTATCTGGATGAGTACGGCGACGATACGAACAAGGTCGGGGGTGACCACTGATGGCGCAGATCAAGATGATAAATGTCCAGAAGTTCTTTGGCCAAAATCAGGTTTTGCAGGATCTAAATCTGACCATTGAAGACGGTGAATTTGTGGTTTTTGTGGGCCAGTCGGGTGGCGGCAAGACAACCGCTTTGCGTGCGATTGCAGGTCTGGAAACAATCACATCAGGTAAGATTTTGATCGACGGCGTCGAAGTACAAGACCGCAAGGCCGCTGACCGTGACATCGCCTTTGTCTTTCAATCATTCTCGCTTTATCCACATATGACCGTTCGCGAAAACATCACCTTTCCGTTGCGGGCAGTGCGCATGGATAAAACCGCCCGTGACAAAGCCGTTAATGAGACCGCCGAAATTCTCCAGATCACCGAGCATTTAGACCGCAAACCATCCTCACTGTCTGGTGGCGATATGCAGCGTGTGGCAATTGGCCGTGCGCTAGTCCGCCGACCTCAGGCACTGTTGATGGACGAGCCACTTGGTGTACTCGATTCCAAACTACGCGAGCAGATGCGGTCAGAGCTCAAACGCCTCCATATCGCGCGTGGCTCGACATCGGTCTACGTGACACACGATCAAATCGAAGCGATGAGCCTCGCGGACCAAATGGTCATCTTGCACGACGGCGTGCTGCAACAAGTAGGCGCCCCTGATGATGTCTATCTGAAACCCAAGAACCTGTTTGTTGCAAAATTTGTGGGGTCACCTGTGATGAACGTAGCTGATGTTCAGATCAACGGCAGCGAGGTCACGATGAAGGGTGTGGATACCGGCTTCACGTTTGATGAAAGCACACTGGCCAGCTTGGCGAAATACGACACGGAGATCACTCTAGGGCTACGCCCCGAAGCAATCCTTTTGAGCCAAGCCAGGACCAAAGGGTACACGCAGGCTGTGACCACGAACATCGAGCCACTTGGCAGCCATGATATTGTTGACGTGAGGCTGGGAGATACGGTCTTGAGGGTTCGAACCGAAAGCGGATTTGTAAGTGGCGAGGGGCAGCCTGTTTGGGTCGGCCTTGATACAACACAGGCACATTTTTTTGATAAGAAAACCGAGCTTAATTTGCGGGGGGCCGCCTGATGGCAGATATTGCACTGCAAGGGATATCCAAGAAATTTGGTCCCAACACCGCGATGCGCAATGTAGATATCGACGTCAAGGACGGCGAGTTTTTTGTCCTGTTGGGCCAGACAGGAGCTGGTAAGACCACTACCTTACGGATCATCGCCGGACTTGAGAAACCCGACGCAGGGACCGTGATGATCGAAGGTCAGGATGCAACAGCCTGGAATGCGGCAGAACGTGATGTCGCATTGGTGTTGCAGCAATACTCGCTTTACCCACGCCTGACAGTGCGCGGCAATCTGGAGTTTCCCCTAAAATCGCGTACTCATAATTTGACCGCTGACGAGATCAAAGAGCGGGTCGAACGCGCCGCAGAAACGTTGCAAATCACGCCCCTGTTGGACCGTAAAGTTGAAAAGCTGTCTGGTGGCGAAATGCAGCGCGTTTCCATCGGGCGCGCCATTGTTCGAAAGCCCCGCGTGTTTTTGATGGATGAGCCACTATCAGCGCTTGATGCAAACTTGCGCGACGTACTGCGGGTGGAGCTAAAAAAGTTACATCAGGAACTGGGTGCAACATTTGTATTTGTGACACATGATCAGGTCGAAGCCATGTCGATGGGCGATAAGATCGGCGTGTTGGATCGGGGTAAACTGTTACAGGTAGGCACACCTAACGACATATATGCCAAGCCGATAAACACGTTTGTCGCCCGCTCGGTCGGGACGCCACCAATGAATTTGATTGATGGCATGATCAAAGCCGGTACCGCCGTACTCGATGTGGGCGGTCATGCTTTGCCACTTGCAAATCCGGTAGGTTCAGACGGTCAAAAGATACGCTTTGGTATTCGGCCTGAAGACGTGGTGATCGCAGCAGATGCGCCGGCAGAAGCCAAGGTGTTTGACATTGAAAATCACGGGGTCATCAAAATTCTGACCCTTGATCTGGGCGGTGTCCATGTCCATGCGACTGTATCTGCGCAAATGAAAATCAGTATTGACGATACTGTGCGGTTTGGCTGGAAACCGGAAAAGGTGCTTTATTTTGATCCCGCCAATGGGCGTAATCTTGCGCTGACTTGATCCATTCTATGTAAGCCTTGTGCGGTAGTCGTCCCAAACCTGAGGATTGCAGAAATTATCAGGCTTTTCTCCCGCTAAAATCCTTTTGGTTTCAGCAACAACCCCCTGCCCCATCCGAAGCATGCTTTCCTCGGTGATCCCAGCCATATGCGGCGTCAGGATCACATTGGGTAAGCTGAAAAACGCATGGTCGGACGGCAAAGGTTGTTCATCAAACACATCTATCGCAGCGCCGCCAAGATGCTCCGATGCAAGTGCCGCGATCAGAGCAGCTTCATCTGTAACCGGGCCCCGCGACACATTGATCAGGAGCGCACCTTGTTTCATTTTCGTGATGGCGTGTTGATCTATGATACCCGCAGTTTCATCGGTCAGCGGGCAAGACAGTACCAGCACATCCGATTGCGCCAAAAGGTCATCAAAAGGCACCTGCGTAATACCGTCAGATAGATTTGCGGGCGTGCGCGTGTGTGCGATCACTTTACAGCCGAAACCGTGTTGTGACATCGACGCAATCTGTCGACCTATGTTGCCAACACCGAGAATACCAACAGTTCTCCCTGACAATTCACGTCCGTCGTTTGAGTGCTTGCGCCCGCTTTCCCAACCCTCGTTCCGCAGATCACTATTTACCGCAGGATACTTGCGCAACAACGCCAGTGCAGACCATATGACGTGTTCTGCAACCGTGATGGCATTTGCCCCCGGCACATTTGCGACCAGCACGCCTGCTTTGGTTTCAAGTACAGGTATCATGTCCAGTCCGGCGCCATGCCTGACACAGGCCATCAATCCCTTTTCCCGTATGACTATTTCCGGCGCAATTTTTGCACGTACCACAATGATTTCCGCGCCAGCGCTTTCGGCATTGATCGCTTCCGGTGTGGGGGCCGATGCGACGCGGTATTCACCTAGTGCGCGCAAACTGTGGGTCACTTCAGGATGAAGGACGTGGGTGGAAAAAATGACTTTGGCCTCGGACATGCGTACCTCTTATTGAAGGGGAGCGGCGTCTTTGTCTTCCAGCAGTTCTGACCAATAGCTCATCGCGCCACGCAGGTGAGAATTCATCAATGCCATCGACAGAGCGCCATCGCGTCGCCGCAAGGCATCGTAGATTTGTTGATGCTCACTGTGCGACTGGACGTTGCGATTACCTTCCTTAAAGTAGATCAAAAGCCGCTTTTCGCTCAGGATATAAAATGTTGTGCAAAGGTTGTAAAAAACCTCGTTCTGGGTTGCGCGTACAATCTCGAGATGAAAATCGTGGTCCAACTTACTCAATTGCTCACCAGCTTTTATCCGTCTTTCAGACTCGGCAAGAATGCCTTCAAGTGTTGCGAAATTCTCTTCAGTCGCGCGTTCCGCCGCCATTTCCGCCGCTTTTATCTCATGGATTTTACGGACCTCGACGGCCTCGTAAATCTGGCGGGGGTCAACGGGCAATCCGGCACGCACAAAGAACGCAAGCTGTTCGATCCCACGCTGGTCTTTTTGCAAATAGATGCCTGACTTGGCCCGCCGTTCAATGACCTGCATGGCCTCAAGAATGGCAAGAGACTCGCGCACTTGCCCACGGCTGACGGTAAAATATTCTGCCAGTTCACGCTCAGAGGGTGCTTTTCCTGCGTTACTCTCAGCCACAGAAATCAAGTATGTCGCCAACTTGGGAAGGAAATCCGTTTGCTGCATGTCATCCTATTTAGGTTTGGGTTTTTTTGGCGAATTTGTGAATCACGGCCTCGTTCATGTCCAGTCCTATACCGGGAGTATCCGGGATTGCAATCATCCCGTCCTGTACCACAACAGGGGTTTTCGAAAGGTCATGAATCATCGGGTTCGCACCCAACGAAAACTCAACCGTAAAGCTGGCAGGTGCGGCAGCACAGACATGAAGCCCGGCAAAGAAGCATGGCGCGCCAGCCCAAAGATGTGGTGCAAGCCGAAGATTGAACGCGGACGCCAGCGTGCCAATCCGCATCGCTTCTGTGATGCCACCGCAACACGCGGGGTCAGGTTGTAGGATATCGACACAACGCCCCACAATTAGATCGCGAAAATCAAACCGGGTCGCCTCCGATTCTCCCGCAGCGATCGGCACGTGTGACGCGCTGCGCACTTCGGCCATACCGACCTTATCGTCACCAGTCACCGGTTCCTCAAACCATGCCAAATCACAGTCACGGACCAGATAGGCAAACCGCTTTGCATCAGCGACATTGAAGGTGCCATGCGCATCCACCATCAGATCGACATCAGGACAAAGGGCGCGACGTGCCGCAATCACGCGTTCTGCAGATCGATGCGGCGTGCCATCCATGGAGCCCACTCGCATCTTGATGCCGTCGAAACCGCCCTTGGTGATATAGCTTTGCACCTGATCGCCAATGTTGTCCTTGTCCGCCCAACCACCCGAAGCATAGGCACGCAACCGGTCGGCCTTGCGCCCACCCAGCAATTGCCAAACCGGTTTTGCATCGGCTTTGCCAAGGATGTCCCAAAGCGCAATATCTATGGCGCTGATTGCAGAGACCGTGAGCCCGCGCCGCGCCAGTTCTGGCATAACGTGACCAGATGTGCGAGCTTTCTCGGCACGTACGCCGTTGTACAAATCTTCCCAGATCCACGTGACATCAGCCGGATCACGTCCAATGATGCGAGGGCCAAATTCCGTGTTTAGTAGATGCACCAAAGTGCCGTAATCACCTGCGCTGCCGGCGGCATTCTTTGCTTCGCCCCATCCGATCAATCCGTCATCTGTTTCTAGTCGCAGGATCGCCGCATCAAATGTGCGCAGCCTGCCAAAGTCGCTTACGTGCTGCTGCTCCAATTCGATTGGTATCTGAACCCACCACGCCTGAGAAGATGTTATCTTCATCATATTGCCTTTATACTGCAGCCCTTTGCCATTCGACCGCAGCGGGAGAAACCGCGGCCGAAAATGCCAAGCCTATTTGATCAACGGAAGAATTGTATCTGCGGTGATCTGCATCTGTTCTGCATAGAACTCTTCGGTCAGAACGCTCGATCCATGGTCCTGAATGAACTTCAGTTGTTCGGGCGAAATGTCTGTTGGATTGGTGTCCACCATATCGGGGTATGGTGCTGCCGGTGTCCGGTCGACCGGCGCCACAAATTCATTTGTGACCGCCCCGTCGTATCCAATATCCTTGAGCGTCTGGATAACCTTTGGCCAATCAATATGGCCAAGTCCTGCGGCGAACCGATTATTGTCAGCGACATGAAAATCAAACAAGCGGTCGCCGATATCGCGGATTGTCTGAAACATGTCTTCTTCTTCAATGTTCAAATGGAAGGCATCCAGACACACACCCACTTCGGGGCTGACCGCATCAGCCAACGCCAACGCCTGAGCACCGCGGTTAAAGAGATAGGTTTCAAAGCGGTTCAGCGGTTCGACCGCGATCCGCACTCCAACTTTTTGGGCGTGGTGGAAACATTCCTTGGTGGCGTCCACCACCCATCCCCATTCTTCCTCGGGTGTGCCGTCTGGCACCACCTTACCTACGGTCGCAGGCACCAGCGTGATGATCTCACCTTCAAGCTCGCTAACCATTGTCAGGACGCTTTTGACGTAGTCGACAGACCGTTCGCGTTGACCCTGATCTTTGGCCGCTAAATTTCGTTCGCCTAGCGTAAGCGTCACAGCACCCCAGCATCGAATGTCATGCTCTTTTAGCAGGGCCAGCGTTTCCTTGGTGTTGTATTGATCCGGCTCGCCCGAAATCTCAATACTTTCATAGCCCATCTTCTTGATCCGGCGCACGGTTGTTTCGAGCGGTTCCGCTCGCATCCAGTTATGAGTTGATAGATGCATTTTGTTTCCTCTTCCCTGTCGGATATCTAAGGCGCGTCTGCGCGCCCGACCTGCGTATCTGTCTTCAATTGGTTGGACCAGTTAGCATCTTAAAATCATAACAGTCAAGGGATACAAGAGGGAAAATTTAGTTTCAAACCCCTAATTGATTAAATTTATATAGTTAAAATGCTGAAATCTGCTCCACTTTGACACCCTCATTTTCAGATAAAGATTGACTAATCCTCCTTTTTTGGTATTACCAGATTGTGGTAAATGAGGAATCTCCAGTGAAAATAGGCATGTGCATGTTCCTGTGGACCACGCGAATTGGGCCGGAACACAGATCTTTATTGGCTGACATACGCGCAACAGGCTTTGACGGCGTCGAAATTCCAGTCTTTGAGGGCCAAGAAGTAAATTTTGCGGCCACCGGTCAGATGCTGGACGAGTTGGGACTTGAACGCACTGCCGTTACCGCACTTGGCGATCCTTCACATAACCTGATTTCTGCGGATGCGGCGATCCGCACTGCTGGCATTGACCGAATGAAATGGGCATTGGACTGTGCTGCGGCATTGGGCGCTGACCGGATCAGTGGCCCCCTACATTCCACGCTTGGCCACTTTTCCGGTGCAGGACCAACACCTGCCGAGTTGGAACGATCCATCAACAGTCAGCACCAAATTGCAGAGCATGCGGCACAATGTGGCGTCACAGTATGCCTTGAGGCCTTAAATCGCTTCGAGTGTTATCTGCTCAATACCATGGATGCGCTTGGCGAACATATTCGCGCAATTGATCATCCTAACATCCGCGCAATGTACGACACATTTCATGCAAATATCGAAGAGACCGATCCCATCGGAGCGTTGATCCGAAATAGTGGTGTCGTGCACCACATCCACATTTCCGAAAATGACCGCGGCGTGCCGGGGCGTGGAAACATCCCTTGGCCAGAGACTTTTGCAGCAATCAAGGACAGCGGCTATGATGGCTGGCTGACGATTGAAGCGTTCGGGCGTGGCCTTCCCGACCTTGCCGCAGCAACCAAAGTCTGGCGTGATTTTTCGGAAAGTCCCGAAGTCGTTTACCGCGAAGGCTTTGCCCACATCGTGAAGTCGATGAAAACGGCGGAGTTATAAGGAAACAATATGACGACACCTTTCTTCGATCGCGCGCAACCGCTGGTTTTTGACCCTGACGGCGCAGACACCCTTGCCTTTCGTCATTATGATCCAGACCGTATCGTGGGCGGCAAGCGCCTAGAAGATCAGTTGCGGTTTGCTGTGTGTTACTGGCACAGCTTTGTCTGGCCCGGCACTGATCCGTTTGGTGGTGACACCTTCCAACGTGACTGGTTCCCTGCGGATACGATGGAGTTGGCCAAGCGCAAGGCAGACGTGGCGTTCGACATGTTCCGCCTGTTGGGAGTTCCCTATTTTTGCTTTCACGATCACGATGTGCGGCCTGAAGGGCCAAGCTTGAAGGAAAGCCGCGCGCGCCTGAACACGATGGCTGACTACATGTTAGAAAAGATGGCACAGACTGGCACAAAGCTGCTTTGGGGAACGGCCAATCTATTTTCAAACCGCCGCTATATGTCCGGTGCAGCCACAAACCCCGACCCTAATGTGTTCGCCTATGCCGCCGGCACCGTGCGCGATTGCATGGACGTCACACACCGTATGGACGGAGAAAACTACGTCCTTTGGGGCGGGCGCGAAGGCTACGAGACCTTGCTGAATACCGACTTGGCACGCGAAGATGCGCAACTGGGCCGGTTCTTGAACCTCGTGGTCGAATACAAACACAAAATCGGTTATAAAGGTGCGATCTTGATAGAACCCAAGCCCCAAGAACCCACAAAGCACCAATATGATTATGACGTTGCCACAGTCTATGGATTCCTGCGCCGTCACGGATTGGAGAACGAGATCAAGGTCAACATCGAGCAGGGTCACGCCATTCTTGCGGGTCATTCGTTCGAACATGAAATTGCACTAGCAAATGCGTTGGGAATTTTTGGGTCCATCGACATGAACCGGAATGATTATCAATCAGGTTGGGACACGGACCAGTTTCCCAATAACGTGCCCGAGGTCGCAATGGCCTATTATCACGTCCTTCAGGCAGGCGGCTTTGCCACTGGTGGCACAAATTTTGACGCAAAACTGCGCCGCCAATCTTTGGACGCCCAAGACCTGCTTGCCGCCCATGCAGGTGCAATGGATGTCTGTGCGCGTGGGTTCATAGCCGCGCAAAAGATGACCGATGACGCCGCCCTTAGCCAACCCTTGGCGGACCGGTATGCCGGTTGGGCGAACCACACCGATATGCTGGCAGGCAAAATGACGCTAGAGCAAATAGCAGATCGCGCTGGACTGCTTGATCCGCAGCCAGTATCTGGGCGTCAGGAAATACTGGAAAATATCGTTAATAAATACGTTTAACCAGGAGGATACTACATGCAGACGATCAAAGGACCAGGCCTGTTTCTGGCGCAATTCGTAAGCGACGAAGCGCCGTTCAACACATGGGATGGCATCACCAAGAAGGCCGCCAAATATGGCTATAGAGGCGTCGAAATTCCGTCTTGGGATGCCCGTATCTTTGACATGGACAAGGCGGCCAGCAGCAAAGATTACTGCGACGACTTGGCCGGACAAGCCCGTGAAAATGGCATTGAAATCACGGATCTGTCCACTCACCTGCAAGGTCAGCTTATCGCTGTCCATCCCGCTTATGATGCCGCATTTGACAACTTTGCCGCCCCCGAAGTGCGCGGCAATCCCAAGGCCCGTCAAGCATGGGCCGTTGATCAAGTAAAAAAGTCTATCACCGCATCGCGCAATCTGGGCATTGACCGCACAGTTACTTTCTCAGGCGCATTGGCATGGCCTTACATGTACCCATGGCCACAGCGCCCCGCAGGTTTGGTCGAACAAGCTTTTGACGAGCTTGCCGCACGCTGGCGCCCGATTTTTGACCACGGCGAAGAGCATGGCGTAGACGTTTGTTTCGAAATTCACCCCGGTGAAGACCTGCACGATGGCGATACCTTCGAAATGCTGCTGGAGCGTGTCGAAAATCACGCACGCTGCAACATGCTGTATGATCCTTCACACCTTCTGCTGCAGTGCATGGATTACATCGACCACATCGACATCTACAAAGACCGCATCAAGATGTTTCACGTCAAAGATGCCGAGTTCAAAGCAACGGGCCGCAAAGGTGTCTACGGAGGGTTCCAGTCTTGGGAAAACCGCGCGGGCCGGTTCCGGTCGTTGGGTGACGGTCAGGTCGATTTCAAAACGATCTTCTCAAAAATGGCGACCAACAACTTTGACGGTTGGGCCGTGGTCGAATGGGAGTGTGCGATCAAGCATCCCGAAGACGGCGCGATCGAAGGCGCGCAATTCGTCAAGGATCACACAATCCGTGTCACCGAACGGGCCTTTGACGATTTCGCAGATGGCAGCACCGATGCCGCAGCCAACCGCAAGATGCTAGGATTGGATTAATGGCAATCACCGGCACATCAGACAGCCGCCCACCACGCATTCGCCTTGGCATGGTGGGTGGTGGGCGCGATGCCTTTATCGGCGGCGTTCACCGTATTGCGTCACGCATCGATGATCATTTTGAACTGGTCGCCGGTGCATTCAGTTCAACACCAGAAAAATCCAAAGCCAGTGCAGCCAACCTTGGGGTGGCAGGCGACCGCGCCTATGGCGATTTTCTGGAGATGGCGAAACGCGAGGCGCGGCTAAAGAACGGCATTCAGGCGGTTGCCATCGTCACTCCAAATCACCTGCACTATCCTGTGGCGCGGGAATTCCTCAAGCGTGGCATCCATGTGATCTGTGACAAACCGATGACGTCCACCCTGCCCGATGCACGTAAACTGGCAAAACTAGCCGAGACATCGGATGCGCTCTTTGTATTGACCCACAACTACACCGGCTATCCGATGATGCGTCAGGCCCGCGAAATGGTCGCCAGTGGTTTGCTTGGTAAAATCCGGTTGGTGAATGTTGAATATGTTCAGGACTGGCTTTCTGAGGCCGTTGAGGAAACCGGACAAAAGCAGGCGGAATGGCGCACCGATCCGGATCGTTCCGGCGGTGGCGGATGCATCGGCGACATTGGCACACACGCATTCAACCTCGCCGGTTTTGTCTCGGGTCTGACCGTTGAAAAACTTAGCGCAGAATTGACCACATTTGTCCCAGGTCGCCGTCTTGACGACAATGTAACCGTGATGATGCGCTACGCTGGTGGTGCGCGTGGTATGCTTTGGGCCAGCCAAGTGGCACCAGGTAATGAAAACGCGCTAACGCTTCGTATCTATGGGGAAAAAGGGCGGCATCGAATGGGCACAAGAAGAGCCGAACACCTTGTGGTACACGCCGTTGGGCGAACCCAAGCGGATGATCACCCGTAATGGTGCTGGCGCGGGTGATGCCGCTGCCCGCATGTGCCGGATCCCCCCCGGCCACCCCGAAGGATACCTGGAAGGCTTCGCAAACATCTACTCCGAAGCTGCCCTCGCTATCCACACCCACACCGCAGGGATGCCGCAACCGGCCGAAGTCACGTACCCTAACGCAGCTGACGGATTGAAAGGCGTTATGTTTATTGATGCCTGCCTGCAGTCTTCCAAGCGCGATGCGGCTTGGGTCAGCTTGGGATGAACCGCGACCGGAAAACTGCAAAACATGCCTCCGAAGTTGGGCAATATTCTGACCTCAAGGGCAAATCCGTTTTCATCACTGGTGGTGGATCTGGCATTGGTGCCGCGCTAACTGAAGCCTTTATTGAACGCGGGGCACATGTTGCGTTTGTCCAGCGATCTGATGCGTCTGCCTTTTGTAAGGCCATCGAAGAACGATGTGGTGCGCGCCCGTTCTCTTTCGCCTGTGACATTACTGATATTGCTGCATTGCAAATCGCAATGGGCACAGCCCAAGAACATCAAGGTCCCATTGATATACTGGTGAACAACGCCGCCAACGATCAAAGGCACCGGACTGAAGATGTGGACGAAGCATTTTGGGACAAGTCCATGGCGATCAACCTCAAGGCATATTTCTTTGCCTGTCAGGCGGTGATTGAACCAGATGAAGTTAAACGGCGGCGGCACGATCATCAACTTTTCCTCCGTTGCCTACATGGCGGGCATGGCCGGTTTTCCAGCCTACACATCATCGAATGCTGCAATCGTATCGCTTACACAAAGCCTTGCCCGCGAATTCGGCAGGGACGGTATTCGTGTGAATGCACTTGCCCCGGGTATGGTGATTACACCGCGCCAAATGGACCTTTGGCTAACAGACGAGAGCATTTCAAATCAGCTTGCAAACCAATGCTTGCCAGAAGCTCTTGTACCCGAAGACATTGTGGGAGCGGTTATGTTCCTAGCCTCAGTTGCGAGCAGGATGATGACGGGGCAGACACTGATCGTAGACGGTGGATTCATTGCGCGCGGTTAAATACCCGGCCCATGCCATTACGCTTGGTCCCTGGACGCTGGCACAAAGTACCTCGACGGGTCCGGGCCTCGCACCTCTGACCTTGCCAGTTTGGGCCGTAGAGCCATGGTTTGGGATTGGCTTTCATTGTGCTCAACTATCATCGGTTTATGGGGTTTTATTATACCCCATCTTGGATGGCTTTGCTAGGCATGCGTGGCTTGGTCCACGGACCGCGGACCGAGCAAAACTATCTAATACTGATTGGGCTCATGCAAAACTGACAGTAGGTCGACGATGCGTGCTCTATTGTCCGATAGTGCCTGGCTCTTGGTTCCCGGTCCACGGGCCTAGGCAAGATGGTTCAGGAACCCCGGGCCAGGTTTCATGTAGCGAAATGGGGAGTGTTTTGTCATTAGACGAGGTTACAAAGTCACCCTGCCCGCTCTCAAGCAGTTTTCTCTGACAAAATCTGGCCGACAGTTTGCAGCCTATCTCGGCCTTGTACCCCGACAGAACTCTTCAGGAGGTAAGGATCGACTTGGACGTATATCGAAGATGGGAAACGGTTACTTGGTCTTGTCCCGCTTACGTTCCGGTCTCTGAACTCATTTATGCGGCCTTTCGCTCAAATGCCAAGGGGCTTTTCCCGCCTAGCGATGAGTGGCGACGGCGCGGGTTATAGAACCCGTTGATATACTGGAAGATCGCGCCTTCAGCCTGACGGCGTGTGTCCCAACGGTTGCGCCAGATCAGCTCAGCCTTGATGGATTTGAAGAACGTCTCGACCATAGAATTATCATAACAATTTCCCTTGCCGCTCATCGAGACCTTGAAGCCGTGCTTGGACAGGCGCTTCTGATACTCATTTGAGCAATATTGCGAACCACGATCCGTATGGTGAATGCAATCCTCCGTTGGTTGGCGCAAAGCAACGGCCATATCTAACGCCCGGATTGCCAGATCCTTCTTCATGCGGTTACTGACAGCCCAGCCGATGACGCGGCGAGAATACAGGTCAAGGATGACGGCAAGATACAGCCAGCCCTCACTGGTCCAGATGTAGCTGATGTCGCCGGCCCATTTCTGATTGGGGCCGGTCGCTGAGAAATCTTGATCCAACAGATTTGGTGCGATGTTGAACGTGTGGTTGCTGTCCGTTGTCGCCTTGTATTTCTGGGTTCTGATGATCTTGATGCCATTCTCGCCCATCAGACGTCCGACCCTACGATGGCCCACCTTCAATCCCAATTCTTGCAGTTCCTCGGTCATCCGAGGCCGCCCATAGCTTTGCAGGCTTAAGCGATGCTGTTCACGGATATGAGCTAGGATCACCATATCATCCATTGCCCGGCAGGCGATTGCAAAGCAATCTGCCGAGAGGGGCGTTGTCGCTGGCTCATCGGGCGAACCCGCCACGCGCGGAAACCACGTGATGTGACCCGCATAACGCGGCACAGAAACTCAACTGGCCATTCTTCTTTCCAGACGTCGATGAAAGCAAACCTCACCGGCTTTGGCCTGCAAAGAAGATCGCCGCCTTTTTTAACACTTCCCTCTCCTCGCGCAGCAGACGGACTTCCTTGCGAAGCCTCGTGTTCTCCTTCTCAACGTCTTCATGCGGTCCTGACATCAGGTCATCGTGTTGATGCTGTTGAACCCATTTGTTCAGCGTCGAAAGCCCAACCCCTAAATCTGATGAAAGTTGAGGCCGCGTTAAGCCACTCGTCGTCGCCATGCGCACCGCATGCAGCCTATCTCGGCCTTGTACCCCGACAGAACTCTTCAGGAGGTAAGGATCGACTTGGACGTATATCGAAGATGGGAAACGGTTACTTGCGTCGGTTGCTTGTTGTTGGCGCCACCTCCGTCACGCGACGCGCACCAACCACCGACACCCGAACGGGTACTTGGGTGCGCTCGCTCTTAGAGCGCAAACCGACCCGAGTTGTGACGGTCGCCATTGCCAATAAGACTGCACGTACGGCCTGGGCATTGCTCTCGAAAGGAGAAAGCTACAAGGCCGTGCCGGCGATTTGAGCGCAGCAGATACAAGCGGCGCCTCACGTCGCCGCAATCGAATGTAAGGGCAGAAGTAAGTGATGATGATCAAAAGGAACTGAAGTTAGGACACCCCGAGGCACTGTCTGGGCTTACAAGCTCGCTAGTCTGATTGGGACCTAACGTGCGGACTTCATCAAGGCCAGCGGTAATATCAACCGCATCAAAAGGCCGGACACATGACCGCAACCTGCAAACATCAAAGTCACTCAAATTAACCCTTGCATAAAAGGAGCCGTCCACACATGACAGTGCCCCTTCTAAGGCCTTATGGCAAAAGATCGTTGGGAATGTTTTGATAACAAAACGGACGCAAAAAACGACGAATGGCCATGGTTCCAACTGATGTCGCACCAAAATTTGTCGAGGCTGGATAGGGCCCGCTATGAACCATGCTATCGCAGACTTCGACGCCAGTTGGAAATCCATTGGCCAGAAGCCACCCCGCACCCGCAACCCATTTGATTTGCCGTTCCCTCTCGAAGGCGCTTAAGGCCTTGAAATTGGACTCCTGAGGTTTCTCTGACGGCAGACAGATTCTGATGATATTCGTCATCATTGGCACGCTCTATAAATGAGAGATGCCAGAAGGCGGCCATTGGTGCGAACTACGACGAATGGCAGCTCTCCACTCAAATTCTTCTCAATTTCTTGATAAGCTTCGCAAGTCACGGTTTTAAAATCAGCTCGAAACAGGTGCCATCAGGACACCCCATCCAGCCCTTCTCTCCCACCTTCGCCAACACGTATATTTAGACCATGCAAAACAATTGTTCTGTGTTGGATTGAGTAGGACGACCCCTCGTCAAATATTCTGGTGCTGTCAAACGGTGTTGTTGGACAAATGAGAACAAGCATCAGATTGCTGGCGCAGCCTAAATCTATGCGCTCAATAATTGACGCCACTCAGCGAGAGCAGCGGCACGGTTTAGCTTGAAATTGGTGCGTGAATAGAGATGCAGTACCAAACAAAATTACCCCCGAATGAATTTACAAGGCTAATACTAAAGGGCCGATGTCCGAGACGCGGGGCCCTAGGATTGGGGGGCCACTGGCGCCGATTGCAGCTGAACCGTAACGATTGGGTACAGTAACCCCTGATTAACTCTGTTTTGATCTGATGTTTCATTGTGGGTAGCGTTGTGGGTAGAGATTTTATCTTATATTAATATAATTAAATCAGCTACTTAATTTGGTTATGTGGCGGTGCTGTCAGACTAATGAGAACTCGCATCAGATTGCTGGCACAGCCTAAATCTATGCGCTCAATAATTGACCGCCACTCGGTGAGAGCAGCGGCACGGTTCAGCTTGAAATTGATGCGTGAAACAGTTGGCGTCCCTCCAATCTAAGAGGACCGCTTTCGGGACCACTTTTCAATTTCAAATCAAAAATAAGTAACTGTAATTAAATATAAATATATAAAGTTCGACGTCCTCTTCTGGGCACCACAGGTACTAACTAAATTATTGTAATTATCATATAAAAATGGGTTTTGTGCCTGCGAAACCTAGCCGCAGGACCACTTTTAGGACCACTTTGCTATTTCGTGGTGAGGTTGGGGTTTTTTTGTTATTCAAAGATGCTAAAAATTAGCCCTGCCCACTTCAACTGGTTTGGTCTGATAGAACCGTTCAGTGCAAATCGTGGCAACCAGTTTTGAACAATTTTCCTGGGCTTCCTAGCTCAAGCCTGAGTCAAGATAAATACATTCGTGATTGTTTTTATCTTGACTCATCTAAGCGATTGCTGTTCGCTCAAGAAACAACAACACAAATAATTACTGTTTTTGTAATTTGAGCTGTCGTAAGGGGGTCTTCAATGCTGAAAATTAGTGGCTTGACCAAAATGTTTGGCGCATATCGCGCGCTTAACGTTGGTAACATCGATATCCCTCGCGCCCAAATTACCGGCATTATTGGACCGAACGGGGCGGGCAAGACAACGTTGTTCAATACAATTGGCGGAGCGCTGCGCCCAAATGCGGGAACCGTTTTGCTGGACGGTGGTGACGTAACTGGATTGTCGCCACATCGACTTGCGGCGAAGGGTCTTATCCGTACTTTTCAAATCAGTCGTGATCTGTCTGCTTTGACAATCCTGGAAAACTTGCTTGTCGCACGTCCCGGTCAGCTCGGGGAGGGAGTGGTATCCGCATTGTTTGCACGTAGAAAAATTCGCGCTGAGGAAGAAGCTGCAATCGAGCAGGCCCGATCACTTTTGCAACGGGTTGATTTGTGGCGATTGGCGGATCAGTCAGCATCAAGCCTCTCGGGTGGCCAGAAAAAACTCCTCGAGGTGCTGCGAGCGATGATGTTGTCCCCCAAACTAATATTGCTGGATGAACCCGCTGCAGGCGTCGCGCCGACAATGGAGGGTGTGCTGTGCGATTTTATTCTCGAATTGAAAGCGGAGGGCGTCACATTTGCTATCGTAGAACACGACATGGAAATGGTCAAACGACTGTGTGACGACATCTATGTCCTGACAGAAGGGCGAGAGATGATGCATGGTACCTACGAGCAGGTCACCACCGACCCCCGCGTGCTAAACGCCTTTCTGGGGTCTATGGTCTGATGACAGAACCGCTATTGAAAGTCGAAAAATTGTGCGCTGGCTACGGTAGTGGTGATATTGTAAAAAACGCGGGATTTACAGTATCTGAAAATGGAATTTCAACCATCGTTGGGCCCAATGGCGCTGGAAAATCTACTCTGATCAAGGCGCTGGTAGGTTTGTTAATTCCCCGATCTGGGTCGATTATACTGGCGGGCAAGGATGTCGGCAAGATGAACGCCCCGGCAAAGGCCCGAGCGGGCTTAGGGTATGTCCCCCAAGAGCACAATGTTTTCCGAAACCTGAGCATTGGCGAAAACATGATGCTTGCCTACGAATTTATAGCGCCCGATAGAGCGGGGTTTTCTGCGGCGAGGGATCGTGTATTTGACATTTTCCCGGACCTTGTAGGACGCGAAAGCGACCTTGCTGGAAACCTATCTGGCGGGCAGCGTCAGATGCTGGCTTTTGGCTGTGCGTTGATGCCACATCCGAGTCTGCTTTTGTTAGATGAACCCAGTGCAGGCCTTTCCCCCAAATACGTGGAAGGGATGTTCGCTGCCGTAAAGGCGGTGAATGATGCCGGTGTTTGTATTCTTATGATTGAACAGAATGTCAGGGAGGCCATGGCCATTTCAGAAACCGCAATCGTACTGGCAGCGGGAGAAATTCGCGCGCAGATGCCAGCCCGTGAATTCATGAACCACCCAGATATCCACGCACTCTACATGGGTGCGGCAAGCACCCGACAGCAAGAGGGTGCGTGATGTTACAGATTTTGCTTAATGGCATTGTGTCGGGCCTTCTTGTTGCCTTGCCAGCGGTTGCCCTATCTTTGACGTACGGCGTGCTGAATTTTCCGAATTTCGCCATTGGCTCAATGATCACATTTGGGGCCTACATTGCCTTATTTTTCAATGTGGACATTGGCGTCTCGCTTTTTGTGGCAGCGGGGCTTGCAGCTGTTGGGCTCGCAGCTGTCGCACTACTAATCGACCGCCTCGTCTATCGACCACTAAGAGGGGCGGATCACGTCACGTTGCTTGTGGCTTCGATAGGCGTCTATTTTGTTCTGGAGAATGTGGTTCGATTCCTGTTTGGATCAGACATTCGGGGCTACGACGTAACAGTTGCTCGTCCGCATCGATGGATGGGATTGCGGGTTAACAACGAGCAGATCCTAATATTTGTCGTGGCGTTTCTGGCGATGGTCATTGTTTGGTTCATCCTGATGCGCACCCCATTTGGGCGCGCGATGCGGGCAGTCTCTGACAATCCAGATCTTGCTGACGTCAGGGGTATCAGTCGCAACAAGGTCATTGCTCTGGTGTGGGTGATTGCCGCGGCGCTATGTTCAACCGCTGGCGTTCTGATTGGAATGGATGGGATCATCGATCCGCTCATGGGCTGGAATTATGTGTTGCCTTTGTTCGCGGCAGTCATTCTTGGGGGCATTGGCAATCCTTTGGGCGCTGTATTGGGCGCGCTTATCATTGGTATTGTTGAAGAAATGGCCACACTTGTGTTACCCACGACTTACCGACAGGCGGTTTCATTCGTCATTATAGTTTTGGTACTTTTACTGCGCCCACATGGGCTTCTTGGCAAACCGAGGATCAGCAGATGATTGGGTATCTTACTGCAATTTTGGTTGTCGTTCTCATTTCCGCACTCGTAGCCTTGGCGCTCAACCTGCAATGGGGCCAGGCCGGGATGGTAAACTTTGGTATCTTTGGGTTCTTCGCCGCAACATCTTACGTTGCGGCCCTGTCTTCCCTTGCTGGATACCCTCTTTTGATATCGCTGGTTTTGGCGATCCTGACCGGTGTTGCCCTGAGTGCGCTTGTCGCTCTGGTATCAGCGCGCCTGCGTGAAGATTATTTCGCAATTGCGACACTTGCATTTGCTGAGGCTGTTCGATTGTTTCTGCTGAACGAAACATGGCTTACAGGTGGTGCGAACGGCTTACCCGGCATTCCACGACCGTTGTCAGCTTACTCGTCGGGCCAAAGCTATGAACTGCTGTTTTTTGTTATGGCGCTTGTCCTTGCAGCAATCTGTTTTGCCTTTGCCGAAGCTCTTACAAAATCTCCTTTTGGCCGCGTGCTGCGTGCCCTGCGCGAAGACGATCTAGTGGCCGCAACGCTGGGTAAACACGTACTTAGCTTTCGTATTTGGGCTTTTTCTGCGGGGGGTGCCATCCTTGGCGTGGCTGGTTACCTGCACAGCTCTTATTTCGGGTATATCGATCCAACCCAGTTTGGGGCTTTCGTCACTGCCTATGCGTTCATGGCGGTGATTGCGGGGGGCCGCGGTTCTAATACCGGACTGCTGTTTGGTGCAGTTTCGGTCATGGTACTGTTAGAAGGAACCCGTTTTCTTAAGGACCTGATGCCCTTTCTAGATGCCGGACAAGCCGCCTCTTTACGCCTAATATTGATTGGTGCCGGCTTGATTTTGTTACTGATTTATAAACCACAAGGCTTCTTTCGCGAACACCGCTTGAGAGTTGATAAAGGAGATACCAAATGAATAGAATACCTCTAATCGCCGCGGAAACATTGCAAGATGATGCCCGCGAGGTTTTTGAAGACATGAAGCGTTACGGGCCCTTTGGAAATTTGTTGGGTGCAATGGCGCATAGGCCAACAATCCTGAAACACCTGTTTAGTATGCTTTTGGATCTGCGGGATGAAGCGGTGCTGCCACGGCGATCTCTGGAGGTGGCGTTGGTTGTGGTCTCCAAGCTGAACGAATGCGCCTATTGCGTTTCGCACCATGCGCCAATGCTTTCAGTGCAGGGACTAAGCCAAGAGGGTATTGACCGTCTGTTGGACGGCGAAGACCACCCCGAACTAGACGAGGTGGACAAAATTGTGGTGCGCTATGCTGAGGCGGTGACCAATCGCTCTAACCAGATGCGTGATGCAGAAGTCGATGCACTCAGACCACATTTCAACGATGCACAAATCGTGGAGCTGACATGGCGCATTGCGCTGTGTGGTGCGTTCAACCGATTCAATGATTCACTACAACTACCTTTGGAAGACGGGGGTGAGACGGCCCTTAATAAATCTTGAAAATTTACAACAAGGAGAAGACCATGAAATTTAATCAGATGAACCGCAGAACGTTTATCGGCACCACTTTAGTAGGGGCTGCTGCAAGTGTGCTGCCTTTGCCTGCAATTGCCAACACTGGGCCGGTTAAGATTGGCATGATATCTCCGCTTACCGGTAGTGGCGGATCTTATGGTCCCAATATCGTAAAAGCGGCTCAGGTTGTCGCCACACAAATCAATGACGCGGGCGGTATTCTTGGCGGGCGCATGATTGAGATAATCGCCGAAGACAGCGAGACCAATTCCACTGCGTCGGTGCGTGCTGCGCGCAAGCTGCTGGATGTCAATCAAGTGAGTGCTATTGTTGGAATGTGGGGCTCCGGTCCGACACTCGCAGTGAAACCGCTCGCAATTGAGAAAGGCGTTTCGCTTAGCTGCCTTGGTGCGGCTGATGCCATCACTGAGGGTGACACTCAGGGCTTGATCTGGCGTTTTCAGGCCACAGGGCGCGAATGGGGCGTTCCCGCTGCAAAGGCCATGTTGGCTGCTGGACACAAAAAGATCGGTATTCTCGCTGTTCAAACAGCCTTTACCCAATCTATGATAGCTCCCTTTATCGAAACCATCGAAGCAGGAGGCGGCCAAGTTGTAGTTCAGGCTGAAGTGAAACCGGATCAGCCCACGTTTAGGGCGGAAGTTGACAAAGTTATGGGTCAGGATGTAACGGCCGTTTTCCTGCCAGCCTACATTGCCCAATTCACATCAATAGCCAAAGAATGGTACCGTGGTGGTTATAAAACTGAGCTCTATACACTAACAATCGCGGCCAGTGCAGGTGTAAACGGAGGTGGCAAATTCATTTCGGCGGTTGGTAATGAAGTTGGGGAAGGCATTCACCATTTGCAGCCTACCAATGATTCATCTTCTGCAGTTTATAAAGAATTTGAGTCCCTCATGGGCGCTAAGGCTGGCACGTTCCTACCTTTTTCAGCTTTATGTGCGGACTCGCTGGCGGTACAGGTTGGTGCGATGGAACGGGCTGGTACCGCTGATGCCACTGTCTACACAAAAGAAATCCTCACAATCACAAATGGGCCAGGTACAGCTACCAGCGGCGCGGTAAACCTGCTGAATGCGATTCGTGCCGGTCAGGACGTCAACTACACGGGCTATGGAATGGATGTATCGTTTTATTCCAATGGTAATCTAAAGGATCGTCCGTTTGGGCACTTTGTAATCCAGAATGGTATAGATATCGAATTAGGCCTTGTTTGAAATGATGTAAGCTCATTTCAATAACCTGCGTTGTCCAAAGGGCTTGATCACTGAGGCAAGTCAAATTGGGCAACGCAAAAATGTCTTTGAAAAATCTAATAAAGTCATTAATCACCATACTAGTTTTCATTAAGCATGAGGATGAGATGCAAAGAACCGAGAGGCGCAGTCAGCAGCAACGGTCAAGCGAAATGACTGAGAAGCTTCGAACTGCAACTATTCAACTAATCACAGAGGTTGGCTACGTCAACACAAACACCGTAAACATAAGCAGTCGCGCTGGAGTTTCACGGGGTGCCTTGCTGCACCACTACGCAAATAAGTCTGATCTAGTGATCGATGCCACATCCAAAATGTGGAAGTATTCCATATTGGCGACCCAATTATTATGCAAGAAATTGACGAATTGTGAAATGGATATAGATACCTTCGTAGACGGTTTGTGGCGAGAATCATTCAACGAAACCTATGTCTCAGTCACCATCGATATAATGATTGCGGCTCGTGGAGATAAAAAACTCGCACAACATCTAGACACTTCTCTGGCCGAGATGTTTACAGCTTATCGCGCGGCAGCTGCTGTCCTTTTCAAAAATGCCGGCTTGAATGCAGCCCAACAGGAGGTGGCTATGACGGTTATCGTGTCGCTTCTACGAGGCCTGCGCGTTCAGGAAATGATGCGGCCAGATGCTGAGTTGGCTGAGGCGGTGCGTAAAGCTCTGAAACTGTTATTGAAAACGGCACTGGTTGCTAACAATACCCTTGTGCCGGAACGGGGCAGTTCAAAGAACCCTAATCTTTGATTTTAGGTCGGCGCGCCGAGGGCTCTATCAATCTGAGGCTAAGCCAAAAATTTTTATTTGATTCTGCTGGAATGAAAAAAGTCTCATCATAGATTCGTCGCTATCGGCGCCGGACCTGCCGGATATACCGCAGCCATTTACACGGCCCGCGCCTTGCGCTTCTTGCTTAGGTCCCAACATCATCAATCCCCTACATTCACAAGCAAATTAAATTAGTGAAAAGCCTTCAAATCAAGAAGAGCTTTTCAACAGAATAAGCCCATAGTGACAGTTGCTGCAGTCGATGCAAATTATGGCTTTGTATTGGATAAAAGACTTTAAATCAGGCAATGTGTTTGATGTTATGTTGCGACAGATGGCTTCTCAAATTGGGCGGCCAGCAGTGGCAGACGCTTAGTCAGTATATTTTCAGATCGTGCCACGAGTATAAGCGACCGATGGGCATCATTGGGCGCACGGAATTTTACCACCTCGTCGTTAGCATATCTGTGAACGTCTGGAGCGGGTAGCAGAGTATAGCCCAAACCGTTTTTGACACATCCCATAATGGCTTCGATATTGTCCAACATGACGGTCTCGTTCCCCAAAGGCCGATCAACAAGAGACATCGCTTTCGCGATTAACTTTCCTATCCCCGTCTGTGGCATGAAGTGAAAGAACGTTTGCTTAGCAACAATATTGTTAAAGCCTTCTGCCGCAATCGAGGCATGGGCCGCAAAGACAAACGGCTCGTCTTGCAAAACCAATTGTGCCATCCCCTGTGGATCGACTTCTGCGTCTGTAACAACAGCCGCATCCAATTCCCCTGCGCGTACTTTTTCTTGTAAATTAACAGAGAGGCCTGTTTCGAATTCAAAGTCAGCGCATGGAAATTTTTGTCGACTGTTTACAAGGAAATCCGGAAGAAGCCGCGCCGACGCTGACGTCACAAACCCGATCCGGAATTTGCCAACAAGCCCGTCTTGTGACGCGCAAAGTTCAAGTAATTTATCCTCTTGGCCTAAGATATCCATGGCTTTTTCAACCACCAATCGGCCTATCGCTGTCAAACGTGGCGGACGCACCGATCGGTCGAAAAGGGCGACATCAAGTTCCGTCTCCAGCGCCTTCATCTGCATCGATAGTGCGGGCAACGTCATATTCAGTTGGTCAGATGCATGCAGAAATGACCTGACCTGCGAGATCTTCACTAGGTTTTTAAGGGCTCTGGTTTGCATAAATTCAAATTTCCTGAACTTAAAATTAAATCTTATTATGTTGAGTTGAATATTTCCAGCCCTATAGTGCTCTTAGTTCAAAGGAGAAACAGCAATGACACATGCAGCAGTTGCCAAGGCCCGTAAACTTGGGCCAGTATTCGCGGCACGCGCCCGTAAATGGGATGTGGAACGCACATATTGCTGGGATAATATCGCCGATCTTGTTGACGCCGGGATCATGGGAATGACGATCCCTGAAGAACTGGGTGGTTTAGGTGCAAGCTACCTCAACGTTACCGAAGTAATCGAAGAAATTGCTAAAGTCTGTACACTGACTGCACGCGTTGTCGTTGAAGCCAACATGGGTGGGATTAGCGCTGTCATGGCCTATGGAACAAAGGCGCAGAAAGCGTTTTGCGCCCCCATCGTTTTGGCGGGTGACAAACCCGCAATTTGCATCACCGAACCCAATGCAGGAAGCGCTGCGACTGAAATGCAAACAACGGCGCAGAGGCGCGGTGGTACCTATGTGATCAACGGTACTAAGCACTGGATTACGGGTGGCGGCGTGTCAAAACTTCACCTGATTTTCGCCCGAGTTTTAGATGATGATGGATCAGGACTTGGGATTGGGGGTTTCATCGTCCACGTCGATCCGCTGGCTGGGATAGAGCCAAAAGGGTTCTCTGTCCTAGGTCGCGAGAGGACTATGGGTTTGTGCGGAATGCCCGAGACAACCCTAAAATTCGAAGACTTGGTGGTGGATGCAGCCATGGCGCTGATCCCGCCGTCAGGGTTCAAGCGTGGCTTTGCTGATTTGATGAATGCATATAATTCACAGCGCGTCGGCGCGGGAACGATCGCAATGGGCGTGGCTGCCGGTGCTTTTGAACATGCCAAAAGATATCTTACTGAGCGCCAGCAGTTCGGGCGACCTCTCGCAGAATTTCAAGGTCTGCAATGGATGGTCGCCGACATGGATACGCAGCTTCACGCTGCGCGATTGATGTTGCACGAGGCAGCCAGATCGCGCGGACCAAATAACAGCCAGTTTCCTGATATGACAATGGCTGCACGTGCCAAATTGTTTGCGTCAGAGATGGCGATCAAAGTTGTCAGTGACTCTTTACAGATGTTCGGCGCGCGCGGATACGGCGACCAAGAACCGCTTGAGCGCATGTACCGCGACGTCCGCATGTTCACAATCGGTGGCGGAACCGGGCAGGTTTTACGAACACAGATTGCGGGCTCAGTGCTAGGCATTAAAACACCACAGGCTCGCGACGGTTATGCGCGTGCGGCGACGAAATCAAAAGAGGTAAAATCATGAAGTCCAACCCAAACGACCGCTCCGCCGACCTTGTCGCTCGCAGGTTGTATGAAGCTGGATGTAGGTATGCTTTTGGCATGCCCGGTGGTGAAGTTCTGACAATTGTTGATGCGCTTGAAAAGGCAGGCATCCAGTTCGTTTTGTGTAAACATGAAAACAGCGCGGGCTTTATGGCTGAAGGCGTGCATCACCTTACTGGTGTTCCCGGCGTTCTGGTTGCCACAGTCGGTCCTGGGGCTGTGAACGGTGTGAACGTGGTTGCAAACGCAGAACAAGACCGCGTTCCCTTGATCGTACTGACGGGCTGCGTCGATGCAACAGAGGCATTGACCTATACTCATCAGGTCATAGATCATCAGGCCGTCTTTGCGTCTATTACCAAAGCTACGTTTTGTCTAACCGCCAAAGGTGCGGACATCATCGCGGACAAAGCACTGGCGATTGCCACTGATGGACGCAGCGGGCCTGTTCATATTGATGTGCCTATTTCTGTGGCGGACGAAAAACCAGGTACGATCGATTTACGTCGTAGAAGAGCACCGAGCCCGTCTGTTCCAACAGGTCCAGATCTAGACCTTGCACGCACATGGCTCACTGAGTCCGTAAAGCCAGTGATGATTGTTGGACTTGATGCACTGAAAGATGAAGCTGGCAGTAGTATTCTGAAATTCTGCGAGACATTTAACGTCCCCTTCATAACCACGTATAAAGCCAAGGGCATCGTGCCTGAGGATCACGCCTTGTGCCTTGGTGGCGCAGGACTTTCCCCGCTGAATGACCAAACGCTTTTGCCCTTTGTCGAGGCTGCTGATCTTGTGATTTGCGCAGGTTACGATCCCATCGAGATGCGTGCTGGTTGGTGCGATGCCTGGGATGTCGAAACCACAAATATCATTGACATTTCCGCTGAAGCAAACACCCATTACATGCACCAATCTGGCCTACACTTTGTAACTGATGTAGGGCTAACGCTTCGCAAGATATCCGATGGTGTGATAACACGAGACACTTGGACGGACGGCGCTATTGTCATCGCCCAGGCCAAGCTAAATGCTGATTTCGCTGCTGAGGAAGTCTGGGGGCCAGGTGTCATTATTGAGACGTGCCGTGCAAATTTGCCGCGCGAGACCGTAGCTACTGTCGACTCAGGTGCACACCGCATTCTGCTTTCGCAAAAGTGGCAGTGTTTCGAGCCTCGCGGTCTTTTGCAATCATCTGCCCTTTGTACGATGGGATGTGCGGTGCCATTGGCGATGGGCGCATCACTGGTTCATCCAGATCGCACCGTTGTGTCGTTCTCTGGCGACGCTGGGATGTTGATGGTGGGTGGCGAATTATCCACAGCATCTGAACTTGGCCTCAAAACTATATTTGTCGTCTTTGTCGATGCCTGCCTGTCCTTAATCGAGCTAAAGCAGCGTCAACGCCAGATGAAAAATGCAGGTGTTGATTTTGGCAGGCATGATTTCGAAGCATTGGGGAATTCTTTAGGTGGTGCCGGGCATACAGTAACATCGAAAACAGAACTGGTTGCTGCGCTGAGCGCCGCGCGCACGTGTGACACGTTCACGGTTATTGCAGCCATTATTGATCAGGGCGCTTATGATGGACGTATCTAAAATGTCTGCTGACAGGCTTCAATCTGTCCAACCCTCTATGATTCTGGGTCTCTTACAAAAGGCACGCAGTCTTCAATCTCAAGGTTATCCGGTGATCGATCTTGGGATTGGTGAACCAGATTTCAACACACCGGATCATATTAAAGAAGCCGCCATCGCTGCCATCGTGGCGGATCAAACGCGCTACACCGTGGTCCCGGGTACGCCCGCGTTGCGAGCAGCGATTGTTGAAAAGTTGAGTCGAGAAAATATGCTCAGTTATACGGCAGAGGAGGTCAGCGTAAGCAACGGCGCAAAGCAAGTCATCTACAACGCGTTTATGGCCACTTTGTCCAAAGGGGATGAGGTCATAATACCTGCCCCATACTGGTCTTCCTATCCCGATATGGTCGCTATCGCCGATGGCACGCCTGTAACTGTGGATTGTCCGCAAAGTGAGAACTTTCTGCTATCACCGGAAAAGTTGGAGCAGACCATCACACCGTATACTCGCTGGCTTATGCTCAATTCGCCGTCCAACCCGACGGGTGGAGTCTATTCAGCGGATCAGCTTGCAGGGTTGGCCGACGTTTTACGCTGTCATCCACATGTACGCATCCTAAGCGATGATATTTATGAACATCTTATGTTTGATGGCCACAAATTCGCATCCATTTTGAATGTGGCACCTGATCTGCGGGATCGAACATTGCTTGTGAACGGTGTCTCAAAAGTCTTTGCAATGACCGGCTGGCGGATCGGCTACGGCGCAGGTCCTGTGGATCTGATCAAAGCAATGAATGTGGTGCAGGGACAAAGCTGCACACATGCCTGCTCGATTTCGCAAGCGGCGTCTATTGCCGCTTTAAATGGCCCAAGCGATTTTATGGCTGATCGCGCTAACAGTTTTTCACGGCGCAGAGACATCGTGGTCTCTGCACTTAATGCCATTGTCGGTATTAGTTGTCTAAATCCAGAAGGCGCATTTTATGTCTATCCGAATTGCGCGGGCTTGATTGACCGCAAAACCCCGGAAGGACGCATTCTCACCGATGATCAAACCGTGTGTAACTGGCTCCTTGATGTGCATCACGTATCTGTGGTGCCCGGCGTTGCCTTTGGCCTATCCCCCCATATTCGCATTTCGACCGCAGCATCCGAGGACACCCTGCGCGAGGCATGCAGGCGGATTTCAACTGCTTGTTTGTCATTGGAATCGTCGACATGACAGGACCGTTAGACGGGTTGCGCATTCTTGATCTAAGTCGCATTTTAGCAGGCCCAACCTGCACACAGTTACTCGCCGACTTGGGAGCCGATGTTATCAAGATCGAAAATCCAACTACAAATGGGGATGATACGCGTTCTTGGGGTCCGCCTTTTGTCAAAGGCAAAGATGGGTTTGATACTGATTTGAGTGCGTATTTCGTCTGCGCAAACCGAAACAAGCGCTCTCTTGCCGTTGATCTGGCTAGTGCCGAGGGACAAAGCATTATTCGTGAACTAGTGAAAAACAGCGATGTTCTCGTCGAGAATTTTACTGCTAACGGATTAAAAAAATATGGCCTGGACTACGAGGCGTTGTCAAAGATAGCACCTCAACTCGTCTATTGCTCGATTACGGGATATGGGCAAACCGGCCCGAACGCGCACAAACCGGGATATGACCTTATGGCACAGGCCTACGGAGGCATAATGTCATTGACAGGTGAACCAGATGGTCAGCCTATGAAAGTAGGTGTTGGCGTCGCAGATGTCATGTGCGGAATGTATGCCTCAACCGGTATTTTGGCAGCCCTGCGGTACCGGGATATATCAGGGGAAGGTCAACACATTGATCTCGCTTTGGTTGATAGCCAAATCGCATGGTTGGTCAACGAAGGGACAAACTATCTGACCAGCGGTGAATTGCCCAAACGACGCGGTACCGCACACCCAAATATCGTACCCTACCAAGTATTCGCAACCTTCGATGGCCATGTGGTTGTCGCAGTTGGCAATGACAGCCAGTTTTCAAGATTTGCAGAATGGCTCGGGCGACCAGATTGGATTGGTGATCCGCGTTTTGAAACGAATCCTGTGCGACTCAAAAACCGCGATGCGTTGATTGCAGAGATTGAACAGCTATTACGTCAGATCGAAACGAATGCTGTTGTTGCTGGGCTTGAGGCAATCAAAGTGCCTGTTGGACCTGTGAATACGCTTGATCGCGTATTCGCCTCTGACCAAGTCGAGGCTCGCGAAATGCTTGTAGAGATCCCCAATGGTGCAGGCCAATCCGACAGTATCAAGATGATCGGAAACCCGTTGAAATTTTCCAAAACACCTGTGAGCTATCGTCACACGCCACCAATATTCGGAGAGCATACGGATGAAATTTTGTCTAACCTGTTTTAACAGGAGCGTATATTCTCTAAAAGTAAAGGCTACCTTGAATTCATGTGTTGATAAGGGGCTAACCCAAATCGTTTCGCAGCTTTCTGGAGGGTCCCATCTGAGGCTAACACAGAGGCTTATACAGGTTGTGTAACGTAGGTTTATAACGCCAGTTAGCGAAGAAGTTTGGGTTTTGATTAAGCAGCTGCGGAGCCGTCAAACAAATAAGAACAAACATCAGATTGCTAGCGCAGTCTAAATCTATGCACTCAATAGTTGACGCCACTCGGCGAGAGCAGCGGTACGGCTTTACTTGATATTGGTTCGTGAATAGAGATGGCGTCCAAACAAAACTACCCTCGAATGGATCTACACCACCAACACCAAAAGCCCCAGGGCGCACAGCTCGTGATCCGGGGTCCCAAGTCCATGGCCCTGCAGCTCATATGTGGCGATTAGGCACAGTAACCCCTGCTGTCTGTCAATTGCCCGAGCAAAACCATCTAATCCCAACTGAGCCACAGCAACACAATAGTCAGGACAAAGTTGGGTGCGCTAATGTCCGTGGCTCTTGGTGCTTGGTTCCCGGTCCCTGAGCCTAGGCATGATGTCACAAGAACCCCGTGCAAGGTTTCATGAAGCGAAATGGGGAGTGTTTTGTCGTCCAAACACGCTACAAATTAGCCCTGCACGCTTCAAGCAAGTTTAATCTGACAATGCCCTTCGTCGAATTATAAGATTTGGCTCAAAAACTCTTTGGTCCGTGAATCCTTTGCATTCTGGAAAAAGGTCTCTGGTGGGCCATGTTCGACGATAATACCGCGATCCGTGAAATAGATATGATCAGCCACTTCACGGGCAAAGCCCATTTCGTGTGTCACCAAGATACAGGTCATGCCATCCTCAGCAAGGTCCTTGATGGTCTCCAAAACCTCACCAACGGTTTCAGGATCAAGCGCGGCGGTTACCTCATCAAACAAGATAACATCGGGCTGCATCGCGAGCGAGCGTGCGATTGCCACGCGTTGTTGCTGACCACCGGATAGCTCGCCCGGATAGGCGTCTTCCTTGCCTTCCAGACGCACTTTCTTAATCAGTGCACGGGCTGTTTCTTCGGCTATAGATTTGTCCTGCTTCAACACCCGCACTGGCGCCATCATGACGTTCTGTAAAGCAGTCCTGTGAGGGAAGAGATTGTATTGCTGAAACACCATCCCAACCTTCCTGCGCAGCTGAAGCTTGTCGAGCTTTGGGTCATTCACTTCTATACCTTCGACCTTGATTGAGCCTTTCTGAATGTCATTTAGCGCATTTACACAGCGAATTAGTGTGGATTTTCCAGACCCTGACGGTCCGATTATGCAGATGACATCACCCTTCATTACATCGAGCGAGATGCCTTTCAGCACATGAAGATCCCCGAATGACTTATGCACATTTTTTATTGAAACCATTGGCTCTGCAGGTGTCCAGCTCATATCAAGTCCTCAGGTTATGAAAGCGTATTTCTTCTCCAACCACACGGTGAACCGAGCGATTGGGTAGCAGTAGATAAAAAACAATAACAAAATGAAGCCGTAAAAGGGAGCCAGAAGCTCAGGGCGGCCACCTTCAGATGCTAAGGCTTGCCCAGTCAGGGTCATCACCTCATTCACACCAACTATTGACGCCAGAACCGTGGCCATCGTCAGAATAGAGTACAGGTTCATCCAAGGCGGAAGCATCCGCTTTATGCATTGCGGCAATATTATGAGCCACAGAGTCTGGAGTCGTGTGTAAGCCAGGCTCTCAGCTGCTTCCCACTGACCGCTTGGCAATGATCTAACCGCACCGCGTACGATTTCGGATACGTTTGCCATCACGGGCAAAGACAAACCAAAGATTGCTTTCAGCCAATCTGGGAAAGGGACTTTAAATCCAAAGATGTTCATCTCAAACGGCAGCAAAAACATAGCGAAGAATAGTAGGACCAGCCAAGGCGCGTTACGGAAGAACTGCGTTACGAACCACGAGCTGTGTCGTGTAACTGCCAGCAGCGATATCTGCCCCAAACCCAAAATCCCACCAATTATAGTGCCAAGAGCCATAGCACAGAAGGAAATAATAAGGTTAAAGGCAAACCCTTTTAGCAGCAGAGGTGCCCAGTCCAACAACACGGACAGCGGCGATTGTGCCTCATTTGTGGACTGCGCAAAGGCCAGACCCGGCCCGAATATTGCAATCAGACCGATTGGCAAAATATGCCAAAGTTTAAGTCCCAAAAAAGGCTCAGGCGCGTGCGGGTTGGCTTGCAACATCACAGGCAAATCTGTTTTATAACTCATCCGCCATACCCCGGAATTTTCATCGCACGTTCCCAGCGATTCATTGCGCCTACCAAAATGCCGACAAGCAGGAAGTAGGCAAACAGCAGGAAGACCATCATCTCTGTAACATTTACATTATCCGACCAGATTTGGTTGGCCTCATACAACATCTCAGGTACCGCAATTGCGTAGGCCAAAGTTGTTGTCTTCACAAGGTTAACGAGATTGTTGTTCAACGCTGGTAGCACGACACGAAACGCCAGTGGTAGAGTGATGTCGCGGTAAATCTGTAGTTTTGAAAAACCAAGTGCTTCGGCGGCCTCCACTGTGGATTTTGGAACCGCTTCAATCCCTGAACGAAAAATCTCGACGTTAAAGGCACCTGCAAAGAATGATAGTGAAATCGCAGCCCATGCGAAACTGCCCAAGATCGGCGATTGCCCCCCCCAGTCGTTATCGACCCGAGGCAATAAAGTCCCAATCGCAAAATAGAAGAAGTAGAGCTGTACCAAGGGCGGCGTGTTTCGAAAAATTTGAATGTAGCCGTTGACTATGCGTCGCGTCCATTTAAACGAAGAACCTTGTAGCCAAGCACCTATTATTCCGATGATGGCCGAGAAAAACAAACAGACCAGCGATAACCAGATGGTTGTAAAAAACCCTTCCACCATACGGTTTCTATCATATTCGTCGTAAAGGAACGGCAAGTTTATACCCGTCTCCTGATACAGGACACGAAACCAATCGAAAATATATTCCATACTGGCTTTCCCTCAGACGATTTCGACTGGGCGGGACCTGATGGTTCCGCCCAACCTTACGATCACTTGTATTTATCGTGCATCGCCAGAGCGAACGGCGTGTTTTCAACACCCCATTTTGTCTCAAGCTCAAGGATGCGACCCGTCTTGTGCCAATCGATGATCATCTCGCCCATCATATCTCCAAAGTTTTGCTCGCCCAGTGCAACAGCTAAGCCCCATGGGGCGTCGTCAATAGTCTTAAGTGGCATCTCGTATTCAGACCAGTCTGGATCGGCAGCTTTGGCAACAATTGCGCTATCGTCATAAACGAACGCGGCACAGTTGCCGCCTCTGAGGGCGGCATACGCCTCTGCTGTGCCTTTAAATGCAACAATTTCTGCACCGTAATTTTGCGACGTGGCTTTGTTGTAGAACGCCCCTTGAATGCCACAAACTGGCTTACCGCGTAGGTCTTCCCATTCCTTTAACTCAAGGCTCTTTAAAGCCAAAATATTGGTGCCGGATGAATAGTAGTTCGGGTCAGGAATTAAGACGACTTTACGACGATCCGGTTTATCGGTCATGGTTGCAATCATCAGATCAATCTTGCCCTGTTCCAAAAACTGCATCCGGTTGGAGCTGACAACAGGCACATATTCAATAGCTACGCCAAGTTTGTCAGCGACGTCCTTTGCCAAATCAGGCTCAATGCCTATAATGGCACCCGAGGTGTCCAAAAAACCGTAAGGCTTGTAGTCGGCCTTTACTCCAACGACCAAAGTTCCGCGTTCCTTGATTGTATCCAAGATGTCCGCTGCTGCAGAGGTGATGCTTAGCGCAGATACCGCAAGTGCAGTTACCAGTGTCTTGATTTTCATAGGTTTCTCCCTGTTACCTAGGTTTCTTTTTTCGTCATTGACTTTCTTTGAGAGCCAAACTCATTTCGCAATGTTCGTATTTGAATGTTGCAACTACGGCCACTCCCACCAATCTTGTCCATTGCTGTTACTTCTCGAGCGAACAGCAATGTTTAGATGAGTCAAGATAAAACAATCACAAATGTTTTTATCTTGACTTGTATTGTTGTTTCTTGAGGGAACAACAATCGCTTAGTGGAGTCAAGTCAGCGATGGCTGCTAAACCAAAGAGAGCTATCAGACTAAAGAGAACATAGCACCAGATTCTGCCACCTATCTATGCAGCTCAATAATTGACGCCACTCAGCGAGAGCAGCGGCACGGTTCAGCTTGATAGGGCTAATTTTTACAATTTTATAATTTTTTGGGTTGCTATGAACGGAACACATATAGGCTAGGGGTGGGGGGCCACCCCCCTCGGTCCCTACCCCCCCATGGGTTAGAAACTACCTTAAGACTAAATCTCAGTAACCACATTTATCTTTGATGGGTAGGTAGATGGGTATAAGCTAAAATTACCACTAACCCATTGATTTAAAATAGGTATTGGCGGACAGACAGGGATTCGAACCCTGGAGACAGTTCCCCGCCTACACACTTTCCAGGCGTGCGCCTTCGACCACTCGGCCACCTGTCCGTTAGGGGCGGTTTAAGAGACTGTGGCCTGGGTTTCAAGAGCCTAAATGATGGTTTTTTGCGCCGCCGATCGTAGCGGCGCATGATAGCGTGGTTTAGGGGGAAACCCGCACCTGTTATGAGCTGCTCTCGGGCAAAATCATGCCTAGGGCTTCGGGATTGCGGATCCAAATATCACGCTGAGCGAATGGGATTTCAATACCCTGTTCCGCGAAGGTCTCAGCAATCTGATGGTTCAGCTCAGATTTAACAGCAAGCCCATAGTTGATATCGCGCAGTAAGGCCCGGATCTCGAAGTTGAGGGAGTCTGCGCCAAAACCCTGAAACACCACAGACGGAGCGGGATCCAGCAGCACCATAGGATGAGCCGCAGCCAAGGGCTGCAATATTGCTTCAATCTTGCGGGTATCATTGCCGTAGGCCACGCCCACAGGCACGATGATGCGTCCAACGGCGCTGCCATGCGTGTAGTTGGTCACTGTACCAGAAACGAGATCCGCATTGGGCACGATCACATCGGTGCGGTCAAAGGTTTGAATGCTGGTCGAGCGCACAGAAATCTTACTGACTATCCCCATATTGCCGCCCACTTCAATCCAGTCACCCACGCTGATCGGGCGTTCGATCAACAAGATAATACCTGACACGAAGTTTGAGACGATATTTTGCAGCCCAAAACCAATACCAACCGACAGCGCACCCGCCACGATGGCCAGTGACGACAGATCAAGCCCTGCAGATGTAATAGCTGTCAGGGCCGCGATGAAGATACCAAGATATCCAATCCCAGAGACAATGGCATTTTGCCCGCCTGCATCCACTTTAGTCTTGGCCAAAACGCGCGATTTCAAGGTGCGTTGAATTAGCCGTGTGAACAACAGGCCAATGCCAAACACAATGATCAATTCGAGCACTGCACCAGGGGAAAGCTGTACATCACCTAGTGTTACACCCGTTTTAAATTGGGTCCAAAGCTCGGTAAGCTGCGACACCCGCGCACCCCAAATCAGAGCAAAAACGGGCAGAGACATCAAAATCAGGGTCGCGTTGATGACAACCGCCGTGAGGCCATCATGGCCCGAAGCCTCATCCGACGCCAGCATCCCGCAGAGGTCACGCACGGACTCAAATGTCACAAAAAGTACCGCCAGCAATCCTGCAGAAAACAAGCTGGAAAACAACAGCGCATCGGCCGCATCCGAGTAGCCAACCACAGCCAGTCCCAAAGGATATCACTGAAACAGCTACCATGGCTTGGCCAAGGCGCGTGATCAACCGATTTGTCGATTTGGCAATCGATTGATCGTCAGCTGCACCTGCGGTGCTTTTCCAAATCATCATTCCAAGGCGGAATGTGGCGACAGATGCAATCAACACCAATATGAACGAATAAACCGCAATCGTGCCGTTGTTAAAGTCACCGGCATCTCGCAAGTACCCCATGAAAACTTGAACCGACACTATCAAACCGAGCCAATGTGTGATGAGGCGCGCTTGTGGCCTTAGGCCGGCTTGCAATGGCACGGGGATTTGGGTCAGACCATCCAAAGGAAACAGCCGTTTTCCCATCCAACGGCTGCCAAAGAAGGGCGCCAAAATCCAAACTGCATGTTCCAACAAAAACGCCAGATCATTGCCATGTAGACGTGAGATGTCCCAAGCACGGGCTAAAAGATGCAGGCTCAAAATCACAATCGCCAACTGTCCCAAAGAGCGCAGATAGGAGGCGAATTTATTGGCATATGGGCTTTCAGCACGATTGAAGGTCAGTGAAACATGCCCCATCCAACGGCGACCTTGGGTCATCAACAAACCCGCAGCCAGCAAAAGCGATAAGATGACAGGGAGATTATCGCGGATTTCCTCACGCACCACCGGTGTGTTCCAAGCGGCTGAGACACTGCCAATCACGACCTGAAGCGCTTCGGTAAGCTGCCCCATTGCTGAGGGCCAAATGCGGACATCCAAGGGTGACGGGCCAAGACGCATCAAAATTGCAGCTTGCTGGGCCGAAAGGGCCGCATCAATTTCGCGGATCAATCCCTCGGCGCGCTCAAAGGCTTCTTTGGCGCGAATGCGTGGTGCATTCAAAGTCTCGATTTCGCTTTTCAACGTGGTGCGACGGCTCGCGATATCCTCAGGCTCACTGCCCTCTTCTGGCACTGGACCCAAGGCGGAGAGTTGCGTTTTCAAGGTGTTGAGCCGAACAGTATTAGCATCTTGCGCCGCTACAAAATCAGCCCGGCGCAGCGCCAGTTTTTCGCGCAGTTTTGTCAAAAAAGCTTCGTTAGCTGCGCCACTTTCAAGCGTATTTTGGGCTATAGAGGCGGTCGCAGCCCAGCGGTCATAATCAGGAGACGTCCCAGACGTGCTTTGTGCGACCCCCTGCCATGCCCCAAAGGCATAAGCATAGGACAAGTGCGAGCTTAGGAAGTTTCATAAACTGTTTTAATATCACGGCTGGTCTCCATCCATTCCGGCACGTCAAATCCTTTTGAGCGCAGGAAATCAGGGTTAAAGAGTTTTGATTGATAACGAGTTCCGTAGTCGCATAAGATTGTCACGATCATATTGACCGGGGCCCATATCGCGGGCCATACGCACGGCGCCGGCAATGTTAATTCCTGAAGATCCGCCCAAGACAAGACCTTCGTTGCGCAGCAGATCAAACACATAGGGCAAAGCCTCAGCATCAGAGATATTGTAGGACATATCCGGGGTGAAGCCTTCCAGATTTTTGGTGATCCGCCCTTGCCCAATGCCCTCGCTGATAGATGCGCCGGAGGAGGCCAAAACGCCAGTGGTGTAAAAACTGTGCAATGCCGCACCATCTGGATCGGCCAATCCCACTTTCACACCCTTAGGCTGCAAATACATCCCCATGCCGGCAACCGTGCCACCTGAGCCTGCGGCACAGATGAAACCATCCACTTTGCCGTCGGTTTGGGCCCAAATTTCCGGCGCTGTGGTTTCGATATGGGCCTGCCTGTTGGCAGTATTGTCAAATTGATTGGCCCAAATTGCGCCATGCAGCTCGGTCTTGGCCAGCTCTTTCGCCAAACGCTCGGAATAGCGCACATAGTTATTCGGGTTTTTGTAGGGGGCGGCTGGCACTTCGACCAATTCAGCCCCCGCAAGCCGCAGCATATCTTTTTTCTCTTGGCTCTGGGTCTCAGGGATCACAATCACAGTGCGAAAGCCCATCGAGGCACCCACCAAGGCCAAACCAATGCCGGTATTGCCAGCCGTGCCCTCAACAATCGTCCCGCCCGGCTTAAGCGCACCAGACGCCACTGCGGCATTGATGATATAAAGCGCCGCACGATCTTTAACCGATTGACCTGGGTTCATAAATTCTGCTTTGCCCAGGATTTCGCAGCCCGTAGCCTCACTTGCGGCATTCAGCCTGATCAAAGGTGTATTGCCCACGGCCGCAGCCAGATCCGAGTAGATAGTCGTCATTGCAAGCCCTTTTCTTTTTATCTTCCTAGTCCCCTAAGCGGAGAATCTCAAGAATTGTTGCGCAATTCATCACGATTAAGCGCCAACCAATAGCCCGCGACGGCCAAAGGCACGACCGGGAGTTGGCCCGATTTAAGCAAAGCCAAGAAATCATCAAAGGGCATAATATGGCCTTGGATATCCTCAGATTCATCTTCTAACCCGCCCAAAATAGCGGCATCGTCGCCAATATCGGTTATGCCCACGTAGATATTAAAGTAGTCAGTACTGCTGCCTGGCGAGCTGTAGCCGCTGTGCACCTGATGCAGGGCACGCAAGATCAGACCGGCTTCTTCTTGCGTCTCGCGTATGGCCGCGGCTTCAGGGGTTTCGCTTGGATCAATGCGCCCCGCGATAGGCTCTATCAACCAAGGGTTTGGGTCATCGCGTAAAAATGGGCCAAAACGAAATTGCTCCACCAGCAACACCCGATCTGTTTTAGGATCATAGGGCAATACAATCGCGGCGTCCGTGCCCATATAGGCCGCGCGAAACATCCGCTGCGCAGGGCCACCGTCAAAGCGCGGCACCGAGATATCAGCCTCTTGCATCGCAAAAAACCGGGTATAGGGCTGTTGGTGTTGATGCACGGTGACATCCCCGTGCGACAAACCCGACGGAGACACCGGCGAAGGCAAAGCACGGGCTTTCAAGCGCGCATCGGCCCGCACCAGAATCATCGAATAGGCTTGGGCCATATCAGCCGCCGATATTCGACCCATCACCGACATAACTCTCCGAAGACGCCTCATAGGCCAAAGCACCGTAATCGCGCACCCAATCAGCAAGATTCCAAACCTCTCCGGCCGAAATGCCCTCAGGTGGTAAGTAAACTTGAGCCTGCAGCGGCCCGTCAGGTTCTTGGACCTCAACCGGATGTAAGCTGTAGCCAAAACCGCTTTCGTAATGGTCTAAACGGCTCAAAACCGCAGCATCGCAGCCGCGAAGAACCATCCCATGAGCCGCCGAGCCCGTCACCTGATGGATGGCTGGAAAACCATGTCCCTTCGCCCAGCTGACGCTGAAAACCGTTCAAAACAGCCGCCTGCCCTTCAGGACAGGTCTGGCCGCCCACCCGATGCAAAAGATCGGGCCAGCAGAGGGTTCCGAAGAGGAACACATTTGTCATATAAACTACTCAGTTTGGTTTGGAAATTGTGATCTGGGTCACGTCGCAGTTGCCATAATGAAAGGTGGCAGCGCAAGAGGTGAGATAAAAATTCCACATCCGGCGGAACCGATCATCAAAACCCATAGCAACCACCTGATCCCATTTGTCATTGAAAGTGTCATGCCAACGCCTCAAAGTTTGGCTGTAGCTTTCGCCAAATTCAATCGATTTGACCACATTCAAACCCGCCTTTTCTACCTGCTGCGCCAACACCGCCGGCGAAGGCAGCATGCCGCCCGGAAAAATATATTTCTGTATAAAATCAACGCTTTTACGGTACACGTCAAAGCGATCATTGCGCACGGTTATGATTTGCAACGTGGCCTGCGCCCCCGGCTTTAACCTGTCGTGGATCGTTTTGAAGTAAGAGGGCCAATATTTTTCCCCCACAGCCTCAAACATTTCTATACTGGCAATCCCGTCATAGACCCCAGTTTCATCGCGGTAATCTTGCAGTTTAAATGTCACCAAATCCTGTAGTCCCGCAGCCGTGATCCGGTCCTGTGCATATTTAATTTGCTCTTTGCTGATGGTCAGACAGGTCACGTTCAATCCGCGCTCCTTAGCGGCATATTCAGCAAATCCGCCCCATCCACAGCCAATTTCCAGCACATGATCGCCGGCCTTTACGCCCATTTGGTCAACCATGCTAGCATATTTTGCAGTTTGGGCCTTCTCAAGGCTTTCTTGACCATCCGCAAAAATGGCAGAGGAATAGGTCATAGTTTTATCAAGCCAGAGACCGTAAAAATCATTTCCAAGATCATAGTGATAGCTGATATTTTTGCGCGCTTGACCTTTTGAGTTGCCCTGCATCCAAAAGCGAAATCGCTCATAGAGTTGTACCAACTTTTGGCCCGGAAAACTGTCGAACACTTCGTCATTATCCGCATGGATGTAATCCATGAAGGCCTGCAAGTCAGGGGTGCTCCATTGCCCATCAAGATAGGCGTCGCAGAAGCCCAATTGGCCTTCCCTCAGCAGCCGTTCAAAAATACCACTATTATGGATCCGAATTTCGCAAATAGGACCCACGCCCGGTCCTTCAGCACGAAACGTGCGGCCATCGTCCAGCACAAAGTCGATGCGCCCGTTTTGCCCTTTCTGCGCTATACCAAAGGCCGTTGCAAAATAACGAGGCAAATCTTTCTGGCCGTCAGTAGTCGTCAGTATCATCAAAGTTCTCCAGCAAAGGTCGAAATTACGTACGAATTAAAGTAGAACACACAAAAAGCAAGCGTTTCCCTAGCTAGAAAGCACGAGATTGATAGTAGGACAAAGCAATCTCGCGCCCTTCTTTGGCGGTTACAATCGGTTGCGGATAAGGTGTTTTGGGCGAAAGGTTCCATGACACGGGGCTTGCGGCATAAAACTGCAAAGCCGTGTCTGGCGGCGCCTGCTGGCCCTCTGCAATCCATGTGCGCCGATAACGACGGTCCGCATCAAACTTCTCAATTTGGCTTTCAGGATTGAACACACGAAAATAGGGGGCGGCATCCGGGCCGCTGCCCGCTGCCCATTGCCAGCCCATAGCATTGCTGGCGGGATCCCAGTCGATCAAACAGTCTTCAAACCACGCTTGGCCTAAGCGCCAATGTGTCATCAAATGTTTGGTCAAATAGGACGCCACAATCATCCGACCGCGGTTGTGCATTGTGCCTGTCACATAAAGCTCGCGCATGGCTGCATCGATAAACTCAAGCCCAGTCTGACCCATTTTCCATGCGGTGAAATTGCGGCTATTACTGTCCTCACTCCAAGGAAAGGCGTCCCAAGCGGGCTTCCAATTTTGGTTTAAAATTTGTGGTGTATGGTGCAGTAGGTGATAGGCAAACTCGCGCCAAACTAGCTCTTTGAGGAAAGTTTCTGCTCCTGGATTGCCGCGTTCCAATTCCGCCTGCCCCACATGCCAGCATTGCGCCGGGGTAATTTCGCCCAGCGCAAGATTTTCCGCCAGCTTCGAGGTGCCATCTTCGCCCGGGATGTCACGATTGGCGCGATAATCGCGCAATCCACCGTTAGTAAACTCCTCCAGCCGCGCCATGGCCTTTGCAGCCCCAACACGGGCATAACCCGCCACAATCGCTCCCCCGCGCTGCATTTGACGGCCCAGCCGCCAATCTGCAAGGTTATCAGATGCGGGAAATGCCTCTGGCGCAGTAACGATGGCCGGTTCTGGCAAAGGTGCAGGCACGTCGCGTCCCCGCACAGAATTCCACATCGGCGTGTAGACTTTAAAAAACCCGCCCACTTTGGTTTGCACAGTCCAGGGTTCAAACAATAAATGGCCCTTGAAACTCTGAGCCTCCACGCCCAGCTCCAGCAATGCCGCTTTAACGGCCGCATCGCGCTCTTGGCTTGTTGGGATCATAGGCACGTTGCCAATAGACAGTCCTGAGCACCGGTTTCAGCCACCAGAGCCTTCAGCTCCTCGAAGGCAGAACCTCGACGCAATATAAGCCGATTACCCTTCGCCTCCAAGGCGGATTGCAAAGCCTCTATGCCGAGACCGAGCCGCCATTTGGGCGCCGCTCCCAGGCTTTCAACCTGAGCATCACAGATAAACACGGCAATCACCGGCCCCCCACGCGCGATAGCGGCGGTCAGGGCAGTATGATCCTGCAGGCGCAAATCGCGCCGAAACCACAGAATTGTGGGGGTCATCATGCGTCCTTTTTGATCAATTATAAGATGTGATCTAGCGCGTTCAATAAACGGTCAACATCTTCAGGGCCAGTATAATGCACAAAAGATAGGCGCAGCACGCCATGCTCTGGCGAGATGTTCATTGCCTCCAGCGGACGCACCGCATAAAAGTCGCCCCCGCCTGCCATCACACCAAAGGGGACCAGCTTTTCAGCCGCCTCTTCGCCGGACATCTGAAGCTTGATCGCAATGGTTGGCGCGCGGTCTTCGGCCTTCGCAGGGCCAATCAATTGCGCAGAGTTTTTCGCGGCAAGATAATCCAAAATAGGTTGGGTCAACTGCACTTCATGGGCGCGAAACAGATCATGTACCTGAGCACAACGCAGCGCCGGAGAAGCCTCACCGCCAAAGTGATGCGCATGCACCGCATCCACATAATCAGCCATGCCAGCACAGGCCGCCACCTGCGCATGATCGGGTCCTGCCGGGGTAAAGCGCTTGTATAGGCTGTGTGCATTGAAATAATGGCCTTGGTTCGGCAGGCTCATGCCCAGCTCTCTGCGGATCACCATCACCCCCTGATGCGGCCCATAGGTCTTATAGGCTGAAAACAGGTAAATATCTGCGCCCAGGGCATCTACATTGGGAAAGCCATGCGGGGCATAGCTCACCCCATCCACACAGCTATAAGCGCCCGCCGCCCTGACCATGGCCGTGATTTGAGCCACAGGGTTCACCGCCCCCACCACATTTGAACAATGCGGAAAACAAACCATGCGGACGTCATCCCCTAAAAGCGCCTGTAAATCTTGCGGATCCAACAGCCCCGTTTCAGGATTGATGCGCCATTCTTTGACCGTAATCCCGCGCTCTGCCAAACGCCGCCAGGGACCAGAATTGGCCTCATGGTCTTGGTTCGTCACGATGATCGATTGCCCCGGCTCCAACCACTGCGCCACCGCTTGCGATAAAACATAGGTGTTTTGCGTCGTGGAGGGGCCAAAGCTCAACTCATCGGTCTCAACCCCCAGCATCGCAGCCAAGCGCAGGCGAGCTTCATCCATCTCCTCCCCGCCCAGACGGGAGGCCTCATAGGGCGCATAGGGCTGCACCTTGCGTTCACGGTAAAATCGAAACAATCGGTCCTGCACCTGGGCGCAGGTATATGAGCCGCCGGCATTTTCAAAAAATGATTGCCCATCCAGTGATGGCACATCAAAGCAGGAAACTGTTGGCGAATAAAATCGAGGTCGAGCTGCATCATCGTGTTCCTTGGCATAAAAAAATCCCCCAGGCCGAGACCCGAAGGGATAGTGTTGTTTGAAATTTGCTTGGGATCAACCCCGCAGCACAGATATCGCTGAAAATTAAGACCCTTGCAGCCTAGGCGTTGACGTCAACCACCACGCGACCCTGCACTTGGCCTTTGAGAATATCTTTTCCCAGCGCCGGCAGGTCCGCCAAAGTGGCCGCGGTGATCATGCCTTCAAGCTTGTCCATGGGCAGATCTTTTGCAATTCGAGCCCAAGCGCGTTTGCGGTTTTCAAAAGGTTGCATCACGCTGTCGATGCCCAAAAGGTTCACTCCGCGCAGCAGAAACGGAATTACCGTGGTGGGCAGCCCTGCCCCCCCCGCCAAACCCACAGCGGCCACAGAAGCACCATAGGCCATCTGTCCCAAGACCCGCGCCAACATGTCGCCGCCTACCGCATCCACACAACCAGACCATGTTTCCGCTTCAAGCGGGCGTTTGGTAGTTTCATTAATGTCAGAGCGCGCCACAATTTGCGTGGCACCCAGTGCTTTGAGGTAGTCAGAGGCTTCTGGCCGACCGGTCACGGCCGCAACTTCATAGCCCAAATTGGCTAAAATCGCGATTGCAACCGAGCCCACACCGCCCGCCGCACCGGTGACCAGCACGGGGGCTTGTTCGGGTTGCAGCCCATGATCTTCCAAAGCCATAATAGCAAGCATGGCCGTAAACCCTGCCGTGCCCACTGCCATAGCTTGGCGGCTACTCAAACCTTCTGGAAGCGGCACGAGATAATCCGCCTTCACGCGGGCCTTTTGGCTATAGCCGCCCCAATGTTTTTCGCCGACGCGCCAGCCAGTCAGCACGACCGCATCACCGGCTTTGTAGCGAGGATCGTCAGAGCTCTCGACGGTACCCGCGAAATCAATGCCCGGAACATGCGGATACGTGCGCACCAAACCGCCACCGGGGCCAATGCACAGGCCATCTTTGTAATTGACGGTGGAATATTCAACCAAAACTGTCACATCGCCCGCAGGCAAATCGTCATATGAGATTTCACGCACAGCAGCATGGGTACCAGTTTCAGTTTTTTCAACAACAAGGGCATTAAACATGGGTCTCTCCGAAGTTATAACTTTGGCGCAGTGCTAACCCGGTTTTCCCACAAGTGCCAGAGCCGGAGTAGCCAACTGGAAGGTTACGCAGTGTCGGTGCGCTCAAAAACTGGATTGCCAGCCCATCGCCCCCTTTCAATCCGCCCCAAAGCGCCTTACACATGAATTGTCCTTCGGGACTATGGTCATAAACGCGCTCGTAATACATGGATCGGACCCGGGGGCGGTACCCGGCAGCTCCACCATCACCTCCCTCATTTGGGGACAGATGGGGCTGAAATAGGATCGACGGACGTTTAAAGGGGTAAGCTTTGGCTCGGTGAGATACCACCGTTATCGGTTCACTATAGCTAGTTGCAAATGACAACAAAGCTCCAATGGCTTTGGCTGCGTAAGCAGTTCGAGACATTGAACACTTAAGCCCTGTCGCCTAGCAGCGGCAGGCGGGGCTCGGAGGTGCCTGGCAACAGAAACCTCCACTATTACCACTCTAGTTCTGAATGATTAGGCTGAAGAGGCTCAATAATTTTATGGGTTATTTCGTGAGTCTTTTCACGCCTAAATTCTATCCGTTCTGGTGGGGTGATACTTTTGATCAATTAGTAACCGCTACTATGTAAATTTACCTTTTTTCAACTGCACTTTTACATGTCATAATTTAGCTATAAAAAATTCAATACAAAACATTTGATTAAAATATTAACTTCACCAAGATATAACTAATACTAAACAACGATAAAAAAATGGCATCCACATTCTACATCGTTCATCATCACTTAAAACCGGAAATCGCCGGGGAGTGGTGGGGTAAAACTGGCGCACCGATGAGTAACGAAACTGTGTTTGCACAAAACATCAAAACAACCATGGAAAAAGGCTTTTTCAACCATGCCTTCATGCCGATGAACTCAGAAGGTCCGATTTACTGCGTCTGAGAAGCTAAAGAGGGCATTTCAGATTCTCAATTTCAAGATTTCATTGATGGTCCATATGGTGTGAATTGGGGTCTAGTGGCTCTCAACAACAATGCCATGAAAATCGACTTGGCATTAACTGGGGGCCAAACTCCTTACGAAAGAAAGTTCTAGGCTGGTAAACCTACTAAACATTGGAAACCAACACTTACATAGATACTTGGGCGAGATTTTATCTAAATATCAAAAGGAATTAACTAATGGCAATTGGTGGAAACTAAACAAAACAATATCTGATAGAGACGTTGACGCTTACTTAGAGCTTATTCACGAAGACGCTGTCTTCGTTTTTCACAAATCAGGCGATAAGTTTTCTAAAACCAGTGGGCATCCATGTTTGCAGCTATGATGGCCAACGAAAAGTTCATTCAGGACTCTACTCGTTTGGTTTATGAAAACGATGACATCTTGGTAGTGCACAACTTCATTTCCTATCCGGATAATACAAAGGAAGCCGTCATGATCGTCAGCATGATCAAAGACGGACAAATCATCCACATGGAAACTGGAGCTACTCCTTTATAAAGTAAATAAAATAAAGTGGCTTTGGTCAAAATTAAGGACTTTGTAAAAGATGCCGACGAAGTAAGCATTAGCTTGTTTGTCTAGTAAATATCAAAACTGCGATTAATTTTATTATAGGGGCTCGGCGTTAGCTCTACTATTAGCGAAGACTGAAGACCTTAAGGTACTATAGTTTAGTGTCTCGAAAAAAGTGATTTAAGGTAAAAAGACTCGCGGAGACGGCAGGGCCAATGCCGATTGCGAACAAGACTGTGCCGAGGCCAACCGTGCCCCCCAACGACCAGCCCGCGATTACAACGAGTATCTCAATACTGGCACGGACGCCTGAAATTGGCCAGTTGGTTAGATGTTGCACCCCAGTCATCAAACCATCACGCGGACCTGGGCCCAGATTGGAAATCAAATAAATTGCCCCCCCAAATCCCGTAACAAGAACCCCAAAAACTGCTTGGGCTATCTGTAAGGCATCAAGCTCAAACCGAGGTAAATGCGGCAAAATATATTCCAACACCAACGCGATCACGATCGCATTAGAAATTGTCCCAATCCCCGGTATTTGTCTCAGTGGCACCCAAAGTACAAGAACGGCAATGCTGGTAATAAAGGTTGCGAAGCCGATGCTCCAGCCTGTCACCGTGGTGAGACCTTGAGCAAACACCGTCCAAGGGCTTACCCCATATCCAGCAGAAATCAGTAAAGCCTCGCCCAATCCAAAAATAGCCAAACCTATTATCAGGAGAACAAAAGACTTAAACGGCGGCTTTATCGTCAAAGCTTTGGGAGAGCTCCAAAACAACACTGGAATGCCTTTTACTTGGAGAAACCGTAAATTTAATGCCATTTACCCTACGTCCTTATTTGATTTAAAATTATCCCAACACAAAGCTCAGGCCGTGGCCTAGCTTTAATGAGATACCCGAGGACGACCAGAAGCCTCTACAAAAATAGTAGCTTCGATAAACACATCACGTGCTTCTGTTCTGGCGCGTTTGATCTCCCGGCTTGCTGAGACTTGGATATTTTTGCTGCCACTCTCTTGAGCATCAGCCATAGCCGCCGCTGATAGCCACTCCTCCAAAGCCTGCAATGCTACATCTTCTGAGATGAAATCCTTAGGCCCATCAATAAAATGCACCCGATAAACGCCCTCTGCCGGCGCTGTAACCGTCCCTGAGCGACGCATGGTAATCCGGCCGACAACAGCGCCAATAGCATTGGCCACAGCGGCATGTTCTGGCAGGGTAACCTTACATTGCAACTTGCGTCCTACCGCAGGGTAATAAGTGGCGGCCGAAGCGCCAAGCCCAATCACATCCACATTCAACCCCGCCTCAATTTTTACCAAACCGGGCATACGGCTCAAACCGCGATGCAGCAACTCATGGCTCGCCAAATCCGCGGGCGCGCCATGATAGGGATCTTGTTCCTCGCCAAAGGCCACGGTCAGCAGCGCAAGGGAGGTTTGCGCGGTCAATTGGTCCAAAATAATCTGCGCCATCGCAGCCGGATCAACCGACAGAGGGTCCCCAGAACCAGTTCTGCGGCGGCCAAACAGCTTGAGCGCCGTCGCGGCTGCGTCGCAGTCCCAGACATCCAAGAGGCCCAACACATGGCTGGCGTCGGAGGGTGTCACACCTGACACTTGTACCAGACCACGTGACACCAAACGCTGTACAGACAGGGCCTCAACCCGCGCCATGAGTACTTGGTCCATGGCGTGGGTTCCCTGCCCGATTCGCTCGAACACCGCCAGATCACGCGCAGTTAATCCGCCCGCATCCACGCCCGCAACGGCGCGCAGAAACTGTCCGTCGTATTCCCCAGGCATGACAGCCCGCAGCTGACGGTCGAGCGCAGGCAAGACCACCTCTGGCGCCTCATGCGCAATCAAGGAAATTGGCAAAACCCGCTTGGGGCCGAGGGATACTCCGCCCAGAAGCCCATGCGAAATGAAATGCACTTCGCTGTCGCCCCCCAGACCTGTGGTACGCATCGCCACCGCTTCCACCATGGTGCGATAAGGCCCCACCTGCGCGCCTGCGGGATCAATCTCTGGCCGTCCATCGCGCAGAAGAGCTATATCGGTAGTGGTGCCCCCAATATCTGACACCAAAGCATGATCCAGCCCGGTCATCCAACGCGCACCGACAATACTAGCCGCAGGACCGCTTAGAATGGTTTCAATCGGCCGTTCCTTGGCCATGCTGGACGAGATTAAGGCCCCGTCTCCACGCACCACCATCAAAGGTGCCGTTATGCCAATATCTTGCAAAATATCTTCAGCACGACCAATCAGCTTATGGGTCAATCCAATCAAGCGCGCATTTAGCACCGCGGTCAACGCGCGTTTTGGGCCATTGAGCTTTGATGACAAATGATGCGAGGCACTGACCGGGCGGCCAGTGATATCTGAAACCATCTCGGAAGCCCGCTGCTCATGCGCCGGATTTCGAGTGGCAAATTGCGCCGCAACTGCAAAAGCGGACACGCCTTGATCTTGCGCCAACCAATCACGTAAGCCAGCTTCATCCAACGGGGCCACTTCCGAGCCTGAGTGATCATGCCCCCCAGTTATGACAATCACAGGATCGCCCTTCAGCGCGTCTTTCAATCCATGGGTTTCAAGGTCACGCGCGTCAAAGCCGATGTAGATCAACCCTACGCGGCCCCCTTGCCCCTCGACCAAGGCATTTGTGGCCAAAGTGGTGGAGAGTGAAGCCAGAGAGATATCTTTCGCAGAAACTTGAGCCTTAGCCAAAACATCCCGCACCACAGCTCCGATGCCCAACGCCAGATCTGCGCGCGTGGTGAGGGACTTCGCTGTGGCGATGACATGCGTCTCATCGCGGATCAACACCGCATCCGTATACGTGCCGCCGGTGTCGACGCCCAAAAGTAAAGTCATGTGAAAACCTCGCCGCAAAGTCATGGGCGGTTTAACTCATTTTCGGCCAAGGTCACGCTCTTTTGCGACACAACCACCTCCGCTTCGGCCAATGGTTGAAGATATTGTCTTGTGTCCTTTGTTCCCTTGGGCCAATTCTTAGCTAAGGAGACCAGCATGACACCGCAAAACCGTGCAGACCCGCAAGTTTCCCTTTCGCAGTTCACTGCCGTGGCAGGCAAGATTGGGCTGCTGTCATTTGGTGGCCCTGCAGCTCAGATCGCTCTGATGCAGGATGAGTTGGTCGATAAGCGTGGCTGGATCTCGCAGGAAGATTTTCTGCGCGCCCTTTCCTTTTGCATGTTGCTGCCCGGGCCGGAGGCGATGCAATTGGCCACCTATTTGGGCTGGCGCCTGCATGGGGTCCGTGGCGGCTTGATCGGCGGCAGTCTGTTCGTCTTGCCGGGCGCTTTGGTGATTTTTGCCCTGGCTCTGGCCTATGTGCAATTTAGACAAACCCCATTGCTGCTTGCGGCTTTCATGGGGATCAAAGCCTGTGTGGTGGTGATCGTGGTGCAAGCGCTGCTCAAGATCTCAAAACGCGCGTTGCGTACTCGGATGGCTTTGGCTGTGGCTGCCAGTAGTTTTTGCGCCATTACTATTGCGGATCTGCCATATCCCGCTGTGGTCTTTGTGGCCGCGATTTGGGGCATATTAGCCTTGCCCGACGCGGACCATGCCGCAGGCAAAATCATGAAGTTGCCACAGTCCACCACGGCCATATCAACCCTTTTGGCCGCGCTTTGGGTCGCGCCTATTGCATTGCTGTGGTTGATCAAAGACGCGTTTTTAACCAAAGTCGCAGTGGTGTTTTCAACTCTTGCGGTGGTGACATTCGGCGGCGCCTATGCAGTTTTGGGTTATTTAGGACAAACTGCCGTGACCGATCTTAATTGGATCACCGCACCGCAGATGGTGGATGCTTTGGGTCTCGCGGAAACCACCCCCGGGCCGCTGATATTGGTCACGCAATTTGTCGGCTTTTTGGCCGGCTATCAAGCGGCCGGACTTGGATTGGCTTTGCTGGCCGGTCTGCTGACCCTTTGGGTGACCTTCATCCCCTGCTTTTTATGGATATTTCTATTTGCCCCTCATCTTGAGCGGCTGATGTCTGTAGCTTGGCTGGCGCGTGGATTGGCCGGAATAACGGCGGCTGTAGTCGGGGTAATTGCCAGTATCTCCATCTGGTTTGCCGGTCAAATTTGGTTTTTGGCCCATGCCCGCCTTACCCTTGGCCCTTTTGACATATCATTGCCCCAGTGGCAGGCGGTAGATGGCTCGGCTTTGGGCCTCTCGGCCATTGCGGCCATAATGCTGATTTGGCGCGAATGGGACATCCTTTGGGTTTTGCCAACGCTCGCACTTGTATCCGTCGCAGTTTCTTTGCTCTAATCGCTCAGCCACTCTTTTGTTTCCCGCTAAATACCTTAAAGTGCAACAAACAGGAACCGATGCAATGGTGGTAAAAATGATCGACTATGGCAATATGATGCACGATGCGATGCGTGGTCTCATCAAAACCTTGCTACAAAATATAGCCACCGTCGGTGAATTGCCGGGAGATCACCATTTTTTCATCACCTTTGATACCATGCATCCAGATGTGGAAATCGCCGATTGGCTTTCAGATCGCTATCCCGATGAAATGACCGTCGTGGTGCAGCATTGGTTCGACAATCTGGAAGTCACCGATGAAGGCTTCTCCATCACCCTGAATTTTGGCGACTCCCCAGAACCACTTTACATTCCCTTCATGGCCCTGCGCACGTTTGTGGACCCTTCGGTCGAGTTTGGCCTGCGCTTTGAGCAATCCGAGAGCGCCGAGCCTCAAGATGCGGATATAGAAACCCTGCCCGTCGCAGAGGCACCAATGCATGAAAATGCCGAACCAAGTGACAAACCCAAGCCAGAAGCGGAGGTTGTGAGGCTCGATAGCTTCCGAAAACACTAAAACCCGGATTGAGCGCATTGCGCCCCCAGCCCTGCATGGGTAAACCTTTCTCAAATAACGAAAGGGCATCCCATGACCACCACACGTACTGAGACCGACAGCTTCGGCCCGCTTGAAGTTCCTTCAGACAAATATTGGGGTGCGCAGACACAGCGCTCATTAATGAATTTCCCAATTGGTTGGGAAAAACAGCCCGTCGCCATCGTGCGCGCACTTGGGGTGATCAAACAGGCCTGTGCCAAAGCCAACACTGGCTTGGGAAAATTGCCCGCCGATAAGGGCCAAGCCATTCAAGACGCGGCCAATGAAGTGTTTACTGGACTGTTGGATGATCATTTTCCACTGGTTGTTTGGCAAACTGGCTCAGGCACGCAATCGAATATGAACGCCAATGAGGTGATCGCCAACCGTGCAATCGAAATGATGGGCGGGGTGATTGGATCCAAAGACCCAATTCACCCGAATGATCATTGCAACATGGGCCAATCGTCCAACGACACTTTTCCAACAGCGATGCATATCGCCACCGCCATGACTGCGCGGGACGTGACCCTTCCAGGCCTGCGGGCGCTGCATCAAGCTTTACAGGTCAAAACCGAAGAGTTTAACGGGATCATCAAAATTGGCCGCACCCATATGATGGATGCCACGCCTTTGACCTTGGCCCAAGAATTCTCTGGCTACGCCCATCAAGTTGCCATGGCCATTCGGCGCGTTGAATCAGCCTTGCCGCATATCTACGAGCTGGCACAGGGTGGCACGGCGGTTGGCACGGGGTTGAACACGCCTCAGGGTTGGGGGCCCATGGTCGCGGCGCATATGGCCGATATCACCGGTCTGCCCTTCGTGACTGCACCCAACAAGTTCGAAGCCCTTGCCGCCCATGACGCTATGGTCGAAATGTCCGGTGCGTTGAAAACAGTCGCGGTGAGCCTGTTTAAGATCGCCAATGACATCCGCCTTTTGGGATCAGGTCCACGCTGCGGCTTGGGCGAATTGATGTTGCCAGAAAATGAGCCCGGCAGCTCGATTATGCCCGGCAAGGTCAATCCTACCCAATGCGAAGCTCTCACGCAGGTCTGTGCTCATGTGCTGGGCAATGATGCCGCTGTTGGCTTTGCCGGCAGCCAAGGGCATTTTGAGCTGAACGTCTACAAGCCAATGATGGCATATAACGTGTTGCAATCCATGCAGCTGTTGGGCGATGCGGCCAAAGCCTTCACTGACAATTGCGTTGTGGGCATCCAAGCGGACCGCGACCGGATCGAGAAGCTGATGCGCGAGAGCTTGATGCTGGTCACCGCATTGGCACCGGAAATAGGCTATGACAATGCCACCAAAGTGGCCAAAACTGCTCATAAAAATGGCACCACTTTGAAGCAAGAGGCAATTGCCTTAGGCTTTGTCGATGAGGCCACCTTTGACCGGGTGGTGCGGCCAGAGCTGATGATTGGCCCCAAATGAGCCAACCGGTCAACCTCAACAGATTTCGCAAAACCAAAGCACGGGCGGATAACTCCACTCGTGCTGAGGCTAATGCAGTGAAGTTTGGCCGGACCAAAGCTGAAAAACAGGCGCAAGAGTCACAGGTCAAGGCTGAGGCGCACCGGCTTGATCAACACAAGCGAAATCCCTGATGCAGCGGCCAAAAAAACGCTCACTCACCTTGGATGGTCACCGCACCAGCGTATCGCTGGAAGATGAATTTTGGTGGGAATTTCTGCGTATTGCTCAAGAGCAAGGCAAAGCTATCAATGCTTTGGCCGTTGAAATTGACCATGCGCGCGGCGTTGATCTGGGGCTGGCCTCTGCTATTCGGCTGTTTGTTTTAGCGCAGGCGCTTGGGCGGCCATTTCCCTAAGGGCCACACGGCGAATTTTGCCCGTGGCAGTCATGGGCATCTCCGCCACAACTCGCACCCATTTGGGTGCCATATGCGGCGATAGCTGCTTGGCCACTTTGGCGATCAACTCTTGTTCAAATCCCGGCTCAGGTGATGAGGAAACCGTTACATAGGCCCCAATCACATGGCCGCGCGTTGGATCAGGCGCAGCCACCACGGCCGCCATGATCACCCTTGGATCCTGCGCCAATGTCGCTTCGATCTCCGTCGGGCCAATCCGGTAGCCACTTGCGGTGATCACATCATCATCGCGGGCCACAAATTGCAAATATCCCTGCGCATCCATAAGGCCCAAATCGCCGGTGATCAAATAGTCGCCAACAAAGCGCTCAGCGGTCTTTTCAGGTTGGTTCCAATAGCGTAAAAACATGCTAGGTGTGTCACGGTGCACGCAGATCTGCCCGACCTCGCCGGCCGCCAGCTCTTGGCCCTCCGCATCTAAAATACGCAAATCAAAGCCTGGAAAACCTTGGCCAATCCAGCCCGTTTGCGCCACACCCCAAGCGCGCGCAGATCCAGCACTGAGATTGCATTCGGTTTGCCCGTAAAGCTCGTTCACCTCAGCCCCTAACACCGTCTTGGCCCAAGCGATCAGATCCGCAGACAGAGGTTCGCCACCGGATGATATGCTCACCAAGCGCGCATCTTCGGGCACCACGGACTGTCGCATCATCTTCAACGCTGTGGGCGGTAAAAAGGCGCGGGTCACCTGTGCATCCCGGATCAGCGTAAAAGCGGCTTCAGCCGTAAATCGGTCAAACCGCTTGGCCACCAGAGGCACCCGGTAATAAAAGCAAGGCACGGCCATATCCATCAAGCCACCAATCCACGCCCAATCCGCCGGGGTCCAGCCCACATCAGCGCTATTGGGGAAATCTGCGAAGGAAAGCTCCAAACAGGGCAAATGCCCCAGCAAAAACCGATGCGCATGCAACACGCCCTTTGGGCTGCCTGTGGTGCCTGACGTGTAAATCATCATCGCAGGGTCTTCGGCTAATGTTTTTACGCCGCGCAAAGGCGCATGAGAGGCCTCTAGGCTGCGCCACAGGCTCAAAGCCTCCACGTCCTCACCATCACATAAGAATACCTGTTCAAGCTCTGGTAAGCTCTGTCTGATTTCAAAAATTTTGGGATATTGCACCCGGTCTGTCACCACAATTTTAGCGCCGCTGTCGGCCAATCGGTATTGCAAAGCGTCAGGCCCAAACAGCACAAACAACGGCAGAGAAACCGCCCCAATCAAATGCGCCGCGAAATGGGCAATCATCGTTTCCGCACATTGCGGCAAGAGAATGGCAACACGGTCACCTTTTTGCACACCTTGGTCCTGCCAAAGCCCGGCCAATTTCTCCGCAGCCTCTGCCATCTCCCCATAGGTCCAAATGCGGGCCGTTCCGTTAAAATCCATAATTGCAATAGCATCCGGCCACTCTCGGGCATGAGACATCAAACAAGCCTCGGCTATATTGAAATACTCAGGGATCATAACCGGGCTTGATTGGGGAAAGCAACGGCCCGATGGACCGTAGTCCTGGCGTCGATCACGCGCGCTCATCGGCGGCGGCCAAGGCAGCCAAAGGGGCCCACATCTTGTTCATGCCTTGTCATCAACCGCTCACGTCCCAATCTCATCAAGTTCACTCCATGCCAAATTTTTCACACAGATAAGCAAGCTTGCCAGCCCTTGTCGATGGCCATAAATTTTAGCTCAATTTTTAACAATTGGCAAAGTTTAAGGTTGCATTGATATACCCTGACCAAAAATTCTTACTTGTGATCACTCAACGACAGCGCTACCTCTTGTGTATGAAAGCACCGTTGATTGATCCCTTCGCCCGCGCAATCACCTATTTGCGCCTCTCTGTGACCGACCGTTGTGACTTCCGCTGCGTCTACTGCATGTCGGAGAACATGACCTTCTTGCCAAAGCGTGACCTTCTCACCTTGGAAGAGTTAGACCGGTTATGCTCAAGTTTTATTGGGCTTGGCGTGCGCAAACTGCGCATCACCGGCGGTGAACCCTTGGTGCGGCGTGATATCATGTCGTTTTTTCAAGGCATGTCACGACATTTGCAATCTGGCGCTTTGGAAGAGTTAACTTTAACCACCAACGGCAGCCAATTGCACCGCTTCGCCAGAGATCTGTATGCCGCTGGTGTACGGAGGATCAATATTTCCATCGACACTTTAGACGAGGCAAAATTTGCCGAAATCACCCGTTGGGGCAAGTTAGTGAACGTTTTGCGCGGCATTGACGCTGCGCTGGAAGCCGGCCTCAAAGTGAAGCTGAACGCGGTGGCGTTGAAAGACTTTAACGAGAGCGAATTGTTCGATCTGACCGAATTTTGCGCCGCACGCGATATGGACCTCACCTTCATCGAGGTGATGCCTATGGGCGATTTGGGCGAAGAAGACCGAGTGGGACAATATTGGGCCTTGAGCGACCTGCAAGTCAAACTGGCCACACGTTACACGTTGACCGACCTGCCCGACCGTACCGGCGGCCCTGCGCGCTATTTGCGTCTGGAAGAAACCGGCCAGCGCGTTGGGTTGATCACACCTTTGACCCATAATTTCTGCGAGAGCTGCAACCGGGTGCGGGTCACCTGCACGGGAGAGATCTACACCTGCCTTGGCCAAGAAGGCAGCGCAGACCTGCGTGAACCTCTGCGCGCCTCTGAAGGCAATGATGTGCTTGAAAATGCCATTCGCGCCGCCATTGGCAATAAGCCAAAAGGGCATGATTTTGACTATTCACGCGGTAATGAGGGCGGAAAAATGTCCCGTCATATGAGCCACACTGGCGGTTAGTTAAGCGGTTTGAAGACTTTCGAGCAACCGCTCTAACATCTGTGCGCCGGCGTGAAATTCTGTTAGTTCAATGAATTCATTAGCTTGATGCGCCTGAGCAATACTGCCCGGACCGCAAATCACCACTGAGAACCCCTCTTTTTGAAAATGTCCGCCATCGGTGCCATAGGCAACGGTGTGACTGCCGTTATCTCCGGTCAATCGCCGTGCCAAAGCCTCAGCCTTGCCTTCAACTTCGGGCACCACCGCCGGGCCACGCATGATATGAATATTGAAAAATGTATCCGGGTGAACCGCCTGCATTTCAGCCTCAATGATATCGATCTGTGCTTGAATTTTGGCCAACCAATCTTCAGTCCGTTCATCGCCAACACAGCGCAAATCGATTGAGAAATAGCAGTCTTTGGCCGTGATGTTGTGGGCCGTACCACCGTTGATTTTACCCACATGCAGCGTGGTGAAAGGCGGATCATAGAGAGCCGCGGTCGCAGATGGCGTTTTGGCTTGGCTTTCAATATTCTGTTGGCGCACCCATTCCACAAACCGCGCAGCACACATGACCGCTGACACACCTTCATGTAAGCGCGACGAGTGCACCTCATGGCCGCGCACGTGAAACTGCAGATCGTCACAGCTTTTGTGACCGGTCACCACCTGCATTTCAGTCGGTTCCCCCACGACCACAGCCTCAACCTTAGCAAAATTGTCCAATAGGCACTTGGCCACATCCGGCGCGCCCAGCAGGCCAACCTCTTCATCGCGCGACAGAGCAAATTGTAGCGGGCGTTGCAGATCCATCGACTTGGCTTTCACGATCGCGGCCATAGCCAAAGCCACAAACCCCTTCATATCACAGGTGCCCCGACCATACAGACGGTCGTCTTTTTCAACTACGTTCCAAGGGTCCGTGATCCAATCTTGGCCTTCAACCGGCACCACATCCGAATGTCCCGACAAGGCCACGCCACCGGCCACATTTGGCCCCACCTGCGCCACCAGTCCGGCTTTGGTGCCGTCTTCGTTTGGGATCACCACACTGTCGATGTCATGCTGAGCAAAATAATCACGCACAAAATGGATCAACGGCAAGTTCGTATCACAACTGACGGTGGGGAAAGAGACCAGATGGTCCAGCAATTGGCGGGCGTTGAGAATATCTGTCATATCGACAGTTGTGCGTGCAATGAAGCCCCCGTCAAGAGGTGATGTAAATCAACGCGGGATATGGCGCCGAATGCGTCGCAAAGCCAGATAGACCAACCCGACCACCACAGGCACAACACAGGCTGTCAAAATACCCTTAGGCAAGTCAAACATCGCCGCCACAGGCGCCAAGACATAAAGCGCCAGCCCAGTGGCATAATAGCTGATTGCCACCACAGACAGGCCTTCAACGGTCTTTTGCAGCCGCAACTGTACATCCGCACGGCGGTTCATGCTGGTCAACAGCTCTTGGCTTTGGCCTTGGCGTTCAACATCCACTCGGGTGCGCAAAAGGTCACCGGTTCGGATCGCCCTTGCAATCAGATCTTGCAGCCGTGCATCCAGCGCTTGCACCGTGCGCATCGCTGGATCAAAGCGCCGCATCATGAATTCCCGGAATGTTTGGCGACCTTCAAATTGACCTTCACGTAAAACTTCGATGCGCTGTGCCACAATCGCCGAATAGGCCTTGCTGGCGGCAAAGCGGTAAGCCACCCGCGCCGAATGATGTTCAAGTTTTGCGGACAGCCGCAACAACGCATGTAGATTGTCTTCAGCAGAGATCTGATCATCGGCCAAGGCCGCAACCAGTTCCGACATCTCGGTATCGACCAAATTCAGCTGCGAGGACAAGGCGCGTGCGCGGATCAGCCCCAACATTGACATAGTTTTATAAACTTCAATCTCATTGAGCCGCTGCACAATGCGCCCCACTCGGCGGCGACCGGTGCTGGGCGGCACGAAAACCGCAAAGCGCAGATGCCCATTTCCATCCATGCGGTAGTCACCAGCAATCACTGCAGCATTGTCCAACACCCGGCTCACGGCAAGGCTTTCAGAGACAAACCAATCTGACAGTTTGCCTTTGATCGATTCCGTTTCCAAATCAGATTCAATCCGCAAGGACGTGGAGGAGAGGGTCAAGCCAGGCAAATCAGCCAGCCATTCGGCTGGAAAGATATCAAACTCACTGCCATCAAACGGCACGTTGCCCTTATCGTCAAGAATTGCCGTATAGGTGACAAATTCGGTGTGGCATTCCCATTTCACCCAAACCGAACCTAATTGGCCAAAAAAATGGGTTGCATCCTCATCGGGATGCGCCACATCATACATATCTAGCAAGCGGCACAGATGAGTACGATCCGCCACTTCATCACGGCCAGTCTCATCATCCGCGGATTTATAAGCAAAAAAGGCCGCCCGCGCTGGCGCTGCAACGGTCGGAAATGGCCGCGCATGCAGTTCATTAGCCGAACTTTGGCGCAACGGATGGTCAATCATATGTGACATTCAGCGCCCTCGCCCAAAAAATAATAAAAGCCGCACCGCCCAATCAGAACCCGCCGACGGTGCGCTTAGTCTTGTCAGTCTATCATTGGCAGAAGTTTGTCCAATGAGGCTTTTGCATCACCGTAAAACATCCGAGTGTTTTCTTTGAAAAACAGTGGGTTTTCGATGCCAGAATAGCCAGTGCCTTGGCCACGTTTGGAGACAAACACTTGTTTGGCCTTCCAACATTCCAACACAGGCATGCCAGCGATAGGGCTATTGGGGTCTTCTTGAGCCGCCGGGTTCACGATATCATTGGAACCAATCACAATGGCCACATCGGTATTGGGGAAATCATCGTTGATTTCATCCATTTCCATCACGATATCGTAGGGTACCCGCGCTTCGGCAAGAAGCACATTCATATGCCCCGGCAAACGCCCCGCCACAGGGTGGATCGCAAAGCGCACTTGCTTGCCTTGAGCGCGCAGCTTGCGCACCAGCTCCGACACAGATTGCTGTGCCTGCGCCACGGCCATGCCATAGCCCGGGATGATCACGACGCTGTCAGCCTCATTCAAAGCCGATGCAACACCATCAGCCTCAATGGCGATTTGCTCACCCTCAACAGCCATTTGAGGGCCCTTCGTGCCACCAAAGCCGCCAAGTATCACCGAGACGAAATTTCGGTTCATGGCTTTGCACATGATGTAACTCAAGATTGCACCCGATGAACCGACCAAGGCCCCTACAACAATCAACAAATCATTGCCCAGCGTAAAGCCGATGGCCGCAGCCGCCCAACCGGAATAGGAGTTGAGCATGGAAACCACCACAGGCATATCCGCCCCCCCAATTCCCATGATCAAATGCCAGCCTATGAAGCCCGCGATCACCATCACGGCAATCATGGTCCAGACGCCGGCACCGCCAGCGTAAAGCACCATCAAGACAATGCTTGCCAGCAAAGCGATAGCGTTCAGCGCATGGCCGCCCGGCAGTTTAAACGGCGTACCGCTCAGCTTGCCGGCCAATTTGCCAAAAGCAACCACAGAGCCGGTAAACGTCACCGCCCCGATGAAGACGCCTAGGAAAACTTCAATCTTCAAAATCGCGATCTCAACCGCGTCTTTATCTGCTAATTTTTTACCAAAGCCAGTTAATGTGTCCAAATCTCCACCTGAGGCGAGAAGCTGGCGCACATTGGCCAATTCGAAATCCGCATTCAGCCCGATAAAAACCGCAGCCAAACCGACAAAACTGTGCAATGCGGCCACCAGCTGGGGCATCTCTGTCATCTCAACGCGGCGGGCCACCACCATGCCAAGATAGGCGCCAATGCAAACCATCAGCGCAATTACGATGTAATTGCCAACGCCGGGTCCAAAGACAGTGGCAAACATCGCCAATGCCATGCCAACGATCCCATACCAAACCGCGCGTTTGGCGCTTTCTTGGTTGGACAATCCCCCGAGGGACAAAATAAACAATACGGCAGCCGCAATATATGCGGCGGATGTGATACCTGTTGAAAGCATAATCTGATCCCCCGCCTTAAGATTTTTGGAACATGGCAAGCATACGGCGCGTGACCATAAACCCACCAACGATGTTGATCGTCGCGATCAAGACTGAGAGACCTGCCAAGAGCCATACCAGGATATTGCCCGACCCGATCTGCAACAATGCCCCCACTACAACAATGCCAGAAATCGCATTGGTGATGGCCATCAACGGCGTGTGCAGCGCATGTGCCACGCCCCAAATCACTTGGAACCCAATAAAACAGGCCAGCGCGAATACAATGAAATGCTGCATAAAGCTCTCGGGTGCATAGGCCCCCAACAAGAGCATCAATGCGCCACCCACAGCCAACAGACCATATTGCTGACGAGTGGTTTTGCGGTAGGCCGCAGCCTCATTCGCCTTCACCTCTTCCCGCGTTAAAACCGGCGCAGTTTCTTTGGGCTTGGCGGCAATCGCCTGAATTTTAGGTGGTGGTGGTGGGAATGTGATCTCACCTTGATGGGTCACGGTTGCTCCTCGGATCACATCGTCCTCCATATCATGCACGATCACCCCGTCTTTGTTGGGGGTCAAATCTGCGACCATATGGCGGATATTGTTGGAATAAAGCGTGCTGGCCTGTGCAGCCATCCGGCTTGGGAAATCCGTATAACCGATGATGATGACACCATTGTCCGTCACAACCCGCTCATCCATCACAGTGAGTTTGCAATTACCGCCTTTTTCCGCGGCCAGATCGATGATCACCGAGCCCGGCTTCATGCTTGCAACCATATCAGCGGTCCACAGTTCGGGCGCATCGCGGTTTGGGATCAAAGCTGTGGTGATCACGATGTCCATATCCGGCGCAATTTCGCGGAATTTGGCCAGCTGGGCTGCAGCAAACTCAGGCGATGATACCGGAGCGTAGCCGCCCGTTGCAGCGCCGTCGGCCTGTTCATCAGAGAAATCTAGAAAGACAAATTCTGCACCCATGCTCTCAACCTGCTCGGCCACTTCTGGGCGCACGTCGAATCGCATAAGTAATGGCACCGAGCGAGGTGGAGGTGCCAATGGCTGCAAGCCCAGCCACACCAGCCCCCACAACCAAAACTTTGGCCGGAGGCACTTTGCCGGCAGCGGTCACTTGGCCAGTAAAGAAACGTCCAAAGTTATTACCAGCTTCAATAACAGCCCGATATCCAGCAATATTGGCCATGGACGACAGGGCATCCATCTTTTGCGCACGGCTGATGCGCGGCACCATATCCATCGCAATAACGCTGGCGCCTTTGGACTGAGCCAGCTCCATCAACGCGGCATTGGCCCCAGGATAGAAAAAGGAAATCAGAGTTTTGGAGGCGGATAGCCGTTTCACTTCGGCATCGCTGGGCGGTCTGACCTTGACGATCACATCACTGGTTTTGGTCAGAGCGGCGGCAGTGGCGGCAATCGCGACCCCGACAGCTTTATATTGTGCGTCGCTAAAGCCTGCGGAAATGCCTGCGCCTTTTTCGAGTATACAGTCATGCCCAAGTTTTTGCAGCTGTGCGGCACTTTCTGGGAGTGAGCGCTACGCGCTGCTCACCGCTAAAAATTTCTTTGAGAGCCCCAATTTTCATAATTTTCGTCCTTTCTTGACGCGGTCTTTCACCGTCCTCGAAGTCTTTCGATTACAAAATTGGTACCCCGCGCAATAATATTGCGCAACCGATCTACCGTGGCGTTTCGCCGCTAAACGTGAGTATATTTCTGCATACCACTCATTAAGGGGAATAATTTTGATACTGACAGGAAAAAATGCCGTCATAACCGGTGGCGGATCCGGCATCGGATTGGCCATTGCACGCGGTTTAGCAGCCCAAGGATGCCGAGTTGCCATCACCGGACGACGTTTGAATGTGCTCGAATCGGCGTGCGAGTCTTTTGGAGGACTATCCGTTAAGATGGATGTCTCGGATGAGGCTTCGGTCGTAGAGGGCATGCAGAAGATCGCCGATACATTTGGCAGCATAGATATCTGCGTGGCCAATGCCGGCATCGCTGAAGGGCAAAACATCCGCAACTCGAGTTTGGAGTTTTGGCGCAACATCATGGCGATTAATCTGGATGGGACCTATCTCACGGTCAGAGAATCCCTGCGCTACATGCCAGTGAAAGACTGGGGACGGGTGATTGCCGTTTCCTCCATAGCCGGGGTGCGCGGCCTCAAAGGCGCACACGCCTATAGCGCGTCAAAGCATGGGGTGATTGGCATGATCCGAGCCCTGTCCGCAGATCACGCGAAAATGCCAGTGACCTTTAATGCGATCTGTCCGGGCTATGTCGACACAGATATCATCGCACGCAATACCGAAAGCATCTCAGAGCGCGCTCAAATGAGCCAAGAGGCAGCACGAGCGTTGATGGTGGACCTCAATCCCCATGGCCGGTTGATCACCGCCGATGAAGTGGCATCTGCTGCACTGTGGATCTGTGGTCCGGGTTCAGACAGCTATGATGGACAGGCTATGGAAATTTCCGGAGGCCAACCGTAGGCCTAGGTCTATCGCGCATTGCGCCACATGTGTGTGGCCGCGCCAAAGGCTGCAAATAATGGCTGCGACACCGGGTCTTCACTGGCCCGATATTCTGGGTGCCACTGCACACCCAGCCCGAAGCCTTTTGCATCTCGCACATATATGGCCTCGGGCGTGCCATCGGGGGCATGCCCATCAACCACGATGCGCTGGCCAGGCTGATTAATCCCCTGCCCATGCAATGTGTTGGTGCGCACTATATCGGCGCCAAACACCTGAGCGAATACCCCACCCGGCGTTAGGGTCACATCATGGCGCAGGGCGAATTTCTCTTCCAATGTGCCATCGGGCGGCATGCGGTGGTTGTCACGGCCTGGAAGATCCCGGATCTCAGGATACAAGCTCCCACCCATGGCCACGTTCATTTCTTGAAAGCCCCGGCAAATCGCCAAATAGGGCTGTCCCCGCTCCACCAAGGCGCGGATCAACGGCAGGGCCAAGGCATCGCGATTCTCGTCCATGTTGCCGTGATCCTCAGTCAGAGCCTCACCATATTCTTTTGGATGTACATTGGGACGGCCACCAGTGAAGACAAAGCCATCACAGGCCTCCATCAGATCGGTCACCGGAGCGAGCAATACATCTGGCGGCACAATAACAGGCAGTGCGTCGCAAATATCGCGTACCGCCCAAGCGTTCATCTCACCGGCGCCATGCACCAAATATTGGGAATTGATCAAATGATGGTTGCCGATAATACCTACTACGGGACGCGCCATGTTTACACCTACAACTTTCTAGTTGGAGTAAACATAAGTCGCAGTTTGAAAGCCTACCAGCCCCAAATTTTCTAAAAATGAAAAGACCCCCAACATTATGCCACGCTGGAGATAGTAAAATGTAAAGCAAACGGCCTGAATTCAGCCTTCGCCAAGCAATCCTGCCGCTTCGATGCCGGCCAAGGCCGCGATCAAATCATTGTCGGAGCTGTCGCCCGTGACGCCAACAGCGCCGATCACGCCGCCTTTTTTATCGCGCACTAAAACACCACCCGGAACCGGGATCACATTACCGCCAAACACACCGTTCACGGCATCCATGAAATAGGCTTGCTGATCCGCACGCGCCATTTGCGCAGTACCCGCCATGCCCAACATCACGCTGCCATAGGCTTTACCGTGGGCAATGGCGAAACGGCCCGGTGCCGCCCCATCTTCGCGTTCAAACGCAATGACGTGGCCGCCCGCGTCCAAGACCACAACAGACAAAGGCTTAAGCCCAAGGTCATTACCTTTTGATAGGGCAGTGCGGATGACGGATTTAGCTTTACGCAGGGAAATATTAGGCATGAGCTCTCTTTCGAATGGGGCACTGCAAAGGCGGCAGGAGGTTTAGGGGTGAATTTCTCAAGCCTAGGCCTGAGCGGCTTTCAGTTCTTGTCTGCGACGATGCAACACTGGTTCAGTGTAACCAGAGGGCTGCACCCGGCCTTCAAACACCAAGTCACAGGCCGCTTTAAAAGCGATGCCACCGAAGTTTGGGGCCATGGCCGTATAGGTTGCGTCGCCGGCGTTTTGGCTATCGACCACAGCCGCCATTTTCTTCATGGCAGCCATAACAGTATCGCGATCCACCACATCGTGATGCAGCCAATTGGCCAGAGCTTGTGAGGAGATCCGGCAGGTGGCGCGGTCTTCCATCAGGCCCACATCATGGATGTCTGGCACTTTCGAGCAGCCGACACCGCTATCAACCCAACGTACCACATAGCCAAGAATGCCCTGTGCATTGTTTTCAATCTCTTGTGTCAACTCATCAGGCGCCCAATTGGTGCCAGCCGCCACTGGAATGGTCAGCAGCTCATCCAAGCCCCAACGCGGGCCTTTGGCTTTCAAGTCGTTTTGCACGGCCATCACATCAACCTGATGATAATGCGTTGCGTGCAATGTGGCAGCCGTGGGGCTGGGCACCCAAGCGCAGGTCGCACCAGATTTCGGATGGCCAATTTTTTGAGCCAACATATCGCCCATCAAATCCGGCATGGCCCACATGCCCTTGCCGATCTGAGCCTTGCCCTGCAACCCGCAGGCAAGTCCGATATCAACATTGCGATCTTCGTAGGCGTTGATCCAAGGGGTAATTTTCATCTGCCCTTTGGGAATCATTGGGCCGGCTTCCATCGACGTATGAATCTCATCACCCGTGCGGTCCAAGAACCCTGTGTTGATGAAGGCTACCCGCGCTTGTGCGGCATGGATGCAGGCTTTCAGATTGGCGCTTGTGCGGCGTTCTTCGTCCATGATGCCCAGTTTAACAGTGTTCTGCGGCAAACCCAAAATACGCTCAACCATGGTGAAAATCTCATCAGCAAAGGCCACTTCCGCCGGGCCGTGCATTTTCGGTTTGACCACATAGACAGACCCATGCAAGGAGTTGCCGCCTGCCCGGCTCAGATCATGCATCGCAATCATCGTGGTGCACATGGCATCTAACAGGCCTTCACCAATTTCATGTCCATCCCGATCCGTAATGGCGGGGTTGGTCATCAAATGGCCTACGTTGCGCACCAGCATCAACGCCCGACCCTTCAGTGTCTTTGTCTCACCGCCGCGCAGATAGCTGCGGTCTGCGTTCAATACGCGATCAAAAGATGTGCCGTCCTTGGTGACGGTCTCGCGCAGATCACCGCGCATGAGGCCAAGCCAGTTTGTATAGGCCAAAACTTTGTCTGGCGCATCCACAGCCGCGACTGAATCTTCACAATCCATGATCGCTGACACAGCGCTTTCCAAGAAGATGTCATCGACATGCGCCTTGTCACCGCTGCCGATATTGCCTTTGGAATTAATTTGAATGGCGATGTGCAGGCCATTCTTTTGCAAGATCACCTCAACCAACTCACCAGCTTCATTTTGGTTTATGCCTACATATTGCCCCACATCTGCCAAGGCGGGCACCAAAGCATCCCCATCCACGTGATAGCCGGTCACATCCGCGTGCGAGCCTTGCGCCAAGGGCGCAACTTTATCCAAATAGGCTTTAGCCCATTCAATCACCCGTGCGCCGCGTGCCGCATCATAACCACGACCCTGAGGCAAGTCGCCCATAGCATCGGTGCCATATAGCGCGTCATAGAGGCTGCCCCAACGAGCATTTGCAGCATTCAAAGCGTAGCGTGCATTCATAATTGGCACCACCAACTGCGGGCCAGGAATAGAGGCAATCTCTGGATCTACATTTTCGGTGGTGATCGCGAAATCAGCGGGCTCAGGCACCAAATATCCGATTGCGGTCAAAAATTCTTGATAGGCAACTGCGTCATGCTCTTTGCCACGAAGCGCGATGTGCCAGCTGTCAATCTGCTCTTGAATGTCGTCACGATGCGCCAGTAAAGCCCGGTTTTTCGGACCCAACTCATGGGCCATTTGTGCCAAGCCAGTCCAGAATTGATCCGAGCTGACATCCAAACCGCTCAAGGCGTGATTTTCGATAAAGTCGAACAACTCTTGTGCGACGGACAGGCCTGCAATTGCGATACGTTGGGACATGATTTAGAACTCCAGAGTCTGGCGATCACTCAACCTTGATCGCATTTCGGTTTCATTAGCCGCCAAAAGCACAACAGGCAAGGCGAATTGGTAACTATTCCGTACCAATTTTCCTTTTGGCGACAAAATACCTCTCAGTGTTGCAAATTTTTGTCAGCAGTTATTCCAACTCGTCTCTTGGCGCTGTAGGAAAATCGAGAACAGTGAAGGATCAAACCCATGACAGTCCAGGACACGCAAACGATTTTTCTTGCAGATTATCAACCGCCCGCGTTTTTGGTTGATCATGTGGCCCTTGAATTCACATTGCACCCCACAGCCACCCGTGTTCGCTCAACGGTGAAGTTTCGCAAAAACCCAGACAGCCCAGTAACTGACTTTTTTCTACATGGTGAAAATCTCAACCTCTTATCAGCATATATCAACGGCGTGGCCGTCAGCCCTATTATGACCGACTCAGGCCTGACCTGTGACGTGCCCGAGACGCCATTTATATGGCAAAGTGAGGTAGAGATTGATCCGAGTGCAAATACCTCTCTGTCGGGGCTTTATATGTCCAACGGAATGTTTTGCACCCAATGCGAGGCCGAAGGCTTTCGCCGCATCACCTATTACCCAGATCGCCCTGATGTAATGGCACCCTTTGATGTGACCATCCACAGCGACCTTCCCTATGCCCTGTCCAATGGCGAACCTTTGGGCCGTGAGGGAGACACCAGCCGCTGGCAAGACCCATGGCCAAAACCAGCCTATCTGTTTGCTTTGGTGGGCGGTACTTTTGAGATATTCTCCGATCATTTCACCACGGCGTCGGGCAAGCCTGTGGATCTCAACATCTACGTACGCGACGGCGATCAAGACAAATGCGCCTTTGCCATGGAAGCTCTGAAAATTAGCATGGCTTGGGACGAACAAGTCTATGGCCGTGAATATGATCTCAGCGTTTTTAATATCGTGGCCGTGGATGATTTCAACATGGGGGCCATGGAAAACAAAGGCCTCAATATTTTCAATTCCTCCGCCGTTTTGGCCAGCGCAGAAACGGCGCTAGATGCGAACTTCGAACGAATTGAAGCTATTATCGCCCATGAATATTTTCACAACTGGACTGGCAATCGGATCACCTGTCGCGATTGGTTCCAGCTTAGCCTCAAAGAAGGGCTTACCGTGTTTCGCGATCAGCAATTCAGCGCTGATGTACGCGGTGCCGACGTACGGCGCATTGAAGATGTCTCGGCCCTGCGCGGTCGTCAATTTCGCGAAGACAACGGCCCCCTCGCCCATCCAGTTCGCCCTGAAAGCTTCGTGGAGATCAACAACTTCTATACCGCAACCATCTATGAAAAAGGTGCAGAACTGATCCGCATGCTCAAAATTTTGGTGGGAGATGCCGCCTATAAAACGGCTCTGGATCTATATTTTGACCGCCACGACGGGCAGGCCTGCACAATCGAAGACTGGTTGCAGGTCTTCACCGACACCACCGCGCAAGACTTCAGCCAATTCAAACTCTGGTACAGCCAAGCGGGCACACCAAGGGTCACGGTTGACGAAAGCTTTGCCGATGGCACCTATTGCCTAACCCTCAGGCAGTCGACTCCGCCCACCCCCGGACAAGCGGATAAGAAGCCTATGGTGATTCCCGTGGCAATAGGATTGTTGAATGAGGATGGCTCAGAAGCGGTACCAACCCAGCTGCTGATTCTTACCGAAGAAAGCCAAAGCTACAGCTTTGACGGGCTGCAAGGGCGGCCGATCCCGTCGCTGTTGCGCGGATTTTCAGCCCCTGTGATTTTGCAGCGCAGCACCACAAAAGCTGAGCGGTTAATTCTGCTGGCCTTTGATACCGATATGTTCAACCGCTATGAGGCCAGCCGTGAGCTGGGCCGCGCGGTGTTGATTGATATGCTGTGCAACACTGCCGCACCGGATCCAAGCTATAGTGAAGCCCTGCTGCAAGTGCTGGCCGATGAGACCCTTGATCCTGCCTTCCGCGCCATCTGTTGCGCCCTGCCGAGGCCAAGATGAGGTTGCTCAAGCCTTAGTGGAGTTGGGCCATACCCCCGATCCCGTAGCGATTCATGATGCCCATCACAAGCTGTCACAGCATTTGGCAGGCTCGGGCCTCTATGTGCTGCGCAGACTATATAAGGCCCATAGCGTCAACGGGCCTTATACGCCCGATGCGGTGAGCTGTGGCCATCGGGCTTTGGCCAATCTCGCTTTGCGCTATATTAGTCTCGTAGATGATGCCGCCTTGGCCGCCGAGCAATTTGCCGCCGCTGACAATATGACCCTGCAAATGCCCGCGCTCGGCAATCTGGTCCGGACCGGGCATGGAGATGAGGCAGTTCAGAAATTCTATTCCCAATGGCGCCATGAACGTTTGGTGATTGATAAATGGTTCAGTCTTCAAGTCTCAAGCTGTGATCCGACACAGGCGGTCGCCATTGCCACTGCTCTGCTATCGCATCCTGATTTTACGCTCAAAAATCCAAATCGGTTTCGCGCTTTGATTGGAGCTTTGGCAATGACACCTGCGGCGTTTCACCAACCAGACGGCGGTGCCTATGACTTAGTGGTCGATCAGCTGATTGCTTTGGATGACCTCAACCCACAACTTTGCGCCCGGATCACGACTGTGTTTGAAACTTGGAAACGCTACGATTCCAACCGTCAAGCCATGATGAAGGCCGCGCTGCTGCGGATTGCAGCGAAACCCAAGCTGTCGCGCGACACCCGCGAAATGGTGTCACGTTTACTTCAGGCATGAAAAAACGCGCTATGACGCAGGCGCATCTTGTTCCTTTTGGCAGTTCACCTTAGAACACAGCCAAACACATTGATTAATCGGGGCGCTGCAATGCTGGACCAAACTTTCGAGACACCCAAACCCAAGGTTATTGCTGGGGCAAAATATGACTGGGAACTGGTGATCGGGCTGGAAGTTCATGCCCAAGTTAGCACCCATGCCAAATTGTTCTCCGGAGCCTCAACCACCTTTGGCGCTGAGCCCAACTCGAATGTGGCCTTTGTGGATGCCGGCATGCCGGGCATGTTGCCAGTGATCAATGAAGAATGTGTCGCTCAAGCCGTGCGCACTGGGCTTGGCTTGAAAGCTGAAATAAACAAATTTTCGGCCTTTGACCGCAAAAACTATTTCTACCCTGACCTGCCACAAGGCTATCAGATCAGCCAATTGTACCATCCTATTGTCGGTGAAGGTGAAGTCTTCGTTGAAATGGGTGACGGTACAGCGCGTATGGTGCGCATTGAGCGCATTCACCTTGAGCAAGACGCGGGCAAATCTGTGCATGACATGGATCCGAATAACTCCTTTGTGGATCTCAACCGCACCGGTGTGGCTTTGATGGAAATCGTCAGCCGTCCCGACATCCGTGGCCCCGAAGAAGCTGCCGCCTATGTCACCAAGTTGCGCCAGATCATGCAGTATCTGGGCACCTGTGATGGCAATATGCAAAATGGCAGCCTACGGGCCGATGTGAACGTCTCCGTCTGCCGCCCGGGCGATTATGAACGCTACCAAGACTCGCAAGACTTCGATCATCTTGGCACCCGTTGTGAGATCAAAAACATGAACTCCATGCGGTTCATGCAAGCGGCCATTGATTTCGAAGCCCGCCGTCAAATCGCAATTCTGGAAGATGGCGGCAGCGTGAAACAAGAAACCCGTCTTTATGATGCGGATAAAAACGAAACCCGCTCTATGCGTTCAAAAGAAGAGGCGCATGATTATCGCTACTTCCCTTGCCCTGACCTGCTGCCTCTTGTGATTCAGCAAGACTGGATTAACGATTTGGCCGCTGGCCTGCCTGAATTGCCTGACGCAAAAAAATCCCGTTTCATCGCCGATTTTGGCCTGTCAGCTTACGATGCAAGTGTGTTGACCGCAGAAACGCATAACGCCAGCTATTTTGAAAAAGTGGCCCAAGGCCGCGACGGCAAAGTGGCCGCAAACTGGGTGATCAATGAGTTATTCGGCCGGATGAAAAAAGATGATGTCACAATCGCAAATTGCCCGGTGACGCCTGACCAACTCGGAGGGATCATCGATTTGATCGGCAGCGCCGAGATTTCGGGCAAGATTGCAAAAGATCTGTTTGAAATTGTCTACACCGAAGGCGGTGATCCAGCTGAGATCGTCACCAGCCGTGGGATGAAGCAAGTTACCGACACCGGTGCAATTGAAGCCGCCGTGGACCAGATTATCGCCGATAATCCAGCCCAAGTCGAAAAGGCCAAGTTAAATCCAAAATTGGCCGGTTGGTTCGTGGGTCAGGTGATCAAAGCTACTGGTGGCAAAGCTAACCCACAGGTGGTCAATGAGATTGTAGCCGCCAAGACTTGCACTTTAAGCACTGCGCACGGTTAAGGCCAAAGCATGGATGCGGTCCATGATCTGAGGGCCCAATGCCGTGTGTATGGCACGGTGCTGCGCAAGCCGGCTCATGCCAGCAAACTGCGCTGCGGCGATCGTCACATCAAAATGGCTTTCCCCCCCATCTTGAAACCCTGAATGGCCTCTATGTGATTCTGATACGTCCAAAACCACTAATTCCGTAGGTTCAAAGCCCTCCTGCAGTGTTTTATGGATATGATCTAACGTTCTTTCTAGTTTTTTCATCTCTGCCCCTTTCATCTTTCTCATTCGTGTCTAAACTCTGATCTCCGAGTCGGAAAGGTGATTACGATGAAGAAGGATGATCCTTTTGGGTTTGACATGTCCGTATCAACGGCAAAAAAGAACAATCCGCGTGGCCGCAGGGGCATGTCCGGGGCGTTTGAAACCTCGACACGCAAGTGCGAGCATTCGGGCTGTGTAGAATCAGGCAAGTATCGGGCGCCAAAATCGCCTGATATTTTGGATGAATACTTTTGGTTCTGCAAAGACCACGTGCGCGAGTACAATCTGAAATGGAATTTCTTTGACGGAAATTCTGAAGAAGAGCTGGCCAAGCAAATGGCCAGTGATCGGGTTTGGGAACGTGAAACCAAACCCCTCAGATCCAGCGAGGAACAACGGGCGTGGGCCCGGTTGGGCGTTGATGACCCGCATCAGGTCTTGGGGGCCAATGCCACACAAAACCCTGGGAAATCTATCACAGGTTCTACCCGCAAGCTGCCTTCCTCTGAGCGGCGCGCGTTGGACATTCTGGAAGCAAAAGACCATTGGACAAAGGCCGAGATTAGAAAATCTTACAAATCTTTGATCAAAGTTTTGCATCCCGATATGAATGGTGGTGATCGCAGCCAAGAAGAGCAACTCGGCGAAGTTGTTTGGGCTTGGGATCAAATCAAAGAAAGCCGCAGCTTCAAGTAAAATGAAAAATGTAGCATTTTCACAAGATGCAGCATTTCAAAGGGCTCAATTTTAACAAAAACATAAGGCCAGACGGCCTGCGGCATAGCGCAAAGCGGATTTCCCCTTTCACTTGCCCTTCGCCGCATTATGTTGCACGAGACGCGCGTGGCAAACTGCCAGGGTAAAAGGATAAGACTATGGCTGAAACAAATTTAGATATCGACACTCACCCAACCGAAGACATTTCGGTACGCGACGTGTTTGGAATTGACACAGACATGGTTGTGAAGGGCTTTGCTGAGCGCACCTCACGCGTGCCTGAGTTGGACAGCACTTATAAGTTTGATCCTGATACTACCCTAGCAATCTTGGCAGGCTTTTCTCACAATCGCCGCGTGATGATCCAGGGGTACCACGGCACAGGTAAATCCACCCATATTGAACAGGTGGCAAGCCGCCTAAACTGGCCTGCGGTTCGCGTAAATCTCGACAGCCACATCAGCCGGATTGACTTGATCGGTAAAGACGCCATCAAACTCAAAGATGGAAAACAAGTGACAGATTTCCAAGAAGGAATCTCTGCCCTGGGCTCTCCGCAACCCGACCGCCATCGTGTTTGATGAGTATGACGCTGGCCGTGCTGACGTTATGTTTGTGATCCAACGCGTGTTGGAAGTGGACGGCAAGTTGACCTTGCTGGACCAAAACCAAGTGATCACCCCACACCCTTATTTCCGTATTTTCTCGACAGCCAACACCGTTGGCCTTGGCGACACAACTGGCCTCTACCACGGCACCCAGCAGATCAACCAAGGTCAGATGGACCGTTGGAGCCTTGTGGCGACGCTGAACTATCTGTCCATCGAGGCGGAATCAGCCATCGTTCTGTCTAAAAACCCAAATTATAACACCGAGTCCGGGCGCCGGACGATCAAACAGATGGTCACCGTGGCAGATCTGTCGCGCACCGCTTTCATGAATGGTGATCTGTCAACCGTCATGTCGCCTAGAACCGTTATTGCTTGGGCTCAAAACGCCGAGATTTTCCGAAACGTAGGCTATGCCTTCCGTTTGAGCTTCCTGAACAAATGTGACGAATTGGAACGCCAAACCGTTGCCGAGTTCTATCAACGCTGTTTCGATGAAGAACTGCCAGAGTCGGCTGCATCAATGAGCATGAAGTAGGCGCATAACTGCACCACACTTCTGGCAGAAATGCCGTAAGGGGAGGTCATCATGAGCGATCAAACACATACAAGGCTCTTATCGGCTTTGGTGTCTCGGCTTGTACTGCCCCCCCTGACTGACGCGGCGTTTATCCGCGCGCGCTTTATGAGACCAGGCTATGCCCTGAGTGGATCAAATTGATGCAAAACAATGATAATCCTGCTGATCCGTTCAAGAAGGCCCTAGCTGAGGCCACTAAGGTCATGGCGAATGACCCTGATATTTCAGTCACCTATTCGGTGGACCCTCCGGGATCATCCAATGATTCAATCCGCCTGCCTCAGGTGAGCCGTCGGATGAGCCGCGAAGAGGTTCTTTTGGCCCGCGGCACGGCTGATGCTTTGGCCTTGCGTCATAAATACCACGATGAAGGCACGTTCAATCGTTATGTGCCTCAAGGTCAAATGGCGCGAGATATCTATGACGCCATGGAAACTGCGCGCTGCGAAGCCGTAGGCGCCCGCGACATGCCAGGCACGCATAGCAATATCGACGCGAAGATTGCGAATGAGGCGCTTCGTCAAGGTTTTGGTGACATTCAAGAAGCCAGCCAAGCGCCCTTGGCCACAGCGGCCGGTTATTTAGTCCGTCATTTGGCATCTGGTCGCGATCTTCCTCCAGATGCGGCAAATGTGATGAATCTTTGGCGCGATTTCATTGAGGCACAGGCTAGCGACAGCTTGGACACTCTGGATGCGAGCCTCGGCGATCAGGCTCAATTTGCAAAATTTGCCCGCAAAATCATTCGCGATCTCGGCTATGGTGATCAGCTAGGTGATGATCCAGATTTTGAAGATGAAGACTCAGCCAGCCGAGGCCGAGGATGATCAAGCAGATGAGCCCGACAGCACCGGTGAAGATGACAATGAGGATGAGCAAGACGACGCCAATCCTGAGCAAAGCCAAGATAAGCAGCAAGATGCAGCCTCAGCTCAGGTCTCCATGGATGATATGGCCGATAGCGAAATGGGCGAAGAGATGGAGATGCCCGACGGCGAGGCGCCGCTTGACCCGCCTGCCCCGCATCCCATCTCCGATGCAGATCCCGCCTATTTAGTCTATAAAACTGAATTTGACGAAGAGATCCGCGCCGAAGATTTGGCGGAACCGCAAGAGCTGGAGCGCCTGCGTGCTTATCTCGACCAGCAGTTAGAACCTCTTAAAGGTGCCGTCAGCCGCCTGGCCAACAAGCTGCAACGTCGCTTGCAAGCACAGCAAAATCGCAGCTGGGAATTTGATCTGGAAGAGGGCACTTTGGACGCAGGCCGTTTGGCGCGGGTAATTGCCAACCCGACAACGCCTCTGTCATTCAAGGTCGAAAAAGACACCGAATTCCGCGACACCTGCGTGACCCTCTTGCTGGACAACTCCGGCTCCATGCGTGGCCGTCCGATCTCAATTGCAGCCATATGCGCCGATGTTTTAGCCCGCACCTTGGAACGTTGCAGCGTAAAGGTCGAAATCTTGGGCTTCACCACCCGCGCTTGGAAGGGTGGTCAAAGCCGTGAAGAGTGGCTTGCCGAAGGCCGGCCACAAACACCGGGGCGCCTCAATGATCTGCGCCACATCATCTATAAAAGTGCCGACGCCCCATGGCGCCGCGCCCGACCCAATCTTGGACTGATGATGAAAGAAGGCTTGCTGAAGGAAAACATTGACGGCGAAGCTCTGGAATGGGCACACCGCCGGATGAATGCGCGCCCTGAATCGCGCAAAATTTTGATGGTGATCTCCGATGGCGCGCCGGTGGATGACAGTACCCTGTCGGTAAACCAAGCGAATTATCTAGAAAAACACCTGCGCGATGTGATCGCGATGGTCGAGAAGCGCAGTCAGGTCGAGCTTTTGGCAATTGGCATTGGCCATGATGTAACCCGCTATTACGAACGTGCGGTGACCATCACCGATGTTGAGCAACTGGCCGGCGCAATGACCGAACAGCTTGCCGCTTTGTTTGACACCGATGCCCGCGCACGGGCCCGCGTCATGGGGCGCAAGCGCAGCGCTTAACCTTTGCACAATTGACCATTGCCGCCGGAGTGGCTTTGACACATTCTAAGCAAATCCGTAGTCGCTTAGGACAAATTCAATGTTTCAAAATTTCACATCCCCCTCGTCCCCTGATCAAGGCCCGGCACGGCTCGCCGCACTACGAGTTTGGATGGATGAGCAAACGTTGAACGGCTTCATCGTTCCGCGTGCGGATCGCCATCAAGGTGAATATGTGGCCGCCTGCGACGAGCGGCTCTCATGGCTAACCGGATTTACCGGATCAGCCGGATTTGCCTGCGTCTTAGAGGATATAGCCGGTGTCTTCATTGATGGGCGTTATCGTTTACAAGTATTGGATCAAGTCGCAGATGTCTTTATCCCGGTTCATTGGCCAGAAACTCAGCTGCAAGACTGGCTGATCATCAAGGCCCAACCCGGAGCCGTAATCGGATTTGATCCGTGGCTGCACACGGTCAGCCAGATTGAAACCCTCCGAGACAGGCTCACCGCTTCAGGGATCACCCTAAGAGCCTGCCCCAATGGGGTGAATGCCATCTGGCGAGACAGACCGGGCCCGCCACTTGCGGCCGCCTGGTCGCACCCAGAGAGCCTCAGCGGCGAGGCCGCAGCAAACAAGGCCCGCCGCATTGGCGCAGATATCACAGCCCTTGGCGCAGATGCGGCCGTCATCACCCTGCCCGATAGCCTGTGCTGGTTGCTAAACATCCGCGGCAGCGATGTGCCCCGCACCCCGATTGTGCAGGGTTTCGCGATCCTGTCCTCCTCGGGCGCCATCGCCCTTTTCGGGGACCCTGCTAAATTCGACAGCCTTGAGTTCAGCGAGAATGTCACGCTTATGGGCTGGGACGCTTTTGAGGCTTATCTTTCAAACTTCAAAGATAGAATGCTGATCGACCCCGCCTCTTTGCCACAAGCGGCCCTACAGGCCTTGGAACAAGGCGCGGTTAAAATTCTGCGCGGCACTGATCCCTGCGCCCTATCAAAAGCCTGTAAGAACACGACAGAACTCAACGGCAGCCGCGCGGCACACCTGCGCGACGGGGCCGCTATGGTTAATTTTATGGCATGGTTTGATGGTGCGGATCCCTCCAACCTCAGCGAGATTGACATTGTCAGAAAACTTGAAGGATTTCGCGCGGCCACAAACGTGCTGCATGATATCAGCTTTGACACGATCAGCGGCAGTGGTCCGCATGGCGCCGTGGTGCATTACCGTGTGACCCATGAAACAAACCGCAAACTGGACAGCGACAGCCTATTGTTGGTCGACAGCGGCGGGCAATATCACGATGGCACAACCGATATCACCCGCACCCTGCCCCTCGGCACGCCAAGCCTCGAGATGCGCCAAGCCTTCACGAGGGTACTACAAGGCATGATTGCCATCTCACAGGTACGGTTCCCCAAAGGGCTCACAGGGCGCGACCTCGACTCGCTGGCCCGTGCTCCACTTTGGGCTGCAGGTCAAGACTATGACCACGGCACCGGCCACGGGGTTGGTAGTTTTCTATCAGTGCATGAAGGGCCGCAACGCCTATCACGAGCCACGGATGTGCCCCTTGAGGTGGGGATGATCCTGTCCAATGAACCGGGCTATTATCGCGCTGGTGCTTTTGGGGTGCGGATTGAGAATCTCATTGTGGTGCAACCTGCCCCAAACCTGCCCGACGGCGATGATCGGGCCATGCTTGAGTTTGAAACCATCACATTGGCGCCCATCGATCTGCGGTTGATTGAAGCTTCCCTGCTCACAGTGCGTGAAAAAGACTGGCTTAATGCCTATCATCAAGAGGTCCATGCAAAACTGACCCAGCTCCTGGACGCCACAACAGCGCAATGGCTAGCCAATGCGACAGCGGCCATTTGACTCTGACGTCAGACAATGGGAAGGCTGTCTTCTAATGACAAATCATATCAAAGTTCGCGCCCTCGCAGGCGCATGGTCTATACGCGCTGCCGGTTCCGTTATTGCCGAAACCCATAGCGCATTGGAATTAATCGAGTGCGACTATGACCCAGTCATCTATTTTCCGCGGGATGATATCGCCATGGCTTTTATGGATTACACAGATAAAATATCCCATTGCCCCCATAAGGGCGATGCGCGCTACTTCTCAATCATTACCAAAAATGGGCCTATAGACAATGTGGCTTGGAGCTATGAAAGCCCTAATGCAGACATGCGCCAGATCAAAGATCACTTGGCGTTTTATCCCAATGATAAGATCGTTATCGAACACGTTTGATAAGAGCTTAAATGTGACCACAGGCAAGGACATAGTTTCAACGACAGGAGATGTTGTTAAGGCTAAAGAGTCACTCTCAAGGATTGAAAAAACTTGTTCTATCGCCTCGGTATGTATCTTAGGAGCAAACTCGGGACACAATTAGTGAATTGTAGTCATATAAGCCCCATACAGAGGTCAAACTTTCTCGCTAATCTGTTACTTGCAACATCCGCCAAACAAACTTTGTGAGCCTAGTGGAAAACCCTTAGATTCTTATTGGAACTATTCGGCCTCAGGTGGATTGCAGACAGGAATCCACGATAAAGATTATTTTGTTGCACGATTTAATGCGCCGCTCCCCCTCAATTATTTATGGTATGATCTTTAATATATGAAATATCGAATAAATAAAAATGCCGTGATATCCACTTAATTCAACTTATTATATAACATAAATATAGTAATGAATATATTGATAATACTACCGATTCAAACCAAGTAAGGAGCGTGCAGCGCCACGTGCCTCATCTGTCACCACATCACCGGCCAGCATACGGGCAATCTCGTCGATCCGCTCATCAGGGTTCAGTAGTACAACCGTTGAAAGGGTCATCTCATTCTCAATACGTTTTTGAACCCGCCAATGCGCAGTGCCCAAAGCCGCTACTTGCGGCGAATGCGTAACGACCAAGACTTGCCCCTCGGCGCCCAATTCGGCCAATCTGCGGCCAACCGCATCTGCAGTAGCTCCCCCCACGCCGCGATCAATCTCATCAAAGATCATCGTGCGCTGTGACGCGCCCTGCGACAGGCAGACTTTGAGTGCCAAAAGAAAACGGCTCAATTCCCCACCTGAGGCAATTTTTTCCAGCGCCCCGGTTGGCGCGCCGGGGTTCGTCGCCACGGTAAAGGCGACGGTGTCCGTGCCATTCGGACCATCCTCAGTGGTGGTGATTTCGGTATTAAACACCGCACGTTCCATCTTTAAGGGAGCCAGCTCTGCAGCCATGGCTTTATCCAAAGCCGCAGCCCCAATTACGCGTGCCACATGTAAATCGAGCGCAGCAATCCTGTAAGCAGATTGGGCCGCCTCAACTTCCACCTTCAAAATCTCTAGTCCGGCATTGCCGCTGTCCAAAGTCTCAAGCTTAAGCGACAGCAATGTTGAAATCTCGGACAGCTCATCAGGTGTCACCCCATGCTTGCGCGCAGCCGCACGGATCGCAAACAGCCGCTCTTCGGTTAGCTCCAGTTCAGACGCGTTAAAATTCAAGCCGCCCAAGACAATCTCAATCTCTTGTTGTGCTTCACCAAGCGAATCCAGCGCAGCGTCTAGGGCCTCGAAAGCCAGACCCAATTGCCCATCAAGTTGCTGTGATGCGGTTTCCAGCCAGCGGGTTGCGTCCCTGATTTGCCCCTCCGCCCCTTTGCCAGACAAAGCATCAAGCGCTTTGACAACATTAGCGCGAATTTTCACGGCAGCTTGCATCATACGCCGGCGCGCATCCAGAGCATCATCGTCCCCCGGTTGCACTTCGAGAGCCTCCAGCTCGTCCAACGTATGGCGCAGATACTCCTCCTCAGCAGCCAAAGCGCGAATTTTAGCAGTCAGCTCTGACAAAGCCGTTTGAGCCTGCGACAAACCACGCCAAGCTCCCCGGCAGGCCTCTCGCAGCGGTATGGTCTCGGCATGCTCATCCAGTAACGCCATATGGCCTTTTACATTCAAAAGCCCCCGATCATCATGTTGGCCATGCAATTCCAACAGGGTTTCACTAATCTGGCGCAACACCTGCCCCGAACAGCGGCGGTCATTCACAAATGCGGTTTTCCGGCCATCTCTGGCGTTGATCCGTCGAAGGATTAACTCATCCTCAGGTTCAATTCCGCTGTCACGCAGAATGCCATTCACGGGATGATCGGGGGAATGTCGAACCAGGCCGTGACTTCGCCCTGTTCTGATCCTTGACGCACAAGTTCAGCGCGGCCTCGCCATCCCAAAACGAAGCCAAGGCAATCGAGTAAAATCGATTTTCCGGCCCCGGTTTCACCAGTCAATACATTCAGCCCGGGCTGAAACTGCAGCTCCAACTCATCGATGATCAGTATGTCACGAACGCTTAAACCACGCAGCATCGCCGCCTCGCTTCGGTTACAGCCATTGGCCCTTGATCATCTGTCTGTAGATCGTTGTCAGCCAATTGTCACCCGCGGCCTCAGGTTTTAAACCGTTTCCACTTAGTAAAATAAGGCTGTCTTTGTACCAATCAGAGCCCTCATATTGCTTGGCCAGCACGGCACCGGCGGACTGCGCCTCTGCTTTCAATCCCAGCGACAAATAGGCCTCAATCAAGCGATAAAGGGCTTCAGGTGTTTGGGCTGTGTCTCGGAAATCTTGAACCACAACACGGAACCGTTTCACCGCCGCCGTATAATAGCCCTTTTGCAGATAATATCTGCCAACTGTCATCTCTTTGGCTGCGAGATAATCAAACGCAAGATCAAACTTAGCTTTGGACTCAACGGCATACTTGCTATCTGGATAACGCTCTATCAACACGCGTAACTCTTGCAGGGCCTTGAAGGTGATACCCTGATCGCGGCCCACTTCGGCAATTTGATCATAGTAGCTCAACGCCAATATATATTGCGCATAGGCCGCATCTTCTGTGGCTGGATAAAAATCGATGTAGCGCTGTGCGGCGCTGCGGCTGTTAGGGTAATCGACTGCTTTGTGAAAGCTAAAAGCCTGCATGATCAAGCCACGTTTGGCCCATTCGGAATAGGGGTACAGACGTTCTATCTCACCAAAATATTCGGCAGCCTCTTCGGGACGATTTTTGTTCAGCTTGTCCTCGCCAAGATCATAAATTTCCTTCGCGGAATAGCTTTCAATTAGAACAGCAGACTCTTGTTTGAGCTTCGCGCAGCCAACAATAACCGTCGCGAAAATGCAAAGAAAAATGGCGTGATGAGACCGCATGGTGACCCTCATAGTTTGTTCTGCAACAGAGTTAGCACAGAAAGTTTTGGGGCAAAATGAAAGAGTTTAGTTTTTTGAGCAGAAGATTGCTTCTATGCAAAAATATGCGTATCTTCTTGAACTAATCCGGCGCCTGGCAACCGCTGAGACATTTCAAGATCACATTCAATCATCCGAAAAGATGCAGTTTGCATGAACAGCTTGCGCAATAGCTTGTTGGTGACAGTATGACCGGCACGCCGACCCACATAGCGCCCAATAATCGGACCGCCAGCAAGTGCCAAATCGCCCATAGCATCCAACATTTTATGCCGCACAGGCTCATCCACATAGCGCATACCACCGGGGCTCAAAACCTCAGCCCCATCCACCACAACCGCATTCAACAACGTGCCACCCAGTGCCAAACCTTTGGATTGCATCAAGGCCACGTCTGAATTTCGGCAAAATGTGCGGCTGTCGCAAAGCTCATGCACAAAACTGCCATTTGCAAGATTGAGTAATTTTGATTGTTGGCCGATGGCCGCATCCGGAAAATCAATCGCAAAATCCATTTCAAGGCCCGAAAAAGGCACCAGCGCCGCATAGGCGCCGTTTTCACGAACTTCTACAGCTTCAAGAATTTCAACAGCACGGACGGGTTGGGATTGTTCCTGTAGCCCGGCCTTCAGAAAGCCACGCACAAACTCAAGTGCGCTGCCATCCATGATGGGAACTTCAGGTCCGTCCAGTTCCAAGACAGCATTGTTGACGCCACAGCCCGCAAGAGCCGCCATCACATGCTCAACCGTAGAGACACCCACACCTTCGGCATTTAGCAAGCGGGTACACAGGGCAGTATGAACAGCGAATTGCCAATTGGCAGAAATGAAACCGTCGCTGTTGCGATATCTGTGCGGCAAAACCAAATTCCAGTTTCAGCAGCAGCAGGGCGCACACGCAGTGTCACATCACGGCCGTCATGAAGGCCAACCCCCGTAAACACCACTTCTGATTTCAAAGTCTTTTGCACAAGTGCCCCGTTATTTTAATTAAAGACTACAACCATGCAATTACCGCTAGTTTGTGTCCTCCCAAGATACAACTCACTCTTTGTAACCGTTTGAAACATCTATGAATCAGGTCAAGCGCAATGATGCCTTGTGACGGGATGAAAATAACAAGTGCCTAATTTATAGAGAAAAAAGGCGCCCAAAGGCACCTTTAAACAATTCATTGAAGATTGGCTTCAATTAGCCTGTCGGCGTAAAAACGCCGGTATTTCGATTCTCACATCCGCTTCGTTGCCCGCGTCATCGGTTTCGAAGGCATGGCTCGGCCATTTGCGAAGGTGGTGCAACGGCAGCTCGTTCGATAATTTCAGCCTGACCGGTCATCCGATTTATCATAGAATTGATACCAAATTTTCTTTTGGCTGGTGCCGGCGGAGGGGCGGTCCGAGGTTCAGCTGTTGCACGAGGTTCACCTCCCGGAACCCGCTCCACTGCGGCACGCAAACGCGCCATTGCTTCAGGGCTCGGAGTGCCCGGCACATGCTGAGTTGCCACCAAAGGTATTGGCTCTTCAAACACGAATGTATCCAACTCTTCCGCTTGTGGCTGATAAGCCGGAGCTGGAATATCGTCGAATAAATGCTCAGGTTCTTGCGCTACTTCTGGCTGTTCTGGCTCAAAGGGAAATTCCAAAGCCACTTGTTGATGCTCTGTCTCAACAGCTTCTTCAACCACCTCAGTAGCCGCGGCCGCTAAAGACGAGCGGCGCAATGGCAACGCAGAAGCTTGGTTGGATTGATTGGCGTCGATCCCAGTGGCCACAACAGACACGCGCATTACGCCCTCCAAAGTTGTATCCAATGTTGATCCAACAATGATATTCGCATCCGGATCAACTTCTTCACGGATCCGGTTGGCTGCTTCGTCCAGCTCGAACAGTGTCAGATCTGCACCACCAGTGATGTTGATCAAAACGCCCTTCGCACCGCGCAGGCTGATTTCATCCAGCAATGGATTAGAGACAGCTTTGTCAGCCGCTTGGATGGCCCGGTTTTCGCCGCTCGCCTCACCTGTGCCCATCATGGCTTTGCCCATCTCGTCCATAACAGCGCGAACATCGGCAAAATCAAGGTTGATAAGACCCGGGCGAACCATCAAGTCAGTCACACCTTTTACGCCTTGATACAAAACATCATCCGCCATGCTGAAAGCATCGGTGAATGTCGTGTTTTCATTGGCAAGGCGGAAGAGGTTTTGGTTTGGAATGATAATCAGAGTGTCGACAACCTTTTGCAAAGCCTCAACGCCCTCTTCCGCTTGGCGCATACGTTTACTGCCTTCAAACTGGAAGGGTTTTGTCACCACACCCACTGTCAAGACACCCAATTCGCGGGCGGCTTGCGCAATGATTGGAGCCGCACCCGTACCGGTGCCGCCGCCCATACCTGCTGTGATAAAGCACATATGTGCCCCAGCCAGCTGGTCCACGATTTGCTCAATACTTTCTTCGGCTGCGGCGGCGCCAACTGTGGCTTTAGCACCTGCACCCAAACCTTCAGTGACTTTGATACCCATTTGGATTTTAACCGGGGCTTTAGATTGCTGCAAAGCCTGCGCATCGGTGTTTGCAACAACAAATTCAACACCTTCAAGCTGCTTGTCTATCATATTATCGACAGCATTACCGCCTGCGCCCCCAACACCGAATACGGTGATGCGTGGTTTCAAGTCGTCATGTCCCGGCATGGTTAAGTTTAAAGCCATATTTTTTCCACCTGCTCTGGCCGCACTGCTCTGCGGCAAACACCTATTTTAAGTATTCTAACGTGAACTTATTGTCGCGTCACGAAAAAACTCTCATTTAATACAAAATATAGCATCATAGGCATCAAATAACGCTAAATTTTGGGGCCTCACATAGACTACTTCTACCAATTATCCCGAAACCAGCGCATGGCGCGGCGCAAAGGACGCCCTACCATCTGTGGTTGCGGCACTTCGAAATCCCACCACTCGTCCTGCGGGTTGGCTGCATTCAGAGCCAAACCGACGACCCCAGAGAATGCCGGGCCAGTTGCTGCTTGTGGGAGGCCTTGGACCCGAACCGGGCGGCCAAGTCGGACATGCTGACCTAAAATACGGGCCGCCAAGCCATCCAATCCCGGTATTTGGCTTGCGCCACCGGTCAAAACGATCTGCTTGCCGGGCAGATTGTCAAATCCCGCCGCATCGAGGCGGTCACGGACGTCTTCCAAGATCTCTTCCATCCTTGGGCGGATAATTCCGATCAGCTCAGACCGGCTGACTTGACGGCGATCATGTTCCCAATCACCGCTGCTGCCATCGGTTTCGATCATTTCACGGTCATCCATACCCGTGGCCATAGCGCCGCCGTAAAGAGTTTTCATACGTTCAGCTGCAGCCGTTGGAATCTGAAGCCCCATGGAAATATCACTGGTAACGTAATCTCCACCCATGCGCACACTGTCCGCAAAAATCAGGTGTTTCTTGAAGAAGACCGAAACACCAGTCGCCCCACCGCCCATATCAATGCAGGCAGCACCCAGCTCTTGCTCATCTTCGACCAAAGCCGCGTGGGCAGACACATAGGCAGAGGAAGCCACACCCGCCAGCTCAACATCACAGCGCTTCACACAGCGGTTGAGGTTTTGAATGGCATGCTCTTGCACGGTCAAAATATGAAGATCTGCCGAAAGCTTTTGTCCGATATGGCCACGTGGATCAGTCATCCATGAGCGATCATCCAGGGTGAAGTTGATCGGTTGCGCATGCAATACAGCACGGTTTTGGCCAAAATCAGGTAGGTCACAGGCCGCAAGTACGCGGCCAATATCATGGGAATGCACGGCCTCATTCTCAGTTTGAACCTCGCCAAACACACCATAGCTGCGCGGCGCGCCGCCAGAGAAACAGGCGATCACATGATCAACCCGCACCAAAGCCATTTTCTGTGCAGCCTGAAGGGCCGTGCGAATGGCACGCTCAGTTTCAGCCATGGACTCAATCTCACCAGAGCGTATGCCGCGGGATTTGGTTGTGGCCGCACCAATGACACGGAAGCTGGATTGCCCGGCCATTGAGCCAATGACTTCGCCTGATGAAATATCGCTTGGCCCATCAAAGCGCAGAATTAAACAGGCCACTTTGGAGCTGCCCACATCCATCACCGCAACCACCCCACGTTGGATGGCCGCTTTGCGCATCGCACGCATGGTACGTTGGGATTGATACAGGTCATTCATTTAGCAATCTCCAAAAATGTCACACCCTTAACCTGTTTCAGGCCCGCAAGCGCTTGGGGTCGCAGACGTAGGGTGGGGCGGCGCGGATTACGAAAATCTATTAATAATATATCGCGTTCAAACAGATCTTGCGCTGCACTCAGCACAATCACCTGCGCCAAAACCTGTTCAGGATTGGCCTCTGGAAGGGCAATGGTTTGACCGTCCAACAGCACCAAATCCCAGCGTCGTTCTCCGATCCGTACCAAGCCGCGCAAACGATCTGATATCGGCGCCGCCGTGTCCAGCACACCGCGGGCCTCGCGCAGAGAGGCAATCGCACCTTCTCCGGCAATAAGCGGTAAATGAGCGAAATCAGCGCGCAGAGGGACCCGGCGCAACATGTCACCCTTTGCAGAAATCAGGTGCAATCCTTCAACGTTGCGCCAAATAAACTCTGGCTGAATTTCCGTCACCTGTACGGACAAAAGCCCGCCAACCGAGGTGAGCACTGCGGCGCGCTCAACCGAAGGTATTTTTTCGATCCAACCGCGCATGCCCTCAAGATCTAACTCAAATGCACTAATTGGAAACAAGTTTCCAAATTGCGCACGAATTTCCTCCGACAACAAAGGCGAAGCGCCTTCTATTGTTAGGGTTTGCAATTGATGCACCGGCTGGTTTTGCACTGAAACCTGAGCCTCCTGCACCATACCTCGCAGATAATCGCGATTTTCGGCCTGTGACAGGAACATCCAACCCAGCCCCACAATACCAAAGGTTGGCAAGCCCACCCGTACCAGAGCACGAAACAAGGGTGTGAGCCACAGCCGCTGCATCCGGTAGCTGAGCAAAGATGGTGCTGGATCAGAGACCAGAGTTACATCGTCGCGCAGCACGGAACCTGCATATTTTGGAGCCTTCATCATCGGTTGCATGAGGCATCCTCCACCAAGAATCGGCACAATTCGGGAAAGGGAATTCCAACCGCTGTGGCCTGTTCCGGCGACAAGGAGGTGGGTGTCATTCCCGGCTGCGTGTTGGTTTCCAACAAGATCAACCCGGCAAGCCCGCGCGTTTCATCCCAGCGAAAATCTGTCCGCGAGATACCACGACAGCCCAAAACAGCGTGGGCTTTGAGAGCATACTCAAGGCAGGCTTGGAAAATATCCTCAGGCAGCTCGGCCGGCACCACATGTTTGGAACCCCCTTCAGCATATTTAGCATCATAGTCATACCAAGTGTTGGTCAAAATATCGGTGACGGTCAAAGCCCGGTCGCCCACGACCGTTGTGGTCAGCTCACGGCCTGGCGCAAAGGCTTCTACCATCACCATATCGGGCATATCAGCCGACAGCTCCGGCGGAGCCTCGGCACCCAGATCCACCAGATACACGCCAACAGATGAGCCCTCATTGTTGGGCTTGATGACATAGGGCAGCGGCATCGGGTGCGCGCCGACCAGATCTTCACGGGCCATCAAAAGGCTATCCACCACAGGCAGACCCACACCCCGGAATACATCTTTGGTTTTTTCTTTATCCATCGCGAGTGCCGAGCACAAAACGCCAGAATGCGTATATGGAAGCTTCATCCATTCGAGCACCCCCTGCACACAGCCATCTTCACCCCAACGCCCATGCAGCGCGTTAAACACCACATCGGGATCGGCAAGAGTCAGCTCATTTACGAGGTCAGGGCCAGCGTCGATTTCGACAACGCTATAGCCCGCCTGCCGCAAAGCGGTGGCGCATTCTTGGCCTGTAGACAGAGACACAGCACGCTCCGCGCCGGGTCCACCCATCAATACAGCCACAGTTTTGGGAGTCCTGCTCGACATACCCACTGTTCTCACTCAATATTTTGCCCTCTATGGGGCTTTTGTTATCGCGTTTTTTACGCTATTGGTCGTACAAGGGATCTCCGACCCTCATTACCTCCCACTCTAACGTCAAACCACTCTTATCGTAAACCTTTTTTCGCACCAATTCGCCCAAAGCTTCAAGATCTTTTGCGCTCGCTGATCCGGTGTTGATCAAAAAGTTCGGATGTTTGGGTGACATTTGCGCTCCGCCCATCTCCAAGCCCCGGCAGCCCGCATCGTCAATCACCTTCCACGCCTTCAAATTTTGGCGATCATCGGCACGCCCAGTCGAGCTGAAGCCAGCTGGGTTGCGAAACGTGCTGCCCGCCGTGCGGTCTTTCGTGGGCTGTGTTTCATCGCGCTTAGCCAATTGATCCGCCATTTTCTGATGCAGCGCGACTGGACTGCCAGGCCCCAAACTGCGCAACGTTACCTCGGTGATGACAAAATCGTCAGGCAGGTCACAGCTGCGATAGCCAAAACCAAGGTTTTCCGGAGTATAGGTCACCGGCGCTCCAGCCCGGTTCACTCCACGGGCGGAAACAAAGGCATCGGCAAAATAGCTGCCATAGCACCCTGCATTCATCTTCAAAGCACCGCCCATCGCACCCGGTATGGTGCGCAGAAAGGTCAAGTCTAGCCCTGAATCCGCAGCCTTGCGCGCCACATGGCTGTCCAAAACCGCAGCCCCGCAGCGCACAAGATCACCGTCCACAGAAATATAATTAAAGCCACGTCCCAACCGGATCACCACGCCGCGAATGCCGCCATCTCGCACAATCAAGTTCGAGCCAACGCCCATAGGAAAAACCGCCACTTCTTGCGGCAGGTCTGCCAAAAATTCAGTCAAATCTGCGTGATCTGCCGGTTGGAACAGATATTCTGCAGGCCCCCCCACGCGCAGCCAAGTCAGATCCGATAAAGATCGGTTCGGCGTTAAACGCCCGCGGGGAATTGGAAGTTGCATTGCGATAGGCCCTCAAGTGATCGTCTTTGCTTAGACCGGATCAGAGGTTTCAAGTCAAAGGGCAAGCGCGAGCTTGCAAAAACACTCTGTACATCGCGCACGCAAACTGCTCCATCAGTTTGGAATGAGGAGACGAGATGCAACGCATTTGGCTGGCCCTAACGCCGATTATGTTTTTGATCCTGTGGTCTGCGGGCTACGTGGTGGCCAAAGTCGCTCTAGTGGATGCCACCCCCATGGCGCTGCTGGCACTGAGGTTTGCCGCCGTTATTGCCATTATGGCGGTGCTATTTGCAATTTTGCGCCCGCCGCTGCCCAAAACCCCAAAGGATTGGCTGCACCTCGGATTGGTCGGATTTTTGATGCAAACCGTATATTTCGGTATGGCCTATTTCGCTTTTGTAAATGGTGTCGCCGCAGGCACGGCTGCGTTGATCTTCTCGCTGCAACCCCTGCTGGTAGGTCTGCTGGCGCCGCGATGGAGCGCAGAAACGGTAAGCTGGCCGCAATGGCTGGGCTTGGCAATTGCTATGACTGGAACCTTTGTGGTGATTGTCGCCCGGCTTAAAATCGACCCACCCCCCTTGGTGGGATTCGGCTTTGCCGCCTTGGCCTTGGCTGGGATCACCTTGGCCACGCTTTGGGAAAAACGCTTTGGCCTGTCGCATAATCCGGTCACGGCAAATTTGGTCGGCTATAGCGCGGGATTGCTCGGATTATTACCATTTCTCACCTGGGCCGATATCGCAGCGGTGAATTGGACGACCTCCTTTTATTGGGCCTTCGCCTATTTGGTGATCGGCAACTCAGTGATTGCTGTGGGTCTGCTGCTGGCAATGATCCGCGCGGGCCAAGTGTCGCGCGTCTCAACCTTGCTATTTCTAGTTCCGCCTCTGGCCGCATTTATCGCCTGGGTTGCGTTGGATGAACCGATGCCGCTCATGGCTTGGGCCGGCCTTATTGTCTCTGGATTTGGAGTCTATTTGGCAACGCGCCACCGCAAAAGCGCAGATTAATTAAACTCGCTCACAAGACCATGCGCCCAAGCCGAGATTGACCCAGCGCCAAGACAAATCAGCATATCGCCGGGCTGGCAATGCTCCGTCAAAAAGGCCTTCAAAGCAGCCTCATCCGCCACAGCCATTGCATTTCGGTGCCCGTGGCCCGTTAAACCTATGACCAGGGAATCGCGATCCGCCCCGGCGATTGGCGCTTCGCCTGCGGCAAAGATATCAGTGATCCCCACAACATCCGCGTCATTGAAACAGGTACAAAAATCATCGAAAAGGTCATGCAAACGGCTGTAGCGATGGGGTTGGTGGATGGCCATGATCCGGCCAGAATGGCTTTGGCGCGCCGCTTTCAACGCTGCCGCGATTTCCACTGGATGATGCGCATAATCATCGATGATGGTCACCCCATCCAGTTCAGCCACTTTGGTAAAGCGTCGATTAACGCCTTTAAAGCTATGTAACCCCGCGCGAATGGCGTCGCCTGACATCCCCAGATGCAAGGCCACCGCCACCGACGCCAAAGCGTTGGACACATTATGGTCTCCCGGCATCGGCAGGGTGCACCCCTCAATCATTGAACCATCCCGCAACGCCACATCAAAATAGGCCGTGCCCTGAGCGTAGCTCAAATCAACCACCCGCACGTCCGCTTGGGCATTGAAGCCATAAGTCGTGACACGACGGTCGGTGATCCGCCCCACCAACGCCTGCACCTCCGGGTGGTCGGTATTGCAGACCGCCAAACCATAAAACGGAATATTATGGACAAACTCAAAGAAACCTTGGCGCAGATTGTCGAAACTACCCCAATGTTCCATATGCTCAGGATCAATATTGGTCACAACGGCAATGGTTGCGGGCAGACGGTTGAACGTGCCATCGCTTTCATCGGCCTCAACAACCATCCATTCGCCCTGCCCAGTGCGGGCATTGGATTCAAACGCATTAATCACGCCGCCATTGACCACAGTCGGATCAAATCCACCCGCATGCAGAAGGGTTGAAACCATGGTTGTGGTGGTGGTTTTGCCATGGGTTCCGGCAACAGCAACATTGGATTTGAGGCGCATCAATTCCGCCAACATCTCCGCGCGCCGAACCACCGGCAGGCCAACTTTACGGGCCTGATCAAGTTCGGGATTGCCCGGCTTGATCGCTGTCGACACCACAACAACCTCAGCCTCGCCAAGATTTTCCGCCTTTTGCCCCAGATGGATCAAAGCCCCCATCGCCTCCAAGCGGCGGGTAATTTTGGAAGCTTTGAGATCAGATCCCTGCACCATATACCCCTGATCCAAAAGAACTTCGGCGATACCAGACATACCAATTCCACCAATTCCAACAAAGTGAATAGCGCCAATGTCACCAGGTAATTTGGTTACTTTTTTCATCTCAAATGTCTCCAGCCAGCGCTTGGATCATATCAGCGAGATCATTGGCAGCTTCAGGCTTTGCACAGCCAAGCGCCGCATCAGCCATAGATTGGGTCTGGGCGCTATTGGTTAATAACTCTTGAATTTCATCAGCCAAAGCCTCAGGCGTGAAATCAAATTCTAACAACAACTGCGCCGCACCAGCCTGTACCAACTCGCGAGCATTGGCCGTCTGTTCATCACGTTTGGCCGCTGCTAGAGGGACGAAAATAGCAGGCCGCCCAATCATGGCAATATCTGCTACTGAGGAGGCTCCAGAGCGGCTGATCACCAGCTGAGCTTGGCTCATACGATCAGGGATATCTTTGAAAAACGGTTGTACGTCGGCCCGCACGCCAATCTCGGCATAGGCCTGTTCGACGCGGCTACAGTCTTCCTCGCGCGCTTGCTGACTGATGCGCAGGTTTTGGCGCAGAGAACCGGGTAACAAACCCACAGCTGCAGGCACCACATCTGACAATATACGTGCCCCTTGAGAACCGCCAATCACCAGCACGTCCATTGGGTAATCACCGGGAGCAATATAACCGGCACCATGGCGATCCAAAATCTCTTGACGCACAGGATTGCCGATATGATGGCCGGTCAAACCATCGGGCAATTTGGTCGGCCAAGTTCCACAGGCAATCTGATTGACCCGAGACGCAAAGAGCTGATTGACCCGCCCCAAAACGCCATTTTGTTCGTGCAGCATGCATGGGATGCCCAACGAGGTGGCCGCCCCCATGGCTGGAATAGCAGGATAGCCGCCAAACCCCACCACAACATTCGGTCGCGTCCGGCGCATTTTGCGGCGCGCGGCGGTCACTCCGATGGCGATGCGAATGGGAACCATGATTTTGTTCAAAAGCCCGCCCTTGGCAAAGGTCGCGCTGGAGACTTGTTCAATCTCCACCTCAGACGGAAAGCCCGACGTATAGCGTGCGCCGCGGGCATCGGTGGACAAAACTACCCGCCAGCCCCGTTTAAGCATCACTTCTGCCACCGCCTGGGCTGGGAACATATGCCCGCCCGTACCGCCGGCAGCCAAAACCAAAAGAGGAGGATTTTTCATTTCAATATCCACGTATCACGGAGCTGAGCGCCCCCTGTGGGCGGTTGCGTGTGAAGGCTAAAATCATGCCCAAAGCAATCCCCCCAGCAATCAGCGACGAACCGCCATAGCTGACAAAGGGTAAGGTCATGCCCTTGGCGGGCAAAAGGCGCACCGCCACGCCCATGTTGATCATCGCCTGCACACCAAACATGGCTACAAGGCCCGTGCCTGCAAGGCGCACAAACAGGTCACGCTCTTGCATCAACCGAGTGAGCGTGCGCAGAACAATGACTGCAAACAGCGCCAAAATAACCAAAACCATCAGCACGCCATATTCTTCAGCGGCCACTGCAATGATGAAATCTGTATGGGCATCCGGCAATGACCATTTAACCGATCCTTCGCCCGCACCGACACCAAACAGGCCACCTTCACGTATCGCATTGGCCGCATAGCCAAGCTGGGTTGTAGGATCCACATCCGCAGACATATAGCCATCAATCCGGCGGGCGAAATGCTCGCTGTTGTTATAGGCGACAAAGCCCGCAAAAACCGTGGCCGCAGCCATAGACAGAATGAACAGGAGCGGAGCACCTGCACAGAAATACATCACACCCCAAGCAAACAGGATCAGGCTGGCCTGTCCAAAATCAGGTTGCAGTGCCAAAAATCCAGCAATCGTCACGGCCACAGCAAAGGACATCATCCGACCCGGCGGGCCATTAGGTTCGAAGGAGGCAGAAATCAGCCAAGCCGCAAAGACCACAAAGGCGGGCTTGATGAATTCTGAAGGTTGCAGAGAGATAAATCCAAGCGAATACCAGCGTGTGGCCCCCTTGCCAAAATCCGTGCCGAAAACGGGCAACATCACCAAAGCCAGCAAAGCTATACCAAAAGCGACCGTGGCCCAGCGCCGCACTGTCGCGGGGGACATCATCGACGTGATGGTCATCGCAATGAGAGCCATGGTGCCGAAAACTGCTTGCCGCTCGACATAGTGAAAGGCAGGTAAGCCGTTGCGCTGCGCCAATGGTGGTGAGGCTGCAAGTGCCAAAATTAGACCAAAAATGAACAAAAAACACACACTAGCCATGCTCCACCGATCGACTGTTCGCCACCAACGGGGCAAAATAGGATCGCGGACTTCGACGGGCAAAAGCCCATGTACCATTTCTGTCATTTGTAAATCGCCTGTACTGCGCCCCATTTTTGGGGTCTATAATAAATCTTAACCTGACTTGAATCATTTTTCCAGTGCCAATTCCCTTGCCATTTGCCCCACAACAGGCAAGTCATCGCCTATGGATTATGATACCCTCATTATTGGAGCTGGCGCGGCCGGCATGATGTGCGCCGCCCAAGCGCCGGGCCGCTGTTTGGTGGTTGATCACGCAAAAGCGGCGGGCGAGAAAATTCGTATCAGCGGCGGCGGGCGCTGCAACTTTACCAATATGTTTGCCACCGCGGACAACTACATCAGCCGCAATCCGCATTTTGCAAAATCGGCCCTGGCGCGTTACACCCAATGGGATTTCATCGATTGGGTGGCCCGCAGCGGGATTGCCTATCATGAGAAGGCCTTGGGCCAGCTATTTTGTGACACCTCCGCCAAAGAGATCATCACCATGCTGCAAAAGAGCGTGGATGAGGCTGGCGCACATATCCAGCTCAACACCTCCGTGCAAAAGGTCTCTGCCATTGAGGGTGGCTATGCCGTCGTGCTCAGCTCCACCAAAGGCCATCAAAGCCTAACGACCCGAAATCTGGTAGTGGCCTGCGGGGCCAAACCGATTCCAAAGATGGGCGCCACCGATTTCGGACTGCGCTTGGCCCAGCAATTCGGTCTTGCGGTGACTAATACCTATGCGGGCTTGGTGCCTTTCACCTTCTCCGGTGCGCAGCATGAAGCCTTTAAAGACATTAGCGGGGTTGCGGCCCCTGCCCGGCTAGAAGCAAATGGCACGGCCTTTGATGAGGCTATTTTATTCACCCACCGCGGCCTGTCTGGCCCTGCCTCATTGCAGGTCTCTAGCTATTGGGCGCCGGGGGACAAAATCACGGTTGGATTGCTCGAGACTGCGCATCTGCATGCAACCCTTCAAGCGGCAAAAGAGACCGAAGGGCGCAAATCACCCCATACCATCTTAACCCGGCTGCTACCTGCGCGTTTGGTGCCAAAGCTGTTGGAAGATCTCGACTTGCCAGAGCGGGTTGCCGATATTACAGCCCAGCAACTTAGCAAGCTGACAGAACGGCTCACCCAGTGGCAACTCACCCCCTCCGGGACCGAAGGTTACCGTACCGCCGAGGTGATGGTTGGCGGCGTCGACACCGACGGCCTGTCGTCTAAAACTATGATGGCCAAAACCCAACCAGGCCTATATTTTATTGGAGAATGTGTCGATGTCACAGGCTGGTTAGGTGGCTATAACTTCCAATGGGCCTGGTCATCCGGCTGGGTCGCGGGTCAATCTATTAATGAAGATTTGTGACGCTGACATCCTCGGCGCCCATTTACCTTACCCCTCAACCAACCCGGCCACCTGAGCCATAAAATCCTCGCCGCGGGCCTCAAAACTGTCATATTGATCAAAGCTGGCAGCGGCGGGTGCCAATAGCACCACATCACCCGGCGCGCTTTGTGCATAGGCGGCTGTGACCGCTGCTTGCATTGTGGTGCAGACCTCACGGTCCACTTCCAGCTGCATTGCGAAGGCTTCCGCCTCGCGGCCAATCACATAGGCTTTGCGCACATTGTCGAGGTTGGAAGACAGGCCTGACAGCCCACCTTCCTTTTGCAATCCACCGCAAATCCAGCGGATGTTTTCGAACGCACCCAAAGCTTTAGCTGCGGCGTCGACATTGGTGGCTTTGCTGTCGTTTACAAATCGCACGCCACCAATCTCGCGCACCAATTGGCTGCGATGCGGCAGGCCAGTGAAACTACGCAACCCTTCCTCGATCACCCGAGGTGCTACATTCAGCGCGCGCAGCACCGCATAGGCTGCACAGGCGTTTTGATGGTTATGCGCGCCCGGCAACCCCGGGATATCGCGCAGATCAATAGAGGCGGCCTGACGTCCCTTGCGGCTTTCGGCCAAAAAGCCTTTGCGCGCCGTAACCTGCCAGCCATCACCCTTGGGCTTTTGCCCTGAGATCACGCGGATTACCCTGTCGTCACTGACGTGATCTGCATATTGCGCGGCCAGATATTGGCCTTCCGGCTCATCCACACCGATCACAGCATAATCTGGGCTGCCTTCGGAAAACAAACGGCGTTTGGCGGCAAAATAGCCACCATAACCCGCATGGCGATCCAGATGATCAGGCGAAAGATTGGTAAAGACCGCAATGTCTGGCGTCAGACTGCGCGCCAGTTCGGTTTGATAAGATGACAGCTCCAGCACAATCACATCGCCATCCTCAGCCGAATCAAGATCAAGCACACCCCGGCCAATGTTGCCCGCAAGCTGGCTGCGTTTGCCCGCCACATCCAACAGATGGTGGATCAAAGCACTGGTTGTTGATTTGCCGTTGGACCCAGTGACCGCCACCACCTTGGGTGCCTGATCAAAGCTGTTCCAGTCTTGGGTGGCAAAGGACCGGAAAAACAGGCCAATATCATTGTCTAGCGGAATGCCAAGGCGCAGGGCCTCCGCAATCGCCGGATGCGGCTTGGGATAAAGATGCGGGATGCCCGGTGAGCAGACCACAACATCCACACCTTCCAGCCCCCCACGCAGAGGGTCAATACACGTTAGCCCGGCCTCTTCAGCCCGCCCCCGACCCGCTTCTCCGTCGTCCCAGCACAGCACGTTTGCCCCACCGGCCACCAAGGCTTGTGCGGCCACCAAACCCGAACGGCCCATGCCGAGCACAAAGGCAGATCGGCCCTGCATTCCTTGAACTGGTATCATGCTGTATTCTCCAAAAGATCTTAAAAGAAGGGATGCCGCGTTATCGGACTTTCAAAGTGGCCAGACCAACCATCGCCAAGACGAGGGCGATGATCCAAAACCGGATCACAATTTGGCTTTCCGCATAGCCTTTTTTCTCAAAATGATGGTGAATCGGAGCCATCAAAAAGACCCGTTTTCCAGTGCGCTTAAACCAGAACACCTGAATGATCACGCTCAAAGCTTCTGCCACAAAAACGCCACCGATGATCATCCATACGATCTCATGCTTGGTCAAAACAGCGATGGAGCCCAATGCGCCACCCAACGCCAAACTGCCCGTATCGCCCATAAAGATTGCTGCCGGAGGGGCATTGTACCACAAAAAGCCTAATCCGCCACCAATCAAGGCCATACAGAACACAAATAACTCGCCCGTGCCCGGCACATAATGTACGTCTAAATATTGGGTGAAATCCACCCGGCCCACCGCATAGGCTAATACCCCAAGGGCGGCGGCTGCAATCATCACGGGCATAATTGCCAACCCGTCCAAGCCATCGGTAAGGTTCACCGCATTAGCGGTGCCCACAATTACAATCATAGCAAAGGGAAAAAACAGAATTCCGAAGGGCACCAAAGCATCTTTCAAGATCGGCACTGCCACCTGTGTACTCAAACCATCTGGGTGTAACTGCGCCGCTGCGATGGACGCTATCAGGGCGATTACAAAGCCAAGGCCCAGCCGCAGCCTGCCAGAAACCCCTGCAACGGTTTGCTTGCTCACCTTGGCATAGTCATCAGCAAAACCAATAGCGCCAAAGCCGATAGTGACGAATAACACAACCCAAATATGCATATTGTCTAGCCGTGCCCAGAGCAGCGTTGAAACCACCAAAGCTCCCAAAATTAAGGCCCCACCCATGGTGGGGGTGCCAACTTTAGAAAAATGGCCCTCGGGCCCGTCAGATCGGATAGGCTGGCCACGGCCTTGGCGGCGACGCAGCAAATTGATCAAAGGCTTGCCGAATACAAAGCCAAAAATAAGAGAGGTCATAAATGCCCCACCGGCCCGAAAGGTGATGTAGCGGAACAGGTTGAAAAAATCACCCCCATCCGAAAGAATGGTTAGCCAATAAAACATCAAATTTCCCCTTACACCTGCGGGTGTCAGCGTTGCCCTAAATTCCGGATCAGGTCAACAATCATTGATACATGGCTTCCTAAGGATCCCTTAACCAAGACCGTGTCTCCTGCAGAAATCAAATCCCCAAGCCCCACCGAAAATTCAGCGGCAGTTTCGGCCCAACGGCCGCGAATATCGCCGGGTAAAGCCTCATAGCAAGCGCGCATCCGGGGGCCCACACAATGAACAACATCCGCCGTAAGCAAATGTGAATTGTGCGCCAAAGCGGCATGCAATGCAATTTCATCTGGCCCCAACTCCAGCATATCACCCAAGATCGCAATCTTCCGGCTGGCACCGAACTGCGCTTCATCCTGATTTGGCATCGAGGCCGCCAAAACCTCAAGAGCCGCCGCCATTGAGGTTGGATTGGCGTTATAGGCGTCATCAATCAGCTCAACATAGGCACGGGTATCAGCGGGATCGAGCACGACCGTTTCGCGCAGGCCGCGCCCAGCCGGGGGCTTCCAACGAAACAGGTCCACCGCGGCCCGCACCGGATCTCCGGCCAAAGCTTCTACCGCCGCCAAAACACCCATCGCATTCACCGCAAAATGTCGACCCACGGCATTCAGCCTTAAGGCGGCTGGGGTGCCGCGAAAACGGGCTTGGATCACAGTCACGTCGCGGTGCATCTCCAAGGCTGTAAGCCGATAGGCATCAGCCGTTTCTCCAAACCCCACAATCGTAGCCCGACGCGCCAAAGCCGCCTGCACCAAAATATCAATTGTACCCACATCCGCCGGTAAAATTGCAGCCCCTCCGGGCAATAGGCCTGCAAAGATGTCAGATTTTTCCTGCGCAATGCCTTCTATCCCCTCGAAGGCCTCCATATGTGCGGGTGCAATGGTGGTGATCATCGCCACATGCGGTTGCACCATAAGGCTCAGCGGGGCGATTTCGCCCGGGTGGTTCATACCAATCTCAAAAATAGCGAATTGCGTGACAGCGGGCATGCGCGCCAAGGTCAGCGGCACGCCCCAATGGTTGTTGTAGCTGGCAACAGAGGCATGGGTGCGTCCTTGATATTGCAGCACAGTTTTCAGCATTTCTTTGGTGGAGGTCTTGCCAACCGATCCGGTGACGGCAATCACCTTAGCCTCACTGCGCGCCCGTGCGGCCCGACCCAAGGCAATCAAGCCCTCCAAAACATCCGGCACAATCAACAAGGGTGCATCCTCGACAACCCCCTTGGGACGATGCGTCACCAAAGCCGCAGCCGCCCCGTTAGCCAAGGCTTGAGCCACAAAATCATGACCATCACGCTCAGCACTCAGGGCTACAAATAAATCCCCCACCTCTAATGTACGCGTGTCAATCGACACCCCCTGCGCATCCCACGGGACGCGACATTCACCACCGGTGGCGGCCATCGTTTCTGAGGAGGTCCATAATGGCATCAATACTCTCCCTCAAGCGCCGCCACAGCGATGCTGGCTTGTTCTACATCGTCAAATGGAAAGGCATCGTCACCAATGATCTGGCCACTTTCATGTCCTTTGCCCGCAATGAGCAGGGTATCGCCGGATTGCAAGCAATCCACAGCGCGCAAAATAGCCTCGGCCCGATCTGCCACGTCCGTAGCATCAGCGACCCCCACCATAACCATCGCACGGATATCTGCGGGGTCTTCGCTGCGAGGGTTGTCATCGGTCACAAAGACGACATCGGCAAATTCAGCCGCCGCTTGGCCCATCAAAACTCGTTTGCCGGGATCACGATCTCCACCTGCCCCCAGCACCACAACCAATCGTCCCATCACATGGGGGCGCAGCGCCCTGAGTGCTGTGGCAACCGCATCGGGGGTATGGGCATAATCCACATAAACGCTAGCGCCATTGGATCTTGTGGCAGCCAACTCCATCCGCCCGCGCACGGAACGCACCGCCTTAAGGCTCGCAAACACCTCTTCGGCCTCACCGCCCGCCGCCAAAACCATTGCGGCGGCCAGCATCAGGTTCTCGCCTTGAAACCCACCGACAAGCGGCACTCTGACTTGATGGTTTTCGCCTTGCCAGCTAAACAAAATATCTTGGCCAGTGGCATCATATTTCTGCCCCAAGATCTGAAAATCCGCCTCCCCGCGCCCCACCGTGATGGTGCTTTGCCCGCGCGCGGCACAGCCTTTGAGCAGATCGGCGGCCTTGGCATCATCCACATTGATCACGGCAATACCCTGAGGACCCAAAACCCGATCGAACAATCCTGCTTTAGCGGCGAAATAGGCGTCAAACGTGGCGTGATAATCTAGATGATCTTGAGTAAAATTGGTAAATCCTGCAACGCTGAGTACGACACCGTCCAACCGCTTTTGGTCCAACCCATGGCTCGAGGCCTCCATTGCTGCATGGGTCACTCCCGCCTCTGCGGCCTGAGCCAAAGCTCGGTGCAGGGTGATTGGCTCAGGAGTGGTGTGGTTCAAAGGCGCACTCCATGCCCCTTCGACGCCAGTGGTCCCCAAATTCACCGCGCTCAGCCCTATTTGAGTCCAAATCTGCCGGCAAAATGTAGAAACAGAGGTTTTGCCATTGGTACCCGTCACAGCCACCATAACCTTCGGCTGCGCGCCAAAGAACAATGCGGCAGCACCGGCCAAGGCTTGGCGTGGATCATCCACCACACAGATCTCAGCCTTGTGCTCAAGAAGTGTGCGCGCGATGAAATCGGCGCCTTGCGGATCGGTCAGGATCGCACTGGCGCCCTGGCGGCAGGCATATTCTGCGAATTCAGCACCATGCACCCGCGCACCGGGCAAAGCTGCAAAGAGGTAACCGGGGCGCACCTCACGGCTATCAACCGCCAAGCCCTGAACCAGAAGATGAGACGCCCGCGCAGTGGTCAGACCCAAATTTGCAAGTGTTTTGCCCTTGGCCGCCATCGGTCGGATCGCTTTCTAAAATTAGTCGTTGGCCAAGGTTAAACCATTTTGACGGGAAGTTTCAATCTCTGGTGCGAGCCCCAAAAGTGGTGCCACCCGTCGGATCACCTCTGCCGCTACAGGCACAGCCGTCCAGCCCGCTTTACGCCGCGGCTCAGAGCCTGCCCGGTCTTCTGGCTCATCCAATGTCACGATCAAAACATACTTCGGATCCGCACTTGGAAAGAAGCTGGCAAATGTCGCCAAAACCTTGTCTTTGTGATAGCCGCCTTGGTTATTGGGCTTATCTGCTGTGCCGGTTTTACCCGCCACAGAATACCCAGGAACCTCGCCAAAGCTTGCGGTCCCCTCGGTCACCACATGCCGCAAGATGGAGCGCAACCGCATAGATACTTTTTGCGATATGATCCGTTCACCGATTGGCGGGGCGGTTTGCTTCAGCAACGTAGGCTTAACCAAAGTGCCACCATTGATCATGGCCGCATAGGCCGCCGCCAAATGTACAGGAGAGGTCGAAATGCCATGACCATAAGAGATTGTCATAGTTGAAATATCAGACCAATTCTCAGGGTATTGTGGCTTGCCAGTCGGTCCTTCAATCAGCTCAATCGATGTGGCTTTTAAAAGCCCCAAGCGGCCCAAAAATGCTTTTTGCAATTCTGAGCCAATCATAAGTGAAATACGCGCCGTGCCAATGTTGGACGATTTGACCAAAATCTTTTCAACGCTCAATTCAGGGCCATAATTCCTATAGTCCCGAATGGAGTGCCTACCCCATTTAAGAGGACCCTTGGTGTCGACCATAGTATCAGCTTCAATCAGACCAAGTTCCATAGCTTGCGCCACGGTGAAGGGTTTGAAGGCAGAGCCCAACTCATAGACCCCCTGCACGGCCCTGTTAAACAATGGACTGTCACTCGCATCACCTTGGGTCAAAGCTCGTGGCCGATTGTTGGGGTCAAAATCTGGCAAGCTCGACATCGCGAGGATCTCGCCGGTGTTGGCTTGCATCAAGACAGCTGATGCGCCCTTGGCATTCATCAACCGCATGCCGCCGTATAAAACCTCCTCCAAGGCCGATTGTACCGACAAGTCGATGGACAGCTGCAGCGGACGGCCGTTAAATTTTGGGTCGCGCAAAAAATCGTCAAAGGCACTTTCGACACCAGCAATGCCCAAGACTTCGGCCGAATGCACCCCTTGCTCACCAAAGGTTGTACCACCTAAAATATGCCCAGCCAATTGACCGTTGGGATAGAGACGCATTTCACGCGGGCCAAACAGCAGGCCCGGATTGCCAATATCATGCACCGCTTGTTTTTCTTCAGGGCTGATTGCGCCCTTAAGCCATAAGAATTTTTGCGCACCTTTCAGTCGGGCTTCCATCTTGACCGCATCAATATCGGGAAATATTTCTGCCAATTGACGCGCCGTCGTCACAGAATCCACCACCTGTTGCGGATGTGCGTAAAGCGAATGCGTCTCTATATTTGTGGCCAAAACTCGGTTGTTGCGGTCAATGATATCCGCCCGGCTCGCCAGAATTTGCGTCGCTGTGGCGCGGGCTTTCGGCTCACTAGGCTCAGAGATCGCCAAAGCCGTCATTCGCACGCCAATTACACCGAAGCTGATCAAAAAAATACCACCCATCATGATCAAGCGGCGTTGTGTTTTGCGCAAAATCCGCTCATGTTGCATCTCGATGCGCTCACGGCGGTTGCCATGTTCGATCAAATCCGGGTTTTCGCCGGCGGATCTGGCTGAAAATATACGTGCGAGCGGACGGAGAGGTTTGCGGATCATGGCGATGTCTCGCGGTTCATGACCTCAATTGGCTCTGTAATCGGCCCTAAATCCGGACCTGGATAAGGGATTTGCTCCAAGCGCGCAAAATGGTCAGAGGTCAATTGCAACAAACGGAGGTCGTCAAAATTGGCATTTACCAGCTGCAATAACCGCTCCGGCCTGTTCAAATAAGCCCATTCCGCATTCAGAACCCGCAGACGTGAATGGGCGAGGCCAATGTCTTCATTCAACTGTGCAATTTTGTCCAAACTGCCCTTGGTGGCATAGTTTTCGGTGTAGGCCCAAAACGCCAAACCCATGACTGTTACAACCAAACACCCTAAGAATAGATTTTTCATTCAGGCCTCCGGTAGGGCAATTGCGGCGCTCCAAGGCTTTTTGCATCCACCGGCATCGCCGGCGCATCAGTTCGCCTACCAATGCGCAGCTTGGCAGAGCGTGACCGTGGATTGACCTCCACCTCTTCAGGCGAGGCTTTCAGGGCTTTGCGGCTGTACATCGAAAACTGGGCCGGAACATCTTCCACCAGTGGCGCATAACGGCTGCCGGCTTGGGTCCCTGAACGGGCTTGGAAGAACCGCTTCACGATGCGATCTTCAACAGAATGGAAGGTCACCACAGCCAAAACACCCCCCGGACGCAAGACGCGCTCGGCGGCAGATAGGCCTTCAACCAATTGATCATATTCGCTATTCACCGCAATGCGCAGCGCTTGGAAGCTCCGGGTTGCAGGATGCGATTGGCCGGGCTTTGAGCGTGGCAAGCAACGCTCGACAACCCCTGCCAGCTCCAAGGTCCGCTCAAAAGGCGCCTCTTCACGGCGTGCCACAATCATCTTTGCGATACGCCGGCTGGCGCGCTCTTCACCGTAGTTGTATAGAATATCAGCGATTTGCTCGGCGGTAGCGGTGTTGACCAGCTCTGCCGCTGTTGTGCCACTATCGCCCATGCGCATATCAAGCGGGCCGTCTTTTTGGAATGAAAAGCCACGATCCGCTTGGTCGATCTGCATCGAAGACACACCAATATCCAGCACAACGCCATCGGCCTGCTCGGTCACTTGATCCAGATTTGAGAACGTATCTTGCACCAAACGCAGCCGATCACCAAACGCGCCAGCCCAGCTTTCGGCCATCGCAAACACGCTCGGATCACGGTCAATTCCGATCACCTGATCAGCACCCGCGCCCAACAGATATTTACTATAGCCACCTGCGCCAAACGTACCATCAATCCAAGTACCTTGGATGGGGGCGGCAGCGGCAATGAGCGGAACAATGAGGACGGGGATGTGGGGGGCAGTGGCATCAGCAGCGTGTCGCATGTCTAATCCTGCCCCGTATTATCCAAATAGGCCAAGGGATCAAAGTCCTCAGGCAAGTCATCTAACCAAGCTTCAGTCTTGGCCAGCTCTTCTTTTTCGTAAGTTTCAGTTTTCCAAATCTGGAAGGTGTCACCGGCGGCAATGAAAAACGCCTCAGCATCGAGATTAATTTTCTTGCGCAGCTTTGCAGGCAAAACCAAACGGCCGGTTTCATCAACTGTAGTTGGAAAAGATTGGCCGTGGAACATGCGCTGCAACATGCGGCGCTCCATTGACCCACGCGGCAAAGCATCAATCTTTGCGTCAACCTCATTGATGGCATCGATGGTGTAACATTCGAGATAGCTGCGGCGATGATCGCCATAGACAATCACTAGCTCCGGGTTGAGGCCTTCAGTGTAATTGGGATCACCTAGCTCCAGCACACGGCGGAATAGGGCTGGGATTGAGACCCTGCCCTTATTGTCCACCTTATGATGGCTTTCGCCTCTAAACCTGCGTGGCACTGGGGCCTGCCTCACTCTTTGCTCAGGGACCCTGCCCCGGAAATAAAAACGGCGGATTGAACTGCTGCTGTTGTTCAATCCGCCGACATTTTCCCTTGCGGGATGTCCAGCTGCGCGTGCCACCTGGGGGGATGTCTGCTCGCTAACGCGCCGGATCTCTTCGTTCTGGGAAGCGGATGCCTGTATGTAACCTGCACTCGCCTTTGCCCTTCTAAATGGGGCTTTGATCTTTTGACCGCTTCCGTAAATTATGGATGACATGGGAATTCATGGTAATCAATAGTAAATTTTGGGAAATACTGGAACTTAAATTCAAAGTACTACTAAAAAATCATATATTTCGGGTAAAAGTGAACCCATATAGTAAAATATCCAAAAGGCACCACTACATATTGTAGTCAGCATCAGGACCCACATTTTCCCATTTTTTTTCAAATAAATTATAAATTTCACGTATTTTTGAATTTTACCAGGGAATAAAGACGGGATGAATAAATAAAAAGCCCGAATCTCCAAAGGAATTCGGACAAATTCAACCCCAATCCCACGGGTTCCCAGCACAGACAAAAATGAGCTATTTACGCGATGTCCGAGGCAATGAGACCCGCTGCCAAATCGGCATAGGCCTGTGCAACTGGCCCGTCACCCATGGCAACTGGCGTACCACTGTCGCCGGCCAAACGCACTGAAAGGTCCAACGGCAAGGAGCCCAAGAAAGGTATTCCCAATTTTTTCGCCTCCAGCTCAACACCGCCATGGCCAAAGATATGGGCCTCATGGCCACATTCAGGGCATATATATTGGCTCATATTCTCAATCATGCCCAGCACAGGTGTGTGCAAAGTCGAGAACATGTCCAAGGCTTTGCGTGCATCCAAAAGCGCCACATCCTGCGGCGTCGAGACAACAATCGCCCCTGTGAGTTCGGTTTTTTGACACAGTGTCAACTGCACATCTCCGGTGCCCGGTGGCAGATCGATGATCAAAACATCCAATTCACCCCATTGCACTTGATTGAGCATCTGCTGCAAAGCGCCCATCAACATCGGACCGCGCCAGACAACAGCTTTGTCTGGATCAACCATAAGGCCAATCGACATCATGGTGACGCCATGGGCCTGCAAAGGAATAATAATTTTACCGTCAGGACTGGCAGGGCGTTTACTCACGCCCATCATACGTGGCTGACTTGGACCATAGATATCGGCATCCAACAGGCCCACGCGCCGGCCCTGTTTGGCCAAGGCAACAGCGAGATTTGACGACACCGTAGATTTACCAACGCCGCCTTTGCCTGAGGCAATTGCCAAAATGCGGTCCACACCCGGCACCTTGGTTGGTCCTTCTTGGGGCTTGGGGTGGCCACCAATTTTAAGATTGGGTGGCGGGGCTTTGTCTTCATGAGCGGTGACCACGGCCGTGACAGATGTTATACCATCAAGCTGCAAAACAATCTGCTCAGCCGCGCCACGAATATCAGCAAGTTTGCGCGCCACATCTGGATTGGGGGCCTCAATGACAAAGCGCACAGTGCCGCCATCGATGGTAACAGCCCGGATAAAATCACGGCTGACAAGGTCGCCACCATCCGGCAATTGTAAGCGCGCCAACGCGGCCAAGATATCAGAACGTTCAATAGACATTGTTCGCCTCCCCAAGTGTTGTCGCTGCTATGCCTCCCCTATGCCACCGATGCAAGCCCAGCGAAACGCTAGGATTTTGGAGCCATGCAAATGCTGCATAGCGGCAATTCGAAATCATGCGTTGTGCAAACGCAGCACAAACGTCAAATTAGGTTCATCAGTAATATGGCTGAGTAAGAGGATAAAACGATGACAACAGTATCAGATTTCAGTGTACCAACCCACTCCCTGCGCGCAGTGTTTGCGGACCGCTTCAACACTCTGCGTGATCAAATGGCCAAACGCGCCGTTTACCGCGCCACAGTGTCAGAATTGACGTTCCTGTCCGGACGCGAGTTGGCTGACCTTGGCATTCACCGCTCAGCGATCAAAAGCATCGCTTTCGAAGCGGCCTACGGCAAATAATTTAAAGTTTCAGAATAGACTCTCCTCCCAGAAGTCTCTGAACGAACGGCGACGTCCTCTCCTCCCTGACGTCGCCTTTTTTATGTCTAAGACCTACAATTCGCAGCTTGGGTGCACCTGCAGCCCGGTACATCCTATGCACCCGATGATCTAAATCATTGTAATTTGCTTCAACTGGTGGCACGGATCTGGTCAATGACATATACACTCCTCTCCGGCTTTATGCTGTTTTGCTTGGTGTCCTCCATAACACCGGGCCCCAATAACCTTATGCTCATGGCAGCCGGAGCCAACTTTGGCGCGCGCCGAGCCTTGCCCCATGCTGCGGGCATCGTTTTGGGCTTTACCTTTATGATTATTATAATCGGGTTGGGGGCGGCTCAGTTATTTCAAACCTATCCCCTCGCCCATACAGTGCTAACAGTGGCTTCGGTCACCTATCTGTTGTATTTGGCCTATAAAATTGCCACAGCGGCACCAAAGATGGATGAAACAGACGCAGCTGGAACTCCCATCACATTCCTGCAGGCTGCTGCCTTTCAATGGGTCAACCCAAAGGCTTGGACTATGGCGCTCGCCGCCATCACGGTCTACACGCCCCAGCCAACCACCAGCTACTACGTGATTGTGGTTTCCTTAATATTTGGCGCAATCAATCTACCGTCCATCAGCATTTGGTTGCTTCTTGGAGTGCAGATGAAACGGTTTTTGACCACCCCTGCGCGCCTTCGTGGGTTCAATTGGAGCATGGCGGGCCTGTTGGTCCTGTCACTTTATCCGATTCTAACCCTTTATTAAGGTGCAAATGACCCCCAAAATTGACCTCACAAGCGCGATACTTCTGGCGTTGCTTGCGCTGATTTGGGGCGGTTCGTTCTTTTTGGCCGCAGTGGCAATGCAAGAGGTGCCACCGATCACCATCGCCCTGTTTCGCGTGGTGGGGGCCCTGCCCGCCCTAGCTCTGTTTGTGTGGTTCAAAGGCGTGACGCTCCCACGCAGCGCGAAGATATGGGGCGCTTATCTGGTGATGGGTGCGCTCAACAATGCGATTCCCTTTTCTCTAATATTTTGGGGCCAAACTCAAATTACATCTGGGTTGGCCAGCATTCTGAACGGTGCGACAGGAGTCACCGGCGTGATTGTGGCCGGTCTATTGCTGCGTGACGAGCGGCTTACACCCCCAAAACTTATCGGTGTCACGATTGGGTTTTCAGGCGTGGCACTCACCATTGGACTAGATGCCCTGCGCAGCTTTGATATTCGCAGCTTGGCGCAACTTGCGGTTTTGCTGGCGGGCCTGTCGTATTCTCTGGCCGGTGTTTGGGCCAAGTTACGCCTGGCGGGTCAAGCGCCAGAGATGAACGCCTTGGGCATGCTTATGGGCAGTAGCCTCCTTATGATGCCAACCGTTCTTTGGCTTGATGGCCCACCCAGCTTTGCGCTGATGCCAAGTACATGGGCTGCGCTTGTGGCACTTGCGGTCCTCTGCACCTCTATGCCCTATCTGCTTTATTTCAACATCCTCAAACGTGCGGGCTCTGGCAATCTGATGTTGGTCACCTTGTTGATCCCACCGATTGCCATTGGGTTGGGTGTTGCATTTTTGAATGAGCCTTTGCAGGCCGCCGCCCTAATGGGCTTTGCGCTCATCGCCTTGGGGCTAGCAATTATTGATGGCCGTCTCTGGAAGGTCTTACGGCCAAATCGGTAAATTAAGCCTTAGCCATCGCTAACAGAACTTCATCTAAGATGCGGATCGCGCTAGTTTGCAAGTACTCCATTGCTGCAAGCGAGACATCATGTGCGGCTAGGCTTGAGCCGCCGACACAGCCATCAATCACCCGGCAGAAATAATCGCTCTGATGGCCGTCAACAAAGGTGTAGTGAACACAAACATCTGTCAGCCCACCGACTATAATCAACGTGTTGACCCCAAGCCCTTCGACCAGGATTTCAAAATTAGTGCCGAAGAATGCGGAATAGCGGCGTTTTCGGATCAGACAATCATTGGGTAAAAATTCGATTTCTTCAACCGCAATTGCGGTTTTTGGATTGTCTTCGGGGTAATGGATATCTTCGTCCCCACCCAACTCGCGGCCAAAGTCGACCAACGAAAAATGATGTGCCTCTCGAATAAACACCACAGGAATATCTGCGACACGCGCAGCATCAATGGCACTACGCGCCTTCAGCATACGGTCTTTATAACCCGCCATATTATCAATCGAACGCACGGCGCTTTCATCAATGAATGTACTGGCTTGAATGTCGATCACGATCAAGGCAGCAAGGCCTTCGATCAAGTTTCGAGTTTATTTGTTCAGATTTACCATCGGTTACAATCCCATATTGTCCATTAATTTGTAACGAGCCACTGTGGCCTCGACCCCGAGCCGATGCAGGCTATGAAAGGGCATTTTTCGCAATGCGCTGACTGGAAAAACGAGATCCCGCGATGGCATGCCACTGGCCCAATCGGCCAAAACCTTCCCCATAGCTGTGGCCAAAGCAACCCCGCGCCCATTGTATCCAAGCCCTGCCACGATGCCGTTGCCTAAATCATGCAGATGGGGATAGTGATCTGCGGTCGCGGCGATATATCCGCCCCATTCATACTCCCATTTCACATCCGCCAGCTGTGGAAACAGTTGTGCACTCGCCGCTCGGGCATGCGCAAGCCGTGCGCGGGTGGCGCCGGGCGTATAGGCGCCACGGGCCCCCATGATAAAGCGCCCCGCCGCATCGGTGCGAAAATAAGAGAGCAGCCGCCGGGTATCGGTGGGCGCATGCAATCCCGGTAAGATCGTTGCGCGTAGGTTGTCAGACAGCGGAGCGGTAGCCACTTGCACCGAGCGAATTGGCACCACCGTTTGCCGCAAGCCCGGGATCAAATCCCCAGTATAGCCGTTGGTGCAGACCAAAACCTTGCGAGCACACAGACTGCCGCGCGCAGTGGTCAGCAGATGCACATCCCCGTCCTGTGTCACCGTCTGCACCTTCGATTGGCCATAAATCTGCGCGCCGGCAGCCAATGCCGCATCGGCCAAACCAAGGGCGTAATTCAAAGGATGAATATTACCACCACGAGGGTCCAGAAGGCCGCCGATATAGGCCTCACTCCCCATCAGCTGCGCAATTTCAGTGGCATTGAGGCGCTGCATGATGGCGCCATGCGCCTCCCACTGCCGGGCTTTCTGCTCCAAATTCCGGAGGCCCGCGGGATTATGAGCAGCCCTCAACCAGCCCACCGGGCGCGCATCACACTGAATCTCATGCTGGGCGATCAGATCAAACACCAATTTAGCCGCATCCCCCGACATCTTAATCATGCGTTGGCCCATCTGTGGGCCAAATTTTGCAATTGCGTGTTCAGGGTTTTCAATCAGGCCTGGATTAACTTGGCCACCGTTCCGCCCAGAGGCTCCCCAACCCGGGGTGTACGCCTCCAGCACCACAACCCGTTGGCCCAATTTCGCCAAATGCAAAGCCGCAGAGAGGCCAGTGAAACCAGCTCCAATGATGGCCACATCCGCCTCAACCGTCGCTCGAAGTTCAGGGCAGTCTGGGGTTGGGTTGGCCGTGGCCGACCATAGAGAGTTGGCGATAACAGGGTCTTCATTTTGGATCATGGAGCGAGCCTTTTTGTTGACAACACCCTGACCTGACAAACCCTTTCAAGCAAGCAAAAGCCTGCCGGCCCTATCGGCAGGTCAATTTAAAACGGCACGTCATCCACCGAGTCCGCGCTTTGGATATATTGCGCGACCACTTTCTTTGAGCCGGCCTTATCAAACTCAATATCCAGCTTATCGCCCTCAATACTGAGCACTTCTCCGTACCCAAACTTTTGGTGAAAGACCCGATCTCCAAGCGAGAATGTCGAGACAGCAGTCAAATCGATGGTCATGTGTTTCGATTGCGAGAGCTGGCGCATGCCGCGTTGGGCGCTGCGCTCCTGCAGCCGCTTCCAGCCGGGCGAATTATATACATCAGCTTTGCTGGCGCGTTCAAAGATGTCACTACCAACCATGCTTTGTGTGACCGGGCTGGCATTTGCTGCCATGCCCGCAGCGCCATATCCACCGCCATAAAGCCCCGGCGGGGTGAGCACATCCACATGCTCCGCCGGCAGCTCATCAATGAAGCGGCTCGGCAAGGCAGATTGCCACTGACCATAGACCCTACGATTGGCCGCAAACGAAATGGTGCAGACCTCTTCTGCCCGGGTGATGCCCACATAGGCCAATCGGCGTTCTTCCTCGAGCCCCTTCAATCCGCTTTCATCCATTGAGCGTTGCGAGGGAAACAAGCCATCCTCCCAACCGGGCAGAAAGACCATCGGAAATTCCAAACCCTTGGCTGCATGCAGCGTCATGATCGAAATTTTTGCCCCGTCGGATTGCTTTTCATTGTCCATGATCAAGCTGACATGCTCCAAAAACCCTTGCAAATTTTCAAATACTTCCAAAGCCTTGACCAGCTCCTTAAGATTTTCTAGACGCCCCGGCGCCTCCGGCGTTTTGTCATTTTGCCAATGTTCGGTATAGCCACTTTCATCCAAGATGATTTCGGCCAGTTCCACATGGGTTGCAGCCTCAACCCGGATCTGCGCATTCCAGCGATCAATGCCGTCAATTAACCGTGCTAGTTCAACCGCGCCCTTGCCACCCAACCCATTGGTGTCCAGCAATATCCGCGCGCCTTCCACCAAAGACACGCCATTGCCCCGCGCTGCCATTTGGATTTTCTGCTGCGCCTTATCACCCAGCCCACGTTTGGGCGTGTTTACAACGCGCTCAAAGGCCAGATCATCGTCCGTACTGATCGCCAAACGGAAATAGGCCATCGCATCGCGGATCTCCATCCGTTCATAAAATCGAGGGCCACCAATTACACGATAGGGCAAGCCAATGGTCAAAAAGCGATCCTCAAAAGCCCGCATCTGATGCGAGGCTCGCACCAAAATAGCCATACTTTCAAGATCATAGGGATCTTGGCCTCTTGTGCCACGTTGTGCCGCTTCAACCTCTTCGCCGATCCAACGCGCCTCTTCCTCACCGTCCCAATGGCCAATCAGGCGGATTTTTTCACCTTCGGGCTTTTCGGTCCAAAGCGTTTTCCCAAGACGGCCTTTATTACCATCTATAATGCCACTGGCCGCCCCTAGGATATGCGGGGTTGAGCGGTAATTTTGCTCCAAACGTACCACGTGCGCACCGGGAAAATCTTTTTCAAACCGTAAGATGTTGCCAACCTCAGCACCGCGCCATCCGTAAATAGATTGATCATCATCACCGACACAGCAAATATTTTGATGCCCCTGCGCCAACAGCCGCAACCAAAGATACTGTGCAACATTGGTATCTTGATACTCATCCACCAGAATATAACGGAAAAACCTCTGGTATTGGACCAAAACCTCGGAGTGGGTTTGGAAAATTGTCACCACATGAAGCAGCAAATCGCCAAAATCTGCGGCGTTCAGCTCACGCAGGCGGTGTTGATACTGCCGATAAAGCTCGATGCCCTTATGGTCATAAGCCCCTGCTTCGGATGCAGGCACTTGCTCCGGCGTCCAAGCCCGGTTTTTCCAGCCGTCAATAACCCCCGCCAGCTGCCGCGCCGGCCATCGCTTGTCGTCAATCTGCGTGGCCGCGATCAATTGCTTCATCAGACGCAGATGGTCATCGGTATCTAAAATGGTGAAATTGCTTTTCAGGCCCGCCAATTCCGCGTGCCGGCGCAAGATCTTCACACAAATGGAGTGGAACGTGCCCATCCATGGCATGCCCTCAACCTGTCCAATCAAATTGCCAACCCGGTTTTTCATCTCTCGGGCGGCTTTATTCGTAAAAGTCACCGAAAGAATCTCATTGGGGCGCGCTGTGCCAGTGTTGAGCAAATGCGCGATGCGGGTGGTCAAAGCCTTGGTCTTACCAGTGCCCGCCCCGGCGAGCATCAGAACCGGCCCATCCAATTGCTCCACAGCCGCGCGCTGCGCAGGGTTCAACCCCTCCATATAAGGCGTTGGGCGGGCAGCCATGGCCATTTGGCTCAAGCTGGGGGATGTGGCGGCCTCAAAGGCATCTGATTCATCAAAACTGCTCATGCAACCAACATAACTCTAATCGATCATAAGTGAAAGAATTGTTCGCGTTGTGTTCTTATGTTTTAACAAAAATGTAAACCCAGCTAAATTTTAGGCTTAAACTTGCAATTCGAATGATGTAAGCGCTTGCATATGGATCTAAATTCAAAATACCCCGCCATCTCAGACCTGCGCTCTAAGGCGCGCAAACGGATTCCGCATTTTGCTTGGGAATATCTTGACAGTGCGACTGGCGATGAAAGCACCTTACACCGCAACCGTTCGGCGTTGGACGCTGTGCATTTTGTGCCGCGCGGCTTGCGCGGGGAAATTGTCCCGGAATTGACCACAAACTTCTTAGGTCAAACCTATTCCGCCCCCTTTGGCATTGCGCCTGTGGGGATGTCTGGCCTGATGTGGCCCGGCGCTGAAAAAGCTTTGGCCAGCTTTGCCTCTGAAGCAAAAATTCCCTATGGTATGTCAACCGTGGCCACCACGACGCCCGAAGATGTGGCACCTCATTTGGGCGATATGGGGTGGTTTCAAATGTATCCACCGCGCGATGAAGCTATCCGCAATGATATGCTCAAGCGGGTTAAAAATGCTGGTTTCACCACCCTTGTGGTCACGATAGACGTCCCAGCCCAATCGCGGCGCGAGCGGCAAATTCGCGGCGGTTTGGTGCAACCTCCGCGCCTAACGCCGCGTATTTTGGCACAGGTGGCGCGTTGTCCGGAATGGGCCCTACGTACAGCCCTCAACGGCAAACCACGCATGAAGATGATTGAGTCTTACGGCAAGGCTGTAATGGAAAGCATGGGCTCGCTGCCCTCCAACAACCATGTGGGATATCTGCTGCGCACCGCGCCGGATCATGAATACGTCAAAATTCTGCGCGACAATTGGGACGGTCCGTTGATTGTTAAAGGTGTGATGTGCCCTGACGATGCGGTCCCACTCGAAGGCTTGGGTATTGATGCGGCTTGGGTGTCAAACCATGCAGGCCGTCAATTTGCTGGCAGTCCCGGCGCGATTGATATGCTACCAGCCGTTCGCGCAGCCACAAACTTGCCGTTGATTTTTGACAGTGGCATTGAAGGCGGACTTGATATGCTGCGTGCGCTCGCTTTAGGCGCAGATTTTGTGATGATAGGCCGGGCTTGGCACTATGCTTTGGGGGCGATTGGCGCCCAAGGGCCTAAACATTTATATGATATGTTGGTGGATGATTTGACCTCTAATATGATCCAAATTGCTGCTACAAAACTGAATGAATTGCCAAATTTAATACATAAAAATTGATATTTAATGATAATACTGCCTTAATCGGCTCGGAAGGGACATGCGCAGGTGCGCACTAGCCACTATGTGCATTATCCTGCATAAAATCTAGAAATGCATTGAAACCTCAGCGAATCTAACGTTAAATGCTGCAACTGCAAAATAACGAAGGTTAAAGTATGGCAGATTTCCAAAAAATCTTAATTGCCAACCGTGGTGAAATCGCCATTAGGGTGATGCGTGCAGCCAATGAATTGGGCAAGCGCACCGTTGCAGTTTATGCGGAAGAAGACAAACTCGGCCTCCATCGTTTCAAAGCAGATGAAGCTTATAAAATTGGTGAGGGCCTCGGCCCGGTTGCAGCGTACCTTAGCATCGAAGGAATTTTGCGCGTGGCCAAGGCCTGCGGGGCCGACGCCATCCATCCTGGTTATGGGCTGTTGTCCGAAAACCCTGACTTCGTCGATGCCTGCACCGAAGCCGGTATCGCCTTTATCGGTCCAAAAGCGCAAACCATGCGCCAACTGGGGGACAAAGCCAGTGCGCGCCGCGTGGCCATTGAGGCGGGCGTGCCCGTGATCCCCGCGACCGAAGTGTTGGGGGATGATATGGCACAGATCAAGGCACAAGCCGCAGCCGTTGGATATCCTTTGATGCTCAAAGCCAGCTGGGGCGGCGGTGGCCGCGGCATGCGTCCAATCTATTCGGAGGATGAAATTGAAGAGAAAGTGCTCGAAGGTCGTCGCGAAGCTGAAGCCGCATTTGGCAACAGCGAAGGCTATCTTGAGCGCATGATCCAGCGCGCCCGCCATGTTGAAGTCCAGGTACTGGGCGACAAATTTGGATCTATCTATCATCTTTATGAGCGCGATTGCTCGGTGCAGCGCCGCAATCAAAAAGTTGTTGAGCGTGCTCCAGCCCCTTATTTGTCAGATGAGCAACGGGCGCGGATCTGCGCTTTGGGCAAAAAAATCTGTGCCCATGTGAATTATGAATGCGCCGGCACAGTCGAATTCCTGATGGATATGGACAACGAAGAGTTCTATTTTATCGAAGTGAACCCAAGGGTTCAGGTTGAGCATACGGTGACAGAAGAAGTCACCGGCATCGACATCGTGCGGGCTCAAATCCTGATTGCTGAGGGCAAAAGCCTAATCGAGGCCACCGGCACCAACAGTCAGGAAGATGTAAAGCTCGACGGCCATGCCATTCAATGTCGGGTGACCACCGAAGACCCCTCAAACAATTTCATCCCCGATTATGGCCGCATCACCGCCTATCGCGGGGCGACTGGAATGGGCATTCGGCTGGACGGCGGCACCGCTTATTCTGGCGCGGTAATTACACGTTATTATGACAGTCTCTTGGAAAAGGTCACAGCTTGGGCCCCCACACCTGAGGCCGCGATTGCTCGGATGGACCGCGCCCTACGCGAATTTCGCATCCGGGGCGTGAGCACAAATATCGCCTTTGTGGAAAATCTGCTCAAGCATCCGACCTTTTTGAACTATGAATATACCACCAGCTTTATTGACACGACGCCGGAGCTGTTCAAATTCAGCCAACGCCGCGATCGTGCCACCAAAATCCTGACCTATATCGCAGATATCACAGTCAACGGACATCCTGAGACCGAAGGCCGACGAAGCCCTGCCCAGGACCTCAAGACCCCTAAGGCGCCGATGTCGATGCTGGACAATTTGACCCTGCCGAAGGGCACCAAAAACATTCTAGACGCCCGAGGGCCGCAGGGTCTGGCCGATTGGATGAAGGCCCAAAAACATCTGCTGATCACCGATACTACGATGCGTGACGGACATCAGTCGCTCTTGGCCACCCGGATGCGCAGCCATGATATGGTCAAGATTGCCCCCACCTATGCTGCCAATCTGTCTGACCTGTTTTCCGTGGAATGTTGGGGCGGTGCGACCTTTGATGTGGCCTATCGTTTTTTGCAGGAATGCCCGTGGCAAAGGCTGCGTGATCTGCGCAAATCCATGCCGAATGTGATGACGCAAATGTTGCTGCGCGCCAGTAATGGGGTGGGCTATACCAACTACCCTGACAATGTGGTGCAATTTTTCGTCCGCCAAGCTGCAGAGACCGGCGTGGATGTGTTTCGGGTGTTTGACAGCCTGAACTGGGTCGAGAATATGCGCGTGGCCATGGATGCGGTGATCGAGGCCAATAAGGTGTGCGAAGGCACAATTTGCTACACCGGCGATATCCTAAATCCGGACCGCGCCAAATATGACCTGAAATACTATGTGGCCATGGCCAAAGAGCTGGAAGCTGCGGGCGCACATATATTGGGCCTTAAAGATATGGCTGGCCTCCTTAAACCGGCCGCTGCCAAGGCGCTGATCGGCGCATTGAAGCAAGAGGTTGGCCTGCCCATCCACTTTCACACCCATGACACCTCAGGGATTTCCGGCGCCACGGTGCTGGCGGCGTCTGACGCAGGCGTTGATGCGGTCGATGCGGCGATGGACGCCTTCTCAGGCGGCACGTCACAGCCAACTTTGGGCTCCATTGTTGAAGCTCTGGCCCATACAAAACGCGACACGGGTCTCGACATCGGCGAAATCCGACGCGTGAGCAGCTATTGGGAAAGCGTGCGCGCGCAATATGCGGCCTTTGAGAGTGGGCTTCAGGCTCCAGCCTCCGAAGTTTACCTGCATGAAATGCCCGGCGGACAGTTCACCAATCTCAAAGCCCAAGCGCGGTCTTTGGGTTTGGAAGAACGTTGGGCCGAAGTGGCGCAAACCTATGCGGATGTGAACCAAATGTTTGGCGATATCGTAAAGGTGACACCAAGCTCTAAAGTTGTGGGCGATATGGCCTTGATGATGGTATCTCAAGGGCTGACCCGCGCACAAGTTGAAAATCCCGCTGTGGATTTGTCCTTCCCTGAAAGTGTCGTGGACATGCTGCGCGGCAATTTGGGCCAACCTCCCGGTGGCTTTCCATCAGATCTCACAACGAAAGTGCTCAAAGGCCAAACAGCCTCCACCGAACGCCCCGGCAAAGCCATGCCTGCAGCAGATTTCGACGCTTTGCGCGCAGAATTGAGCGGACTGTTGGATGGCAAAGTTGTGGATGATGAAGATCTCAATGGCTATTTGATGTATCCAAAAGTGTTCTTGGACTACATGGGCCGCCACAAAGCTTATGGCCCAGTGCGCACTTTACCGACCAAAACCTTCTTTTACGGTATGCAGCCAGGCGAAGAAATCACCGCAGAGATTGATCCGGGTAAAACCTTAGAGATATTGCTGCAAGCAGTTGGTGAAACTAATGCGGAAGGCGATGCGCGGGTGTTTTTTGAGCTGAACGGTCAGCCGCGGGTTATCCGTGTGCCAAACCGCAAGGTCAAATCCGCAACCGCCGCGCGACCAAAAGCCGAATTGGGCAATCCCGACCATATCGGAGCGCCCATGCCTGGCGTTGTGACCAGTGTTGCCGCAACCGTCGGCGCAACAGTCCGTGAAGGGGATTTACTGCTCACCATCGAAGCCATGAAGATGGAAACCGGCATACATGCAGAACGTGATGCGACAATCAAAGCCATGCATGTGGTGCCCGGAGCGCAGATCGATGCCAAAGACTTACTGGTTGAGTTGGAATAAGATCCTCAGCGCCGTTTTCTGTAGCATTTCGAAACGGCTAAAAATATATCTAACGCAGTGAAACCTGAGTCGGATACCGCACTATGACCTCAAAAATCCTATTGATGTCGGACATACACATCACCGTGTCTGGCACAGACATTGTGGGCCTAGACCCACAGTCCCGCTTCCGGCGATGTTTAGACCACGCCGCTCGGCACCATGAGGACGCCAGCCATCTGTTTTTAATGGGCGATTTGACCCACCATGGCACACAGGCAGAGTATGAGATTTTGTGAGAAATACTCAGCGCGCAGCCCTTTCCAGTGACCCTACTGCTGGGCAACCATGACCGCCGCGGCCCCTTTGCGCAGGTCTTCCCCGAGCACAGCGCCGCATTTCAACAGGGCCACCAAGATTTTGGCGCAACCCGTATCCTATATCTCGACACAATGGACGAGAATGCCCTCAACAAGCATAGCGGACTGATGTGCCCAGCGCGTTTAAGCTGGTTGCAGGCACAGCTTGAGGCTGGCCAAGGGCCGATGATTGTATTGGCGCATCACCATATGCTGGCCTCAGGTTTTGAGGGTATGGATGAAATCAAGCTCAGCAATGGTCTTGCAGTGGCTGAGATGATCGCGGGCTCTACTCGTTGCCAGATGGTAATCAACGGACATATTCATCGGATCATATTCAGCATCTTCAAAGGCGTGGCACATGCGATGATCAAGAGCCCCTGCCACCAGATGCCTATGATCCTTGGCAAGGGGGCATCGAGCTTGTCGGTGGCTGAGCCGGGCGGATATGGCGTATTGCTGTTGGATCCCACGTCCCCCGTGCTGCATCACGTAGATGTGGATCTACCAAGCGGGCCAGTGGAATTTGACTTAGCCTCATGATCCTTCAAGCTCCAATGCGACCGTCTAAAACAACCGCAAACAAAATTTGAAAAATAAACTGCTAATTAAGGTATTTTACCCCTTGCGGGGAAAAGACTCTGGGGCTATTTCAGCGTCACTAACGGAAGCGGGCGTAGCTCAGGGGTAGAGCATAACCTTGCCAAGGTTAGGGTCGAGAGTTCGAATCTCTTCGCCCGCTCCAGTTAGTCCAAAGAAGGCCTGCGCATCGCGCGGGCTTTTTTTGTAGGAAATTGTCATCTGTGACACCACCATGCTGCCATGGCACACAAAACACCGCACCGTTTTGCAAACGATGGAATAGGCGACGCCGGAACAGCTCCCCTTGCCTCATTTTTAATCGGAACTCATGCACTTAGCACATGGCGGGGTTGCAGCATTATGCGTTGCTGCACAGCGGCATTCTGCGCTACTTGTGCCTCAGCCAAAATTTCCTCCCGAAATCGAAGCATAAACTGGCGGTACCTTCAGGTACCGCCCTTTTTTTTCGCAAATTTTGAGGGTCCACAACTTCCAGTTTGCAGCCCCTTGTTCTTGCCTCTTCTCAACAGCGCCGCAGCCGCCTATAAGGCCACAGAACGGAAAGGGCACCACATGCGCAAAATCCAAATTACACGCGACACCGCAGAGACGAAAATCACTGTGGACTTGAATCTCGACGGCACTGGCCAATACGACAATAAAACTGGCGTTGGCTTTTTTGATCATATGCTGGACCAATTGGCCCGCCATGCCTTGATGGATATGACAGTGCGCTGTGACGGGGATTTGCACATTGACGATCACCACACTGTTGAAGATGTGGGGATCGCTTTAGGGCAAGCTCTCAGCCAAGCTATGGGCGACAAACGTGGCATCCGCCGCTACGGTGATTGCCTACTTGCGATGGATGACGCTTTGGTGCGCTGCGCTTTGGATCTTTCAGGGCGGCCATTCCTTGTATGGAATGTTGATCTTCCAACGCAAAAGATCGGGAGTTTTGATACAGAATTGGTGCGTGAGTTTTTCCAAGCCTTATCGACCCATGGCGGCATCACCCTTCACGTCGACCAATTGCACGGGCTCAACAGCCACCACATTGCCGAAGCCACTTTCAAATCTGTCGCACGCGCCCTGCGCGATGCGCTGGAAACGGATCCACGCAAATCGGATGCCATCCCATCGACCAAAGGCACGCTCTAACCCAATGCTCACAGCCCTAATAGACTACGATAGCGGTAACCTGCACTCAGCGCAAAAAGCGTTTGAGCGCATGGCCGTAGATTTTTCGAATGAAGAGGTCATTGTCACCAAAGACCCCGACGTGCTGCGCAAGGCAGATCGCATCGTTCTGCCCGGTGATGGCGCGTTTCCTGCCTGCAAAACAGCGCTCACCGACAAGGTGGGGCTGTTTGAAGCCTTGCTGGAGGCAGTCGAGGGTCAAGGCAAACCCTTCTTGGGCATTTGCGTCGGAATGCAGATGATGGCGAGTTTTGGCTATGAATATGGAACCACGCCAGGGCTGGACTGGGTGGCGGGCAATATTCGCCCTATTCAACCAGCCAATCCAAAGTTCAAAGTCCCTCACATGGGCTGGAATGATTTGGTGATCACCTCAAATCACCCAGTGCTTGCAGGTTTAAAGACCGGCGATCACGCATATTTTGTGCACTCCTACCAATTTGAGGTGGAGCAACCCGCAGAACGTTTGGCCCATGTGGATTACGCGGGTGAGATCACCGCAATTGTCAGCAGCGGCACGCGCATCGGTACCCAATTTCACCCTGAAAAAAGCCAACGCACGGGGCTGCGGCTGATCTCAAATTTCTTAAACTGGCGGCCATAGATTATTGCAAGCGCGTCCAATTTTGACCCGGCACAAAAAACACTGCGATCACCCCCTTAACCAATAAGGCGTCGCCTTTTAGGGTCATTTTAGAGCTATAAGTTTTGTCGGTGTCCGGCGCCCAGATGGTGCCTCCGGCATATTTGCCGTTGCCCTTAATCTGCATGCCCAGAATGATATCACGGCCAATGATGGTGCGATTGTCGTTTCCGACCACATCTTTGATCTCACCACATAGGTTGTCGCCGCATTTCGCTATTTTAACATGGATGTATTCGCCCGTCTCCACACGTTCAGATTTCCACATTCCAATCGCCGGATCGGCTGCCAATGCACCCGTTACACCCAGCGCCAAGACTGCAAAAATTGTTGTTACTTTCCTCATTCTTTTCGCCCTGTGATCGTATCGTAACCGTGACCACAGATAACCTTCCCCAAAGTGGCCGTTTCAATCAAGCTTGACTTAAGGTCGCTTTGCATCTCAGGGCTAAGCATGGCATAGGATCGCGTAAATCCAGTCAAAGTGAGGCCCATATGATCCTTTACCCTGCAATTGATCTGAAAGACGGACAAGCTGTGCGCCTTTACAAAGGTGAAATGGACAAAGTGACTGTTTTTCATGACCATCCCGTCGCTCAGGCCTTGGCCTTTGAGCACGCAGGCTGCGAATGGATTCATCTCGTCGACCTCAACGGCGCCTTTGCCGGGGCTCCGGTGAATGGCGACACCGTAAAAGAGATTCTCGACAACGTCTCTGTCCCCTGCCAGCTCGGAGGTGGTATTCGCGATATGGTAACGATTGAGGCTTGGGTGAGTCGCGGCTTGTCGCGGGTTATTTTAGGTACTGTTGCGGTTGAAAACCCCGCTTTGGTGCGGGAGGCCGCACGTGCATTTCCGGGCAAAATCGCGGTGGGTCTGGACGCCCGCGAAGGCCGGGTCGCCACGCGCGGCTGGGCCACAGAAACAGAGATCATGGTCACAGATTTGGCAAAACAGTTTGAAGATGATGGTATTGCGGCCATAATTTACACCGACATCAACCGTGATGGCGCTATGGGTGGTCCAAATGTTGCTGCCACTGAGGCCCTCGCACGGGCCGTGAAAATACCTGTGATTGCCTCAGGTGGGGTTTCATCCATGCAAGACCTCCACGAGTTGAAATCCACCGGCGTTATATCAGGTGCGATTTCGGGCCGGGCGCTCTATGACGGCGCCATTGACTTGGCAGATGCACTTGCCGCATTAAAATGAGATTGAGACCCGCACCGCTTGGAGCATCCAGATGCTGAAAACCCGAATAATCCCCTGCTTGGATGTTGCCGAAGGCCGTGTGGTCAAAGGCGTTAATTTTGTGGATTTGGTGGATGCCGGTGATCCAGTGGAAGCCGCTAGAGCCTATGACGCGGCTGGGGCTGATGAGCTATGCTTTCTAGACATTAAAGCCACCCATGAGAACCGTGGAACCCTGTTTGATCTGGCCCGCCGCACTGCGGAGAAATGCTTCATGCCTCTGACCGTTGGCGGTGGCGTGCGTAGCCCTGAGGATGTGCGCAACCTGCTTCTGGCGGGGGCTGATAAGGTGAGCTTCAACTCTGCGGCTGTGGCAAATCCTGACGTGATCGCACAATCAGCCAATCATTTTGGCAGCCAATGCATAGTTGTGGCGATTGATGCCAAAACCGTGGCCGAGGGCAAATGGGAGATTTTCACCCATGGGGGTCGGCGAGCAACGGGCATTGATGCCATTGATTTTGCCCGCACCGTCGTGGCGAAAGGGGCTGGAGAAATTCTCCTGACCTCCATGGATCGCGACGGCACCCGCACGGGATTCAACCTACCCCTCACCCGCGCCATTTCAGATGCGGTATCAGTGCCTGTGATCGCCTCAGGTGGTGTTGGCACTTTGAACCATTTGGTGGAAGGCGTGACACAAGGTGGGGCGAGCGCCGTGCTCGCCGCATCAATTTTCCACTTTGGTGATTTTACCATTCAGGAAGCCAAAGCCCATATGGCCGCGGCCGGTATTCCTATGAGGATGTCATGACACTGCAACAACTTGAAAACACCATCATCGCGCGTAAATCGGCAGATCCCAGCAGCAGCTGGACCGCACAGCTTTTGGCCGAGGGCCCTGAAAAATGCGCCGGAAAATTTGGGGAAGAGGCAATTGAAGCCATCATCGAAGCGGTGAAGGGCGACAAACAGGCTTTGATCTCAGAGGCGGCAGATGTGGTCTATCACCTGATGGTGATGCTGGCCTCCCGCGATGTGGCCTTTGACGATGTTCTGGCCGAGTTGGCCCGCCGAATCGGCACCTCCGGCATCGACGAAAAAGCGCGACGCTAACGCGGGACTGTCACCCGCGCTGGCACATTCTAGCGATTGGTAACAGCATATAGTCCCACGGCCGCAGCGTTGGACACGTTCAACGACCCAAAGCCACCTGCCGCATCAATCTTAACCAGAGCATCACAGGTATCTTTGGTGCGATCCCGAAGACCCGGCCCTTCCGCACCCAGAACCAGGGCCGTTGGGCCCACATGGCTCCCAAGAGTTGCGTCAAGTGTCGCCTCTGCCTCACCATCTAACCCGAAGATGAAATAGCCCATCGTCTTGAGACGCTCCATCGTATCGGCCAAGTTTTGCACCCTGAGATAAGGCTGACGTTCCAATGCACCGCTGGCGGTTTTGGCCAAGGCGCCGGTTTCGGGTGCGGAATGCCGAAGCGGGGCAATCACCGCCACGGCGCCGAAGACCTCAGCCGAACGCAAAATCGCGCCGACATTATGTGGGTCAGTCACCCGGTCCAACAGCAAAATCACCGGGGCTTCGCCCTCGCGCACCGCAGCGACGTCTACCAATGGGCCCCAATCGAGCGCTTTGACTTCAAGAGCGGCGCCCTGATGCACGGACTGCGGATCTATGGGTGCCGAGAATTTTCGCGGGTCAGAGATTTCAGGCTCCAAGCCCCCTGCGGCAACAGCCTCGCCCAAACGGTCACAGGCATTCTTGGTCACGATCAACCGCAGCTTCACCCGCTTGGGGTTCAACAACGCATCTCGCACCGCATGTATGCCAAAAAGCCATACGGTTTCGGCGGCAACAGCACGTTTTTCACGTTCCTTTTCGATGATCCATGTGGGCTTTTTCATAACTGTTTTCCAATCCTCGGAGCTGGGGCCATATGCAGGTGAAGACAACCAAAGCGCAAGGTATTTTCCAGCCAACAGCACAATTGCCACGCGGCACATGTACCAAGGTTGGGTCCCGAAGCGTCCTCGAAAACAGGACGAAGTCAACCAAAAGGTGTCTGACACTGAAAGTGCGCCGCTCGATGCCTCAAACTGCCAGCGTGCAAGTCTAATACCAGAGCATGCCTCGCCGAACCGTTATACACATAAAATTTAAAATGAATGGCCTCCGAGAGGCAATCCAGGCTTGGGGCTTCAGCCTATCAACTTGCAAAGCACAGAGCAGATGTTTCTGTACCTCGGGTGTGACTATGAAGCAATCAGCTGAGATCATCAGACCAGATTGAGACTATCTCAGCCAATTTGCGCGCCACCAATGCCGGGTCACCCCGGCTTTCAACGTTCAACCGCACAACCGGTTCGGTGTTTGAACTGCGTAGGTTAAACCGCCAATCCCCAAAGGACAGACTAATACCATCGGCTTCATCGACGGACAGCGCCTGAGGTCTGTAGTGCGCAACCACACGGGCCATCGCAGCCTTTGGCTCCGCCAATGTGAAGTTCACCTCACCTGAGCTGGGAAAGGCTGCTTTGCGGGCGCGTACCAATTCAGATAGGCTTGTCCCGGTACGGCTCATCAATTCCACGACCAAGAGCCAAGGTACCATCCCACTGTCACAAAAGGCAAAATCTCGGAAATAGTGGTGGGCTGACATTTCACCACCATAGACGGCATCATGCGCGCGCATCACTTGCTTGATAAAGGCGTGCCCTGTTTTGGCCTGAACCGCCACACCACCCTTTGCTGCAATGATATCTTGGGTGTTCCACGTCACCCGAGGATCATGCACAATCGTTGCACCGGCTTCCTTGTCCAGAAAGACCGAGGCTAACAGACCAACAATATATTCGCCCGGAACAAATTGCCCAAGCTCATCGAAGAAGAAACACCTGTCAAAATCGCCATCAAAAGCCACACCAAAATCCGCGCCAACAGACAAAACCATGTCACGGGTCGGCGCATGATTTTTTTTCAACAGCGGATTTGGAATGCCATTTGGGAAGCTGCTATCTGGTTCATGGAACATTCGGTGGAATTTCACAGCACTGGTCTGAGCACTCAAATATCGCTCGATCTCATCAAAACTCGGTCCCGCAGCGCCGTTGCCGGAATTCACCACAATGGACATCGGTCGCAAGGCGCTCAAATCCACAAAGCTTAGAACTTTAGTAACATAGGCCCGCTTTGCCACCGCTTGCATATCGGTCAAGTGCCCAAGCTGCGCGGATATCTCAAACACGTTTTTCTCAGCCAATGCCTTGATATCCAACAGCTCAGTGGCCGGGTCTAAGGGTCGTGACTGCGATTTGACCATCTTGAGGCCATTGTAGTTTATAGGATTATGAGAGGCAGTCACTTCAATGCCGCCACAGGCGTCAAACTCCGTTGTGGCCCAATACATTTCTTCAGTGCCACTCAACCCAATGCCGAGAACCTCAACCCCTTGGTCCATCAAACCCTGGGCCAACCGTTGGGCTAACTCTGGAGAGGTTTTTCGCGCATCACGCCCAACGACAACCCGTTTTGCCTGTAAAGATTGTGCAAAAGCTCGACCTATCCGATAGCAAATATCACCATCGAAGTTGACACCCAGTTCACCACGGACATCGTAGGCTTTGAAACAGCTCAGAGTGTCGTTCATAATAATCTCGCATCTATTATAAGTATAAATCCAAAACGCAGCATATTGCACGGATAAAAAGTTAATGTTTATTAAAGCTTTTCAACACGGTATTGAAACGTAAAATTATGTTATAATCAACCCAGTCTATTAAACTTAATCCTAACATACCCGTATCAACTTCCATAGGAACCGCCGTGCTAAAATGTTCAGACATTCTATCCATTCGAGCTATCTTCGGGTACATAGAGGATAGATTTGGCATCAGGAATTTGAGTGAAAGTGAAAAATGTGTTTTTTTGGAAGATCATGATCAAAAAACAAACACATCCCAAGTAGTGACAAAAGATATCTTATCGCATGTCCTCACCAAAGAAATGTCTCGACCGACTTTGTTTCGCGCGATCAAGGTTCTGATTAAAAATGGGTTTCTGGAACATTTCAAAGAAAAAAATCGGCAAATTCGTTGTTATAACCCCCGAACAAAGCATCGCAGGTACAGCTGAGATGCCGATTTAGACAACCTTCAGGCTGTTTGGAACACTCCGCATCCCCTATGAAATCCCGTGGGATCTAACCCTGAAGCATAAAATCACTCCTATTACCAACCCTGCCCTCCTGTAATTTCTGCGTATCACCAACATTGGTAATTTTCGGGTTGACGCGCGATTTTCTAAGTCGTAATCGTGCCCAAACCGAGGTGGCCGCCTCAGTTTTAAGTGGGCGACAGGCCGCAAGGTGTGGCAGGGGACTGTAACTCCCTCGCGGAGACGCACGCCTGGTTCGATTCCAGGGTCGCCCACCACCTATTCACCCATGAAACACACAACCTTTCAGGTGCAAGCATTTGAAATAAAATAGACTTATGTCTCACTTGTGTCGCATTGCCAGTATCCTGTCAGTAAATGTTATATGCCAGCCAAGCGGCAATCGTCAGGAGCAAGTTATCAGTGCTGTAAAGCGACCTAAAATTCGTTGATGGATACACCTCTTATGCTAATCATGAGTGAGAACTTAATCAATATCGTGAAAATTGAAAAATCGTAGCAAACGGCCCATAGCGGCCGTTCAGCTCACCCGTAGCGACGGTTGAAAATTAGACATAGTTTTACCAATACCGCGGTTGGAACCAAGGGCCACTAAAGACGCGACAAGACCGTATTCAGAATGACCGTATGCTTTTGAGGTGGTCAGATCAGCCGTAGGAAATTAAATAGTTTTGGATGCGCTAAGGTTGGTTAGTGGCTCGCAAACACCCGGTCTAAATCGGCGAAGCCCTTAAACTCAATTGGATTTCCAGATGGGTCGCGGAAAAACATCGTCCCATTGCTCGCTCGGCTCACCTTCAAAGCGTACCGATGGCGGAATAACAAACACCACCTCAGCGGCATGTAAGCGGCTGGCCAACACCCGCCAATCAGGCAGGGCCATAACCATGCCAAAATGTGGCATCGGCACCAAGTACTCCCCCACATAACCGGTGCTTTCGGTTTTCAAAACTGGCCCAAGATGAAACGAAAGTTGATGGCCAAAAAAATCGAAATCTACCCATGTCTTAATGCTGCGACCCTTTTTTGCGCCCAGGACATCCCCATAAAAGCCCCGTGTTTGATCCAAATCGGTGACATTGATGGCAAGGTGAAAAGGTGTGAGCATGGGCCATGGTCCTTATTAAAAGTTAAAAAGCACAAACTCCGTCAAAGAATTGCCGGTCCGTTTCACTCTGAAAGGTTGATTATACAACTAAAAACTAATTCACAGAAGCCAAGCGTAATATTATCATGCATATGCGTTGCACGATTATCTGTGGTATGTAAGTTTAACTAGGTCACTCAGTGGCCCCCCCACCAAATTGAGGAAATTGATGACACCGCCGTTCTTGCTGCATTTGTCGACCAACAGCATCGCCCTTGATCAAAGATCAGAGGCAGGCGAATGGGTGCGTCTCGGGGCGGTAGATCCAGATAATCCCAAGCTGCCGGAGGCTTTGGCGCATCTAAAAGCACTGGCGCGCCCCGAGGGCACCGATTCCTTTGATGTGTTGATAGTTTTGCCATCGGACCAAGTAAAGACGCTACAGCTTGAAGCTTCCAATCTGACGCCAGCGGATGTCAAGGCGGCCTTGGAGGGGCAAACACCCTATGACACTGCGGAACTTTGCATCGATTGGTTTAATATACCTCAGGGCACAGCTGTGGCCGCCGTGACCCACGACACACTTATCGAGGCCGGGGATTTTGCTAAGAGCTTTGACTTTAACGCGTTAGGATTTGTGGCGTTGCCTGATGAAGGATGGGGCAATCAGTTTGCGGTATTCCATCCAGATCAAGCACCGTCAGAGATGCCAGCCCGTCCCATGCAGTCTTATATTTCGGCGGAAAAGTTGGGAGTGCCTTCAGCACCCGAACCTGCTCTGCCGTCTGCACCTCTCGAAAAACCAACCGATGTTTTGGAGCAGTTAGAAAAATTGGCCCTATCTATGCCAACGCCACCTCTCACAAAGTCTTCCCAAAGCCCAAAGCCAAAGCAATTCGCAGCCATCGCCACAGGCACCGATGTACCTTCAGACAAGGCGCCGCGACTTGGTGCCGCAAAACCATCCACCGCTGCAAACACGACGGCCGCGCCTGACGTGACCGCGTCCCTAACTGAAGATCAAACACCAAAGCCATGGACGACAGAACTACAGCCTGAGCTCCCCTTCTCCAGCAGAAGACCAAACATGCTTCAGGCATTTATGGCCACTATTTCAAAACGCCGGGCGGCTAAAAATAAACAAGCCGCACAGGCCAAAGCGCCCATCAATACGCTCCAAGCCCAAGTCGGGGGCAAGCCACGGTTTTTAGCGCTAATTTTGACAACTCTGCTGCTGATTTTCATGTTGACCATCGCGGCTTGGGCCGCCACGGCTGGGCGCGATACGCTTGCGCGATGGTTTGGCTTTGGCGGATCCGACACGGAAATGATGGCTGATTTGGGCGCTAGCGAAACGAAACCTCCTTTGGAGGCCAGGCCAGAAGATTCTGTGAAACAGCGCGGGAAACAGATCACCATCCCCCCTGTGATAGTGCAAGAATTACCGCCGGATACGGCCACAGCGCTCGCCACCAATATCCAAACCGCCTCACCAGAGGAGCCTGCGCCGAGCGATCAGATCACTGGGGCCAAATTCGTTTCAGACCCCAAACCAATCACCCCAGCGGAACAACGTTTCTCTGATACCGGCGTTTGGACCGTGCCTCCCATATCCCCTTTCGCCGATACCGAAGCGACAGATGCCGATGTGGCAGAGGCAGCGCTGGATCCCAAAATAGGACAGGCAGATGCGCAAGGTTTGCCCGCAACGATGGCGCAGGATCCGGCTAGTGTGCCCACATTTTTAGAGAAAAACCCAACTCCCACGCAGCCAGAACCCGCTGCATTGCCGCCGCTCGTATCCGCCAATTTTGATATATCCACCGAGGATCACCTCATAGAGCGCCCCGATAATTTAGATGTGGAGATTCAAAGTGTTGCCCTGACTGACATTCCACAAGACGAATTGGCGCTGTTCAGGCCCACTATGCGCCCGCCCCTGGCGCAAGTGCCGCCGGAAATAGAGCTTTTTACAAATGCCCAATCTGTAGCTATCTCCCTCAGACCCGAGATGCGCCCAAGAGGTGTTGAGTTTGCAGCTTTGAGCCCCGCCCCCCACGGTCGCGAAACCGTCGGAAGTGCAAGCCCCTACAGCAGCAAGCAGCATGTCGGTGATACAGGCTGCAACTGTCAAAAACGTTCTAAACCTGCGCGATATAAACCTGATTGGCATCACAGGCACCAAGCGCAATCCGAATGCTTTGGTCCGGCTGGCTAATGGCAAAGTTCTCAAGGTGAAAGTGGGAGATCGCCTGAATGGCGGCCGCGTCACCGATATCAGCGCGGCCACCCTTACCTATGCCATTTCTGGCCGCTCCATCACCCTCGACATGCCACGCGGCTAGTGAATTTAGGTGTCAGACACGCCGGCTTCTGCAAAAGTGGCCATTCCTGAAAGACAGGCCACCGCGCCTTTTACAACGCCAATCGCCAGCGCCCCGCCAGAACCTTCCCCCAAACGCAGGCCAAGCGACAAAAGTGGCTCTTTACCAAGATGCCCAAGCAATTTCGCATGCGCACCTTCTGCACTCAAATGTCCAGCTTGGGTATGGTCCAAAGCCTTGGGGTTCAATGCGTGTAAAACAGACGCCGCAGCGGCACAGATAAACCCATCCAGTAACACCGGGATCCGATGTGCACGAGCCGCAGCGATCGCCCCAGACATGGCCGCAATTTCGCGCCCGCCTAACGTTTGCAATACAGCCAAAGGATCCTCCAAGATGGCTTCATGACGCGCAAGCCCTGCATCAACCACAGAGCGCTTCAAGGCGAAACCCGCATCGTCAACCCCAGAGCCGCGCCCGACCCAAGCCTGAGCGCCGCCGCCATATAGAGCCGCCGCAATCGCTGCCGCAGGTGTAGTATTACCAATGCCCATTTCGCCTGCAACAAATAAATCAGCCGCCGGATCCACTGCGCGCCAACCGGTTTGCAGGGCCGACAAAAGCTCATCCTCGTTCATCGCCGGGGCTTTGGTAAAATCCTGAGTTGGTCGCTCCAAATCCAAAGCAATCACATCCATTTTCGCACCAAAGGCTTTGCACAATTGGTTAATTGCAGCGCCACCCGCTTGAAAATTATAAACCATTTGCTGGGTTACTTCTGGCGGAAAGGCCGAAACCCCAGCCGCCGCAACGCCATGATTGCCAGCAAAAATAACCACTTGAGGCGCCTCAAGGCTTGGGCGACCATTGCCGGTCCAACTCGCATACCAAATCGCCAAATTTTCCAAATCGCCCAAAGCCCCCGCCGGCTTGGTCAGCTGAGAATTGCGCTCTGTAGCCGCCGATTTTGCCACCAGATCAGCCTCTGGTAAGTCAGCCATAAAGCTGCGAAATTCGGCCAAAGTAGAAAATGCATCCATGATGAAGAGAATCCGTTGATTGCTGTTAAATCCTTGTTTACCCAACACTCAAATAAGCCCATGCGACGAAAGGCCCTTATCAATGTCTGACCGCGACACTTGGCGCCCACAATGGGCGGATGTTGCATTATCTGTAGCGCTCTTGAGCCGCCTGCCGGTGCGGGTAGATGTCAGCTGGGCCGAGGCGCGCGGCGCTCATCAATGCTGGGCCTATAGCGTGGCTGGCCTCATATTGGGTACTATCAGTGCAGCAGCGGCTTGGCTCGGCATGGCCGCGCAGCTGCCTGTACTTGCCATTGGCTTTCTCATCGTTGCCACAACGGCCTTTGTCACCGGAGCGATGCATTATGACGGTTTGGCCGACAGTTTGGACGGGCTTTGGGGCGGCTGGACGCCTGCGCAACGGTTAGAGATCATGAAAGACAGTCATATTGGTGTCTACGGCGTTGTTGGATTGGTGTCTTTTCTGGGCCTTCAAGCCGCACTCTATGGCCAGCTTACAAACCAAGACATTTGGCCCGTCATTGGGATTATGGCCATGTCGCGCGCCGTGATGGTGCCTGTGATGGCATGGCTGCCCAATGCCAGAGCATCTGGCCTATCAGCTCAGGTAGGGCGTCCAACGCGCTCAACAGCGACTCTGGCGATCCTAATTGGCGTTATCGTGGCCTTGATCACCGGTGCCTGGCCCGCAGTGTTTGGTGCAGCTTTGGCAGCTTGGGCTGTGGGTGCAATTGCTAAGCAAAAAATCGGCGGTCAAACTGGTGATATTTTGGGTGCGACTCAGCAAGTTGCAGAAGTCAGCGCCCTCATCTGTGTCATTGCGTTAACCTGAGCTCGACATAAAGATACCGCCAAAACCCTAGGGCTCTGGCGGTGCAATCACTTTAAATCAAGCCTGAGGTTTAGGAGGCGATAACCGGAACAATCCGCGCCATCAGCACATCAGTGATCTCTTGACCTGCAACGACCTCTTCGGCTCCATTCACAACCGCAATCTCACGGGTCAGACGTTCCAAAGCGGCTTCGTAAAGTTGACGCTCAGAATAGCTTTGCTCACGTTGATCATCGGTTCTGTGCAAATCGCGGACCACTTCGGCGATGGCGATCAGATCACCAGAGTTGATCTTCTGCTCATATTCTTGCGCCCGGCGTGACCACATGGCTCGTTTCACTTTAGCTTTGCCACGCAAGGTGGCCATGGCATGCGCCACCACATCCGGCGTCGCCAGCGGACGCATACCCACTTCGATCGCCTTGTGAGTTGGAACCCGCAGGGTCATTTTGTCTTTTTCAAAAGCCACGACGAAAAGTTCCAGGGTGATGCCCGCAACTTCTTGTTCGTCAACCCCAACAATTTTGCCGACACCATGGGCCGGATACACAACAAATTCGTCAATGCGGAAATCAAGTTTCTTTTTAGTCATGTTCTTCCTTTCGCGCCTAAGCAAACACCCACCCTCTCTAAGGAGCCAGCCTTAAAATCGGTTTAAAGTGGATGCGCTAGGCGCTGTGTGTGGGTCTACAGCTTGTCATTTCTAAGACAGTATAGCAGATAATGAGGCGTTAATAAAGCGGCACCATTTAGCCGCCTGCGCCTGCTGCTTCAGAGAAATATTTCTCCAATTTATCTTCCTCACCGTCACGATCTTCAGCTTCGGGGAGTTGATCTTTTTTAGTGATAATCACCGGCCAAGACTCTGAAAACTTGCGGTTAAAATCAACCCATTTTTCCATATCGGGTTCAGTGTCCGGGCGAATAGCATCGGCTGGGCATTCTGGTTCGCAAACGCCGCAGTCAATACATTCATCAGGATTGATCACCAACATATTTTCCCCTTCGTAGAAACAATCTACGGGGCACACTTCAACGCAGTCTGTGAACTTACAGGCGATGCAATTGTCGGTGACCACATATGTCATAATTCACACTTTCCTTTGGCTTCCGGGTTCGCATAAACGGCACGGGCATGTTTAGCAAGTTGGGCTTGGCTTAGTTATGTTCAAGATCTTGTTTAAATTTTTGCAAAGCCCTTCGGTCTCGGGCGGTTGGCTTGTGATCGGCTTTCGGGCTGACAGAGTATGCGGGTTTCGGCGTGGGCGGTGCAAGGTCGCGGTAGAGCAATTGCGCCTCAGGTGCAGGACCACGGCGGGTGCCAAGCTTGAAAACTTCAATAACCCTTGTTTCTAAATCTTTTGGGAAGGTCAACACATCCCCAGAGCTGACATTGCGCGCCGGTTTGGAGATCAAATCACCATTCAAACGCAGCTTACCCGATTGCACGAGCTTCGCAGCCAGACTTCGAGTTTTGAAAAAGCGGGCCTGCCATAGCCATTTATCAACCCGCAAGCCCGGCTTTGCTTCACTCACTTTTTGTTAAACCCCATCAAAGCCGCGGCAAAAGGATTGTCGGGATCAATTGGTTTTTCATGCTTCGGTGGACGCGCTTGGAAGGTTTCCGCTTTGGTGTCACGGCGTGGGCCTTTACCGCCCTTGCCTTTGGCGCCCTTATCATTCTGAGGCTTACCCCGTGGCTTGGCGTTTTTACGCGGAGCATCCGCTATGCGCTCTGGTCGGCGCGCACCCCAAGTAAAGGTGTAGAACACTTCCATTTCAACTGGTTGTTCAGGGTCAGCCTCATCCACCGAAGTAATCTCTGGCGTAACTTCCGACACCGCTTCAGCTACCGGCGCTTCATCCGCAGTTGCATCACCCGCATCAGCCTCTGGTGCCACAGCCTCAGCTTTATCCACTACGGGCATGGCTTTCACCTTCACCCGCTCGGCTTTTTCAGCGCGATAGCCAAGACCCTGCATCAAATTGGCAAACTGTTCCAAGGTCATGCCGGTGATCGACAGCATATCAGCCGTCGCTTCAAATCCACCACGCGTGTCTTGCGTGCGCAGCATATCCGCCAGACGTTCCGCCATATCAACGCGCAAAGCCCGTTCACCAGCGGCACGGTAGCCAGATTTCAAGTGATAGCCCTCAGGCGCCTTGTCATCCGTTGGAACCGTCACCAAACCTGGAGGCGGCGCTTCAGGGAATTCTTGCAAGCCAGACGCCAAAGACCACAGCAACAAACGCAGGCGCGTTGGAGCCGGTTTCAAAAGCAGCGGCATAAACACAGTGAATTGACCAAACCGAATGCCATGCTTGCGCAGTGCGCTCCGGGATTCTTGGTCCAGAGATTTCACATCTTCGCCCACATCCGCACGATCCAACAGGCCCAAGCCCTCGATCATTTGAAACGCAAAGCCACGCGCCATGCCGGTCAGGGTTTCGTCGCGTTGCATGTTCAACAGAGGTTCAAACAATGTAGAGACTTTGCGGTCTATGAAATGCTGCAGGCGACGGGTGACTTTTTCTGTAACCTCAGGGCCAGCTTCAACGTCAACGAAGGCTTGAACGTGGGGTTTGAGCGCATCGGGACCGGGGATCAATTTACCCACAGCCGAAGTGCCCCACATCAAACCACCCTGTTCAGTGAAATCAAATTCAGTGTCCGGCGCATTATACATGCGGTCAGCCCGCAGATGAAACTCAGGTGTTAAGGCCTGCAAACTCGCACTGCGCAGAGTTTTGGCCTCATCAGGAGAGCCGCTCACATCTTGTTGAAATCGAAAGCCCTCAAGCCGCCCTACAAACTGCTCTTCAACAGTCACTTCACCATCTTTATTCACGTCAGCCACAAGGCTCTCCTTCTGTTTCAATCGCCGCATCAATATAGATGTGCGCCGATCGACAAATCTTTGGGTCAGCGCAATGTGGAGCGCGTCTGACAGGCGATCTTCTACAGCGCGAGTTGCGTCTCGCCAATGGCTATGATCATCAACCCAGTCTTTACGCTGTGCAACATAGGTCCAAGTTCGGATATAGGCCAATCTTTTCGACAATGCGTCTATGTCACCTTGCGTGTTATCGATCCTATTTATTTGACGTGCGAGCCAAACTTGCGGAATTTGACCTTTTTCATGCAGATAGTTGTAAATAACACTCAGAAGATCCGCATGCTCTCGCCCTGAAATACCGCGGAAATCCGGGATTCGGCAAACATCCCAAAGCAAAGTCACCGAGGCCCCGTCACTGGCCCGCGCTTGCACCTCTACATCTTCAACCAATGTTTTTAGCGCACCAAGGTCATCGCTTTCACGCACGCGGGTCAGCCAATCGTTGTCAGTATGGGTTTCCAGCGACGCAATGAGCGCCTTTGTTGTGCCAAATTGCAGCTTAGAATTGCGCCAGTAAAGTTTAGACAGAGGCTGAAAGCGATTTTCTGTGATCGCTTCCAACACCTCATCATGTAAAGGTCCCGCCTCGCCCGTTACGCCAAAAGTGCCGTTGTTCATATGTCGACCGGCGCGGCCTGCGATTTGGGCCAATTCATTTGCCATCAAAGGCCGCATGCGATTGCCGTCGAATTTGGAGGTCGCCGAAAAGGCAACATGGTTCACATCAAGGTTCAGCCCCATGCCAATGGCATCTGTGGCCACCAGATAATCCACATCGCCATTTTGATACATCTCAACCTGCGCATTACGGGTCCGAGGGCTCAAAGCCCCCATGACAACCGCAGCACCGCCTTTTTGTCGCCGCAAAAGCTCCGCAATTCCGTACACATTATCAACGCTAAACGACACAATTGCCGAGCGTGCTGGCATGCGGCTAATTTTTTTTTGCCCGCTGTAGCTCAGTTCGGAAAAGCGATCACGATACAGAAAATCCGCCGTAGGTACCAAAGCCGCAATGGCTTTGCGCATGGTCTCTGCACCCAGAAACAGGGTTTCATGCAGGCCACGCGCTCGCAAAAGCCGATCGGTGAAGATATGGCCCCGCTCCGGGTCAGCGCAGAGCTGAATCTCATCTACCGCCAGAAAATCGCATCCCATGCCCTCAGGCATCGCCTCCACCGTGCAGACCCAGTATTTGGCCCGATCCGGCACAATACGTTCTTCACCGGTCACCAAGGCCACCACCGATGGCCCCCGCAAGGCCACAATTTTGTCATAAACTTCGCGTGCCAAAAGCCGCAACGGCAGGCCAATCACCCCCGAGCGATGTGCCAGCATACGTTCAATCGCGTAATGGGTTTTGCCAGTATTCGTGGGGCCGAGTACGGCCACAATACGGTTATTTGGGGCCATCGGCCAATCCCCTAAAGGGTTACAGGGCTTGCCCTTGGATTTTCACTTCGAGACGGTCTCGCGACTTGGATAGAATTTCAGCGTGAGGATGTATAGACTCTATCATCAGCACCACGTCAAAGGCGTCTTTATAAAGGCCCGAGTCCTCCAAGATGAAGACCAAACCCTCTAATGCCCGAAAATGTCTCGGCTCTAGCGCCAAGGTTCGTTCAATAGCCTCCAAGGACGGCCCAATTTTACCCATATTAAAGAGCGTTACCGCAGTAAGGTTCCAGCCCTCAGCAAAGTTTGGGGCATGATCAGTCAATGCATTGAGATGCTGCATGGCCGTCTTATGATCCTGGGCATCAATGGCGATTTTGGCTTGGGTCAGCAGCAAATCAAATGCCGCAGATCCACTTTTGGACCATTCCAACACGATCTTGGCTTCCAAGGCGGTCGCGTCCACCGCGTCCACCTTTTGCAACCGATCAAATAACACATCCAAATCATACGATTGCGAGCAAACAGCGCCCACGCTCGCAAATAAAATTACGGTTGCCGTAGCGGCAGATTTGAGTTTCGAAATTATAATCTCCATAAAGGTACTATAGCACATAGTTTACGGGTTTCAGCCCCTCACACTAAAATTTTATAGATCAAGGACCCCCCATGAGTGACATTCTAGACCAAGCCGTCACAGCGCTAAATCAAAAGCTGGTCGGTTCAGCTTTTGATGGTGTTGCGAAATTCTCAATCACGGATGAAGGTTCGGTGATCATCGACGCCGATGGAGCCCGCATTTCTGATGAAGAGGCCGATGTCACCCTATCTGCCACAGCGGAGGTGTTTCAGGAAATCATGGAAGGCGACCAGAATCCAACCTCGGCTTTCATGACCGGTAAGCTATCAGTTGATGGCGATATGGGCATGGCGATGAAATTGGCCGGCTTGCTCAGCTAATGCTCTCCCCCGCACCTCTTTACAACGATTTGGCAGTTGGTCCCACGAATGGCACAGGCCATTGGGTGACAGGCCAAGACGGGGTGCGGATCCGCATTGGGGTTTGGAATTCAGGTGCCAAGGGCACAGTGCTGATTTTTCCGGGCCGAACAGAATATATCGAAAAATACGGCGGTGCTGCGCGGGAGCTTTCACGCCACGGCTATAGCAGCGTCGCAGTTGACTGGCGCGGCCAAGGTCTGGCCGACCGCCTGCAATTGGATCGCAACATCGGCCATGTCATAAACTTCACAGATTACCAATATGACGTGCAGGCCATGCTGCGGGCAGCCGACACGTTAGGCCTGCACAAACCCTATTATTTGGTGGCCCATTCTATGGGTGGCTGCATCGCCTTGCGAGCGCTGATGCAAAAGATGCCAGTACAAGCCAGCAGCTTCAGCGCGCCAATGTGGGGGATAGCGTTTCACCCGCCGGTCAAGCGCGTAATGGCCTGGGGGCTATCGACTTTGGCACATCCCTTCGCACTCAGTGAAACCCGCGCCCCCGGAACCTCCATCACAGCCTACGTGACAACGGAGCCCTTCGCGACCAACAGCCTCACCTGTGACGCACCTATGTTCGCGCAAATGAAAGCCCACCTAGAAGCCGTGCCAGATTGGGCCTTGGGCGGTCCAAGCCTACGATGGTTGAACGAAGCCCTGCGCGAAATGCGGCATCTCCATAATCGACCCTCTCCAGATTATCCTGCATTATGCTATTTGGGTAGTGAAGAAAATATCGTGGACCCGCGGCGCATCCACAGTCGCATGGCCCGCTGGCCGAGGGGGCGTCTCGAGACCATGGCGCAAGCCAAACATGAGATCATGATGGAACGCCCCGAACACCGCGACGTCTTTTACGCGCAAACCTCAGCTTTTTTCGATGCGCATCAGCCGATGGCGTGAATGCCAGCCGCATCCGCATTCGCGCCAGCCTTCATCCAGCCCTGCTCAGAGCCAATAAAAAACATATGTGGGCCATAGCGGGCCCAAACCGCGGCCTTGGCCACATTAGGCACAAAAGTCATATAGGCTTTTCCAGATGCTTTGGCCGCGTCACCTGTGCGCTTTAATGCGTTGATCAGCTCTTGCGAATTCGTATCCGTATAGCCCATTGAGACGCTCATATCTGAAGGGCCCAAAAACAGACCATCGATGCCATCAGTGGCAGCAATCGCCTCGACATTATCCAAAGCCTCGGGCTCTTCAATCTGGGCGATGACCACGGTTTCACGCCCCGATTGTGCTAAAACCTCCACCATGGACTGCGTGCCATATCCAGCCCAACGGGTGGCGCCTGCAAATCCGCGCCCACCATTGCCGAAATGCGACAACCGGGCCAGATCAGCCGCCTGTGCAGCAGACACGATATGTGGCGCCACAACCCCAACCGCGCCCATGTCCAACACTTGAAGAATAGTCTCGGAGGAGAAATGCGTCACCCGCACTAAGACTGGAAAATCCAAGGCTCGCGCCACCGCCAAACAGGCATCCGTCCTGCCGCGGTCAAATGGGCTGTGCTCCATATCAATACATAAAAAATCCAAATCACTGGTGGCAAGAACCTCGATCAATTCATAGGCCGGCGTTTTGATAAACGTCCCCGCCATCATATCCCGGTTGGCCATACGGGCTTTGAAATTTTTAATGCGCATGATCTCTCCAGTGCAAATTGCTTTCCCCATCCGGAGCACTTTTCCAGGCCAAATTCAATTGTCAATTGTCAATCTGGGCTTTCTAAAGAAAGGGCTAGCCACAAAATAGGTCGAACAATCCGATCAAAATGGGGTGGTAAATCCGCATCTGCGCACAATTGCCTTTCACAATCGAGCGGGTAAATATAGGAACCGTCGCAGATAGTTCGCAACCTATGCGGCAGGCGGTGAAGTCATTTCTCTTCATTTGCACCACATCGCGCGCACCGAGACTGACCCATAAGGATCCAATGATGTTGAAAAATAAACGTGTATTTGATGCCACGGCCCAGGGCGCTGGTGCCTTTGGAAATCTTCCAGAATGGGATCTCAGCGATCTTTACACGGGCGAGGATGCGCCAGAACTGCACCATGACCTAGAGTGGCTTAAGTCATCTTGTAAAGGTTTTTCAGATGATTATGAAGGAAAGCTTACTTTGCTAAACGCCTCCGGATTGCTGGAAGCTGTGCAACGGTATGAGGCGATAGATGTGGTGGCTGGGCGGATCATGTCATTCGCGGGCCTGCGCTATTATCAGCTCACATCTGATCCTCTACGCGCCAAATTCATGTCAGATATGCAAGACAAACTGACCACATTCACCACTCCTTTAGTTTTTTACGGATTAGAATTCAATAGACTGGAAGAAGAAGCTCTCGCAAATTTAATAAACCAAAACAGCGATCTTGCGCGCTACAAGCCGGTATTTGACCGAATGCGGGCGATGAAACCCTACCAACTGTCTGATGAACTTGAAAAATTTCTGCACGATCAATCCGTGGTAGGTGCTGCAGCTTGGAACCGCTTGTTTGACGAGACCGTCGCCAGCTTGGTGTTTTACATTGATGGCGAAGAGCTGCCACTAGAAGCCGCGGCCAATAAGCTTTCCGAGCAGGATCGTGACACCCGCGAATCTGCGGCCCGCGAAATCGCCCGGGTTCTGCGTGAGAACACCAGCCTATTTGCTCGGGTCCACAATACACTGGCCAAGGAAAAAGAGATTGAAGATCGCTGGCGTAAAATGCCCACGCCACAAACCGGACGCCATTTGTCCAACCATGTGGAGGCTGAAGTGGTCGAGGCGCTGCGCAATGCCGTTGTGGCCGCCTACCCCAGACTCTCGCATCGCTATTATGCGCTGAAAGCCAAATGGATGGGCCTGCAGACCATGCAGGTTTGGGACCGTAACGCGCCTTTACCAATCGAAGATAACAAGCTTGTCGATTGGGCCACGGCACAAGAGATGGTCCTCTCCGCATATGAAGAATTTTCGCCTCAAATGGCCCAAATTGCTAAACCCTTTTTCACCGAAGGTTGGATTGATGCTGCCGTGAAACCCGGCAAAGCGCCGGGCGCATTTGCCCACCCAACGGTCACAACCGTTCATCCCTATGTGATGCTCAACTACCTTGGTAAACCGCGTGATGTGATGACTTTGGCACATGAGTTGGGCCACGGTGTGCATCAAGTTTTGGCCGCCGGTCAAGGTGAGTTGCTTTCTTCCACACCGCTAACATTGGCCGAAACCGCCTCTGTTTTTGGGGAAATGCTCACCTTCCGCAAGCTGCTCGCCGCTGCCAAAACCCAGCAAGAGCGCAAGGTACTTTTGGCCGGTAAGGTTGAAGATATGATCAACACCGTGGTGCGCCAGATCGCATTCTATGATTTTGAGTGCAAATTACATGCAGCACGCGCCGACGGCGAACTGACGCCCGATCAGATCAATGAAATTTGGATGAGCGTGCAGGGCGAAAGCCTTGGGCCGGTGTTCGAGTTTATGGATGGTTATGAGACCTTCTGGTCCTATATCCCGCATTTCGTGCATTCGCCCTTCTATGTCTACGCATATGCCTTTGGCGATGGTCTCGTGAACGCGCTTTATGCGGTCTATGAGGAAGGTGATCCTAATTTTCAGGAGAAATACTTTGATATGCTGCGCGCAGGTGGTTCTAAGCATCACAAAGAGTTGCTAAAGCCCTTCGGCTTGGACGCCAGCGACCCCGCATTCTGGGACAAGGGTCTAAGCATGATTTCGGCGATGATTGATGAATTGGAAGCGATGGAAGACTAAGTCGTTTCGCAACGAATAGATCTTGAGGCCGCAGCGGCGGCCTCAAGTGCAACAGATGGCTAGTCCAACTCACTCCAAGGCCAAGGCCGGACTTCACTGGCCGCGGTTTGATGCCGTGCCTCTTTGGCGAACCATATACTAAGGGTGGTGCCAAAATCCACCAAACGCTCGTTGGGCTGGCGATTGGTGGTCACATGACAAAAAATTGGATCATCGGCACCACTGTTAGGATTGTCTGAGCAAAGCTTATCGTGATCGAAACCACAATCATCCAAACCAGCCTCATTCCCAGGCTTTCCTACGCACGGCCTTCACGCGGTTCATTCGGGATAAAGCCACCCTCGCCATTTGTATCAAAAATAGATCTATATCTCTGAATTTAATAAGCTAACTTTGATCCAACAGAGAGTATCGTATCAATCGCTTCCTGCGTGCCACGGGCTTGCTCAAGACTCCAAGGATACTCTGTTCCAGTTTGGATGCTGCGGCCAAAGGCTTCAACTTGATTGACATAGTGGTTCTCGCTAGGAAACTTTTCAACGCGGAGACCTTGCTCCGGTTGATGCAATTCTAGGCGTGCCTCTCCAAAAACATTTGGATTAAAGGGCGCCGTGAGGCGCAACAGGCCCGCCGAGCCATGAAACACCATCTCTTGATGCGGATGCATGCGGGTCGACACATAGGTGGAATATGTGGCATCACCAAGCGCGCCCTGAACTGATGCAAACACGTCAAATCCGTTTTCATAGCGGATCTTGGCCGAAATATCTTTCAGCTCTAAGCCCATGACATAGCGTGCGGACCCAAGGGTATAGACCCCAATATCGCGCAGGCCCCCACCCCCCATTTCGGGCTGGTTGCGAATATTACTCGGATCACTGCTGTTGTCGTAAGAGAACCCGCCAGTGATGTGTATGATCTTGCCGATGGCGCCATCAGCCACCATTTTCCGGGCCCGTTGCCACTGTGGATGATGCACAATCATATAGGCCTCTGCGGCCAACAGTCCCGAGGCGTCCCGTGCCGCAATCAGGGCCGCAAAGTCATCGCCATGCATCGCAATCGGCTTTTCGGCCAGCACATGTTTGCCCGCCTGCAAAGCTTTAATCGCCCATTCCACATGCAAATGATGCGGCAGTGGGATATAGACAGCATCAATATCAAGATCTTGGATCAAAGCCTCATAGCTCGCAATCGCTCGGCAATCAGGGGCCATAGCTTGGAACGGGGCGACTTTGTCAGAGCTGCGGCTGGCAACGGCCGCTAGAACAGCTCCGCGGGCAAGGTGAATGGCCGGGGCCATATGATCTTTGGCAAATTTAGAGGCGCCAAGAATACCCCAACGGATTGGTGTCATATGAATTTCCCTTATCGTATTTTCAACACCCTAGCCCGAAGAAAGTAACCCTGCCAGGGGGAAATGGCAGGGCATGGGTATTGTCGTAGCTCATGGCTGGGAGATCAGGCCTCGAGCAACATGCCTTTCTCTTCCGCAAGCTCACGCATCCGGTTTTGCAACTTTTCGAATGCGCGCACTTCGATTTGGCGGATACGTTCTCGGCTGACATTGTACTGTCCAGAGAGCTCTTCCAAAGTGATAGCCTGATCTTGCAAGCGCCGTTGCATCATGATGTCCTTCTCGCGGTCATTGAGGACCTCCATGGCTTCGCTCAACATCTCGCTGCGCACAGTCATTTCGTCGTTTTTCTCGTAATCACCCGCTTGATCGGCAGAATCGTCTTGTAACCAATCTTGCCATTGGGTCGAGCTATCGCCATCACTGCCAACCATCACATTCAGGGAGGCATCACCCCCCGACATCCGGCGGTTCATCGACACAACTTCAGTTTCTGTCACGCCCAAATCTGTAGCGATTTTGGTTATTTGTTCCGGGCGCAGGTCGCCCTCATCATAAGCCCCAATTTTGGACTTGGCCTTACGAAGGTTAAAAAACAACTTTTTTTGCCCAGAGGTTGTGCCCATCTTCACCAATGACCAAGAGCGCAGCACATATTCTTGAATGCTCGCACGGATCCACCACATGGCATAGGTTGCTAAGCGAAAGCCCTTTTCAGGGTCGAATTTCTTGACAGCTTGCATCAGGCCCACATTTGCCTCTGACACAACTTCAGCCTGCGGCAAGCCGTAACCCCGATATCCGAAGGCAATTTTAGCCGCCAAGCGCAGGTGGCTGGTCACCAATTTATGCGCAGCGCTGCTGTCTTGACGCTCGACCCAAGCCTTGGCCAGCATATATTCCTCTTCCGGCTCCAGCATTGGGAATTTGCGGATATCTTGCATATAACGGTTTAAGCCGCCTTCCGGTGTTGGTGCTGGTAAATTTGCATAATTTGCCATGTTACTCCCCTATTTCATCCCCCATGTTTGCAGCCTTAACATGAATATGTGGATCGCCCTGCCCAGTTTCAAGATCGCGTCGCTTATTTAACGATATGGGAATAAAATTGCTGGTATTACGCCTCTGTATAGCTGAAATCACGCTGAGGTGTTAAAATTGAAACACTCAGATCAGCTCAGAAGCGTGATCAAATCCTGCATATCCTGCGGCAACGGAGCGGTGAAGGCCATCGTTTTGCCCGTCAGAGGGTGTTTGAAGCCCAAAAGCCCCGCATGCAGCGCTTGCCTTGGGAAGGCGGCAACTTGCTCAGTATGCGCGCCCGCAAGCTTGCGCCGGCGACTGTAGGTTTGATCGCCCAGCAAAGCGTGGCCAGCATAAGACATATGCACCCGAATTTGATGGGTGCGGCCGGTTTCCAATTTACATTCAACCACTGCCGCAGCACCGCCGGAGAGCTCTTGTAATACCCGAACTCGGGTCACGGCATGTTTGCCATTTTGCAGCACAACAGCTTGACGTTGCCGGTCTGTTTTATGACGCGACAATTGGGTGACGATTTTGAGCTGATTGCCCGCTTCAAAGCTGGTGCCCGCAAGCCCCATCAAACGCGGATCCGCAGCCGAAGGCACAGCAAAACAAATCGCCGTGTAAAGCCGGTCAACGGTATGATCTAAAAATTGCGATGCAAGACCTTGATGCGCCATGTCAGATTTAGCAACAACCAACAGACCCGTGGTGTCTTTATCAATCCGGTGCACAATGCCCGGTCGCTTCAATCCACCGACGCCCGACAAGCGGTCGCCACAATGAGCTAAAAGCGCGTTGACCAAGGTGCCCGACGGCGACCCGGGTGCAGGATGCACCACCATGCCAGCGGGCTTATTGACCACAATCAGGTCATCATCTTCATGCAAAATATCCAGAGCGATATTTTCCGGCAGCATGTGGCTTTCCACAGCTTCCGGCACATGGACGACAATTTCGTCGCCTTCAACCACCCGCGCCTTTTGATCCATGGCCACAACGCCATTCACCTCAACAGCCCCTTCGGTGATCATCCGCGACAATCGAGATCGGCTAATCGCGCGCTCTGGAACATTCCGCGCCAAAGCTTTATCAAGGCGTGGTGGAGGGTTTTCCCCGATGGTAAAAAGGACATCAGTCATGGCAGATCAATCTGAGGTTCCAGCAAATCCACCTGAGCCGGCGAATCTACGGTTTTTGAGGCGGCTGGTCACAACGCTCACAGCCACGATGATTTTGGGTCTGATAGCAATCTTTACAGTGCTTGTCATCCGGTTGCAGACTACAAGTACAATGTTTCCCGAAATAACCGCACTGCCCGCAGGCACCGAGGTGCTTTCCATCAGCCGCACACCCAGAGAATTGGTGATCATAGACCTATCCCGCAGGATTTATGTGTTGAGCCTAGATGGCACAACGCTTTTGCAGGAATTTGAGTTGAAGTAGGGATAGCCCTCAAAGCGCACTGTTTTGCGCCTTGAGAACCGTTTTGCTTAGGCTTTCACATGCATCAGGGCAACTTCGCCTTCTGTGACATAGACACCCGTGATCAAATCCTTTTGTGATTTCATCCGTTCCTTGCGGACCGGCGCTGAGCGATCAAAGGCTTCTTGGTCTGGATAGATCGAGGTCAAAGACGCGTTCAGATCGCCAGTGCGCACGAAGGTCAACAGGAGAGCTTCGTCAAAAGAGGCGGCAGCGGTCTCTGCATATTGCGCCTGAATGGCGTCGCCTGCGTCTTTCGAGGCAAAAGTGAGCGTGTTGATGCGAGCATAATTCATGAGGGTCCTAACTCGTTAAAGTGGTGGCACGGCCCAAAGGCCACGCGCGCGCCACAAAAAAGCGAGTTTTATCCGTTATGGGCCAAAATTCAAGGATATAACAATCTTGCAACACCAGGCTCGCACCTGACCAATTCCCACGTCGCATACATATAGGCTCGCTAGTAGTTTAGTTTCTGGGATGTGATACTTGGTCCAACTAATTGATTTAGATGTTAAGCTCTATGAATTTTATTTTTTTGATTATGAATTCTTAGTTCTGGAGTCTGTTCTTGCCAGTGAGGTAATTAGATCGCTAATGACTTGGGGATCAACCGACGTAATAAGCAAATAGCGTCAAGCTGAAGCGCCATAAGGCAACAACACGTTCAGATCTTTTGAAGGGCTAACTCTGGTGGGGTCTGTTTTCATCGTCGGACGAGCCTGTATAATCGGTTAACTCCCCCCCCCTTTCTATTTGATTTGATGTAGTTAAATAATCTACCGATTACTGCTCCACCATATGCGCTAACCATTGTCATTGAAAAGTCTTTCGCTAATTTCTCCCTAATTTCTGCAATTTTAGCTTGAGCAGTTTGAGCCGCAGCTGCGTCAGGATAAAGTGTCTCAACACACAAACTCAATTCACCAGTGCGTACCATTTGTACCCCACTTGCTCCCACACGCATAATCAAAGGTATACACTTCTCGTTCGCAGTTGAGATCATTTCATCGCTGATTTCAGTCGACGTCCAGTGTGATACTGCAACAAATGCCATAAGGTTTTATTTTTCATAACTGTTAGATGCGTGCAGCGTGCACATTATTTATCCTTAAAAACTACTATAAAAATAAGACTGGATTTTTGGCGGTTGTTATTAAACCGACTGCTTTGGCTTACACTCGGTACCAACCTAATGCACTTAAAAATGGCCATTGAATGTACCATATAGGGTAACATTAATGCTATAATTATATGTAAACTGTACAAGTAAACCCTCAGAAATACCCTAAAATTCTTTATTTATTTGACTATTGTAAGATCAATGGTACCCGCGGCCGGACTCGAACCGGCACGGCCGTTAAGCCTGAGGATTTTAAGTCCTCTATGTCTACCATTCCATCACGCGGGCACAGGCGCGAACATAGGCAAAACGCGGGGCGTGTAAAGACGGATTTTCTATAAATCGGTACCCAAATCTTGGATCAAATCCTGATCAGGCGTGAAAGGGTTCAAAGCCAGCACTTTTCGGAATTCAATTTCCGCCAAAGCCTCCTGTCCCAGCGCCAAATGCGTCAGGCCTTTGCCCGACAGCGCGCCTAAGTGCCGAGGTTGAATGGCGAGCGTCCGGGCCAAATCCGGCAGGGCTTTTCCAAAGTCAAACGCCAAGTAGCGCGCAAAAGCCCTTTGGTTGTAGCCCTCTGCGTAATTGGGACAATAGGCAATCAAATCGCTCAACTGTTCTTGAGCCGCGCGCAAATCACCTTGGCGTATCCTGAGCATACCGCTGTTTAACAGACGCTGTGCCTCGCCATCAGGCGCCTGAGTCCAGAGCCGCCACAGCTCATCCGTGACCACCTGCGCCTCTGCGGAGAATTTAGCAAATTTCAGATCAGTATAAGCTTTATTCAAAGCCTGCGTAATCGGTGGATTATCTGGACATTCCGCCGATCCTATGCTGGCCATGATCGCCAAGAGCGCTGCAAATATAAACTTCATGATTTAGAGATGGCCCGATTGGCCCATCTGTCAATACATGACGCAACGGGTGCTTAGCTGCTTTTGCGTACAGCTTTGGCCAATTGTGTAAAAATTTGGTCGTTGGCGGCAATGAGCGTGCCATCTTCCAAACTATTTTCACCCGGGTGAATCGATTCAGAAAAGCCACCGGCTTCTTTCAGGATAATAAGACCAGCAGCCATATCCCAAACCTTCAAACGACGCTCCCAAAAACCATCAACCCGGCCTGCAGCAACATAGGCCAAATCCAGCGCTGGGGCACCCAAGTTCCGGATGCCAGCAGATACAGGCAGAATTTGTGCCAAATCCATAAGAGTTTGTGGCAGATCTGAGCGACCAGCACTGGGCAAACCCGTAGCAAATACACAATCAGACATCGTGCGGCGACCGGAAACACGCATTCGCGTTTCGTTCATCCAAGCGCCTTGGCCTTTTTCGGCAAAGAAACATTCATCTTGAGCGGCATCATAGATCACGCCGGCAATAATTTCGCCTTTATGCTCAAGTGCAATTGTCACTGCGTAATGAGGCATGCCGTGTTGAAAGTTTGTGGCGCCAACCATTGCGTCAACAATCCAACGGCGGGTTGGATCTTTGCCTTCAATTTCATTGCGTTCTGCGGCCAAAAAGCCGTAAGTTGGGCGGGCGGCGATCAGTTCTTCTTTCACCACTTGATCCGCATGCATATCCGCGCGAGTCACAAAGTCGCCAGCGCCTTTGACCGACACCTGCAGGTTCGCAACTTCGCGAAAATCTTTCGCCAATGCTCGGCCAGCCTTGCGGGCGGTGGCGATCATTACGTTCATATTTGCACTTTGTGCCATTGTGATGCTCCTGCAGATCAGGGGTGGGCTATACGCCCCCAAAGCAGACTTGCCAAGGGCTAGCTGCGTTGCAATTTCACAGGCTCAGTGCGTGCCAGTTTCAACAGATGCGACATGAAGGGCTTTGTGGTATCTTCTCGACGTGTTGCCGCATATAATCTACGGGTCAAACCGTTCTGCGTCAGGGGGCGTGTGACGTAGTCCGAATTATAGCGTACCTCGCGCACAACCCAATCCGGCAGTACTGCAACGCCACGCTTTGACGCCACCAACAGTAAAATCACGGCGGTCAACTCAACTTGCCGGACGGCACGCGGCTCCACCTTGGCTGGCATCAAAAGTTGAGAAAACACATCGAGTCGGGCGCGCTCAACAGGATAGGTGATTAAAAGCTCATCGCGAAAATCCTGCGCCTCGACCCATTCTTTTTGCGCCAAAGCATGTTGGCTAGAGGCCACAAAAACCGGTTCGTAATCAAACAGAGGGGAAAATTCCAAATCTGGGTGTTCCTCCGGATCCGAGGACACCACCAGATCCACCTCTTCACGCGCCAGAGCAGACAAGGCGCCAAAGGCCAAACCCGGACGGATATCCACATCAACATCAGGCCAGGCCTTCCGAAAGGCTTCCAGCACCGGAAACAGCCACTCGAAGCAAGCATGACATTCAATCGCAATGTGCAAACGACCAGTTTTCCCAGATAACAAGCCGCGGAACTCCTCTTCAGCCGCCTCAATTTCCGGCAAAACTCGATCCGCCAACTTCAGCATCCGCATCCCAGCCGCTGAAAGTTTCAGAGGTTTGGTACGCCGCACAAACAAATCAATCCCGGCTTGATCCTCGAGACCTTTGATTTGGTGTGACAATGCCGATTGTGTCAGATTCAATATATCCGCAGCCTTGGACAGGCCACCAAAGTTATGGATAGCGCGGATGGCGCGGAGATGGCGCAATTCGAGGTGCATTAGGAAAAATCCTCATAACAAAGTTGAATTATATGAATTGGATTAATCATAAGTTTTGGGGTTATGTCAATTCAGCATTCAAGCTTTTCGAGGATCCCATGACCAATATTTCATTTGAGTTTTTCCCGCCCAAAACAGTAACAGCAGCCTTTGCCTTGCAACGCACCGCAGAAACTTTGGCCGGTTTTGCACCACAGTTTTCATCGGTGACATGCAGTCGCGATCCGATCAAAACGCTCGACACCATAGCTGCAATGAACAAATCAGGTCTTGGCCCCCTACAGGCTCATATCACCTGCGCCGCGCAAACCCGCGATGACCTAGCAGCTTATCTCGATGCGGCTAAACAGGCCGGGGCTAAGGGGATTGTGGCTCTGCGCGGGGACGCGACGCCGCAGCGGCTTGATGTGTGCGACCTGATCCAAACTGCACGTTTACAAAGCTGTGAGAATATTTTCGTGGCGGCCTATCCCGAGGTGCACCCAATGGCTCAAACAGCACAAAGCGATATCGACATACTGAAGCGCAAGCAAGACGCAGGGGCGACGGCCGCCATCACACAGTTTTTTTTTCACCCGGGTAACTTCTTAAGGTTTAGGGATCAAGCGGTGGCGCATGGCATAACGATACCGCTTATACCCGGAATTTTGCCAGTCCAGAATTGGAAGGCGACTGAATCCATGGCCCTCGCTTGTGGCACCACAATTGAACCAGATCTTGCTGAGGGCTTTGCCCGCGCCGCCCGCGAAGGACGTGCCGAGCTCATGGCCATCGCACAGGCCACCGAGCTTTGCGATAAATTAGTCAGAGCGGGCGTAGATCAGCTGCATTTTTATACCATGAACCGCGCAACGGTCGTGGCCGCGATTTGCACCGCCATTGGCAAGTCCCCCACGCAAACCCTACGTCAGGTTGCTTGAAGACCGTAAATTGGCGCGCTAGGCTGACGGTCTTATCAAAGGACAACAGATGCCTGATGCAACCACCTTCGCTGATTTACCAGACCGCGCGCAATTGTTGTCGATGTCCGGATTTGATTTCATGTGTGCCATGCGCGACGGGACATTGCCGCGCCCGCCCATAGCACGGGTTTTGAACTATACTCTGGCAGAGGTCCTAGACGGTGAGGTCACCTTTACCGGAATGCCAGATTTTGATCACACAAACCCGATGGGCACGTTGCATGGTGGCTGGTACGGAGCGGTGCTCGACAGCTGCATGGCCTGCGCTGTTATGACCAAAGTCCCCAGGGGCAGCATTTACACGACCCTTGAGTATAAGGTGAATATCACCCGCTCGATCCCCATTGGCATGCAGGTGACAGCGCGCGGCTGGGTGCAGCATGTGGGACGCTCCACCGGCGTGGCTGCGGGGGAAATCCGTGGTGTTGAAGACGGTAAGGTCTACGCCACCGGGTCAACCACCTGCATCATAATGAAAATCAGCTAGCACACCAACGATGCCGACGGGCACAGAGCCATGAATGTGCTCCGAGGGATCGCTACCAACATAGCGTTTTGAAGGAGCGATGAAGAGCCAACTTGCCCCAAAAAGCCCCGCTAGAGCACCCAATTAAAAAGATCTGATCACCCGAGCGGTAGCGGTTAGCCAAAGCACCGTAGACCTGTTGAATTTGTCGATTGATCCCACTGCCGGTGATCACTGCCTAGCCTGAGGCCAGAAGGTTGTGACGTTCAAATTGCAGCTCAGGTTGGTACTGTAGGAAGATATTTTGAGCTAGCCAGGACGTGAGTAACTCATAGGCAAGCCCAGCATTGGTTTGATAGCTAGGTTCTCGCAAAGACATCGTGGCATCGAGAATGGTGACATGGGTGAACGCCCCACGAGAGCGATTTGCTTCGCCCACAGTGCGGCCAAAGCAATTTTTCCAGACCTTAGAATCAATCCAATGCAAAAGGACATTGAGCCCTAGCCCGCCTCTTGCAGCATCGACCACACCCGTTGCGGCGTAAATGGCATATCGGCCCGGGTCACACCACGCTCGGCCAGAGCGTCCATCACGGCATTTGAGACTGCCGCCATCGATCCAATGGTGCCGGCCTCACCGCAGCCCTTCATGCCGATGGGGTTGGCGGTTGATGGCACCACAACAGAGTTGAACTCAAACATCGGCACATCGCCAGCGCGTGGCATGCCGTAATCCATGAAGCTGGCGGTCAAGAGTTGACCGTTCTCGTCATAAACAACATGCTCAATCATCGCTTGGCCAAGGCCCTGGACCACACCACCATGTACCTGACCCTCCACCAGCATCGGGTTGAGCAAATATCCGAAATCATCAACAATCACATAGCGCACCACATTGGACTGACCAGTCTCAGGGTCAATCTCAACTTCGGCCACATGGGCGCCATTGGGAAAACTCAAATCGTCCAGCGTGGCAGATTGCGTCATATCGAGCAAATCCAGCTCGCCCTCAGCCCGGGCCAGATCTGCCGCATCCATAAGGCTGAACACAACATTCGAGCCCGCAATCCGAAACACCTCATCGTCAAAGCTGACAGAAGGCGAATCTACGTTATAATGGCGGGCCAAAAATGCCGCATAGCGCTGGGTTATTGTGCTAACCAAGGCCAATGTTGCAGTATTTTGCACAGTGGCAGAGCGAGATCCGCCAGTGCCACCACCCGTTGGGATTTTGTCGCTGTCGCCTTGGATCACATGGATCATCTCAACTGGCAGTCCGGTCTGATCCGCCAAATATTGGGCATAGACCGTTTCATGGCCCTGACCATTCGATTGGGTGCCTACGAACAGATCTACCGTGCCATCTTCATTGAATACGACACGCGAGGTTTCTGTCGGATTGCCAAGAATGCTTTCGATATAGCAACACAATCCCATGCCCCGCAGCAGGCCTTTAGCAGCGCTTTCTGCCCGCCGCTCCACAAAGCTGGCCAGCTCGCATTTTTCGACCACTCGATCCAAAACTTGGTGAAAATCCCCGACATCATAGCGGACTTTACTGGCGGTTTTATAAGGGAAACTCTCAGCAGGGGATGAAGTTCAGACGTCTGAAATCCCAAGGATCCACGTTCAAAGCGCGCGCCGCATAATCCATGGCACGTTCTAACACATAGATCGCTTCAGGCCGCCCAGCGCCGCGATAGGCATCGACCTGCGTGGTATTTGTGTAGACCCCAGTCACCTGCAAATGCGCCACCGAAATATCATAAAGCCCAGTCAACACTTTGGAAAACAATTGGGTTTGGATCGGTTGGGCAAATTGCCCCGAATAAGCACCCATATTGGCGAGGGTTTGCACTTGATAACCAATAATTTTCAAATCCGCATTCAGTGCCATTGTCGCGGTTGATGTCAGATCACGGCCTGCATTGTCAGACAGCATAGCCTCAGACCTATCCGACATCCACCGAACAGGCCGCCCGAGCATGCGGGTGGCTTGAGCTGTTAGGAAATACTCAGGGTAGCTCATAGCTTTCATACCAAAACCGCCACCCACATCTGGGTTGGTCACACGGATTTCGGAGGCCGGCAGATCAAACATATTGGCCAATTGCTCTTTTTGCGCCCAAACGCCTTGGCCATTAACGCAAAGGTGCAACCGCCCCTCTTCCATATTGGCCCAACATCCGCGGGGCTCCATGGAATTGCAAATGATCCGATTGTCAGCAATCTCGAAGCTCAACACGTGGGCCGCTTCTGATTTCGCAGCCTCCATTTCCGCCAGATCCCCCATGGCCCAATCAAAGGCCACATTGTCCGGCGCCAAGTCATGCAACGGCGTGCCGCCAGTTCCCACTTCCATATGCACGGGCAAATCGTCAATCTCGAGCCAGATCATCTCAACCGCAGCACGGGCCTGCGCCAAACTCTCGGCAAAAACCATCGCCACAGGTTCGCCCACAAAGCGCACCTTGTCTTTCGCCAACAAAAACCGATCCGTATTGGGCGCGGTTTTGCCATCTTGGTTTTCCAGAAGGCTGGCCTCCATTTTGCCCGCAACACCGGCCTGATCCAACACATCTGCAGTGAGCACCAAATGCACCCCCTCGGCCTCTTGCGCCGCCTCAACATCTAAAGAGGTGATCACCCCATGGGCATAGGGCGAGCGGAACACATAGCCGTGAAGAGCACCCTCGGGCGTTGTGTCATCAACATATTGACCCAAGCCGGTTAAAAATCGATCGTCTTCACGCCGTTCAACAGATTGGCTCTTCCCAAATTTTTCCACGCAAGATGCTCCTATTTCTGCACAAATAGTATCAAGCCCGCCTGCACTGTCCAGCGAATAGATCATTTTTCAGCAATGTCGGTTTTTGGCGAGACCGTCGTTTTTGGCTGTGGCCAATCTCACGCACAGCATGGAGGCCAAAATGCAAGACTCCCACATATCAAATCACCTATCCGAGCCGCAAAAGCAGCGGTATTGGGACGATGGTTATCTCTTCCCAATCCCAGCCATTTCCGCCGCGCAATCTAAGGCTTGGCGTGATGAATTGGAAGAAATCGAGCGGGATTGGCTCGACAATGGCCTGCCGCGACCTTTGGCTGTGTACAAGCGCGTCAATGCCCATGTGGTGATGCCTATCGCCCATGACATCGCCGCGCATCCGGCAATTTTGGATGTGGTTGAAGGCGTATTGGGACCGGATATTCTGCTATATTCTACTGAGTTTTTGATCAAAGAGCCCAATACCAAACATATGGTCACCATGCATCAAGATTTGGCCTATTGGGGTTTGGGCGAGATCGATGGGATCGTCACCGCTTGGCTGGCCCTGTCCCCGGCCACCCGGCAAAGCGGCTGTATGGATTTTGTCAAAGCCAGTCACCAAAGCCCAATCATCCCCCATGAAGACAGCTTTGATGAGCATAATCTGCTCTCACGCGGGCAAGAGATCAAAGTATACGTGGCTGAGGAAGACAAAACCTGCGGAGCTTTGGACACTGGAGAATTGAGCCTGCATCACGGTTTAATGATCCATGGCTCGGGACCAAATACCACCGATAACCGTAGGATTGGCGTGGTTATCCGTTACATCAGCCCCCATGTAAAAAAACCAATGAAGCCCGTGATTATGGCGTTCCGTTGCGCGGGAACTGTGACACTGACAATTTCAAACTCTGCACCCCACCAAAGGGCTTGTTTCATCCGGACGATCTCCTAGACTACGAGACAATCAGAGAAGACCAAGCAGCGGTCATGATGGCCGGTGCCAAAGCCAAAACAGCGATGTACTCATAATGGACCAAGTCAAATTCCGCGCCATGAAAGATGGTGATGCCGCCGATTACGCGTTCCTCACAAAACATGAGATCGAACACACCAAAGGCACGGCCAGCCGTCTACTCAATGCGCTGGTGGGGCTTGATGAAGGGCTGTCGGGGTATCAAATCACCCGCCTCGGCCATTCGTTACAATCCGCCACAAGGGCAGAACGTGACGGGGCAGATATAGATTGGGTCGTCTCAACCCTGCTGCATGACATCGGCGACATCTTCGCCCCCTATAATCACGACGAATATGCAGCCTCTATTTTACGCCCGTTCGTGCGCGAGCAATGCAGCTGGGTCGTTGAGAAACATGGCGACTTCCAAATGCTCTATTATGGCCAGCATGTGGGTGCCAATCCTGACAAACGCGAAACCTATCGCGGGCATATCTATTTTGACGATTGCGCCATATTCTGTGAGCGCTGGGACCAAAACAGCTTTGACCCAGACTATGACACCCTGCCTGTCAGCCATTTTGAGGAACGCGTCCAAGAGGTTTTTGCCCGCCAAGCCTATGATCCATCGGTCATTCGTCCCGGCGTGCGAGACCCTTTGACCCGTTAACCGGCTGCGTTGAAAACCAAGGGCTTTTACTCGCTTATAGAAATGGGTATTCGAGTGTAAATTCGAAGGGTACCTATCACATGGCTATGGAAAAATTTAATGCAGCAGAAGCTGAAGATCGTCTTTACAAGGCTTGGGAGGCTGCGGGCTGCTTTACCGCTGGTGCGAACGCCAAACCCGGAGCGTCGAGCTATTGCATAATGATTCCTCCGCCAAATGTGACCGGCGTGCTGCATATGGGACATGCCTTTAACAATACATTGCAAGATATTCTTGTACGATGGCATAGGATGCGTGGTTTCGATACCCTTTGGCAAGCCGGTACTGATCACGCAGGCATTGCCACTCAGATGGTGGTGGAACGGCAATTGGCCGAGACCCAGCAACCGAGACGCATTGAATTGGGCCGTGAAAAATTCCTAGAAAAAGTTTGGGAATGGAAAGAACGCTCTGGCGGCACGATTGTGAACCAGCTCAAACGGCTTGGCGCCTCATGTGATTGGGACCGCACCGCCTTCACCATGGCCGGAGCGCAGGGCGATACCCGCGTGGGCCATGAAAATAGCCCAAATTTCCATGATGCGGTGATCAAAGTTTTTGTTGAGATGTACAACAAAGGCCTGATCTATCGTGGCAAACGTTTGGTCAATTGGGACCCGCATTTTGAAACAGCCATTTCCGATCTGGAAGTGGAGAATATCGAAGTCGCCGGGCATATGTGGCATTTCAAATATCCACTGGCGGGCGGTGCCACCTATACCTATATCGAAAAAGATGAAGATGGCTCCATCACGCTTGAAGAAGAACGCGATTATATCTCTATTGCCACCACCCGCCCTGAAACCATGCTCGGCGATGGGGCTGTGGCTGTGCATCCGACCGATGAGCGTTACGCGCCAATCGTGGGCATGCTGTGCGAAATTCCAGTTGGTCCCAAGGCCCAGCGCCGCTTGATCCCGATCATCACCGATGAATACCCCGATAAGGACTTTGGATCAGGTGCGGTGAAAATCACCGGTGCGCATGATTTCAATGACTACCAAGTCGCCAAACGTGGCGGCATTCCGATGTATAATCTGATGGACACCAAAGCCAATTTGCGCGCCGATGGCCTGCCCTATGCGGAACAAGCCACAACAGCGCAGCGCATCGCCAATGGCGAGGAAAGCTTTGACGTGGCGAAAATTGCCGCTATGAACCTAGTCCCAGAAGACTATCGCGGTATGGACCGTTTTGAAGCGCGTAAGAAAATTGTGGCAGATATCACCGCCGAAGGGCTCGCTGTTATTGAAAATTTCACCGTCACCGATGCCGAAGGCGTTGAGAGCACCGACCGCCGCCCTTTGGTTGAAAACAAACCAATCATGCAGCCGTTTGGCGACCGATCCAAGGTGGTGATTGAGCCTATGCTCACCGACCAATGGTTTGTCGACACGACCAAGATTGTAGAGCCTGCCCTGGAGGCGGTGCGCGATGGCACGGTTAAAGTGCTGCCAGAGACGGAAAAGAAAGTCTATTATCATTGGCTGGAAAATATTGAGCCTTGGTGCATCTCGCGGCAATTGTGGTGGGGTCATCAAATCCCAGTGTGGTTTGATGCCTCCGGCGCGCAATATTGCGCCGCCACCGAAGCTGAAGCGCAAAATCTGGCCGGTCCTGACGCCGTGCTGACCCGTGATCCAGACGTGCTTGATACATGGTTTTCCTCTGGCCTTTGGCCAATTGGCACCTTGGGCTGGACGGGCGATGCGCAGACCGATGCGCAAAATGATATGCTGCAACGCTTCTTTCCGACGTCAGATCTGATCACCGGCTCTGACATCCTGTTTTTCTGGGTCGCACGTATGATGATGATGCAGTTGGCTGTGGTGGACAAGATACCGTTCAACACCATCTACCTGCATGGTTTGGTCCGTGATGCCAAAGGTAAGAAGATGAGTAAATCCACCGGAAACGTGGTGGATCCTCTGGAAATCATAGACGAATTTGGTGCGGATGCTCTGCGCTTCACCAATGCCTCGATGGCCTCTCTTGGGGGCGTGTTGAAGCTTGATATGCAACGCATTGCTGGATACCGGAATTTTGGCACCAAGCTGTGGAATGCCTGTTCTTTTGCGGAATATAATGAAGCGTTCCAACACCGCAGCGATGCGATGCCCTCACCAGAGTTGGCCCTGAACAAATGGATCATTGGCGAAGTGGGCCGGGTTCGGGTTGCTGTAGATGCGGCCCTTGATGGTTATCGCTTCAACGATGCAGCCTCTGCGCTTTATGCCTTCGTTTGGGGATCGGTTTGTGATCGCTATCTTGAGCTGTCCAAGCCCATCCTAAAGGGTGAGCATTCCAGCGGCGCCGCCGGCCGATTGGAGACGCAGACAACTCTGGCTTGGGTGCTTGAGCAAAGCATGACACTGCTGCACCCTATCATGCCCTTCATCACCGAAGAACTTTGGGGCATCACTGGCACACGAGACACCATGCTGGTGCATCAAGACTGGCCAAGCTATGGGCTTGAACTGATCGATGAGGCCGCCACAATCGAGATTAGCTGGGCCATATCCTTGATTGATGCCATCCGCTCAGCGCGCGCACAGATGAATGTGCCAGCCGGTGCAAAAGTGCCTTTGGTGCAGGTGCAAAACGATGCTGCAGGCAGCGCGGCCTTGGCCGCCAATATGGCGCAAATCCAGCAAATGGCTCGGATCACCGAAGTGACCATAGCCGCAGAGATGCCCAAAGGCGCAATTACTGTCTCAGCACCGCATGCCACCTTTGGCCTTCCATTGGCTGACATCATCGATGTGGCTTCCGAGAAGGCGCGGCTCGAAAAGAATATGGGAAAATTGGCCAAAGAGCTGGGCGGTTTGCGCGGCCGTTTGAACAATCCCAAATTCGCAGCTTCCGCCCCACCAGAAGTTTTAGCCGAAACACAGGCAAATTTGGCGGCCCGTGAAGAGGAAGAGCAAAAACTATCAGAGGCCTTGGCACGTTTGGCAGAGATTGTTTAATATGAAAGACTAAGAATCGCCATACTGCCAAGGGAGCACGCAAATGACTAAGATTGCACTGACAGCATTGGCGGAAACCTTGCCCTCGACCGTGCCCTTTGTGGGGCCGGAAACCCAAGAGCGGGCAGTGGGCCGGGAATTCGTCGCACGTTTGGGGGCCAATGAAAGCGTCTTTGGCCCCTCTCCACGCGCGATTGCAGCCATGGGGCATGCCGCGAGTGAGGTTTGGAAATACGGTGATCCAGAAAACTATGACCTGCGACAAGCCCTTGCGGCACATCACGGCATTGATCCCGGCCATATTATGGTTGGCGAGGGGATTGATGGGCTGCTGTCCTATCTCGTGCGACTCTTGGTAGAGCCTGGCACACCAGTGGTCACCTCTAAAGGTGGCTATCCCACCTTTAATTACCACGTTTCAGGATATGGCGGCGTGTTGCATATGGTGCCCTATGCTGCTGACCATGAAGACCCCGCGACCCTCATCGCCAAAGCTCGTGACGTCTCAGCAAAAATGGTATATTTCGCCAATCCTGACAATCCAATGGGCAGTTGGCACAACTCTGATGCGGTTCAGGCCTTGATTGACGCGATGCCAGACACCACGCTTTTGGTGCTGGATGAGGCTTATGTGGAACTCGCGCCCGCAGACACGGCGCCTGTGCTGCGGCCCGAGACCGAAAACGTAATCCGAATGCGGACCTTCTCAAAGGCCTACGGAATGGCAGGTGCACGGGTGGGCTATGCGATTGGACCTAAATCCTTGATCACCGCCTTTGACAAGCTGCGCAATCATTTTGGCATGTCACGCATTTCGCAAGCAGGAGCCTTGGCCGCCCTTGCCGATCAAGACTATTTCAACTCAGTTGTAGAAAACGTGGGCCAGAGCCGTAGGCAGATCACCAAAATTGCCGAGGCCAATGGTCTGAGCGCCCTGCCCTCTGCTGCCAATTTTGTAGCCGTTGACTGTGGCAGAGATGGGAATTTCGCCCGCGCAGTACTGGGCCATATGGTGGCCAATGGTATTTTCATTCGTATGCCCGCAACAGCGCCAATGGACAGATGCATCAGGGTATCTTGTGGAGACGCCGCCGCTATGGCGGCCTTCGCGCAAGCCTTACCGCTTGCGCTTGAAGCCGCCCTAAACACCTAGGCCGCGGCCAAGGCCCGCGCTGCGGCATCCAATCCGCCCGGACCATGCGGGATATCCAAAGCAATCAAGCCCGCCTGAATAGAGCCAAGCGTGCCCATGATCATCTGCGCATTCACATGGCCCATATGACCAATGCGAAAAAACCCATCCGCATTTGGATCTTCGAGCGTTGCCATATTCAAGCCAATACCCAAGGTCAGGCCCGCTTGGTGCTCGGTCCAGCGGCGCAATCTCGTGCCGCTTGGGGCACCTATGGCCAAGGCGGTCACCGCACGACTGCGCAAGGCGGGATCAGCGATATTCATCGTCAACGGCCCACCTTGACCCCAGGCGAAACAGGCCGCCCAAACTGCGCTGGCCAAGGCCTCATGGCGCGCCCAAATCTGTGGCAACTCTTCTTCGCGGATCATATCCAAGGCTTCACGCAGCCCAAGCAAATGCTGAGTGGGGGCCGTACCACAAAAGTATTTATAGTAAAGATCAGGCTCAACTCTTGGGTTCCAATCCCAATAGGCGCTGACCCGCTCCATGGCATTGCGCACCGCTGCGGCTTTGTCTGAGAAAAAGACAAAAGCAATGCCGGGGGGAGTCATTAAACCTTTTTGGCAGGCAGAGACCATAATATCGACGCCCCAGTCATCCATTCTAAACTCGTCACAACCGAGACTTGCAATGCAATCTACCATCAACAACGCGTTGTGGCCGCTGGCGTCTATGGCACCGCGCAGGGCTGAAATATCATTGCGCACTGAGGTTGACGTATCCACGTGCACCGCCATCACAGCTTTGATCCGACCGGCGGTATCGGCGCGCAGATGGTCACGCACACGGTCCATATCAATAGTATCACGACCGCCGAAGTCGATGGTTTCCACAGTAATGCCGAGGCTGCTGGCCATCTCACCCCAACCCACGCAAAAGCGGCCCGTTGCCAAAACCAGCACCCTATCACCCACCGCCAAGACATTGGACACCGCTGCTTCCCAAGCTCCATGACCATTCGCGATATAAATTACAGCATGTCCTGCGGTACCGGCAACATATTTCAAATCTGGGATCAAACTATGTGTCATCTCGATCAACCCGCCCTCATAGATATTTGGGCAGGGTTGGTGCATGGCTTGCAGCACACGATCGGGCATGACCGAAGGGCCAGGAATTGCGAGATATTGACGACCTTGAGAGAGTGACATGATATAAGACCTATAATGAGATATCTTATCGGTATTCGCGGTTTGCAGCCGGGTCAACCAGCCTTCACTTGCAGGAGCGCTGACAAAGCACTAACAGGCGAATATGGACATTAAATCATCATCTGCCAAAGACATTAACCAACGCAAGCTATTTGTCTGGCTGTGGCAAGGCTATCTGCGCCGGCATGTTTGGGTATTATCCTTCATCGTGGTGCTGATGATGATCGAAGGCAGCATGGTGGGCGGATTGGCCTGGATGATGCAGCCCCTATTCGACGGCGTGTTCGTCGGCGGCAGCTATGCGCAACTTTGGGTCATTGGCGCGATTGTATTTGGCTTATTTCTTGCCCGTGGTATTTTGTCAGTAGTGCACCGGGTTTTGATGACAAAAATCGCCAAGCAATCGGTGGCTGATCTGCAAAATGATCTTTTGAAGCACCTTTTGCGCTTGGATATGGGTTTTTTCGCGAAGCATGCTCCGGGCTATTTAATGGAACGCGTCAATGGCGATGTACAGGCAGTTGGCGACATTTGGGCGCTTCTCGTGCGTGGTGCGGCCCGCGATTTCATTGGTTTGATTTCCCTATTCGCTGTAATGTTGTCCATTGATTGGCTGTGGACCCTTATGGCGCTGATGGGAGCACCTTTGCTGTTGGGCCCGTCTTTGATTGCACAGCGCTACACCCGCAAACAAGCAGTTAAGGCCCGAGATGTAGCAGCCAATATGGCCACACGGCTCAATGAAGCCTTTCACGGCGTCGGCACCATCAAGCTTAATGGGCTTGAGCGCTATTATGCCGACCGCTACCACACTCTGACAAAAAGACAGATTCAAGTTGAGGTGAAAACCTTATTTGGCACAGCGGTGATCCCTTCCTTAGTGGATATCATGAGCGGCATTGGCTTTGCAGTTGTAATTATTTATGGCGGGTATGAAATTATCAGCGGCGCTAAATCTGTCGGCCAATTTATGGCCTTTTTCAGCGCGCTTGGCTTGGCTTTTGAGCCTTTGCGCCGTTTGGCAGGGATCACAGGTTTGATCAATGCGGCCTCAGTGTCCATCCAACGGATGCGCGATATCTTCGGTCAAAAGCCCCAATTACTTGGCCCAGACGCTCCAAAACATTTTACTGCGACCGGCGATATTGAATTTAAGAATGTAAGCCTGAGTTTTGACGACATGCTGGTCTTGAACGATATTTCATTCGTGGCCTTAGCAGGCAAAACCACCGCTTTGGTCGGCGCCTCGGGTGCTGGCAAAACCACGATATTCAATGCTTTGACCCGGCTCTACGCCCACAACTCTGGTAAGATTACAGTCTCTGGCGTGTCCAATGACGAAATTGATCCCGGTGCACTTCGGGCCAGTATCTCTGTGGTGTCGCAAGACAGCTTGCTTTTTGACGAAACGCTTAGCGACAATATCGTCCTAGATGCTGTCGATATTGATCCCAAAAAGCTGGAAGGTGTCATAGCAGCGGCCCATATCACTGACTTTCTGCCAACCCTGCCCAACGGGATAGATACAGAGGTTGGGCCACGCGGCTCCAATCTATCAGGCGGTCAACGTCAACGGGTGGCCATCGCACGGGCTTTGCTCCGCGACACCCCGATTTTGCTGTTGGATGAGGCCACCTCAGCGCTGGACACAAAATCCGAAGTCTTGGTGCAAAATGCGCTAGAAAAACTCGCACAAAACCGCACTACATTGGTGATCGCTCATAGGCTCTCGACCATTGTGGCTGCAGATCAGATCATTGTGATGGACAACGGCCGTATTATTGAGCGTGGCAACCATGCGGAATTGATCGCATTGGGTGGTTATTATTCCGACTTATGCAGAATTCAGTTTGGCGGCTCTGAAGGCTGATAGGCCCGCACCAGATCTTCTGGCTTAGCCCCGGCCAAATACCGCATCAGCAAGATCAGGTTTTTGGCCCCACGGCGCATCCAACCTTGTTGTTGATATTTTTTTGCCCCAGTGAAGGCTTGGGCGCGTATCCGGCGCACCCGCTGGGCAAGCGCGCAGACCAAAGCCACATCCTCCATCAAAGGTTGATCAAGATAGCCACCTGCGGCATCATAGTCTTTGTGGCGCAACAACAGCCCCTGATCACCATAAGGAAGGCGTAGCACATCGGTGCGCAGATTGGCCCATGCCGCCACCAGCTTTGCTGCTATGCCTGGGGCTTTAAATGCCAAGGAAAAACACAGTGGGCCTTCGTGCATCCGTTTTTGCACCTCTCGAGCCCAACCGTTCTGCAAAATCGTATCCGAATGCAAAACCATCACCCACTCCCCCCGCGAAGCCGCCACGCCGCGGCGCAGCTGCCCACCGCGTGAGGTGGCGCCAGCTATGACCTCGGCCCCCCAAGCCTCAGCAATGACCCGCGTGGCGTCGTTCGAGCCGCCATCAGTGACGACGACCTCACAGATCAAACCTGCGTCCAGCCCCTCCATCAGCGACAGCAGGGTGGCCGGAAGAGAGCACGCAGAATTGAGCGTCGGAATGACAATTGAAATCGGTGCGGACATGTGGCCTCTGGCTTTGCTGTGAAAACAGATTATATGGAAGTGTGAACCGAAGGAACAGCCCATGGCCCAGCCCGAACACCCCCGCGGCATACTTCAAGTGACCGGCGATGACCGGATCAGCTTTTTGCAAAATTTGGTGACCAATGATATTTCGAGCCAGGGACTGCATTACACGGCCTTGCTGACCCCTCAAGGGAAATTCCTAGCAGATTTCTTCGTGCTGGTTCGAGAAGGTGATATCTTAATTGATGTTGCCGACACATTGCAGCCAAGCCTGTTATCGCGGTTGAGCATGTACCGGCTCCGCGCGAACGTGGAAATAGCGCCTATGACGTGTCCGGTCAACTGCGGTTTGGGACCTGTGCCGAAAGGTGCGTTCCCCGATCCACGGACCCCAGCCATGGGCTGGCGGGCCTATGGGGCGCAAGACAGCGATGTGATTGACTGGCGCGCCCTGCGTGTGGAGCATATCATTCCTGAAACCGGCCTTGAGCTGGAGCCTGATCGTTTCATCTTGGAGATGGATTTTGAGCGTCTCAATGGTGTAGATTTCAAGAAGGGCTGCTATGTTGGTCAAGAGATCGTAGCGCGTATGAAGCACAAAACCGAGCTGCGCAAAGGTCTCCGCCAAGTAAAAATCAGCGGATCCGCACCCAGTGGCACCCCTATTATAGCCAATAAAAAACCCGCTGGTTTGATTTATACACAGCACGGCGGGCTCGCTTTGGCTTATCTGCGCTTTGATCGCATCTCAGACCATATGACGGCAGGGGACGCAATCGTCACCGTTTAGGCGCGTTCGGTATATTCCATAGAGATTGTGTCCACGATGATCATCTCATCTTGGCCCACAAACGGAGGCACCATAACCTTGATGCCATTATCCAAGATCGCAGGTTTGAAAGAATTGGCGGCGGTCTGCCCCTTAACCACAGGTTCTGTCTCCACAATCATGCAGGTTACTTTTTGCGGCAACGACGCGTGCAGCGCTTCTTCTTCGTGATATTCAATTTGCACCGTCATACCGTCTTGTAAAAAGGGGCGCCGATCCCCGAGCAATTCTGCTGGCAGCTCAATCTGGTCATAGGTTTCCATATCCATGAACACCAACATACCGTCATTCTCATACAGGAACTGCTGATCTTTTTGCTCCAAACGGACCTTCTCGACCTTATCGGCAGAGCGAAACCGCTCGTTAAGTTTTGATCCATTGCGCAGATTGCGCATTTCCACCTGAGCGAAGGCTCCGCCTTTACCGGGTTTGACGTGATCGACCTTAACAGCGCTCCACAGACCACCATTGTGCTCCAGCACGTTTCCGATGCGTATTTCGTTTCCGTTAATCTTTGGCATTTATAGAACCTTAGGCAAAAGGTTGAAATTGACTTAATCCAGCCTATATCGAAGCCACTATTGTTGTTTCAAGCCTAGAGAAGGAGACGACGACCGGTCAAGCTATGCACTCAGCGCATGGCAGGCATTCCAAAAGAGCGCACCCGAATCGGTTTAGTTGCTTCATAAGAGGCCAACAATGAAAAGTTCAAGTGTAAGAATTAAAAGGATACCAGATGAAAGATTTCGTCGACGGAAACGCCTTTAACAACGAACAGGGCAACCGCGCCCGTAAACTATTTGCAGCCGTTGTCTTGGCAGCACTGGATGACGCGATCGCGGATGATAAGAAATATGGCAATGGTCCCGAGCAAATCGCTCGCTGGGCGCGCTCTCGTGATGGCCGCGAAGTTCTATCTTGCGCTGGCATCGACCCTAATGAGCGTGTCGTCTCCGGCCTGATGGATTTTGTAGGCAAAGGAATTCGCACCTCAGTGGCTTTGAGCCGTGAAGAAAGCGAACGCCGTCAGCAGGCAGAAGCCGCCTAAACCAATCAATTTGGATACGTTACAAAAGCGCGCCCAAAGGGGCGCGCTTTGCGTTTGAACTCTGAATCCCTGATATCCTGTGCCGCAAAAAAATAATTTATCAGCCACATTCAAGGTGTTTCTTTCGGCCTGAGTTCAGTATGCAAAGCCTAGGGAGCGTGGCAAATGACCAAAGCGATCATGATTCAAGGAGCCGGTTCAAACGTTGGCAAATCCATGCTGGTGGCTGGGATCTGTCGTGCCTTGGTCAAACGCGGGTATTCCGTCGCACCTTTCAAGCCGCAAAACATGTCAAACAACGCGGCTGTGACGGTTGATGGCGGCGAGATTGGCCGGTCGCAAGCCTTGCAAGCCATGGCCTGTAAGCGGCCGGCAATTGTGGATATGAACCCCGTATTGCTCAAACCCGAAACAGACATTGGAGCGCAAGTGATTGTGCAGGGTCATCGCATGGCCACAGTCAAAGCCCGCGAATACTCAAAACTAAAACCACAGTTGATGCCAAAGGTGCTGGCGTCCTTCCACCGCCTCGCCAAAACTGTTGATTATGTGATCATTGAAGGTGCAGGTAGCCCGGCAGAAATCAATCTCCGCTCCGGTGATATCGCTAATATGGGCTTTGCCGAAGCCGCCAACGTGCCAGTCGTCTTGATCGGCGACATTGACCGAGGCGGTGTGATTGCACAAATGGTGGGGACTTATGTGGTTTTGCCGCCCGAAGATCGCGACCGGATCACCGGCTTTGCCATCAATAAATTTCGCGGCGATGTCTCGCTGTTCGACGATGGGATGATCACCATCGCGCACAAGACCAGCTGGCGCAATCTGGGCGTCTTACCGTGGTTTGCTGACGCTTGGAAATTACCTGCCGAAGATGTAATGGACATCGCCACAAGACCCGGCGGTGAGATCAAGATCGCAGTCCCGCGTTTGGGACGCATTGCCAATTTCGACGACTTGGATCCACTGGTGGCTGAACCCAATGTAACAGTTGAGATCATTGAGCAGGGCCAAACCCTGCCCGGTGATGCTGCTATGGTGATCCTACCGGGCAGTAAATCAACCATTAGTGATTTGGAAAACTTCCGCGCCAATGGCTGGGATATTGATCTGCAAGCGCATCACCGTCGTGGCGGAAAAATCATTGGCATCTGTGGAGGCTATCAGATGTTAGGACGTAAAATACATGATCCTGAAGGGATTGAAGGGGCGGCATGCTCGGTTGAGGGATTGGGATATTTGGACATTGAAACCACAATGACCCCAAAAAAGAACCTGTCCTTGACCAAAGCCCATACAGTTACCAATCAAACGCCTGTGCATGGCTACGAAATCCATCTTGGCAAAACCACAGGGCCAGATTGCTACACCCCATGGTTGCAGCTGACAGATCGCCCTGAGGGGGCCATGTCGTCAGATCAGAGCGTGCGCGGATGTTATTTGCACGGTCTATTCGCCTCCGACAGCTTTCGCGCCGAAATTTTGGCAGAGATTGGCACCAGATCACAGCTCACCTCCTACGACACAACTGTGCATGAGACTTTGGACCAATTGGCCAGTTTCATTGAGCAGCATATGGATGTGGAAGGGCTTATATCACTGGCGGGCGAGGTTGCGCCGTAGCTTTGGCTAGTCTTTGCCGGCTGGAGAAGTTTTTTCAGCAAGTTTTTTGCTGATCATCGACCTGACAGCTTTCGAAATATCATCACCCAAAGGCCCGGCGATAGCCTCACGCAACGAGGCTATTAACTGCCTGTATTGCCAATCATACGCCTCAGCTTCTGCATCAAAGCTGTTACCCTCAGCCGAGCTCAAATCATAGCCCGATATCGAGATTTCAACATTGGACAGAACGGCTGCAATGCATTGCTCCAAGCCGGCGCGGGCTTTGTTGTCTTGATCAGCCGCCTGTTTTGATTTTGGCTTGGCCAGCCTGAGCGGTTTTGCTTGGATTGGTTTTATCTGCGCTGCGGCTGACAATACAAAAGGCTTTTGCGCATTGGGTTTTGGCACAAGTTGATCAGCGGTCAGCACCAGCGGCTTTGACGGTTGCGTGGTTTTTTTTGAGGCGACTGAGAGCTGCGCAGACAACACCAATTTTTCAGTTTTTGAATGTGCGTTCTCATCTGCCATGTCTGATCCTTTCCATCTGGCCAAACACTGTCAAAAACTGAGACTCAGGCGACCGGCAATAAAATTAATTTCCAGCCAAACCCCTAAGAACCCTGTCCAAGGCCGCGCCTTGTGTGCTTCTCGCTGTCGGTGCCGTTTTCACCAAATTATAATATTCTACCGGATTATAGGTTTTGACTCCAAGGTTCAGCGATGCAGCCGTCAATTTACCCATTGAGGCCAAAACCGTATAGGCGGCAATTTGCTCATCAATACTGGCAGAAATCCGGCTGACGCGGGCATCGAGCAATTCCTGTTCTGCATTCAACACATCCAGAGTGGTCCTTGCACCGAGGGAGGCCTCTTCGCGCACACCGCGAAACGCCACACTGGCCGCCTGGATCTGAAGATCTGTCGCCTCACCGCTGGCGCGTGCCACATCCAAAAGCACAAAAGAGTTACGCACCAATTGGTCAATATTCAAACGGGTTACATGCAGTTCCGCCCGTGTGGCATCCCGTTGGGCCATGGCCGCGCGAGAAGCTGATGCAATCGCACCACCACTGTAAATCGGGCCCCCAGCCGTCACGCTTAAGCTACGCGACAAACCATTGGCCGAATCCGTATCCTTCAAACCCGCAGCGCCAGACAATGTGAAACGGTTGGACAGCTGTGCAATCTTCAAGTTCAACTCCGACGCCGCGACCGCATGCTGCATGCGTTTCAGAGCTGGATGATTGGCCTGCGCCATTGCAATGGCAGCCGCCACATCATTGGGTAAATCAGGCAGGCTTGCAGGTGTGATCAAGTTGCCAGGCTTGCGCCCGACAACCGCTTGGAATTCCGCGGCGGCCTTGGCCAAATCGCCTTCTGCTGCGGCAAATCCTGCACGCGCGCTGGCCAAACGGGCCTCAGCAAGCGCCACATCGGTGCGGGTCACTTCGCCCACTTCAAAACGGTCTTGAGCGGCGCGGAGTTCTTGAACAATTAACTCAACATTCGCAGAGCGCAGCGAGACAAATTCAACAGCTCGACGATATTTCATATGCGCGTTGACCGCCCGCAAGAGAACATCTTGCTCGATCGATATCAGAGATTGACGGGTCGTCAAAACGGTCTCTTTGAGGGAGTCTGTTTTCAGATCGGATTGACCAAAATCATACAAAAGCCAAGATGCGCTCAAACTTGTGACAAGCGAATTGGGATCACCAACGCCTGCGGAACTGTAGGAATATTTAGAGCTCCAGCTGATCACTGGACGCAGAGCAGCAACCGCGCCTGCAACCTTTTCATCCGCCGCACGTAGCAAGGCTCGATTTTGCACCAATAGACCGCTGTTTTGATAGGCATTGCGCAGGCTGTCGCTCAGGCTGTCTGCAGCCCCGACAGAGGGCGCAGTCAAGATCAAAAGAGCCGCACAGGTTACCTCAGCAAATTTTCGTCCAAACATCACATGCCCCCCAGGCAAAAGAATCATCTCGCAACACTCAAAGCGTGAAGGCATGCGTCTTATGAAAACCAGTCAACACAGGCGCATAGGCGTTACAAGTAAAACGCCACGACATATGCCCTTCGGTCTTATATCCAACCCGAACCACGCCTTGGCCTTTTTGGCTAAACACCGCAACCATGCGGCCACCATCGGCCAATTGCGACACCAAAGCAGCAGGAATTTCTTCGACCGCACCTTCTATCATAATAACATCAAATGGAGCATGTTGTGCCGCGCCTTCGGCCAGTTTGCCTTGGACCACAGCCACATTCAAACAGCCTTCAGCCGCCAGAATAGATTCAGCTTCCGCAGCCATATCTTCATTTTCTTCAATTGCAACAACAGCTTCAGAGAAATTACCGATCACAGCGGCAGAATAGCCAAGCCCGCACCCCAGATCCAACACCAATTCATTGCCTTGGATATCAACCGCGTCCAGCATCTTACCAAATGTGCGCGGCTCGAGCATGCTGCGCCCCTTCCCCAAGTTTAAAACCGCATCAGCATAGGCCGTTTCGCGCAGATCGTCGGGCACAAACATTTCACGGCGCACGTGCAGCATCGCCTCGATAATCGGAAATTTAGTCACATCAGCTGGCCTAATTTGCGTATCAACCATTGTGGTCCGGCGAGTCGAAAAGTCAATCATATCACGTATTCCTGTGGTCAAAGTGTCATGCAGTTATTCCACATGAAGAATGCCCCTGCAACGACAAGAACAGCATGTGGTCAAAATCATGCAGTATATCACTTTTCTACCACATAGGCAGGGTCAGAACAGAGCTGTCATAAGCCGTGATCTATGACTTTAAGTCAGGCGCGTGACCAGAGGGTGGTGTCCATTTGTTGGGCCAAACACTTTCCCTCGCATGCGCACGTGATCTGACATCGCCTCCGCTTAAGTGGGTTGGCACCGAGGCGATATTACCCTTGAATCGGCTAGGGTTGCCCGCATAAGTTTGAAGCCACCTTTTTTATTTGCTTTCACAAAGTCACCAGACATTCTAAGCAACCCAATCTTCTCATTCTAGGAAACCATCATGGCGCAAAAAGCCACCATTTATAAAGTTGAACTTTCCGTCTCTGATATGGATCGTCACTATTACGAGACCCATAATCTGACCGTCGCCAAACACCCTTCGGAGACAGATGAACGGTTGATGGTACGCATTCTCGCTTTTGCACTGAATGCCCATGAGAAATTGGAATTTTCTAGAGGCATCTCAACGGATGATGAGCCTGACATTTGGCAAAAAAGCCTGAGCGGTGAGCTGGAGCTCTGGGTTTCCCTGGGCCTTCCAAGCGAAAAGATTGTGCGTCAATCCTGTGGCAAAGCTAAAAAGGTGGTCGTCTATTGCTACGGCGGCAGGACGGCTGAGATGTGGTGGGAAAAAATCCAAAACAAAACTACCCGCTTTGACAACCTTCAGGTTATTAACTTTTCTGAGAAGGACACCAGTGAACTGGCTTTGCAGGCAAGTCGTTCAATGCGGCTGCAAGTCAATATTCAGGACGGTGATGTGATGGTTAGTGTTGATAGCAGCATCGTTTACGTTACCCAAATCAAATGGAAAAGCGCTGATCACTGATCACAGCCAAATGCGCCGCACAGCCCGCGTCGCGCCCTCATCCTTGGCTGAGATCCACCCCGCATAACAGCGTACGCGCGCAAGCAACCGCAGGTTGCGTTAAATTAACAATCTAATTGTGGTGAATGGTGGGTCGTGAGAGGCTCGAACTCCCGACATCTTCGGTGTAAACGAAGCACTCTGCCTATTTTACATTAAACAAATAGTTAAAAGTTACAATCGAAACAAGATTTAATCTAAGAATTTCAAAAAGTATTGACAGAAATAGTAACATAAGAAGTACCAACGACCCGTGGGATAATTCTTCAAAGTGCCTTGCTTCGATTACTTACGATCACCCCTTGGCTGACCTAACCCCAGCCCCATCCATCGCAACATCAGAGTTACCCTTATAAACGATCTAATACGTGTTGTTACCCTTTATGCCACAGGTGATGCTGAGGTAGTGCTGTGGCATGGTTGAGAGTTTGGTAATGGCACTGTCTTAGTACATCTCAGGCAACTTAAGTCTGTTGCAAGATTCTTACTTTTTGCAATCTTTGGAATGCCTTAGCTGGCCAAATCTCTTCGAAGTTATAGAAAGCTTCAAATGAGAGTATCTCATCTGGCAATTGAAGCCAGTCTACTTTGCTTTCCACAAAAATATGAGCTTCAGGGGGAGCAAAGTTGGGATTATCCAGTGTCCCTGCCTTAAAAACAGCAAGATGTTCTGTGCCTCCAAAATAACTTACGATTGGGTCACCACAATCTGGACATCTCTTGATAATATGGCCACGTCCAGAACCAGAGGCCCCTCTGAAAGCGGTAAGTTTTCCAGATGTTAATTTGAAATTAGTACCCTCAATAAAAGTATTTGTTATAAATGCAGACCCAGTTATTTGTTGGCATAAGTGGCAGTGGCAGCAATGAGTAAACATAGGCTCTGCTAGCAACTCGTATCTTATTTTACCGCAAGAGCAGCCTCCCAAATATTCTGTCATCTTGTATCTCCATATTTATCAAATCCAGCCTGCCTGAGAACAAACCCATCCACAAACAAAATCTTTACCTTGGATACCCACCTGCAAAACGGGCCAACCCAATCCTTCCAGCATAATAATACGGGTACCCTACAGGCTCACACAGAGGCTCATACACGCACAGTAGCGTAGGTTGTTAACTCGTATGGCCTAGAGGGTTTACGCGCTGTGCGGGGCTTTAAGAGCTTCGACTGACGGGCTTTACCCCAATGGCCTTGTGATCTACTCAAGCAAAACACATAGGAATTACAAACATGACTGATACATCAGAAATCACATACGAAATGACATGGTTGGAGCCACTCTAGCGCTAGCACAGCACTACAAAGCCACAGGGAAATACAGGACATCACCTATGACCTCCTAGCAGCTACGGCTATCATCTCAAGGGGTAGCCTAGGATACAATGAGGAAGAGTTCCTAGCCGCAGCTAAATACGTATGGAACATGACCCAAGAGGATAGCACAGATCACCCGCAATGACTGATAAACAAATGATCGAAGAGATACGTCATGAGTGTCTATGGTGTCAGCATCACTGGCTACCTTCTAAGGCTACCAACAACAGCAGATAGCCCAAGAGATAGCAGCCACCATAGAGCCTGTGTTGACTGTGTGAAGATCAGTCAGTCAGCACCTTGGTTGTCTTAACCCCAGCACTATGCATCGCCACTCCTGAGTTACCCCGCCAGTACGATCTGATACGTGTTGTTGTTCTTAGCTTTACACAATGTAGAAAATTTTAATAAATTTGACGTAGCGTAATATTTTACTCAGGAAACACTTTGATTATTGTACTTTCACCGTAAATTGAAATTCGTTTAAGCTTCCTCCCAAGGTAGCTGTGATGACTAATCTCTTCGGTGCGAAGGCAGAATTGTCTTCCTTACACTGGCTGAGTAAAATCAGTCAGTGTTTGAAGGCTGAAGGTTTAGCCCTAAACATTTTTCTAAATAGCATCGCCTCCAACGACAAGTATTAGGTTGGCTACCTCTAGCATGGAATGATGCTTACAGACGCCACAGGTGATGCTCAGGGTGTGATCTGGGATGATTGAAAGCTTGGTCATAGAGCCTAGTTGTCTGTTAGAAAGATTCGTCTACATATCTTGTTGTCTAATGCAATATTTGGAGCATTTTCTAAAAGTAGTTTACAATCACTCTTAATAGCTGACATCTTTTCTGCGATCGATTTAACTAAACCTTCACTATCCACTTTTACTGCCTTAACACCAAATGCTGCGGACAGACAGTTTTTCATTTTGGACGCCAACACTTGATCCGAGTGCAACGGCTCATCTTTGATCTGATTAGCAATATTTTTAACCGTCCCAAGATCATTATTGGATTGAGCAGTCTCACAAATGGATAAAAGTGTTTTGAGCTGCGCTTCTCGCATTTGCGCATTAGCATTTGACGATAACAAAACAATAAGAATTACATAGATTGATCGCATTTCCTGCCCTCCACGATGTTGTCATACATAATACAACTGTAATCTGCTGCAATGTCGAGAAGGCATCTTTACGCTGTGCTGTCTCAAAAACCTAGCAAGGGCCTACTGAGGGAAATAGGACATTTGTCCTATTACCTTTATCTCTAACACCAACCGACTCAGACCATGCGTAGTAGAAGTCTTGAAGGTCTGCCCTACTAAGCATCCTACGTCCATCTTCTCTATTGTGGTCGTTTACATATTCCCACGCCTCTAGTGTTGTAGCCTTGGCTGCTAGTTCTGGGTCAGCCTTGATAGCCTGACGGTCTTTCTCCCAGTTTTCCACTGTACGGTCTGTAACACCAATATCATCGGCGTGTTCTTTTGCGGACTTAGGTACTGAGGTTCCGAAAAATTTCGGATGCTGATTACTGCCTTTTGGTATTGATTAGTACCATCCCCACCACAGAGCCACCTCTAGCGAGCCAGTATGATCTGATACGTGTTGTTACCTTTGGCGCCACAGTTATAGCATCTGGCTTTCTGATGTATCTCATGGGCTGTGTTAGGGCTTAACGACAGATACTAAAGCAAACGACAAACATAATTTCTTATGTCGTGGATGTAGGTGCAAACCACCCTCAGGCGAAACTCTACTGTATGAATCCTAGGGTGCCACCCCAGCCCCACACAGAGGCCCTCAAAGCCTGTTTGGTGGGCGTTATGATTGTGGGCTAACGCAGAGTTTGTCGCCTGCATGTGGCTTATATGAAGGCTGTGAGGATTGCTTTTGTTAGCTCAAGACGACATGCTTGTTAGTAGTTGAACCGGGGGGAATGACGATGGCTGAGTGTAAGAAATGCGGCAGAAAATTAGGGTTTTGGGAAGGGAAATACTTTGGTGCTTGCCCTGATTGTGCAGATCAAACAAGCAATCAACGTGCTGAGATTAACGAGGCAATTGGCTCCATACTCCTCACCACAGAAACGGCCCCTAACCTAGACATTAAAAGTAGGGTTGGAATAATAATGGCTGATGCCGACTGCGCTTTTCGATGTGGCGATGGTGAAAAATAAAGATGCCTTGCTGAGCAATCTAAACGAGTGAAGCACATACGATTGGGGCAAACGCTGTTGTTGGCGTAACTTTTAATATGATTGAAACTTACAGCGCAACATTAGGGAAGTTAATACATTCAAATTGATAGCCTATGGAACTGCTGTAATCATTGAGAATGAAGAGGGCCCGTTATAATGGCTGAGTGTAAGAAATGTAGAAAAAGAAACTGGAATCCATTCGAGGATATTTGTTCGGACTGTTTAATTGATGTTACAGTCGCTAAAACCAAAGCGGATGGCGCGGCTGAACGAGAATTGGCCCAACAAGAAACAGATTTGGCGCAACAAGAGCTTGATGCAATCCTTGTGACCACAGCCTACACCCTTCAAGGCATCGAAGTTACCAAATATCTTGGTGTACTAGGGTGTTACCGTTAAAATAGAATAGAGCCTGAATTGGCATGATAATCAGATGACGTGGCCACATACGTAACGCTTAAATGTTATTAACAGAAAAGGGTTTTGATAATGGATAAAGTGGAACGTGCTAGCCTACTTGGTGCTTACCAAAGATACTTAGTAGCATTTAACGCTAACGACTTAGATGGGATCAACGATTGCATCAACTATCCATTAGCTTACATCGGCGCCGATAGTGTAACTCTGTTGGATCAGTTTCCAATTAACCCAGCAGATATGAAGGCTTCTAAGGGCTGGGATAGAAGCGATTCATTTGAGATTGACGTTGTGGCTGTTGGTGAGAATAAAGCTCATCTTTTAATGCGAAACACACGGAGGCTTCGCAAAGATGGTTCGTTGATTGAAGAAGCCACGGGTTTCTATGCTTACAAAAAAGTTAGTGGAAATTGGAAAATGTTTGCTATTTCTGACATCGTCTTCCCAGCATAATAAAACCAAAATACCTCCAAAGAGAGAATATTAATCCCCACGGAGAGGCCAAAGAGCTAAGCCCCTGATAATGCTTCGCAAGCTCAGTAGGTCACATCACAGGCACTATCCCTTCGACAGAACGACAATGATAGCATTGGGCTTGTTAACTATTGTTATTCAATGGGATGGGTGGATACTGTGGTGGTAAGTTACCTAAAATGATCAAACCAAGAGAGACGCTATGGAAGACGACCTGCCTAAGATAGACCGATGGCACTCTGAACCCTTGGATGTCCACACATGGTCAGATCATCCTGAGATAAAGGCGCTGTGTAATGACCTTTACGATCAGACTGGGATGTCTTCGTTAGAACCCAAGGGTAATCGTAAAGCCAAGCGCACAGTTAAAGGAAGCCTTCGGGTGCTGATCCTTGATCTCTACGTGAAGTGGCTCAAAGACCCATCCCTCAGCATTGGGTTCAGCAAAACCAAGAGTAGCTACAAGGTTGGTAGCCGCTACAATGGCCTTTATATTCCTGAAAAGATCATCGAAGTAGAAGCGCTTCTTGTGGATGCTGGATATGTCGAAGAGCTACCACATTTCCACTCCAGAGCGGGACAAGGGCGTAGCTACACGACAAGGCTAAGGCATACGGAGACGCTAACTGAGTTATTCCGTGAACTCACCATCGACCTTCACGACATCGACACCCACACCAACGAAGAGTGCGTGATCCTGCACGACAAATATGTGGATGACCCTGATGACGACACCAACAGAAAGATTGAGTATAAAGATGAAGAGCTAAGCCCTGACGAACTGCTTTGGTCAATACACTTAGAGGCCAGCTAAGAGCCTATAATAACCTGCTCAAGCATACCTTTATCGACATCCCAAGCTATCCATCATCGACCTTCGCTCGGACAATAAAGTATGGAAAATATGCAGGACGTAAGCAGAGTCATATCGTTGGGGCCCGACAACAAGTTTGTGACCCGTGTATTCAATGGTGGACTAGCTGCGAAGTGGCAACGTGGGGGACGGTTCTATCGTGGCTGGTGGCAGCAGATAGACAAAGAAGACCGCTGCGAAGATTTACATCAACGACAAACCCACACTGGAAGTGGACTTTAAAGCCTTCCATCCGAATTTGTTGTCAAATGAACTTGGGGTAAAGTTATCAGGTGACCCGTATGATCTTGGGAAGTTGGTACTGCCAGAAGTAATAACGACCAAGGATAGACAAAGAGACTACGTAAAACTGTTAGTCCTGATGGGGATCAACGCTGACAGCGACAAGAAAGCATACCAAGCCTTCCGCAACAATGATCGTAAAGACAAGCTCGGACAAAGCCTTACGGACTTACAATTAGCGAAACTGCTAAAAGGCTATCATAGACAAGCACCCACAGTTCGATGGTGTTCTCAATACAGGCCAAGCCCTCAGGTTGATGAATATCGACAGTCAGATTGCCAACATGGTGTTGGATCACTTTACGAATAAGAACATTCCAGTTCTCTGCATCCATGACAGCTTCATAATTCAATACGACAAAGAGCCAGAACTCAGGCGTATCCTAGATCAAGCCACGCATCAGGTTACCAATTCAATAATAGACCACGACATCAAGAACGTAAGGAATACCCATAAAGGTAAGGTGACTGGGAACATTAAAGGATATGAAGAACCCGTAGTGGTTGAATATCATACGCCTATCCGTATTGATCCAACTAGTCAGTATCTTGATAGGAAGGCTAAGTTCACCAAGTGGCTAGAAATATCAGGAAACAACCTATCGGAATAGTCATAGTAGTGGGGAAACTAGGGAGTGTTTCTATGGCTCTCCCATTACTCGAGGAAATAGAGATTTTTCGTACCCACATTGGCATAACCACGGACGATCCTGTCGTTGATCCCAGAAGTAGCGTCAAAGGTGTTCTCCCAAGTAAGCAAGGGTATTAGGCTGTAGCATCTAAGCCAAACCAACACATGATTTTGCCGTTTCATCCCATGTTGTTCCAGGCAGGCAAAACGCACTCGGATCAGTACCTCGGTCAGGACATGAGGGTGCTTCTTGAGCCATCCCAACAGTAGCAATGAAAATCAGAGAGATGGTTGTGATTAGTTTGATCATACTCAAATCATTCATGTTTTGGATCAAACTGTAAAGCATTTGTGGTACCAACATTGTCATAACAATCCACCATTATGTCGTTGACGCAATAGAGTGCGACAGGGGGAGAATTTCAAGCAAATATTATACTATAGTATCTGTACGCTAAGCTTGGTTTTTAAAACTAAAGTCACTGCTTCTCAAACATGATAGTAACCTCGCCTAGAGGCACTCCAAGCTTGGACATATATGCTTTGTTCAACATACGATCATCAGACAACAGCCACATATAATCGTCAAATGTCACACGGATTTCACCATCTGGTACGGGCAAGTCGATAGTGTAGTTCCAATAGAACATATCTCCAGACTCTTCCCCACGAGCAGTCCCGACAACACCGTCAGCAGCACCGAGCCATTCATTACTTCCTACCTTATTGAGCGCCCAAATACGCTGCTCAGTGGTTCCGTCAGTATACGAAAAATCTTCAACCAGCGTCAGTGTTTTGCCAGTCATTTCAGCCTTAATATCAACTGTAAAGCGTCTGCTTACATTGCCAAGAACGTCTTGGAACTGTCCATAAGCAGTGATCTCTCCATCAAAGAACTCTTCCAAATTCAGTTCTTTGTCAGATAGCTTTGGGTCGTTCAGGGACGGAGAGATGCTGCAACCAACCAATGACAAAACCGTGAATAGATATGCTATTAGTTTCATCGTAAACCTTATGATCTTTAAGAACTCCGTATATGTAATTAGGTCACAAAGACTTTAGGACAAGTGGGAGCATTAAAGCCTGAACCCAATCATTGAATAAACGCATCAAACTCATATCTCTTTACAAGTCTACTGAAACAAAGGTTCTGTTATGATTAAGACTGCAATGCTTATGGCTGCAATGACTGCCCTGTTCGGTTTCGCAGGTACAATGCTTGGCTGGCTTTGAAGGTCTTCTAATAGCTATCTCTTGGCCATAGTAATGAATTTGTTCGCTTGGTATAATTCGGACAAGATGGTTCTTAGGATGTATGGCGCTAAAGAGGTCGCACGGGGTCATCCTCTATATGAGATGGTAGCTAATCTGTCGTTAAATGCGCAGCTACCAATGCCAAAGGTCTACGAGATACAAAGTGACCAACCCAATGCTTTTGCAACGGGCCGTAATCCCTGAAAATGCGGCGGTAGCAGCGACCACAGGGCTTTTGAAGAGACTGGGCCAGAATGAAATTGCAGCAGTAATGGCGCATGAGTTAGCTCATATCAAAAATAGAGATACCACTATCATGGTTGTTGCAGCTACTTTTGCCGGGGCCATCTCTATGCTTGCCAACTTTGCTATGTTCTTTGGTGGTCGCCGAAACAATAATATGGGCTTCATTGGTCTAATAGCGATGATGATATTAGCACCACTTGCCGCCTCACTTATACAAATGGCCATAAGTCGTAGTCGAGAATACATAGCGGATAGACTTGGTGCAGAGATTTGTGGCAATCCATTGTGGTTAGCCTCAGCCCTCACCTCAATTCAGGGTTTTGCTACTAAAATTGACAACCACAAGGCTGAAAGAAACCCGTCCACTGCACATATGTTTATCATTAACCCTCTCCATGCTCATGCGCATGACAAGCTATTCTCAACCCACCCAAGTACAGTAAACCGAGTTGCCGCTTTAGAAGCTATGGTTGGCAAAGTGGAACCGATCCAATCCACCCGCCAGTCCTCTATCCCAAAGACCGGCCGTAAGAGCCGCTTAAAGAAACCTTGGGGTTAATGCTCAAATTATCATTGATCCTAGAGGTGGTGTCAGAGGTGTTATCCCGAGTAAGCAAGGGTATTAGGCTTGGGGCGCTGGGCTTGAGTGGCCTTTAAGGCGGCTCCTAGGGCTAGAGGCAGCAGGGCTACTTACCGCTCATTCACAAACGACACATCTAGCTTTGAGATAGCCTCAAACTTCACCTTCAGACCCATGCCACCGTAGTTCTTACGACCACTGCTAGTCGTTTGATTAAGGCCTGTGATGGCATCGTGTACCTCTTCCCCTACCCCAAGCATCACGCATCATAACTCTTAAAGGTTCTTGCGGAAGCTCCTCAGGCTCTTATTTGGGTGAGGAACTAGCTCGCTCAAGGATTGGGTTGATCTTGTGTCCAATAGTCCATTGAGCAACAACCGTCCTCATCCTTATTATAGTCGAACAAGCGCCCAGCGCCCTTCTTAGGCAATACTAGGTCAGGATGTAGCGGCACATCACGTCTTGAACCTTTGTTCTTCACTCGAACCTTCTCACCATCTAGCATCTGTTGTCGTAATGTACCTTATGCCAGCGTACTCAGTATCGTTGAAGCGTTCCCAAGTCATATTGCCAGCCTCTGATGGTCTCATGCCTGTTGTAGCAACAATCGACAGAAGCAATCTATCTGGCTCGTTCCAATCGTGAGTAAAGATCATAGTTATCTCTTCAGATGTGTACGGATAGGTCTCTTCAGCCTCCTTGCCGTATTTCTTCAGATCAAGATCGCGGAAGGGATTGGTTTCGATATAACCACTCCGAACACAATACTTGAGAAGGTTCTGAACACCCCAACAGTAATCCTTGATTGTACGATTTGAACGATCTGGGTTATCTGCCAGCACCTTACGGATGTACTCATAGCCGTGCTTTGGCTCTATTTCAGCAATCTCTAAGTCGCCCATCACATCCAAGAACTGCTTGTTCCAGCGCGTCAGCTTCTTCTGCTGTATCAACACTTTCTGCTTCAAGCGCATATCCACAAGGTACTCATCCATAACCGTAGACAATGTTCGCACACCTGTTGGCACAATCCTAGCTGGGCGACTAATTGGTTCAACTGGTTGGTTGGTCGTGCGTCTCATTATAGGGCTATTAACCTGCACATTCCCATCAATCACTGCCAAAGGTGTGTTATGCACCCTTAAGCGGGTCTAAGCGTGGCTCTGGTAGCCCCTGCTCTCTTGCTGCTTCAATCAGAAGGTCATGCCAGAAGGTTTGGGTCATCAGATGTTTATAGCGACCAGCAAGCCCCTTCTGCTCTGTAGTGTACGGAGAATTGGCCTGAAGCTCTCTAAACCTCACGAGTACCTCTTCAGGTGAAGGAGAGGTTGCTATGAAGTCTGCCATCACATTAGCTTCATCAATCGTGGCACCGTTCATAATCATGTCAGCATAGACATCACATGAGTCTTCAGGGCGACTAACTGGCTATATTCTGTTGATGGTTTCAGGTCAGGGATGTTCTTGTATTTAAACGATGTTGCCAACCCATAGATAGTATCAGCAGCAAAGTTATCAGTGACAGCATGGTGTTTAGTCAGATGCTCATTCTGCTTCTGGTCGAACTCATCGTAGATTTGTTGAGCAAGTGTGTGGTGCAAACGATCCGCAACGCTCTTGTCTGAAGTGAAAGTAGATTTACGCTTATCTCTTTGGTTACTGTACAGATGTCGTAGGTGCGCAGGGATGCTGACTATTACAGTCCACCTCTTGCGTATAAGTCTGAGTCGTGAAGCTGGATACTGATAGCCCACTCTGATGCTCTTACTCATCGCCTACATCCCCGTATTATCAAATAGTATTGTCAGAAGTATTGACTCGCGCACGAAAGGCCTCTGGAAACAAGATTTTTATGTTATCAACGGGATGAATGGTGGGTCGTGAGAGGCTCGAACTCCCGACATCTTCGGTGTAAACGAAGCGCTCTACCAACTGAGCTAACGACCCTGTGGTCGCGATATAGAACGCCGAGCGAGAGGGGGCAAGGGCTTTTTTGGGTTTTTTACAACTGTTCGTGTTTGCCAGCTTTCAGACGGTAAACCACCCCCTGCCCGCTTGGCAAATCGTCCAGCCGATCCAAGCCCCAACCCAGCGCATTCAGCCGCAAACAAAGCGATGTCATGCCATGGGTGACAAGAACTGCAGGACCGTCCAATCGCGCTAAAAAGGCCGCACAACGGACGTAAAGGCGATTTTTGCCTTCACCGCCTGGCGCCCAGTCGTATAGGGCTGTCGGGCTAAAATCCTCCAAAGACGCCTGCCGCTCAGTAGCGATATCCGCGCGGGTCACCCCAGACCATGTGCCCATGTCAATCTCCATCAAATCCACAGAGGTTTCAATCGCGTCACAAATCCCAAGCAATGCAATTTTTGCGGTTTCAACCGCCCTTTGCTGAGGGCTGCTGATAAACCTATGCCTGCGCAGGTCGTATTGGCGCAGGATTTGGTTTTGCAGTTCCGCTTGGCCGATACCCTTTGCGGTTAAGGGACTGTCGAGATGGCCCTGCATGCGCCCGGCCGCATTCCATTCGGTCTCACCATGCCGCAAAACCAGCAGCTCGGAGAAATGGACATCTGTTTGCGTTGAGATCATCCCGATAATGCACCTTCGATTCGAGTATGTGGGGCATCCAAGCATAGGTTAGGGAAAAATGCCAAACCCAACAATCACAAAAAACGCCCGCACAAGCCGCACGGGCGTTTTCAAGTTGATTTTAATAGGCCGCGTTAATGCGCCGTTACGTTGGACATGCCGCGTTGCTCGGCTGCCAAGGCCGCAGCCGCTGCTTCTTCCGCGGCCTCATCCCAATCAATCGGCACAGGCGTAGAGATCAACGCATGTTTCAAAACCTCTGACACATGGCTCACCGGAATGATTTCTAATCCGTTCAACACACTCTCAGGCAGATCGCGCAGATCCTTCTCATTTTCAGCAGGGATCAGAACCGTTTTGATACCCCCACGCAAAGCGGCCAGAAGTTTCTCCTTCAGACCACCGATGGGTAAGGCATTGCCACGCAGCGTCACTTCGCCGGTCATTGCCAAATCTTTACGCACCGGAATGCCGGTCAGAACCGACACGATTGAGGTGACCATCGCGAGCCCGGCTGACGGACCATCCTTCGGAGTGGCCCCTTCCGGGACATGCACGTGAATGTCCATCTTATCGAAGCGGGGCGGTTTCACCCCAATTTCAGGAGAGATAGAGCGCACATAGGAGCTGGCGGCCTCAATGCTTTCTTTCATCACATCGCCCAAAGTCCCAGTAGTTTTCATCCGACCCTTGCCCGGCAAGCGCAGCGCTTCGATATGTAGCAGATCACCGCCGACACTGGTATAGGCGAGCCCGGTCACAACGCCGACCTGATGATCATCTTCAACCAAACCGTAACGATATTTTTTAACACCAAGATAATCATCAAGATTATCAAGCGTCACCGCCACAGTCTCGGCCTCTTTCTTCACGATCATAGTCACGGCTTTGCGGGCCAGTTTACCGATCTCACGCTCAAGACTTCGCACGCCAGCTTCACGGGTGTAGGTACGAATGATCTCTTGCAGTGCTTCAGGATCAAGCGAAAACTCACCAGCTTTCAACCCATGATTTTTTACCTGTTTTGGTATCAAATGGCGATGCGCAATCTCATATTTCTCTTCTTCGGTGTAGCCTGCCAGAGGGATGATTTCCATCCGGTCCAACAATGGCCCCGGCATGTTGTAGCTGTTTGACGTGGTCAAGAACATCACATCCGACAGGTCATATTCAACCTCGAGATAGTGGTCAATAAAGGTTGAATTTTGTTCCGGATCCAAAACTTCCAGCATCGCCGAGGCAGGGTCGCCCCGGAAATCCTGACCCATCTTATCTATTTCATCCAGCAAGATCAAAGGATTGGTTGTTTTGGCCTTTTTCAAAGCCTGAATGATCTTACCCGGCATTGAGCCGATATAGGTCCTGCGGTGTCCCCGAATTTCGCTTTCATCGCGCACGCCACCCAAAGAGATGCGAATGAACTCGCGGCCTGTGGCATTGGCCACAGATTTTCCAAGGGAGGTTTTGCCCACACCGGGAGGGCCAACCAAACACATGATCGGGCCTTTCAGTTTTCGCGAACGCTGCTGCACCGCAAGATATTCCACGATGCGTTCTTTGACCTTATCCAAGCCGTAGTGATCATCATCCAAGCTTTTCTGAGCCTTGTTGAGATCTTTCTTAACCCGGCTACGCACGCCCCAAGGAATGGACAACATCCAATCAAGGTAATTGCGTACCACGGTCGCTTCTGCAGACATCGGCGACATATTTTTAAGTTTTTTCAACTCAGCGGCGGCTTTTTCTTTAGCTTCTTTGCTGAATTTGGTCTTCGCAATTTTGGCTTCCAATTCAGCCAATTCGCCTTCCCCTTCTTCGCCTTCGCCCAATTCTTTCTGGATAGCCTTCATTTGCTCATTTAAATAATATTCGCGCTGGGTTTTTTCCATCTGCGATTTTACGCGGGTTTTGATCTTCTTTTCGACCTTCAGAACCGACATTTCGCCCTGCATCAGCCCATAAACTTTTTCTAACCGTTCAGACACGACTAGTGTTTCCAACAGGTCCTGCTTTTGCTCCACTTCCACACCCAAATGACCTGAGGCCAAATCAGCTAATTTGCTAGGGCTGCGGGTTTCACTTATGGCAGACAGAGCCTCTTCGGGCACATTCTTTTTCACTTTGGCATAGTGTCCAAATTCTGAAGATACAGAGCGGACCAAAGCGGCAACTGTATCGGCATCGCCTTCGCGCTCTTCCAGTAATACAGCCTGCGCCTCAAAGAAGGAGTCATTTTCGACGAATTCAGAAATCCTCACCCGCGCGCGGCCTTCGACCAGCACCTTGACCGTACCGTCTGGCAGTTTCAGCAATTGCAGCACATTGGCCAAAACGCCAACATCATATATCCCGTCTTGGGATGGGTCATCTTCAGCCGGATCACGTTGAGATGACAGCAAAATTTGCTTATCTTGATTCATAACCTGCTCAAGCGCGCGCACAGATTTATCGCGGCCCACAAAGAGCGGCACGATCATATGCGGGAACACAACAATATCGCGCAAGGGCAATACGGGGTAACTATCGGCTAGTTCAAATGTCATACTCAATCCTTATCAGTGGCAGGCCCTGGCCAAATCCCAAATAGGCAATTCGACCAGCCCAGTGTCTTTTCTTTATCTGGGGCACATGCACCCCTCTTTCAAGGCCAATTTTAATGTGCATGGTCATTGACCGAGTTGCAAGCAATGCACGCAAATGAATGGCGCAAGATCGCGCAAAACTGTGAATAACTTGATCTGATATTGCATACATCCTGTTTCCACCGCTTTATCATGACATTGGAGATCATAATTGATGGCTAAATTTTTGCGATATCTTGCCCTAGTGCTTGCACTCACCGCCTGTAACGCGCCGCTGCCTATTGCGGATTATATCGGCGATGCGCGAAGTCCCAATGCAAACATCACCACAAAACCCTCCCGGTTCGACGCGATCACCTTCCGCAGTTTTCGCGCAGGATCCTTGCAAGAGGTTGCAGGGGCTGACTGCGTCATCTCCACGCCCAATATTTCCGTATCTGCGCAGTTTCGCACGCCTGCTCGGGTGAGAGTGCCGATCTACAACGAGAAACCGGCAAATATCGCGGGTCAATGCCGCAGCCCCAATGGCGAGACCGGGCTTGTGGCTGTGTTTGAAGTGACCGCAGTCAACCTATCTGCCCCTAAAAATGAAGGCGTGTCTTTATCGGTTGGGACATCAGGCACCAAATTTGGCGCCGTATTCGGCCTGCGGGATCGCAGCAAAGACCGGTTTAAATACCCCGCTCAATTTAGAATTATATTTCAGCGGTAGCAGATCTACAAAGGCTCAATATCGCCCTGCGCCCGATCCGCGTGAAAGCGTGTTTGGAACTCGGCGAATTGATCAACTTCAATCGCATCGCGCATCGACTGCATGAGTTCCTGAAAATAATGTAGGTTATGCCAGGTTAGCAGCATCGAGCTGATGATCTCATGGCTGCGAAAGACATGGTGCAAATAACCTCGCGAATAGTTAGAGCAGGCCGGGCAGTTACAGGCCTCATCCAAGGGACGCGGATCATCTTGGTGGCGCGCATTCTTGATATTAACCACGCCATTGCGCGTAAACACCTGACCTGTGCGGCCAGATCGGCTGGGCAGGACGCAATCCATCATATCGATGCCCCGCGCCACAGCCCCCACGATATCATCCGGCTTTCCAACGCCCATCAGGTAACGCGGTTTATCCTGAGGCAATTGATCAGGTGCGAAGTCCAGCACGTCGAACATCGCCTTTTGACCTTCGCCCACAGCCAAACCACCAACCGCATAGCCTTCAAAACCGATTTGCTTCAACGCCTCGGCGCTTTCACCGCGCAGCTCCTGGTCCAGCCCACCTTGCTGGATCCCAAACAGGGCATGGCCCGGTCGATCTCCAAAGGCGGTTCGAGACCGCTCAGCCCATCGCATCGACATGCGCATGCTACGGGCAATTTCATCTCGTTCAGCGGGCAAAGCGGGGCATTCGTCAAAACACATGACGATATCACTGCCCAAAAGCTTTTGAATTTCCATCGACCTCTCTGGCGTCAGATGATGCTTTGAGCCGTCGTAATGCGATTTGAACGTGACACCATCTTCGCTCATCTTGCGCAGGCTGGCCAAGCTCATCACCTGAAACCCGCCGCTGTCGGTGAGGATTGGACGCTCCCAATTCATGAATTTATGCAACCCACCGAGGCGATCAATGCGCTCCGCTGTCGGGCGCAACATCAAATGATAGGTGTTGCCCAGAAGAATATCAGCGCCAGTTTCACGTACAGAGCCAGGCAGCATGGCCTTAACGGTGGCCGCTGTACCCACGGGCATGAAGGCTGGCGTGCGAATATCTCCGCGCGGGGTGCTGATTGTGCCACGTCGGGCCTTGCCGGAAGTGGTGTGCAATTGGAATGAGAATTTCTGTTTCATGGCCCCCACATGCGCCAAACGCCGAAAGGGATCAAGCGACTGACGGTATATTTTCACCAATTCTACGCAAAACAACATCAAGCCGGCCGCGACATGACGTGCTGTAACGTCCCATAGCGGCAAAGCGGCCTTTACCCCAGAGCTCTGCCCGCCTATACCCTATGAAAACACTCAAGGATTGAGACATGTCGGAAGATGCACCCGTTGAAGGCACACCGTTGATTGCGCCCTCCAATACAGACCACCCGCTGTATGAAAATATCGTCGAGAGTATACGCACGGTATATGACCCAGAAATTCCGGTGAACATCTTCGATTTGGGGCTCATCTACACGGTTGAAATCAATGAAGACTCCGAAGTTCGGGTTCTGATGTCACTGACCGCTCCCGGGTGTCCGGTCGCAGGTGAAATGCCTGGTTGGGTTGCTGAAGCAATTGAACCTTTGCCCGGCGTTAAACATGTGGAAGTTGAGCTAGTTTGGGAGCCACCTTGGGGCATGGATATGATGTCAGATGAAGCCCGGCTTGAATTGGGTTTCATGTAAATTCACCGGCGCGCCTACCCCTTGCACTAATCGTCACCCGCTCTTAGGTTGTATGCAGAACGTAAAGGATCCGACATGTTTGGCATTCCAGGTAAACAAGCAGTTAACCTCACCCCAGCCGCGGTGCGGCAAATCACCAAGCTTATGGCCCGCGACGGCCATCAAGGATTGCGCATTGGTGTAAAAAAAGGCGGCTGCGCGGGTATGGAATATACCATGGACTACGTCGATGAAATCGCAGCCCACGATGAAATGGTTGAAACCGATGGCGCCCGGGTTATGATTGCCCCTATGGCTCAGATGTTTTTGTTTGGAACTGAAATCGATTATGAAACCAGCTTGCTGGAATCTGGTTTCAAATTCAAAAACCCCAATGTGGTGGATGCCTGTGGCTGTGGCGAAAGCATCAAATTTGACGAAACGCTTTTTGCCAAAACATGAGCATATCTGACGAAGATATCGCCTTTGTCACAGATCACTTCTCCGAAGCTGGCCCCATATCTACCCGCAAAATGTTCGGAGGTCTGGCAATCTATGCCGATGGTACCATCTTCGCCTTACTGATGGGCTCGGGCAATCTCATGCTAAAAGCCAAGGGCGACCTTGCGCAGGCTTTGCAAGATGAAGGCTGCACACAGTTTACCTATAACACCAAATCCAAAACACCAACCGCTATGCCCTATTGGACGCTTCCAGATGCTGCTATGGATGATCACGAACTAGCCTGCGGCTGGGCGCGCAGATCATTGCTGCAAAATTTTTAACCCTGCGCCAACTGACATTTAAAAGGAAATAAAATGCCCCGTAGAATCGCTGCTGGAAATTGGAAGATGAATGGCACACAGGCTGCACTGTCAGAGCTTGCATCCATTGCGGCTGCGGCAGGTGACGTGTCTTGCACCACCATCCTCTGCCCGCCGACAACGCTCCTACAGGCTGCTGTGCAAAGCTCTGGGTCACTGGCCATCGGCGGGCAGAATTGCCACCATGAGGCCACAGGCGCGCATACGGGCGATGTTTCAGCACAGATGCTGGCAGATGTGGGGGCGCAATATGTAATTGTTGGCCATTCTGAACGGCGCAACGGCTATGCAGAGAGCGATGCGCTTGTTCAGGCCAAAGCCCGTGCGGTCCTCAGCGCAGAGATCACCCCCATCATCTGCATCGGGGAGAGCATAGAGCAACGCGAAAGCGGTGAAACCATATCAGTTATCTCTACCCAACTTTCAGCTTCCCTGCCCACCGAGGCGCAGATTGTTGTAGCCTACGAACCCATTTGGGCCATTGGCACAGGTCTGGTGCCAACAATCGCCCAGATCACTGAGGTGCATGATGCCTTGCGGGCGTTATTGGTGAAAACCTATGGCGCACAGGGTAATGAAATCTCGATCCTCTATGGTGGCTCTGTCAAAGCCAGCAACGCCTCAGAGATTTTCGCAGTGTCCAACGTCAACGGCGCTTTAGTCGGCGGAGCCAGCCTGAAAGCAGCGGATTTTGTGCCAATCATGCAGGCCTTATCCGACAGCTAAAAAACTAGATTCATCATCACCATTGAAACAATCAAAAACAAGAGGGTCATGATGGAGCCACAGCGGATAAAATCGACCACACGGTAGCCCCCGGGCCCCATAATCAACGCATTGACCTGATGCGTTGGGATGAGGAAGGAATTCGAAGTTGATATGGCCACCGTGAGCGCGAAGATCGCTGGATTGCCACCGGCTGCTACGGCAATTGACACAGCCAAGGGCACCAGCAGCACAGTGGCACCTACATTTGACATAACTAAAGTGAACACGGTGGCCAAAACAGCCACCCCCACCTGAAGGGCCCAAATTGGCCAGCCATCCAACAGGATAAGCACTTGCGCCGCGATCCAAGCGGCGGTCCCAGTGGCCTGCACTGCAACCCCAAGCGGGATCAGACTAGCCAAGAGAAACACAGTATTCCATCCCACGGCATCATAAGCCTCATCCACCGACAACACCCGCGACACAATCATGCCCGCGGCCCCGGTTAGTAGGCACAACGACAGGCGAATATCGGTCAGCAAGATCATGGCAATCGCCAGCGCAAAGAATGCCAAGGCCCAGCTTACCTTTTGCGGGCGCACCTCTTCGCGCGGATATTCAGAGGTCACAATCACATAGTCGCGGTCTCGGCTTAAACGAGTGAGAGACTCCCATTTGGTATGGACTACCAAAGTATCACCAGCCAAAAGAGGGACATTAGTCAACCTTGTGGCGGCGCGTTCGGGTGTCTCGACATGGCTGAGGGTCTCGGCTCCGCGGTGAATGCCCAACAGCGATAGACCATGGGTGGCGCGGTACCGGATTTGGCCCGGCGTCTTGCCAATCACCGAAGATCCCGGAGGTACAACAATTTCCGCAACCCCGGCATGGGTGGCGACAAAGTCATCGGAAAAACTGTCAAGCTGAGGCAAGACCTCCAGACCATAATCTTGAGCGAATTCAGACACCACCCGGCGCAGTCCAAGGATTGCCAAGCTGCAAGGCGCCTTGATTTGCGTGGCCGCCATAGGTGCAACCACCCGCTTGCCCCGGTAATCTGTACCAATGATATAGATATGATGAGCATCCATGACATCCGCCAATGAATGCCCGATTAGAATATTGCCCTCCGGCACATGCACCTCAAAAATATCAACTTTCAGCCCATATGTGGCTTTAACATAAGCGCGCATAGACTGAGCAGAGGTGCTGTCACCCTTGCTGGCCTGGCGCGGCAAAACCCAGCGGCCAAACACCATAAAATACAAGATACCTGTCCCCATCAAACAAATGCCAACCGGAGTGACGTCAAACAGGCCAAACGGCTGCATCTGTTGATCTTCTGACAATCCAGCATTGGCCACTCCCATCAAATCATTAAGCAAAATCAGAGGTGAAGACCCCACCATGGTTATGGTGCCCCCTAAGATGGCGCAAAAACCCATCGGCATCAGTAAGCGAGACATAGGCAATTCCGTGCGCACTGAAATCCGGCTGACCACTGGTAAAAACAGCGCCGCAGCACCGACGTTTTGCATGAACGAAGAGATAATTCCCACCGAGCCCGAGATAATAGGAATGATGCGGGTTTCTTTGGCACCGCCCAGTTTAAGGATATAGCCCGCGACTTTCGACATCAGGCCGGTCTTATCCAGCCCCGCGCCGATAATCATCACGGCAATAATCGAGATGACCGCATTGGATGCAAAGCCATCAAACAGCCGTGACGTGTCAGCCAAATTGCCCAAGCCCGGAACTTGGCTGAGCAAGCCCAAAGCCACCATGGTCAAAATTGCGGTCAAATCGATCCGAAACACTTCGGTGATAAAAAGAGTGACAGTGACCCCTAATATAGCCAAGACAACCATCATTTCAGGTGTCAGCAAAATCGGGTCCAAAGTCACTCTCCTCATATCCTCTGAGGCTTAGTGCGTTGCCTCAAATTCAACATATACCTTCTGGTTAGCCTGTCTACTTAATGATCAGCTCCGGCCCCATCATCGCATTTGGCAAAACCGTGGAAATCCAGGGGATGTAGGTAATCAGAATAAGGAAGACGAACAAGACCGCCAAGAAAGGCAAAGCCGCGCGTACAACGGACATCATCGGCATATTGGCCACCCCAGAGGTCACAAACAGGTTGAGCCCCACCGGCGGTGTGATCATGCCAATCTCCATATTCACAACCATGATGATGCCAAGATGGATTGGATCAATGCCTAGCTCCATGGCAATTGGAAAGACCAAAGGTGCCACAATCACCAGCAAGCCGGAAGGCTCCATAAATTGCCCGCCAATCAGCAAAATCACATTTACGATCACCAAAAACATGATTGGCCCAAATCCCGCCGACAACATCGCCGAGGCGATTTGTTGCGGAATTTGCTCATCGGTCAAAACATGCTTCAGAATAAGCGCGTTGGCGATGATGAACATTAAAGTCACAGTCAACTTGCCAGATTCAAACAACGTTTTACGAGTATCGCTATGAACCACACAGGCCGGCAGATAGATCACAGCCTCAGCCAAACCGCGACCCATAGCTTTCGCGCCGCCCATCAGGCTTGAGGCAAAGCTCGTGCCATGACCCTCACGGGCCGCGCCATGCAGTGAGAAGGTAAAAATAATAGCAGGCGCAATCGTCGTCACGCGCAAAAAAATCCCCACAACCACTGCCAATAGAACCGTTAAGAGTAGGGACATTGTTGATCCCTGCGGCATATCCTGCCAGGCCTTGATAAATCGAAACCATAGTCCAATAGCCAAAGAACAAACCAGGCAAAGCACCGAGCACCATAATTATGGGCCAAGCAACCCGTTGCCGCTGGCTCTCAAAATGGGTCATAGCCCAACCGGTGCCCAAGCAAACGATGACCCAAGCAAGGGCCACGATCATGCCCCAACCTTCCGGATAAACGCCTGCCTTTCCCAAGGACCAGTGCAAAATAAAGCCGATTACAGCGAAAGCCACAACGCGCAGTCCCAGACCAAATGGCATCTTTTCGTGATCGCGCAGCCAGCCTCTACCCTTCAAAGGCCCCATGTCACGATAAATCATCAACGCTGCGAAGAAAGCATAGACGCAGGCCACAGCCGCAGCCTCGGTCGGTGTGAAAATACCTCCGTAGATGCCGCCTAAAATGATAATGATCAAAACCAAACCAAAGACAGCATCCAAGACAGCGGCTGCCACTTCATCCCAGCCTTGCCACTTCCCCTTGGGCAGAGTTTTTCACCCGCGCCATGATATAGATTGTTATCATCAACATGCTGCCCGCCATAAGGCCCGGCAAAACACCCGCTAGGAACATTCGTCCCACCGAAACCTCAACCGCCGCCGCATACACCACCATCACAATCGATGGCGGGATCAGGATGCCAAGCGTGCCCGCATTGGCGATGACACCAGCTGCAAATTCTTTAGTATAACCGACCTGATGCATCCCTGCGATCACAATGCTGCCAATGGCTACCACTGTGGCCGGTGAGGAGCCTGAGAGGGCTGCAAACATCATACAAGCAAAGACACCCGCAATCGCCAATCCCCCCGGTACATGTCCCACCACAGCAACGGAAAAGCGGATAATACGACGCGCCACACCGCCCGTTGACATAAAACTCGAGGCTAGAATAAAAAACGGAATGGCCAGCAAAGTATAATGCCCAGCCATCGCCTGAAAGAACGTTTGTGCAATAGAGGCCAGCGAAGTGTCTCCAAGTGCCAACAAAAACAGAATGGAGGACATGCCAAGGCTAACTGCAATCGGCACACCAATGAGCATCAGCCCGACAACAATAGCAAATAAGATTGCAACTTCCATGGGGCTATTCCTCAGCGTTCAGGTGTTTGACTTCAGCGACGGCTTCTTCAACTTCATGGCTGACAATCAAGCTGGCCTCTTGGCCGCGCAGCAGGCGCACAAACACTTGAGTAAAACGAACCAAAAGCAGGGCCATGCCAAATGGCAGAATTGCATAGGGAATGAAACGCGGGATTTTCTCGTAATCATCGCCGTCGTTCATAATTGGTTGGATCCACCGGAGCCATTCGGGGAAGGAAATATCGATTACCTCATACCAACCGCGATAAGAGGTGCGACGCATCTCTTCCAATCCTGTTGGGAACCAGCGGCCAGTGGTCTGCGGCAGATTGGCAAAATTGGCCCAGTAATCCCAAGCCCCCTTCATCAACAATCCAGCATAAGCAACACAAACAGCCGCAGCAAATATAGTAACCCAACGCAGAAGCCTGGGTGAAAACAAGTTGATCAAAGCATCAACGCCAAGGTGTGCTGTCACTTTAACAGCATGGCTGATGCCGAACAAAACCAACCAAGCAAACAGAAATGTTGTCGCTTCCAAACCCCAGATCAAACCAGTGTTAAAGCCATAGCGCAAGACAACGTTTGCGAACGTAATAAGGGTCATAAGACCCAGAAGAACTCGCAATTGCTGTCTCTTCAATCTCATTAATCCAGCGACTCAATTTCGACTGAGCAAGGGGGGATTGTGAAGACATATTTGGGATTCCTCAAAAAGGAGTTTGGCCCATATTGTTATGGGCCAAACCTTGCAAAACGAATTTTAGTGTTTCGCGTTGATTGCTTGTGCAGCATCAATATTGGCTTGACCAACATCACCTACAAACTGAGACCATACTGGCATCATTGCAGCAACCCATTCAGCGCGCTGCCCAGCTGTCAGGCTTCGGACAACACCTCCAGCAGCGATGATAGCGTCTTTAGCAGACGCATTCACTGATGTTGACTCACCGTTACGTGCAGTTGTGACTTCAGTCATGATAGTTGACAGTTGGTCACGCACATCTGATGGCAGACCATCCCAGAAATCAGTTGAGGTCACAACGAGATAATCGATGATGCCATGGTCTGTTTCTGTTGTGCCATCTTGAACTTCAAAGAATTTCTTTCCGAAGATGTTGGACCATGTGTTTTCTTGTCCGTCCACAACACCTGTCTGCAAGGCACCATAAACTTCAGAAAATGCCATAGGCTGCGGGCTCGCACCCATGGCCGCCATTTGTGCTTTCAAAACTTCCGAGTTCTGAACGCGGAATTTCAAGCCATTTGCATCAGATGGCACATTCAAAGGAACGTTTGCTGACATTTGCTTCATGCCATTGTGCCAAAATGCCAGACCCAAGAGGCCACGTTTGGTCATTGATTCTTTCATGGCTTGACCAGCTTCCGAAGTTTGGAACTCATCCACAGCGTTAATGTTTTTGAACATAAATGGCAAATCAAAGATGCGGAATTTCTTTGGTGAACTGCTCAAACTTTGACAGCGAAGGAGCCGCCATTTGAACGTCGCCTTGCAACAAAGCTTCCAGAACTTGATTATCGTTGTAAAGTGTTGAATTTGGGAACACTTCAACACAGGCTTTGCCGTTCATTTCTGTGTTGACGCGCTCCATCAGCAACGTAGCAGCGATCCCTTTTGGGTGCTTGTCAGTGTTGGTCACATGGCTAAATTTGATTACGATTTCGCCAGCATCACAGGCGGCCGTAGCGGCGCCCGCAGATAATGACATTGCAACAGCGGCAGCAGCCGCAGTAAAATATTTCATGGTATCCTCCCAGAGTAACCGGTTGTGACCGGAGTGCCAGTGATTGTAGGTTGTGAGAGGAATAAAACAAGCTGCAATGCGTGCACTGTACACGGAAGACAAAATACCGCAGGTATCGCTTATCTCTTCAATTGCGATAAGGTGTATGGGGCCATGAAAACATTTAAACAATCTCAAACCGACCCAACCTTCGTGCAAAACCCCTACCCGACCTATGATGCTGCGAGGGCAATGGGGGACGTAGTTTGGTGGGAGGATTATGCCATGCCAGCCGCCGTCAGTCACAGGGCTGTGCGGATGATATCTGAGCAACAGGGATTTGGGACGAGAACCGCTCGCACCGCCAGAATGCCCGGCCCATATTGTGGAGTGGCAAGCCAATGAATCGCACTCCATGCTTGAGCTGGAGCCCCCACGCCACAGCCGCCTGCGCGGATTAGTTTTGCGGGCCTTCACGGGTCGCAAAGTCGCCGCCATGGCACCCGAAATCTCCGCCACCTGCCATCGGCTCATTGATGCCTTTCCAGATCACCCCTTCGATTTTCTCGATACCTTCGCCCGCCCCTTGCCCGTGCATGTGATTGCAACCCTGCTGGGTGTGCCAACAGATCGCTGCGATGACCTGTTGCGCTGGTCAAACGCAATGGTGGCAATGTATCAATCCGGCCGCAGCTATGAGACTGAACTGGCCGCCAATCAGGCCACAGTGGATTTCACCGCATTTCTTGATAGCTACATCACCTATCGCCGCGCTCATCCCCGCGAAGATCTTTTATCAGATCTGATTGCAGCGGAAGAGGCGGGCGAGAAGCTCACTGGAGAGGAGTTGATTTCAACCTGCATCCTGCTGCTCAATGCCGGGCATGAGGCCACCGTCCACACCCTTGGCAACGCGATCAAAACTCTTCTGCCACTGACCTTTCGTGATGTAACACCAGCTTTGGTTGAAGAAGTCCTGCGCTATGATCCACCGCTGCATATTTTTACCCGACATGCCTATAAGGACATCGATTGTTTCGGACTTGAAATCAAAAAGGGCCAAGAGGTCGCTTGCGTTTTGGCGGCGGCCAACCGTGACCCTGCTTTTGCGGAAAACCCCAATCGGTTTGATCCCACCCGCAAACTCAGCCAGCACCAATCCTTCGGCTCAGGTCTGCATTTTTGTGTCGGCGCACCTTTGGCGCGGCTGGAAATCTCAATTGGGCTGCAAATCCTATTCGACCGCTGCCCCAACTTACAAATATCTGAGGCGCCCCGATATGCCGACACCTATCACTTCCACGGGCTGACCCAGTTGATGGTACGGTGAGACGCTCGCCCAAGTCTTTCCACCGAAAGGCCAGAGCAGTCCGCTTAATGTCTCGGACCACATCTCAAATACCCCTTTCACGATTCAAATTTCATGCTAAAGTTTCCGTATGAACCTAAATCTACGTACCCCAGCCGGGACCCACATCTCAAACTTCAGCTTTGGCACCATGCAGTGGGGCGGCAAGGCCGATGCCACTGACAGCCGCGCAATGTATGACCTGGCCCGCGCCGCTGGCATCAATTTCTTTGACACCGCCCACGGCTATACCGGCGGCGCATCCGAAACTCTACTAGGTGAATTTGTCGCTGCAGATCGAAACGATCTTTTCATCGCCACGAAGTGCGCCTCGACGGGAGATTGCCGCCCCAAAGCTATTGCACAAGACTTCGAAGACAGCCTGGGGCGTCTAAATATGGACAGTGTTGACATGCTCTACATGCATCGCTGGTCTGATGAGGTTCCACTGGAAGCTACTTATGAGGTGCTCGCCAAACTGGTGCAGGCCGGCCGCGTACGCCACATTGGGGTTTCCAATTATGCCGCTTGGCAGGTGATGAAGGCCATCCGTGTTGCAGCATCATTTGATCTAAAAATTGAGATGTTGCAGCCGATGTATAGCTTGGTCAAACGCCAAGCAGAGGTTGAAATGTTGCCCATGTGCAGATCTGAAAACATCGCCGTTGTGCCCTATTCTCCTCTGGGTGGTGGCCTGCTGACTGGCAAATATAGTCAGGGCGGTGAAGGCCGCCTCACCCATGACGCGATGTACAAGTCCCGCTATGGCCAAAATTGGATGCATTCCGCAGCCTCAGCGCTTGGTGATGTCGCCAAAGAACTTGGCATCTCCCCCATCACGCTTGCGATTGCATGGGTCGCGCACAACCCAGCCATCACAGCTCCCATCCTCAGCGCAAGCAAGTGCAGCCAGCTGCAACCCTCTTTGGACGCAATGGACTACAAGTTGGACGCCGAGCTCTACGCCCGCCTCACCAATTTAACCCCAGCGCCAGCCCCAGCAACAGATCGTTCTGAAGAGGCCTGAACTCGGCAGACCTCGTTAAAACGGCGCGGGCTGGCGTATTTATATTTCTACTACCAAACTTTGAACCGTTTCAAGATCAGCACCGCCAATGCCGTCATGCCGACCAGTGATAGGCGAAGCGTGGAGAAAGCCCATGCCCATTCCAGCCCCGATATGCCGGCTACATTGACCCCAAATAGGCCAGTCACGAACCCCAAGGGCAAAAATATTACAGCTATGATGGACAGGACATAACTGTTTTGCCCTTGCTTATAGACATGCTGCGCTTGGGTATGATCAAAAAGCGCAGCCAGGCGTGATGCAGTCGACGCCATCTCTTCCACATTACGGCGCATGAGATTTTCCAGCTCATTAAGCTCTGCCGAATTTGGGCACTCGTTTTCGGATCAAATATGCACCAAGTTTTCCAAGGCCTGAGCTTGTGGCGCGATATATCTGTGAATACGGATAACATCCCTCCGCAATTGCGCAAACTCAACGCCCGGCATATTCCGCTCACTCTCAAAATTTATTCTTCGAAAGTGAGCGTCGCCTCTTCCATTTCAATACTTTTTCTTTGAATACGTATCAATAGGCCCGCTACCATATCAGCTAAAAGCGCCCAAGACGTGCTTGGAGCATGGCCTGTCTCAGCCGTTTTTCGAATATCATCAACAGCAAGCAGCTTTCGGCGGCGTACAGTTACAACTGTATTTTCAGTCACCCAAGCACGCAAGGACACCATATCTTCGTCGTCATCGCCCGGGTTGAGGTTCATTCCACGCGGAGCAACAATGGCTCCGTTGTCAAATCCAGTTGCTCGAGGACGGGTTTCCACTTGCATTAAGCTTTAGACAACAACCTCCGGCACAGTGTTCATCGCCCAGGGTAAAAGATCTTCATCGCCGAGATCCCAATGGCTCCACCAATAGCAATTTTGACGCATTGGATCTGTTTGCAAAACAGTGTGCGCTGCAACAGATGTATCAATATCAAAGGCGCAAAGAGCCGGCATAGGTGTCTTTCCTTGAGTTAAGTGAACTAGCTTTTCATATGTCTACGTCGGGTAGGCTGTTGTTCTGGTTATCCGAGTTCTTATTGAGCAGTGATTTTCCAAAATCATATCCCTCAAGATATTCTGAAGATCGCCCTTCCGGCGTCTTTCCATTGCTGAGAATGGCATCTTCCACACCGTCCTTAAAATTCTTTATATGAAAGAACGGTCGAATTTTATTATTGGTCAAGTCCGTCATCTTATTGTCCACAACCACCACTGATTAAGCATTCACTTTGTCTACAGCCAACTTGCCATCATTCAACAGGCGCTGCAAATCTTTGCTACCGCCAACAAGCGTTTGATCGACGAATATCATCGGAAAAGTTGGCCAACCTGTCCACATTTTAAGTGCCAAGCGCCGTCTCCACTGCGATGCATAGCCGCCGTACTCCAAATAAGTAAACTCAATACCAGCTTTTTTGAGAGCCTTGCGCGCGCCATAAACCGCATCATTATAGCGCATACCAACCACAACCACACGATTTGCGGATACAGCCGCCTTAACCTCATCAACGATATCTATGTGATAGCCTTCAACCTGATCTTTGATGCTCGCATGAAGTGCAGTGGAGCTAAGCATTTTGCGCATATCTAAGGCTTTCTCATTTGGATTACGTGGACTGTTACCGTTTTGTTATTAAGCTGTTGTGACCGCATTGGGCGGACAAATTTAGGTGTGATTTCCCATTACCTTATTGTCATCCAATTACACTGTTTAATCAGAAACTTAAAATACCTAATTCATAACAAAGGTCACATAGCTTCATCCACTCCACTGGGGCGCATAAAGGCATAATGATTGACTATGGCAAAACAATATTTTCAAAGGTATCACGGGTCAATCTGTGCAACTGATCGAAGAAAGCATCCCCATGAGCGCCTTAAATTCTGAGATCATTCTACACAATTATCCGCAATCTCCGGTAGCTGAAAAAGCTCGGGTGGCCTTGGGTATAAAAGGTTTATCCTGGTGGTCGGTCGAGATCCCGCGGTTGGCGCCCAAGCCCATGCTCACAAAGTTGACCGGCGGATACAGGCGAACTCCCGTGATGCAGATCGGCGCTGATATCTATTGCGACAGCCAGTGTATCATCCGCGAGTTGGAACGTCGGCACCCCTCACCTTCCTTTTTCCCATCATCCGATGGCGACCTCATGTGGTGTCTCAGCCGCTGGACCGACGGGCCAATGTTTGACCTAGCGGTCAAGCTTGTCTTGGGGGCTGCAGGCGATGCGCTGCCAAAGGATTTTGCTGAAGATCGTGGGCGACTATATTTGGGATCAGACTGGAGCGAAGGGCTGAAAGCTGCCAATGCAGCCCTGCCCCACTTGGCCGCTCAATTTCGCACAGCGCTGAGCTGGGCGAATGACCAGCTGTCTGACAACCGAGACTTCCTGCTTGGACAGGCGCCCGCTGCGATAGACGCGCAACTTTACCACATAGTTTGGTTCATTCGCGGCCGTTGGGACCGTGGCCCTGTCTTTTTGTCCGAGTTCACACAGATTGAGCGTTGGGAACAAAGCGTAGCCGAAATCGGCCATGGAATGATGACAGACATGTTGCCTGAGGATGCAATTTTGCACGCGCGCGACTGTGAACCAATAACTGCCCCTGCGGTGGATCCGTTTGACCCACAGGGCCTTATTCCCGGAATGCAGGTGACCGTCTCCCCTGATCTTGATGGAGGGGAACAACCTGTTCACGGAGAAGTGGTTTTTGCCACCAGCGACACGATCTCCCTACTGCGGCAGGATCCAGACGTCGGTAACATCGGCGTGCACTTTCCGCGGGCCGGTTACCGCGTGGATATTTTGGGTTGAGGCAACGCGAAGCACATTGAAAGGGACAGGATACTCACCAGATCACCTACGTCCCGATGACCCCATGTCTAGGCTCACCACTGCAATTCCGCCCAGCACAAACAAGCCGGCCACCCACACGCGCAAGTCAGGGGTTTTGCTAGAAACACCACACCATCACCCACGGCAAGAACTGGCATGCTGCGTTAAGCAACGGCCGCGATGGTGGTGGGTAAATGCGGCAGCACGCGGTACCACAGCGCATAGGCCAAACCAGATGTGACCGCCCCGGCAACTAATGCCAAGACAATGCCGCTCAAAGGCAGCTATCCACCCAAAAACACCAAAGGCACAGAGCGACACGCGGCTAAAATAAATCCCCGCTAAACAGGCTGTATGCGCGTCTGCGTAAGTCTGAGCTGGGACTCTATGAATTACTAGGGAGCAAACCCCGCCGCTGCTGTTTAGACCTGTGAATCCAAGATAAGAATTTACTTTTGGTTATACCTAGCCGTAGACTAACTCAAAATTCATATCGGCCAAAAATAGTAAATTGGAAAATCTCATATGCCTGATGCAGAAAAACCGGAGTTCGCCAAACAATCTCTGAAGGGGTTTATGATGAGAATTATGATGATGGTAGACATCTTGCGGAAGAAAAAAGGCGACTAGGTTTTCAGCATGAAGCACTTATGGGGGGGCTGGGTGTGACCACAGATAAGGACGTAGTCTTAGCGCCAGAAGAGGTTATCAAGGCTAAAGAAGCACTCTCAAGGATTGAGAAAAACCTATTCTATCGCCTAGGTAGGTATCTTGGGAGAAAACTCGGATCACAGCCAATCAAGTAATCTGAGAAGCCCAAGTAATCGCAGGAGAACAAACCTGCCTCCCCCTAGACCTGCAAGACAAAGATTTAGTTTGCGGATGGGTGCATTCGTCGTCAGCCACAGTTATACTCTATCGTATTTGCCAACATAGCTAAAATCAGAAAGAGTGCCCATAAATGACCACAGTTCACTCTCAGGAACATTAAATATAAGACGAAACTTCAATCTCATCCGCCCGGTGTTGCTGCCTTCTTCCTCGTCATGTGTAATGAAGTATTCGTGGGATGACCAAGCGTTTAGCGCTTCTAGACTATCTGTTTCAGCACTTATGAATTCTTTTTCAGTAGTCATGATATCCGTCCCTTTTCCAATTCTTCACATATAAGTCAAAAACTTACAACCACTCGTCAGAAATAGACAAGCAATGACAAGGAATAACGGTAATAATGTACTCTAATAATCCACATGATTATTAGCATCTCGTAGCTGTGGGAACGTACTCCATGAGCTACAATCCGCATGAGAATGTCTTCACCTTACTGCCCAATAATTTCAGACTATATTTTGATTAGAATGACCAAAGTCAGCACCATCCCAAATCACACTTTGAGCATCACCTGCGGCCTTTGTAAGCACCACTCCATGCTCGAGGTGGCAAACCTAATACTTGTCGTTGGAGGCGATGCTACTGCCCATGATGTACGTCAGAAATCCCGCTGTCAGAAGTTTAAGGCAAAGGCACAACACTTATCAGATCGTGTGGAGAGGCGAACCAGATATCGGCGGAGTGTCTTTTGCTAGCAGGCAGGAGCCAAAGCAAAAGACACTCCTAGGACATCCAGCGTCAAACCACCTGTGGGGAAGGTTTCAGCTTCCCCGATTCGACGCCGATCCACTTCTGCGTTTTAATCTGCGTTTGTAAGGGAATTATTACACTCGACACTAAACTTATGTTTCCGTCTAGAAACCAAATAGCCGCCAAACATTATCACTATCATTTTAGCCGCAGTTATAATGTTGCGTTGGATTGTGCTGAAGTTAAGCCTCAGTAAGCATCTTGGGATTAAGTATCTAGAAGTCAGAATTGCTCCAGCTAAAATAAATTTACCTCACTAGATAAGCAGTCATAGTAGTAATATTTTACTGTCCTCTTATTCACTAACAATTTGATGCACCTCTATCACATTTCCATCTGGATCGTAGAAAAACACCTGATGCCAACCTTTCACAGCATTACTGCCCCAGTCTGAGTAAGGAACGCCCTGATCGTCTAAGTGCCTCATGAACTCCTCAATATCATCGGTTCTATAAGCGATGTGCCCTCGCTCGAGGGGGTTCACCACTTGGCCTGACTTAAAGGAGTTTAAGACGTCTTTTGGCGTCAAATGCATTTGAATTACCCCATCTGTAACGAATGACACGTCTCCAACCAAACCTTTATCTTTATTCAGTGGAGGTAATTCAGCTGAGTCTTCGTCACCAAGCGTTAGGACATCTCTATAGAAACGATCCATTTCTTTAACATTGGTGGAGCACAGATTTATGTGATGTAGTTTGAGTTTCATAAGATGAGGTTGGCGCAGCCGAGTGAGCAGCGCAAGCTAAATTTGATATCTATTCGCCTCATGGGATTAGCAGACATAGTAGTAAAAGTCGTCTTGAAGTTTAGCGCCAAGATTAAAAGTTGACGTTGTCTCCCCCCTTAAGGTTAAGCAGCTGTCGAGCCTCTGCTGGTGTGGCTATGTCTAACGACATGCCTTCCAAAATTTGGCGATTTTTATGACTTGGGCCGCATTCGAAGTCGCCGGTTCACCATGTTTTATCCAAAGGGAATCTTCGAGACCAACGCGCACATTAGCGCCTTGGGCCGCCCCAATGGCGGCCAGTGACATCTGATTGCGGCCTGCGCCCAATATAGACCATTGGCAGTCATTTCAAAAAAGCCGATTGGCTGTACGCCTCATATGCATTAAGTCCTCAGGATGACTGCCAATTCCAGCTAAAAAGCCGAACACAGACTGGATAAAGAGCGGCGTCTTAGCCAAACCACGATCAACAAAATGTGCAAGATTATATAGGTGCGAAATATCATAACATTCGAATTCAAAACGCGTTCCGTTCTCATTACCTATACGAAGGATCGTTTCAATATCCTGGATATGTGTTCTTGAAAACCAAATCACGCGATTTTTCAAGGTTCTCACGCTCCCCCGCATGGGTAAAATTTTTGAAACGGTCTAGCATTGGATAAAGTCCAAAATTCATTGAACCCATATTCAAAGACGCCACTTCAGGTTTGAATGTTGTTGCCGGCAACATACGCTCTTGAACCGTCATGTGCGGGCTACCGCCAGTCGTGATGTTGATAACTGCATCAGTCAACTGCTTTATTCGTGGCAAAAATTGTTCAAATACAGAAAGATCTTGCGTGGGTCTGCCATTTTCGGGATCACGCGCATGCAAATGTAAAATAGATGCACCCGCTTCGGCTGCTCCAATCGCAGCATCGGAAATTTCGCTTGGTGTGACTGGCAAGTAAGGGGACATGCTGGACGTGTGAATAGCCCCTGTCACGGCACAAGTAATAATTACTTTACGTTTCTCTTTTTTCATAGTGCTGTAGGTCATGATCAAGCCCATTTGGGTGGTTCAATTCAAATGTTAATACATGATCGTCATCTGGTCCATTGTGACAATGGCCTCCTGCTGGAGTCAAACAGCCAACATAACCCCACACCCAGTCCCTAATGCGCCCTCAGCGGACCAGAAGTTAACGAGAGGCGAAGTTAAGCATTGATCCGTTTTATAGCCTTAGCATGCAATTTTAGACGTTAAGCCACTAGTGGGCTATAGTGCGACAATTTCTGCGCTATAGCCCCACACCCAGCCCCCTGTTGAGCCTTTAACGGACCAGAGTGGCCGAGAAGAGTGACAATGGGGCTGGGTTCCATGACGGACATGATCGGCACACTAAGCTCAACCTCTCCGTCAAAATCACCCTAAAATTCAGAGTTTTATATTAAATAAATCCCAATACACGCAAACCCAGCGCCAATGTCGACAACGCTGCAAGAGAAAAGCTTAGCGTCCTCAGCACGGTGATCCCGATCACATAAATGACGTAATGCGCAAAGATACCGATGAAAAACGTAATAGCTAAGATATTCGGATAGCCGTCTTCGGGGATACGGATCATCGCGAGAATAGCCAAAGGCGCGAATGCCGAAAATGCTTGGATCGCGACAACATGCGCCGCCTTGGCGCGCACGGCCCAATCAGATTGCGGAGCAAGATCCGGACTTGGGTTTGCCATTGACCCCGCAAGACCACGCACCATGATGCGATCCAAAACATAAGGCACCCATGCGATTGCGATCCAAACTGTCGAAAGGCCGGTGTAGAATTCCAGTTGTGACATTTACACTCTCCCATTTACTAACTGATACTAACAATACGGTAGCTCAAAATAACAATTCTATATAGCTTTGCTCAAATTCTCAAAATAGCGACTTTATATTATACATCGGGAGAAATTTCTGCCGTAATTCCCAAACTCAATACCATCCCAGATGGAGCTATCAAACTAATGAGAACTCGCATCGGACTTCTGGCACAGCCTAAATCTATGCGCTCAATAATTGACGCCACTCGGCGAGAGCAGCGGTACGGTTAAGCTTGAAATTGGTGCATGAATAGAGGTGGCGTTCCTGCGGCCCCACACAGCCATCAAAACCCCACACCCAGCCCCTGTTGCGCCTTTAGCGAGCAGAGGGAGGCCGAGAGGATGAATGGGGCTAAAGTCGGCTAGAAGAATGCCACTGTGCAGAGCGGAGAACGCTTCTACGGCATTCCCTTATAAAAGTTCACGGTTCTGAATGTGGTTGCACCGCTGACCCTAAGCTAGCGACGGCGCCATTACCCACATAGACGATTTGGGTCTTGACTTAAGATTGGGGTAAATAGTTGTGCACGTTGGTACAGATTCTTCAATAGGGTTTACGAAAAATTAAATAAATTCAGAATGTTGTGCTGTGTATAATTTATTTATGATTTAAAACAATCACTTAATACATCGCCTTATTTTTGTGCAAATCAATGATACACCAGATAAACAAAAGAAATCTGTGAGATTTTGGATTTTACCCTCAGAGTTATCCACAGAAATTGTGGATGTGTTAATTCTTGCAGCCGGTTTTATTTCGGTGTAGCCCTCAAAAGAATCGCCGAGATGTTCAAAGAGTTATGTTTGAAACACCGCCGCCACTCAGACAAAAAAGGCCAACCCCTTTTAAGGGGTTGACCGGTCTAGAGACAGGAAACTGCTAAGAAACAACTCCCTGCCGGATAATTAAGTCAAAAGTTGGTTGTTTCATGGTCCGCCCCACTCAGACAAAAAAGACCAGCCCCAGATGAGTGAGGCTGGTCTAGTCGAGGGAAAGGGTATGCTAGCGAGCAAACCTTCTTCAAGAATGACGGCCGGTGAGATTAACTTCAAGATTCTAAAAGTATGACCAAACGTCATATCCGCAGCCACGGATGGTCCACTGAGTTGATGGCTTCGTAGCGTTTTTGAAAGCTAATCCCTGCCCCACACTTGCCAGCAACATCACCAGATGAATGGCCGGTGGAACATCTCCCCACCCCCACAGCCCCTGTTGCTCCTTTAGCGAGCCAGAGAGTGGCCTAGAGAAGCCGTTGAAGTTAAGATCTTATTTATATGACCTATTTCAAAGGTTGTACTATAAGATAAACAGAGGGAGAAATTATACCTATAGTTCTCTCTAAATATATCCCCAGAAATGTAGATAAGTAAGGACATCGGCAGCACCAATCCATAGTAGAGCTATTAGTTAACTAGAGGTTCAAGCTATAGGCGGCTCAACTACATGTTTCTGAGCAGCGGTCGTTTGTATTGGTATGAGCAACCGTCTTGATATCATGCCCAATGGCATCAAGATGCTCTAGCCCTGCCCTTAATACGGCGGGGCGTTTCTTTTAGGTGCTTGGGGTTTGACCTGTGGGCTCCCGAAAAAGACCAGCCCCAGATACGTGAGGCTGGCCTAGTTCGGCTTTTGCCTTCTGACGACGTTCGCTTTCTTCGCGGCTCAAAGCCAAGGATGTGCGGATGCCTTTGCCCACAAAGTCCATCAGGCCGGAGACAACACGCTCATTGGGGTCAATCCCTGCGCAAGCCAGAACTTCGCAGCCACCACGAGAGCGCGCCCAGCGGGCGATTTGCTCGGGGCCATTGCCATATTTCTTATCATCCTCAATCGCGTCATCTAATGCGGCCAATACGACTGCTGAAAATAATTTACGGGCTCGGTCACCCTGTTCGTTGGTAAAGGCCTTTCCGTCGACGAAATCTTTCATCTCAAATCCTTTTAATTCAGGGTGTAGGTATTCTAGCGTGCAAATCTTAACAATAGGTAGATGGCTGAAGGTTGACTTCAAGATTCGACCTAAAAGTTTCGGTGGGAAAATCTGAGGGGGTATACGTATATAGTCTCGGCCAAAAACCTCCCATGCCATGCCTAGTTTCCAGCTCAATGTGACCACTGAGCCGTGAAAAAGGTGCTGTCAAACGAATGAGAACACGCATCACATTGCTCGCACCGTCTAAATCGATGCGCTCAACAATTGACGCCACTCGGCGAGAGCAGCGGCACGGGTCAGCTTGAAATTGATGCGTGAATAGAGGTGGCGTTCCTGCAGGCCAACACCGCCAACCTTACCCCACACCCAGCCCCTGTTGCGCCTGTAGCGGACCAGAGTGGCAGAGAGGGGTGAATGGGGCTGGATTACGCTTGCGTTGCCTGAGCGTGCTTGCTGACAGATGCGGGGGCGTGTGCGCGTAGCATGGACTATCTGGCAACAAACAAAAAGGGTGTATTAAATTCCTGAATAATATTTAATCAATTGTTACTAAATCAAAAAATATGAAGTAATGGTACCACCTCCTGGTCTCGAACCAGGGACCTCCTGATCCACAATCAGGCGCTCTAACCAACTGAGCTAAGGCGGCACTATGGTCGATTTAGCGGCCCTACAAACTGAATGCAAGAGGTGGATTCGTCAAATTGGCACTTAGGGCAACCAAATCAGAACAAATTCTGCCTTCTTGGAGGTTTTTACCGCGTGCAAAGCCTCTTGATCAAAGATCAAAACACCCGTACCCCGAAGACATTAATCGAAAGGCGTGATTATGGGTATCAACACTGAAAAAGACATCGAAGCCAATTTGCAAATTGGTCCAACAGATCAGGGCATGGTTCGAATTTTCGTGAGTGCAGGTGATGCGGAAATTCCAATGGATTTCGAAGTTGAAGAGGCCAATGATATTGCAGAAGAAATCATGGCAGCAGCGCGCGCGGCGGCGTCTTTGGCGAAGTAATCAACTGAAGCGTGCAACGCCTCGATCGCGGCTAGCATAGGCCCGCCGCGCCGCATGCTGGGCAAATTTTTGATCATAGACTTACGGCGTGTCGGAGCGAGTTTGTTTTCTTGTCCCATGCGGATGATCGCAGCATCATAGGCGTCAGAGATTATCAGCCCCGTATCCTCGGGTAAAAGGTTGGTTGTGAACTCTTGATCCACCGCCCAAAAATACCGGTCACACCATTCCAAATAGTCCTGCCATTTATGATCTGCCTGAAAATCCGCGCGCGGAGACTTACACTCCAAAATCCAGATCTCTCACTTTGGTCTCAGCGCCATCACATCGACCCGGCGGCCAGAGGTGGGCACCAGTTCCTCGACAGATACAATCGTAGCACAACAAATGCCGGCACACACCGCGCGCCAGAAGTTGGCCGAGCATTAGCCGTAAGGGGCGTTATCATCCATTGCTAAATTATGAATGAAAAGTGAACATATGCAAGAGGACAACTCCTCTATTGCTTAAGATCCAGTCATTCGTAAGGTTGTCCCATGGCACGCCGTAAACCTAAAAGAATTGCCGAATCGACCCAAAGCTGGTCGGTGTTGCGCCATCCGTTTGAACCGCAGCGGATATTTTCAGAGGATCGCGTTGAGGCCATTCATCTTGCCGCTTTGGAGGTGCTTGAAACCCTCGGGGTTAAGATTCTCTTGCCTGAGGCGGTGGAGATTTTCTCCCAAAACGGTGCCAAAGTTGTGGAAGATATGGTCTACTTGGACGCTGACATGGTTGAAGCGGCCATCGCGTCAGCGCCGGTGTCGTTTGTGCTGCGCGCTCCAAACCCTGCACGCAACGTCCCTGTGGCCCCGGGTCAGTTGATATTCACACCCGGCGGCGGCTGTCCAAATGTCACCGACCGGATCAGAGGCCGCAGACCCGGCGATCTGAGCACCTACACTGATGCGGTCAAACTGATGCAGAGCTTTAACGTAATCCACAAGCTGTCCCCCGCCCCTGAACCTCAGGACATTCCAGTTCATCTGCGCCATTATGCGATGATGCAAACACAATTAGGGTACGGCGATAAGGCCATCACCGTTTATGGCCGGGGCCGTCAACAGGTCACAGAATGTTTTGAGCTGATGCAAACTGCCCTTGGCCTGAGCGATGCGGAGTTTGCCTCCGCACCCTATTGTTCAACGGTGATCAATACAAATTCGCCACGTATGTTGGACCGGCCCATGGCACAGGCGCTGATCGATTTTGGCCGCGCCGGGCAGATGTGCATCGTCACGCCCTTCTGCCTCGCTGGTGCCATGGCGCCAATCACCGTGGCCGGAGCGCTGACGCTGCAACATGCAGAGGCTTTGGCAGCGATTACCCTCAATCAACTTACCGCCCCCGGCGCGCCGGTGATGTATGGCGGTTTCGGCTCGAATGTAGACATGAAAAGTGGCGCGCCGGCCTTTGGCACGCCGGAGCACATCCAAATGTCGATTGGATCAGGGCAACTGGCCCGCCATATCGGCCTGCCTTGGCGCTCTGCGGCTGGCGCGGCGTCCAATACCAATGACATGCAGGCCACCCATGAAACGGTCATGTCTCTTTGGGGCTGTTTGCAGGCCAATGCCACCATGGTGATCCATTCCGCAGGCTGGTTAGAGGGTGGGCTCACCTTTGGCTTTGAAAAGTTCATTCAAGACATTGAGGCGTTACAGTCCATCGCGCATCTGTGCAAACCGGTGGCCTCCGACACCTCTGCCATTGGCCTTGATGCCATAGCACAAGTTGCGCCCGGCGGGCATTTCTTTGCAACTGATCAAACAATGGCCCAATACAGCACTGCTTTTTTGCCATCGCTCAATGCAGATTTGTCAAATTTCGGTACATGGTCCAAGAACGGCGCCCTCACCGCCGAGGAACGCGCCACAAAAAAATGGCAACAGGTGATTGCGGATTTCGTACCCCCAGCTGGAGCTGAAGGTCGGTTGGCTAATATCGCTAATATGGTGGCCGAGTTCACGCAGGCCGGCGGCGCACCAATCCTCGACTAAGCCCCTTGCAGAGCACCGCACAAAGGCCTACCTGTGAGGTCGGCGGGTTCTGCCCTTCTCGTATGCGGTCAAATTCCAGTGGCCTTACATAATCCGAGGGAGCTGGCTCTGTTTGGACCCTGGTTCTTTTACCTGGCGCCCACCTGTACATACAGGTCCTCGGGAATTAAGTTACCAACACGGTTGTTCTGGCGGGCCCGCCACTTTTATCCGCCCCAGATCATGCCCTCACAGGGCGTTGATCCAATCAGCAATATCCTGCATTGAAGCTTCTGCGGCCCGGTCGCTGCCACAGGCTTGCAAATAGGCATGCGGTTGCCCAGGTGCCAAAAGATGTGTCACCTGATGGGCGGTGTTTTCAGCCAACCAAAAGTTGTCATCGGCGATCGGATCACACTCAGCTTTCACCAAAAGCAAAGGTGCGCCCGATTTTGACAGTCGGGCCCGAAATTCTGTAACATCTTGGCAGCCTAAATAGCCGTACATGATCCGCAGAGCCGCCGTTTGCAGTCCTTCGGAACCGTGACCGTAAGCCTCATGCGATGGCCCTTCAAGGCCGCCATATGCGCCGTATAGGCTGACAAGCCCCTGCACTTTGCCGGGCGCATCCATGCCAGCTTCAGCCCAAAGCACCATGGCACCCCCGGCGCTGTCACCAGCCAAAATGACCTGATCACGATCGACGGTGAATGTAGTGGCAATGGCAGCGGCCTGATCGGCTTGAGCGGGGAATTTACGATCGGGCGCCAAATCATAAGGCGCTGCAAATACCCGCCGGCCGCTGAGTTTAGCCATCCAAGAGCATAGGGTTTTATGGGTCCAAGGGCTGCCAACAATCCAGCCACCCCCGTGAAAATACAATACATCAGTCCGGCCTTCGACCCAAGTACTTGGGGTAAATCTTAACCCTGGGCCGCTGGCGAAGCCGATCTCATCAATTGCGACACCTGAAGCGGAAAAATGTGCGATTGTTGCGCGCTCAGCCTCATAGCCAGCGCGCAGCTTGTCGACCGGATCATTGACCCAATCTAGGATCGGCATCGCACTCATGCAAAAGCCTCTGGCTTGGCCTCGCGGGCCATATGATCCAGAACCGCATTCACAAAGCTGCGTTCTTTACCATCAGGAGAGAAGGCAACCGCAACCTCAACATATTCGACAATCGCAACTTTGGGCGGGGTGTCACCTTCAACAAATTCCGCACCCGCAGCCCGAAATAAGGCCCGCAAGGTGGGATCAATGCGCGCAATCGCCCATTTGGCCACCAAGGCACGGTCGGTCATTTGGTCGATCCGGGCTTGATTATTGACTGCGCCGGCCACAACACGGCCAAAATGCTCAATATCACCGTCTTGGAGCATCGCCCCATCGAGCTCAACACCCATGCGATGGTCTTCAAATTCTTTAATCACCACGTCGATAGGTTGGCTCGAAGCCTCCATCTGGAACAATGCTTGCACTGCGTATAGGCGACTGGCCGACTTCATACGGCGCTTTTGATTGCCTGATAAATTGGAAACGCTCATGCTCTTGTGTTCTCCTCAGTAGGTAGAAACCCTACTTTTCCCTGGGTTTTACCCCATTTTCGCGTTAATGCGATCAAATGAAGGGCTGCTGCTGCTGCCCCTCCACCCTTATTTTGGCCATCCGCTTGCGCGCGCACTTCTGCCTGTGTGCGATTTTCAACAGTCAGTATGCCATTACCGATACAGACCCCTTGTAGACCCAAAAGCTGTAAGGCACGACTGCTATCATTGCAGACGGTGTCATAATGAGTGGTTTCACCACGAATAACGCAGCCCAAAGCAACATATCCGTCGAATTGCGCCTGTCTGTGGGCAATTGCAATGGCTGTTGGTATTTCCAGCGCACCGGGCACTTCGACCAATTCCCAGCTGCCGCCCGCAGCTTCGATCTCAGCCTTGGCACCCGCCACCATTTGAGCGGTGATATCGTGATAATATGGAGCCACCACAATCAGCATGCTGACGGCTGCCTCTAGTGTGGGGCGATCTAGGGTGTGATGCTGTTCTACACTGGCCATTAGCTTGGATCCAAAATTTTCTGTGTGCCGAGGATTTCCAAACCATAGGCCTCAAGACCGACAATTTTGGGCTCTGGCGAATTGGTAAGCAAAGTGAGCTTTGACAAACCAAGAGAAGACAAAATCTGCGCGCCGACGCCATATTGGCGTAAAGTTTGCGGGCTGCCATCGTCTGTTGCGCTGATTTTCATGTGCAAATCACGCAAAAGCACCAAAACGCCTCGGCCCTCATCTGCAATAATCTTCATAGATTGCGAAAATTCAAACGCCCGGCCTTCGGGTCCAGCGCCCACCATGTCCAACATCGGATCAAGCGAGTGCATCCTCACCAAGACAGGCTCCGTACCGCTGATGTCGCCCTTGACCAAAGCTATATGCTCGGCCCCTTGGGTTTCATCGTTAAAAATCCGCATGTGCCATTCGCCACCGAATTCAGACTGGATGACCTGCTCGCCCTTAACCCGCACCAGATTGTCGTGGCGGCGGCGATAGGCGATCAAGTCACTGATGGTGCCAATTTTTAGGCCATGCTCTTTTGCAAATCCGATAAGATTAGGCAAGCGCGCCATGCTGCCATCATCATTCATGATTTCGCAAATAACGCCCGATGGATTCAAGCCAGCCAGACGTGAAATATCAACGGCCGCCTCCGTATGGCCTGCACGCACCAAAACGCCACCATCTCTGGCGCGCAGCGGGAAGACATGGCCTGGTGTTGCGATGTCTGCCGCAGTTTTACTGGCATCAATAGCCACCGCCACAGTGCGGGCGCGATCATGGGCTGAAATACCTGTGGTCACACCTTCGCGGGCCTCAATGGATATGGTGAAGGCGGTTTCATGGCGCGAGGAGTTATAGGTCGACATCAATTGTAGGCCCAAAGCCTCAACCCGCTCGCTGGTCAATGTGAGGCAGATCAAGCCGCGGCCATAGCGGGCCATGAAGTTGATCGCTACTGGTGTCGCCATTTGCGCGGGAATAACGAGATCCCCTTCGTTCTCGCGATCTTCGTGGTCAACCAACACAAACATCCGACCATTGCGTGCATCTTCGATAATCTGCTCAATCGGCGAGATCACATCTACCAAATCACGCTCAACAGCGCCCGGCGTTTCAAATGGCAGCAGATCATTCATTTCTTAAGTCCAATCTTGCAAGCGCGCGACATAGCGCGCCAAAGTGTCAATTTCCAAATTCACCCGATCACCCACCTTTGACGCGCCCCAAGTGGTCACAGCTTTGGTATGCGGGATGAAGTTAATACCGAATTCTACGCCGTTGACTTCATTTACAGTCAAAGATGTGCCATTCAAGGCCACCGAGCCTTTTGGGGCTATAAATTTGGCCAATCCCTCAGGCGCACGCAGAGTGACCCGCGTGCTGTCGCCCTCATCGAGCATCGCAATAATCTCGGCCACACCGTCCACATGGCCAGATACGATATGCCCGCCCAGCTCGTCACCGACCTTCAAGGCCCGTTCGAGATTTATCGGCGCATCCAGATGCCAGTCCCTGATATTTGTAAAAGCAACGCTTTCAGCAGAGACATCGACGGCAAATCTGTCAGCTGTTTTCTCAACGACGGTCAGGCAAACACCGTTACAGGAAATCGAAGCACCTATCGCAACCGAGGAAAGATCATAACTCGTCTCAATTTCAATGCGCAGGTCACCCAGCTGAGTCAAAGAGCGAATAGCGCCAACATCAGTTATGATACCTGTAAACATGGTTTTCCCCTTTCAGCAGTCCCTACCCCCAGTACCCGCTTGGGGCAAGGGTCACAGTTTGAATTGAAACTGGGGCAATTCGCGTTTAAGAACAAGTTAAGATAATTAGAATTAAATCTTGCCACCATATTTAAAACAGCAATTTATTAACTCATTTAATAGTGACGAATAATATTGGCCGTGATTTTCTATTCCTTCAGGGGCCACATGGCCTATTCTTGGACGATTGGACAAGATGCTTGAACGCGCCGGCGGGCTTGCTTTGGCGGGTTGGCTTTAACGCTGGAGATGCCGGATTTTGGCCCGCCAAGAGCAGCTACAAGCACTTCACACAAATAATCGATGTATGGGCGACCGCCGTTGGCGTTATCATTTCTAATAATATAACGGATATTATCCGATACGGGGACAGCCGCCCCGTGCACGCATTGGCGATTAAAGTGTTGATCGAACGCCTAAGTAAAGAATCTGAGATAAAAACCGGAGTGGGTTTGCAGATGCTGACGAAATTTCAGGGCACGTTTGCCAGCCAGTCCCACCGGTGGCGCTAAACGCTCACGCGCCAATGCTGGCGTATATCCGCACCAATTTGGCGGCAACTGACCAAGCCAAACCGTTGTGCCTCTTGCAAACGCTCAATACCCAAATCTGCGACGCCCGCCAGACCATCCGCGCCAAGCACCAGTCCCGCCGTGTAGACGATAACATCATCCACCAAATCCGCTTTGAGCAAAGAGGCCGCCAAGCGGCCGCCACCTTCACAAAACACTGAGGTTAGACCCTGAGCCCCGAGACTTTCCAGCATCGCGGATAAATCAAGCTGACCATCGCCCGCCTTGGGCACCTCAAGCAATTGATCACAGGCATCGCGCCAAGTCTCTATGCCCACTGAGTTCGGCCCGTGACAGAGCCAAAGCGGGGAAAGATCTCGGGATGCTTTCAAGGCAGTACCTGCAAAATTCAAATCTTGAGAGGCCACAATCCGAACAGGTTGAGGAATGCGGCCTAAGCCCCGCACAGTCAGGCTCGGGTCATCAGCCCTGACGGTACCACTTCCCACCAAAACAGCATCATGACCGGCGCGCAGGGCGTGCACATCCCGCCGCGCTTGTGGACCAGTGATCCATTGGCTTTCACCGCTCTGAGTTGCGATTTGACCATCTACCGACATCGCCAACTTCAACGTAACCCTTGGCTGGCCCTTGGTGACGCGGCTAAAAAAGCCACGGTGGGCAGCGCTGGCTTCGGCGCTCATGCAACCTTGTGTCACGTCGATACCGGCCGCTTGCATCTGTGCAATCCCGGCTCCCGCGACCCGCGGATCAGGATCGGTGACCGCCACCACGCAGCGGACAAGACCCGCCGCGACCAAAGCCTCCGCACATGGACCCGTCGCCCCATGATGAGCACAGGGCTCTAAGGTGACATAGGCGGTTGCATCTTGGGCTTGCGAGCCTGCTTGGCGCAGAGCCATAACTTCGGCATGGGGACGGCCACCCGGTTGGGTCCATCCTCGACCAATGATCCTGCCATCCTTGACGATAACGCAGCCCACGGCCGGGTTGGGCCAGACATTGCCAAGCCCCCGTTGGCCCAAATTCAGGGCCAACGTCATATAGCGTGCATCATTTAAGGCGCTCACTCCTCAGGCGGCAAATTTGGCCGCAGCTCGGAGACAAACTTATCGAAATCATCTGCAGCTTGGAAGTTTTTATAGACGCTGGCAAAGCGCACATAGGCCACGGTGTCAATCCGCGCCAAAGCTTCCATCACAATCTCACCAATCGATGTTGACGGAATATCTGTGTCGCCCATGCTTTCCAACCGGCGCACGATACCTGAGATCATTTGGTCCATCCGTTCCAGCTCAACCGGACGTTTTTGCAAGGCGATGCGAATTGAGCGCTCGAGTTTAGTGCGGTCAAAATCTTCACGGCGACCGTTTGACTTGATGACAACCAAATCACGCAGTTGCACCCGCTCATAGGTCGTAAAACGGCCGCCACAAGCCGGGCAAAACCGCCGCCGCCTGATCGCAACATGGTCCTCAGCAGGGCGAGAATCTTTTACTTGAGTGTCAACATTTCCACAAAACGGGCAACGCATGTGCCATCCCCTTTTAGTTTGCGTGAAGCGCGTTCCGCCCACTTATCACTCTTTCATTATAACAATTCACCATGGTTTGGGTAGGGGATAATTACACCTACCGTATTTTGTGTGCAGAGCATATAAACCAAGCGAATTTCACACCATCAAAACAGCTATCACGCAACGCTCCGTCTTGTTCAAAAAAAAGGCCCTGCAGAGCAAGGCCTTTTTAAATCAGGATCATAACTTCTATTGATCGAGGAAGCTGCGCAGTTTGCGGCTGCGGCTTGGATGCTTGAGCTTGCGCAGAGCCTTGGCTTCAATCTGGCGAATACGCTCCCGCGTGACGCTGAACTGTTGGCCCACTTCTTCCAAAGTGTGATCGGTATTCATACCAATCCCAAAGCGCATCCGCAGCACCCGCTCTTCGCGCGGGGTGAGACTCGCCAAAACCCGAGTTGTGGTTTCTTTTAGGTTTTCTTGAATCGCGCTGTCCAAAGGCAAAACAGCGTTTTTGTCTTCGATGAAATCCCCAAGTTGGGAGTCTTCCTCGTCGCCAATTGGTGTCTCCAAAGAAATTGGCTCTTTGGCAATTTTCATCACTTTGCGTACTTTTTCCAAAGGCATTTGAAGCTTGGTCGCCAATTCCTCAGGTGTTGGCTCACGGCCAATCTCATGCAGCATTTGACGCCCAGTGCGCACAAGCTTGTTGATAGTTTCTATCATATGCACCGGAATACGGATGGTACGCGCTTGGTCGGCGATTGAGCGGGTGATGGCCTGACGGATCCACCAAGTCGCGTAAGTTGAGAACTTATAACCACGGCGATATTCAAACTTATCAACCGCTTTCATCAAACCAATATTACCCTCTTGGATCAGATCCAAAAACTGCAAACCGCGGTTGGTGTATTTTTTCGCAATCGAAATCACCAAGCGTAGATTGGCCTCAACCATTTCTTTTTTCGCTTGGCGCGCTTCTTTTTCGCCTTTTTGAACTTTCTGAACAATGCGACGGAATTCGCTGATGTCGAGACCAACATATTGCCCGACCTGAGCCATTTCAGCTCGCAGCTCTTCAACTTTACCAATGCTGCGTTCCATGAACATTTTCCAGCCGCGGCCCGGTTTTTCGTTAATGTCAGTCAACCAGTTTGGATCCAGCTCGCGCCCGCGATAGGCATCAACGAATTCATGACGGTTGATCCGAGCTTGGTCAGCCAGCTTCACCATAGAGCTGTCAATCGACATGATCCGGCGATTGATGCCGTAGAGTTGGTCGATCAAAGCTTCGATCCGGTTGTTATGCAGGTGCAATTCATTCACCAACAACACAATTTTGGAACGCAATTTTTGATATTTGGCTTCCGCGCCGTCGGAGAAGCTTTCATCTTCGTTCAAAGTCGCTGAGATGCGCACATCCTGCATTTGGGACAGCAAGGTATAATCACGCGCTATAATTTCCAAAGTCTCTAAAACCCGAGGTTTCAGAGCCGCTTCCATAGCCGCAAGCGACAGGTTGGCGCCTTCATCTTCATCCTCGTCGTCGTCCACAACAATCGGATTGCCATCAGCATCCAATTCATTACCACCAGCGGCCGCGACGCCAGGAGCCACGACAGGGGCTACAACAGGGGCTACAACAGCGGCCCCTTCCTCTTCGCCCATATGATGGCCAAATGTGGTTTCCAAATCGATCACATCGCGCAGCAAAATATCTTCGCTGAGCAATTCGTCACGCCAGATGGTAATAGCTTGGAAGGTCAGTGGGCTTTCACATAGCCCGGCAATCATTGTGTTGCGGCCAGCTTCGATGCGCTTGGCAATCGCAATTTCGCCTTCACGGCTCAAAAGCTCAACCGAACCCATTTCGCGCAGATACATCCGAACCGGGTCATCTGTGCGGTCTAATTTTTCGTTATTCGCGCCGGCCAAAGCCAAATCGCGGTTTTGGTTTGTTGAAACCAAATCCGTTGGGCCTTTGTCTTCTTCTTCTTCGGATTCGTGCTCTTCAGTCACCTGAATGCCCATTTCCGACAGCATCGACATCACATCCTCAATCTGGTCGGATGAGACCTGGTCGGGTGGCAAAACCGTATTGAGCTGATCATATGTGATATAGCCACGCTCGCGTGCATCGCCAATCATCTTTTTGACCGCTGTTTGACTCATGTCAATCATCGGCTCTTTTGTGGCGGCATCTTGCTTGCGGTCGTCATTATCCTTGGCGGCCATGCGCTGTGGCTCCTTGTCCTTGGGACTCTCGACTGAACATCATAACGAATCGGCATCCAAACTGATTCGCTCCGCTATCTAGCCTGATTCGGTTACCAGTTCCCACCCCCACAGAGCTTACTGTCGGTTAGGTTTTGAAAAATTGATCTGCTCAAGCAAATTATCTAATGTATTTTGCTCTTCCAGCTTCACTTTCAAGCCGTTCTTAGCGGTTTTATATTCTGTTTTATCTTCCTGCGTGCCTTGTGTCGTGGCTTGCATATGCTTTGCTGACTCGCTGAGCCGCCAAGTAAGTCCTTCATCATCCAAATCTGAAAGATCCTGCACCGCCTCCGCCACCTCCCGCCCATGGGCATCGGTTGCAAACATCTGAGCGAACTCTTGTTGAAGGCAGTCAATCACCAATTTAACATCATCGCAGTTTCGCACCGAGGGTGCTATGCGCACATGGGGAAGCTTGAGTAAAGTTTCAAGGACCTGTGTTCCAAATAGGTGTTCCGCCGCCTCCCAAAGCCCTTCCAGAGCTCCTGTGTATTGCAACAAAAACTGCTGCATATCGCGATGTTGGGGTTTGACGAATTGCAGATCTTCCAATTGCCCTTCGACAGCGGCCAATGCTTCTGGCGCTTTGAACAGACTCGCCAAAATTACCGATTGTCTTAGCACATGGCTATGCTCCGATGAGCTGGCCAAAGAGGAGGATCGGGTTGTCGCTTGCGCTGCTGCAGGCGCCGCTCCACCCTTTGGAATGAATTTGCGACTCTGCATTTTCGGACGAAACAACTCCCAGCGCATATCCTTCACAGCCTGACCGTAGTAACCCCGGATTGACGGGTCTTTGATCAGCTGGAGCTTTTCTCGCAGAATTTTATCGAGGGCAGCTTTACGCTCGGGACTGTCAAAGTTTTTGCCATGCACCTCTCGCTCCCACAGCAAATCGATCATTGGCCGCGCTGTGTCTAACAAGTGTTGCATAGCCCCCGGCCCGCCGGCACGGATCAAATCATCCGGGTCTTGTCCCGCGGGCATCGCTGCAAAGCGCAGGGATTTTCCAGCTTCCAACAAGGGCAAAGCCAAATCAATCAACCGCTGAGCGGCCCGAATTCCGGCTGTGTCTCCGTCCAGCGCAATGATAGGCTCATCCGACACCCGCCACATCAGCTGCAATTGCGTTTCTGTAACTGCCGTACCCAAAGGCGCGACCGCCGCGTCAAATCCAGCCTCGGTCAGTGCTATTACATCCATGTAACCCTCGGCGACAATAAGGGTATGCCCCTTACCAGTCGCCTCTCGGGCTGCACCATGATTGTAAAGACTGCGGCCCTTGTCGAACAATTCAGTTTCTGGCGAGTTCAGGTATTTGGCATTGTCATTCGTGTCCATCGCCCGCCCACCAAAGCCGACACAACGGCCCTGGGGATCTCGGATTGGGAAGATGATGCGGTTGCGGAAAGTATCATAAGGGCGCTTGCCCTTGTTCGACGGCTTTGCCAGCCCCGCCGCCAAAATCAACTCATCCTCAACACTCTTAGCGGTTAAGTGGTCCCACAATCCCTGCCAAGCGTCAGGTGCAAAGCCAATTTCAAACCTGTCAAAAGCCTTTTGCGTCAAGCCACGCCCGGTCAAATAGCTCCGCGCATCGGCGCCCGCGCTGGTGTTCAACTGCAGTTTAAAAAACTGCAAAGCCTGCTCCATCACATCGGCCAATTGCGTCCGTCTGTCAGCCTTTTGTTGAGCTTCCGGGTCTCGTTCAGGCATCGGCATGCCGGCCTCCCGGGCCAAAATCTCGACCGCTTCCATAAAAGAAACATTCTCAGTTTCTTTTATAAAGCCCAGCGCATCACCTTTAGCGTGACAGCCAAAACAGTAGTAATAGCCCTTACGGTCATCGACGTGAAAGCTCGCAGATTTCTCCTGGTGAAACGGGCATGGTGCCCACATATCACCCTTGCCTTGATTGGATTTTCGGCTGTCCCACATGACTTTGCGGGCCACAACCTGTGAGATCGAGGTCCGGCTGCGCAGTTCGTCTAAAAATCCAGGTGGCAATGACATAGGCTTTTCCTAAACCTTCTGCGCGCGCGCCGCCACTGATTCCATCGCCGTGGTCAGTTCATGGACCAAGGTCTGCGCCATGGAGCGAAATACCATCATCCGAAACCGGAATTTGCCCAAACAGGTGATGCTGGCCTGCATATGCATGATCATGCTGCGCTGTGTCATCCCGGTCTTGAAGCTTTTAGGACGCAGGTCCAACGGCGTGAGCCGAGCCAAGACGTCGCGCACTGAGGGCCCTGATACATCGACGATGCACCAGCCATCACTCACATCCGTCACCGCCGCATATCGGGTCAGTTTGGTCGATGGCTCAAAACCCATAAGCGCAATATGCGCGTGATCAAACCAAAGCGCATAGGCCCCTCCGGTGCGCTTCAGCTCATGCACTGCGGGCCATTCCAACCCCATCTGCGTGTTCAAAACTGTAGCCGCCTGTGCTGACTTCCCATTGAAGGGGGCAACCAAAAACAAGGAAGTCGCCACCTCAGAAACAGAGACATCACCAATCTTTAGGGGCAAAGCTGTTTCAGCAGCTGGTGTTGGGTATAATTCAACCACGAAGACGCCCTCCTTCAGGATCAAAGAAAACCGGATTGCATACCTCGCAGAGCGTAGTGACGCCACTCAGGTGTTCTACCATCTTCACGGTCTGCCCCATCCGGTTGCGCCCATCGCACAAAAAGGCCTGTGCAATGATCGATTTGATCGTGGGCGAGTAACACATTGAAGTCACATAGCCTTGATCATTCTGCCGAATTGGCGTGGCATCCGGTTCAAATAAATGCGCCCCCGGGATGATTTGTTTCACCGCCCCCACCGGCCGCAGCCCAACCAGCTGATCACGTTCTGGCCCATTGAGACCCGGCCGGGCAGCCATGGATTTGCCAATGCAATCTTTTTTGTCAGAAATCATCCGCCCCATGCCAATGTCAAAGGCTGTTGTGCGGCCATGAATTTCCGCATGGGTGATAAACCCCTTCTCAAGCCGCAGCACATTCAGCGCTTCCATGCCATAAGGCCCGCCGCCCAAAGCATCGGCCCGTGTCAGCAACAGGCGAAACAGGCTATCGCCATAGCGCGCCGGCACCGCCAGCTCATAGGCATGTTCGCCCGAAAAGGAGATGCGAAACAGACGGCCCGCGATACCGCCCAATTGCACCGCGCCGCAACCCATATAGGGCATCGTTTTGTCGCTGATTTTACGATCTAAAATTCCATTGAGCAAAGCCCGCGCCTGCGGCCCCGCCACGGCAAACTGAGCCCAATGTTCAGTCACCGAGGTGAAACTCACATCCAGATCAGGCCGCAACGCTTGATGCACAAAATCCATATGCCGCACCACTTGGCTTGCGGCTGCAGTGGTAGTGGTCATTAAATAATGCCTTTCGCCCAGCCGCGCGCAGGTACCATCATCCATGACATGGCCATCTTCACGTAACATCAACCCATAGCGCACCCGACCCACCTTTAAAAAGGCAAACAAATTGGTGTAAAGTAGATCTAAAAACGCCGCTGCATCCGGGCCTTGAATGTCGATTTTTCCCAGTGTCGACACATCGCAAACTCCAACCGCAGTGCGCACCATCGAAACCTCTCGGTCACAGGCTTGCCGCCAATGGGTTTCACCGTCTTTCGGAAAATAACTGGGCCGAAACCACAGCCCCACCTCTATCATCGGCGCATTTAACGCTCGAGTTGCCCTATCGCTGGTCAAAAATCGCTCCGGTGCGAAGCCCTTGCCATGCCCACCCGCACCCAGAGCCGCCATTGCTACCGGTACATAGGGCGGGCGGAATGTCGTGGTGCCAGTTTCGGGGATACCGCGTCCGGTGGCATCTGCCAAAACCGCAAGCGCCGTCACATTCGAATTTTTACCCTGGTCCGTCGCCATGCCTTGAGTGGTGTAACGCTTCATATGCTCAACCGAGCGGAAATTCTCCTGTGCGGCTTGTTTCACATCTTTCGTCGTCACATCATTTTGGAAATCCAACCATGCCCGGCCTTTACCACCGACGTCCCAAAAGGGTTTAATCTCATAAGGCCTGTCCTCAGCCTGCGGCAGGTCACTGGCCTTTGGCCGTTTACCCAGATCCTTCGCCACGCTTTGCGCCATCTCATAACCCTGTGCTAATGCGCCTGCGGTGGTCATCACCCCCGAGGCTGCGCCAGCGACCACAAGGCCGGGAATAGCACCGTCTTTGGGTAGAAGCTGGCCAAGCTTGGATCCCACACAGGTCTGCCATTCATATGGCAGGTGAGATGCACCGACGGATTCCACCCTCCTGATACACCCAAAGCATCGCACTCAATGGTTTTGAGCCCACCACTATGGCGGATGGTGATGCTCGTGAGGCCCAAGCGGCCAGAGGTGCCCACAACCTCAGCCTCCGCATAGATAGGGTAGTCCGCTTGTGCTGAAACCCCCTCGCGGCTGTCAATCATAGCCACCACCTCAACACCGGCCTCGGCAAAATCACGGGCGGTACGGTGAGCGTCAGAGTTATTGCCAAACACTGCAATTTTCTGTCCCGGGCTCACGCCATAGCGATTGAGATAGCTGCGCATCCCGCTGGCAGTCATAATGCCGGGGCGGTCATTGTTAGGGAAGGCTATTTGCCGCTCTAGGGCACCAGCGCAAAGAATGGCGCGTTTGGCCGTGATGCGCCAGAAGCTCTCCAGAGGCAGCCCCTCAGGGGCCATTTCAAGATGATGCCCCACCCGCTCCAACGCGCCATAAGTACCCTGATCATAAGCGCCCGTGACAGTGGTGTTGATCAGGATCCGTACATTGGCCAAGCCTGCCAACTCGGCCAAAACATCGTCAGCCCAAATATGGCCTGCGACGCCTGCAACCTCTTCAACTTCCGACAACAATCGCCCACCAAGACGGTCATTCTCATCCGCCAAAATCACATCCAGACCAGCACGCGCCGCCGTCAACGCTGCCACCAAACCAGATGGGCCAGCCCCAATGATTAGCACATCACAATGCGCAAACGCTTTCTCGTAAAGATCATAATCATAGGCATCAGCCAAGGCGCCAAGACCAGCCGCACGGCGAATAAACGGCTCGTAGACCCGCTCCCAAAAGGCCCGCGGCCACATGAATGTTTTGTAGTAAAACCCAGCTGCCAAAAATGGTGACAACAGGTCGTTCACCCCTAAAACGTCAAATTTGAGTGAAGGCCAGGCATTTTGTGGTTCCGCCACCAGCCCCTCATAGAGCGGTTGAACGGTCGCACGGGTGTTGGGCTCTTGTGCTTTGCCCCGTTGAACTGTGACCAAAGCATTTGGCTCTTCCGATCCTGCCGTCATGATCCCACGCGGGCGGTGATATTTGAACGACCTCGCCACCAGTCTTTGATCATTCGCCAAAAGCGCGCTGGCAAGGGTATCACCAACAAAGCCTTGAAACGGCTGACCATTGAATTTGAAGTTGAGAACCGTTTCGCGGTCGATCAACCCTTTGCCAGAGACCCTCATAGCTGATCTCCTTTGGCAAGCGCGCAGCGAGCACCGCATGTGTGACAGTATCTCTATGCACCACAAGCCAAGCACCGCAGCCCATCTCGTGATGCCACAGATCTTCGGTCAACCCGGCCGGATTATCACGATTGTGTAAGTAATCGTCCCAAACCTCTGCTGAGGCGTCGGGATCTGGACGCTCCAATGCACCGGCGTGGCCAGCATAGTAAAACTCGCGCCGATCGCGCGCGCCGCAGAGGGGGCACTCTATCCGCATGTGATCAAACCCTCATGTCTTATAAGCCCAAATTTCGAGTGAGAGAAAGCCACCCTACCCCCCTAATGCAGATTGTGTTGGGCGCCGGTGCCCTCTTCATCCATCAAACCGCGACCGGTTCGAAAGCGATCAAGCCGGAAGCCCTGCGCCGCCGCATGCGCGGTGCCAGTGGCCATCAAATGGGCAAAGCAGTTCCCAGAGGCCGGCACCGCCTTAAAGCCGCCGTAACACCAGCCTGCATTCAAGTATAAGCCTTCAATATGGGTTTTATCGATAATGGGCGAGCCATCCGGGGTCATATCCATAATCCCCCCCCAACTGCGCAGCATCCGGGCCTTGCCAATCATTGGCATCAAGGTCATCCCCGCTTCGGCCACATGTTCAACCATCGGCAAATTGCCCCGTGCAGCATAGCTGGCATACATGTCCAGATCACCGCCAAACACCAGCCCACCTTTGTCTGATTGGCTGATGTAGAAATGCCCCATACCAAAGCTGATCACATGGTCGATGCAGGGTTTAAGACCTTCGGTGACGAAAGCCTGCAACACATGGCTTTCAATCGGCAAGCGCATGCCCGCCATCGCGGCGACTTGGCTGCTGCGCCCGGCCACCACAATGCCCACCTTTTTGGCCCGAATGGCCCCGCGAGAGGTTTGCACGCCCTGCACCACCCCACCCTTGATATCAATTCCGGTCACTTCGCAGTTTTGGATTAAATCCACCCCGCGCTGATCCGCGCCGCGGGCATAGCCCCAAGCCACCGCATCATGGCGAGCAGTTCCGGCCCGGCGCTGCAACAAGCCGCCATAAATCGGAAAGCGGCCCTGATCATAGTCCAAATAAGGCAGCATTTTGCGCAGCTGGTCTACGCTTAACAGCTCGGCGTCATCTCCTTGATTGCGGATGGAATTGGCTCTGCGGATCGCAGCATCGCGCTGCCCATCACTGTGAAACAGGCCAATTTGGCCTCGCTGGGAATGCATGACGTTGTAATTGAGATCAGTCTTCAGACCTTCCCAAAGCTTAAGGGAATGCGAGTAAAACTCCGAATTGCCCGGCAAAAAATAATTTGCCCTGACAATGGTGGTATTGCGCCCGATGTTACCGCTACCGATATAGCCTTTTTCGAGCACCGCAATTTTCTTGAGACCGTGTTCCTTGGCCAAGTAATAGGCCGTCGCCAGCCCATGCCCACCGCCACCAATGATGATGATGTCATAGTCTTCAGCCGGTTCAGGATCGCGCCAATGTGCCCCCCAACCGCGATTGCCGGTCAAGCCTTCAGTAAGAATTTTCAAAGCTGAAAAGCGCATTTTTAGTCACCGGCAATAAAGGAACACGGTGCAGTGAATAAAAATATGGCCTGTTTGGCAAGAGCTAGATCGCGCAACCTATGCCAAACAGGACTTATAAGACGGCATTAGACAGATTGGATCGGCCACTCTTCATTAATCCCGCCAAGATGCGCCAAAATAGTTTCACCAGCCACAGCCGTCTGACCCAAACCGACCGCAGGTTGAATTCCCTCAGGCAAAAACACATCCAAGCGACTGCCAAACCGGATGAGGCCAAACCGTTCTCCCACGCTGAGGCCATTGCCAAGTTTTGTGAAACACACAATACGACGTGCAACCAATCCGGCAATTTGGGTAACCCCAATCCGGGTTTTGTCCGCAGCTTCGATGGTGATGGAATTGCGCTCATTATGCTCGCTGGCTTTGTCGAGCGATGCGTTTACGAATTTGCCGTGATGATACGTAATTGCAATCACCTCACCGGCCATTGGTGCCCGGTTCACATGGCAATTGAACACATTCATAAACACCGACACACGAGTCAAAGGCTTGTCTCCCAACAGCATTTCGACCGGTGGAACCGTCTTCGTAATCAAGGAAACAACTCCATCCGCTGGCGACAAAATTAACCCCGGCTTTTGCGCCACTGAGCGCACCGGGTCGCGGAAAAAATAATAGCACCACACCGTCATGCCAACGCCCATCCAAAACAACGGCTCCCAGACCAGCCAAAGTGCGGCTGTAATGGCGGCAAAAATAGCCACAAATTTGCGGCCCTCAGGGTGCATTGGGACGGCGATGACTTTCATCATGTTCATAGGACTAAATCCAATCAAAAGTTGTTAGGGTCACGAAGAGCGCAAAAATCCCGTTTGAACAAAGCATACAGAACACGGCGAATGATCCGAGGTCTTTGGCATGTTTTGCCGCAAGTGACCATTCAGGAGATACAAGATCCACAATTTCTTCAATGGCCGTGTTCAGCGCTTCCGCCACCAAGGTCAGAAAAATCAGCAAAACAGCACCTATGAAATAAACACTGGCCGCGCCAATCACGGCGAAAAGCACCAAGACAAGCCCACCTGCCAGCAGTTCATGCCGAAACGCTGTCTCGCCCCAAAGCCGTTTTGCGCCACTCCACGAATAGGAGGCCGCCGCATATACATGGGCGATGCCATACACTTTCTCATGTGGTTTGCGATTTTCAGCCATTGGATGTCTTTCTACAGGTGTCAAAAATATCAAGTTCAGGGTCACGCAAAGAAGTCTCAACTCCAGTCATACCTAACAGAGTATGAAACAGATTTGCATGGGAATAATCTGGAGCAGGTTTGCGGTCAAACACTCAAGAGTCTGCGCCCGTGTCTCTTTGGTATTCGTCCGACAGCCAGATGAGCATTGGCACTTTGGTTTGCTGATCAGGGGCCATGAAATAAGGCGCGCCGTGCAGGTATAGCCCCTTCTCTCCTAGTGACTCGCCATGATCCGAGACGTAGATCATCGATGTGCTCAACCCGCTTTGAGCTGCCAGAAGTTCAATCAAATCTGCCAATACTTTATCGGTGTAGGCAATTGTATTGTCATATGCATTGGTCAGCTCTTGGGCCGTGCAATCGCTGAAATTGGATGTGCGGCAGGCAGGCTGGAACCGTTCAGAGGCCTGTGGGTATCGCAGATAATACGAGGGGCCATGGCTGCCAATTTGATGCAAGACCAAAACCGTGTCGGATTGAATGTCCACCAATCGCCGAGCCACTTCAGCCCCCAAGATACCATCAAGGCATTCGCCTTCACCGCAAAACTCAGGATCATTCGCATAAGTCACGGAGGAATAGATCGCCCGCGCCGCAAGCCCTTTGTCGCCAGTGTTATTGTCGATCCATTCTACCCGGTATCCGGCTCTCTGAATGACGTCCAACACATTTTCATGCGATTTGCCGCGCTCAAAGGAATAGGCGGCGCGATCAAATTTGGAAAACATACAGGGCAAAGATACGGCCGTGGATGTGCCACAGCTTGAAACATTGTCAAAATATGCAATATCTTTCTTGGCAAGTTCTGGATTAGTTATACGCTTATACCCGCCCAAACTGAAATTTTGCGCGCGCGCGGTCTCGCCAATCACAACAACGGTTAGCTTAGGTATTTTTGCAGCTTTGAAATCCGCAGCCAAAACTGCATCAAGACCAATTTCGTTAAACTCCAAGGTCGCCGAGCGAGTGAGCATAGCACCATAACGGAACGTTTCCACAATGGGTGCTAGCGGTTGAAAACTGGATTTTAGATCAATGCGCGTACGCAAGACGGAGGCATTTCCCTTTAGATCCGTTGCAATCAGGCCCACAAACCCAACCCCACAGAGCACAAATGCCAGCAGGTTTTGCCATATGGAGGTTACAAAGCCGCGATGCGACAGACGTATGAACAAGACCAGGACCGCAGGCAGAAGCCCAGCCAACCCCACCCAAAGCACGAATGGCACTGTGATCAGATGTTTGCCTTCAGTGATGGTGGTGGTGACCACATTTTGGATCATTTCACGGTCAATCACGATGCCCAATTGGTCCATATAAAAAGATGTGACCGCCGAAAGGCAAACAAGATCGCAATGAGCGGGCGCAACAGCCGGTTGAAAGCGAACACAGACACAAGACCGCAGCATAGCAAAAAGAATGCTCCAGCAAAAACGACTCCACGCCAGAGTGATCCGTGAAAAATCTCACCCCAATGGCTCCAGAATGTGGCGTTGTGCAGCACGAAGACAACGGCCACAGATAGAACAACAAGCACCAGCGGGTGAATAGGTCTTCTAAGTGTCATGATTTAAACGTCCAGAGCTGGCTTAGATCTATTCGAATAGGCGAAAATCGGGATCATCAACAGATACACCGCATTCGCCGTCAAAAGAGTATACCAAGGAAAAACAATCAGGCAGACGAGAAAAATCGCAACCACCAAGATGACCGGCAACCGCATAGAGGCAGGAAACATTGCGCCTTTCAAAGAGATTGTCGGGAATGTGCCCACAGCAAGAGCTGCGCAGATGACCACAAATATGATGGCTGGGACTGCATAATGCTCAGCCACATCAACGCCGGCCATGACCAAAAACAGCGGGGATAAGCCTAAGCATGCCAAAGCAGGGGCTGGAACGCCAATGAAGTTCAAAGACTTCTCCTCACCACCTTGGCTCACATTGAACCTTGCCAAGCGCAACGCACAGCATACAGAAAAGATCATCACGGCGATCCAGCCAAAACTGGAGGCTGCGGAATTGGCAAATATGGTGAAATAGATCACTAATGGCGTTGCTATACCAAAGTTGAAAAAATCCGCGAGGGTATCCAACTCGGCACCAATTTTACTCTCACTTTGCAAAGCTCGCGCAAGGCGTCCATCCACCGCATCCAAGATCATCGCGAAAACAAGCAGATAAAGGGCTGTACTGATATTGCCCTGAAGCGCCATTCTTACAGCTGTCAGACCAACGCATATCCCAAAGATGGTGACAATATTTGGAAGCATTTTTGAGAATGGTTCACGTGGTGATGCGTTGGTCGTTGTCATGGTACCCCGAAATAACCGCCATAGACTTTTGCGGAAATTAGAAAATTTAGTAGAAAATAAGCCCGCCACCAGAAGCCCGGTTGCGGCTCCGGCAACTGTAGCAGAGATCGTATGCTTGTCCAACATAACACGTGCATACATTGTGGCCAATAAAACAGGAATCACGATAACACCGAGCCACCAGCTATATCGTCGCATGATGAAATAGGCACAAGCCCCCGCAAGCGTGGAATGGCCCGATGGCGTGTTGTGTTTGCTTGTGGCAGAATTGGGTCTTTGTCCAAGCCGTGTGCCCATGATTTCAACATCATTTAACAAACGCTTTGGCCCATGGGACGCCAAAATCCCAGCCACAGTAATGAAGCCGAGCTGTTTGAGGCCTTCTTTATCCTTCAACACCAAGGCCATAGCAAAGGGCAGCAGGGTATTTATGTGACGGCCATAATCCTCAACCGCTACCACAAACGGCATATCCTGCCCGCCCTTGGAGACCGCGTAGTCATTTTCCAAATCACTGGGATAAAGCGAGGCCGATACAATGATAAGCAACATCATAAAAACCAGAACGCTGTGCCTGTAAAACACTCTTAATGGCTGCGTGAGAATATCCATAAATGTCATGCTACAAACCACCCTTACTGAGTATTAAAAACATCAAATTGCGGCTTGTAGATGTCGCTGCGCAGGCCGAAAGCGCCCATCACGCTGTGGAATGGAAAATCATGTGGAAAGGTTTCATCGCGCAAAATAGCCGCGTTGCTGAGCCCGCGCGATTGCTGAAAACCTTCAGACATCCACACCAGAAATGGAACTTCGCGTTGTTCCTTTGGGGCAAATGCAATGGGTGCGCCGTGTAGGTAGTACCCGCCTTCGCCGAGCGATTGGCCATGATCCGCCACATAGATCACTGCCGCGTTTACATTTTTCATCTGCTTCAATTGTGAGATCAGATCAGCAATCAAACTGTCGGTGTATCTTATGGTGTTGTCATAGGCGTTGTTCAGCTCTTCATCGCTGCACTTTGCGATCTGAACCGTTTTGCAAACTGGCGTAAAATATTCGAACTCCGCCGGGTATTTATTATAATAGGCCGGCCCATGGCTGCCTGTTTGGTGCAGTGTGACAAAAACTCGGTCTGATTGCATTTGCTCGATCCGCTCAGACAGCTTCCAATTCAAAACCTCGTCATACCCGCGCTTGGGGCAATCTGCGGCGCTGCAATCGGCCAAGATCTCTGCTGTGGTTTGATAAAGGTCTACGTCCACCGGTGGCGGGCCAGAGTTATTGCTCCTGAAAATCGTCGCAATGCCTTGTCTCTTTAAGTAGCTTGGCAAGGGTTCATATATCGTACGTGATGAGGCCCCTCGGCCCTCATGGGTGAGGATACATGCGGTCGCTGAGATGGTATTTGTGGCGCAGGACAATCCAATTGGAAAGGCTGCAAGATTTTGATCAGCCGTAAAGGGATTAGTGTCGCGCACATAGCCCAGTGCGGAAAACCGATCTGCACGGGCCGCCTCCCCGATCACAAGAACCACAACGTCTTTGCTTGAAGAGCTCTCAGCAATAAAATGAGCATCAGGTAGCAGAACCTGCGTTCGGTTATCCATGGCCGCGCGGTTAAAATGCCGCCCGGTGTTCACAATATACGACCAAGGCAAAATCTTACTGCCCATGCGCGAGGCATGTTTATCATACCAAAGCACCGTGAAAGATGTAGCCATGATCCATACGACCAGCACTGAAATAGACCCAACCGAACCGGCCAAACGCCAAATACGCCTCGGTGCGCGCACGCCGACCAGCATTATAAACAGCGCCGGGATTAGACCCAAGAACACGACATAAGGAACGATGGAGATATGCAACAGCTCAGCTGTTTCGCGAGAGTCCGTGTTTAAGATATTAGCGATCATCGAGCGATCGATTTCGATACCGTAAGTCACCATAAAGTACAGCCCAAGCTGCATTGCAGATCAGTCAAAACAGCAGTCACAGATTTCATCACAAAAACTGAAATACTCGAAAGTATGAGCAGCAACATTGCCAAAAGACAAAACTGTAAAACCTGCAAAGAGATGATCTGAATTACGCCGTCAAATTCGGTCAAATTGCTGACCAATAATGCATATCGAAGTAGCGGGGCTTGGAACGAAACCAAGTTGAATACACAAATGATTACCACCAAGCTCATCAAGCTGAATGTTTTCACCATCATCCATTTGAGCACGTAGTCGCAAAATTGGAATTCTCCACCCATGAGCCTGCGATCAAGCGAGCTCCTGTCCCTAAAATTTTCATAGCTACTTTCCTGTGTCAACATTTGAGGCCAGTGAGGGGAGGATATGGCACAGCGCCATGGTACGCGCAATTGGGTGATCCAATTCGCAACATGCCCCTGCGGCGTTAGGATCTTGCCGCAGGGGTGGTTGACGTTTTTTAAATCATCAAAGACCCTTAGCCTTATAGGCGCCTGCAACCTTGTCGATGCTCACCAAATAGGCGGCGGTGCGCATATCAGGCACATCGCTGCGGCTGCGCCAAACTTCGGCCATGTCGTTATAAGCGCCACGCATCGTGTCATCCAGGCCAGAGCGCACCAGTTCTAACTCGCTGGCACCTTTAAGGTATTTCTCCTTAAAGTTTGGCGTAAGCTGCCAGTTCACGTTTCTGGAGAGACTCAACCGCTCCAACTCATCCACGATCAACTGATTGCGAGACTCCTCACGACGCCGCTCCATCCGGCCAAAGCGGATATGGCTCAGGTTTTTCACCCATTCAAAATACGACACCGTAACACCGCCTGCATTAGCATACATATCGGGAATGATCACCACGCCTTTGTCACGCAAGATCACATCGCCCCCTGCCGTCACCGGGCCATTGGCAGCCTCAACGATCAAACGGGCTTGCACACGGCCGGCGTTGTCACGGTGGATCACACCTTCGAGTGCGGCCGGGATCAAAATATCGCAGGCCGCTTCCAATACTGAAGATCCCATCTGGCGTATAGGAGGCGCCCGGGAAGTCTTTCACGCCACCAGTTTCCGCAATCCATGTTTTCAGCGCTTCAATATCCAAGCCCACAGGGTTGCTAACGGCACCGTCACGCTCGATGACAGCCGTAATCCGTGCGCCATCTTCTTCGCTGAGGAACTTTGCAGCGTGATATCCCACATTTCCCAAGCCCTGAACGATGATGGCCTTGCTATCCAATGTGCCAGACAAACCAGCCGCAGCAATATCTTCTGGATGGCGGAAGAATTCTTGCAACGCATATTGTACCCCGCGCCCAGTCGCCTCGGTCCGACCTTCGATGCCGCCGCTGTTCACAGGCTTGCCTGTCACACAGGCGCGCGCATTGATGTCAGTGGTGTTCATCCGTTGGTATTGATCGGCAATCCAAGCCATTTCTCGTTCGCCCGTGCCCATATCCGGGGCCGGCACGTTTTGTGAGGGATGGATCAAGTCACGTTTGATCAGCTCATAGGCAAACCGTCGGGTGATTTGCTCTAGCTCATGTTCCTCATAGGCCAAGGGATCAATCCGAAGCCCACCTTTAGAGCCACCATAAGGCGCATCAACCAAGGCGCATTTATAGGTCATCAAAGCCGCAAGCGCTTCAACCTCATCTTGATTGACGCCCAGCGCATAGCGGATACCACCTTTAACAGGCTCCATATGCTCCGAATGTACCGCGCGGTAACCGGTGAACGTTTTAATTTCTCCGCGCAGCCTCACGCCAAAGCGGACGGTATAGGTGGCATTACACACCCTGATTTTTTCGGCCAAGCCCGGGGGCAAGTCCAAAAGCGCAACTGCGCGGTTAAACATAATATCGACACTGTCGCGAAAGCTAGGTTCAGGCGAAGCATGGGCGGACATCAAAATATTCCTTAAATGAGGTGGACCGTATTGCCGCATCTTAGGGGAGTATTCGACGAATTAAACGCGTAAATGCTTACAATTTCATGCCCATTAGGGAGGAACCTTCGCGTTCAGCGATTAAAACGGCCAAAGTGTCCGACATAAATTTTGCATCCGAAGGAGCAGTGACGCCGCCGATCCCGATTCGAGCGCCAAATTTCCAATACATCCCTGGAATCCATGCGCGATTAGTCTTCTGTTTGAGGCTCACAACAAAACCGTTGGACGGTTTGAAAGCAAAAACACCACGCTCGACACGCGTGATATCATCGATCAAGGCCAAGGTCCTACCATCTTCAAAAAACAAACCCGTGGTGCGCAGCTCGATATAGCCCGTAGTGCCCCGTTGCATTGCGCGGGCCATCCACAAAACTGCGGCCGCTACGGCGACAAGAAAGACTTTATGAAAAAAACTGGCATCGGTGGTCATCGTCAAATAGAGGAGCAAAAATCCAAGAAGCATCATGACTAATAGAGCAAAGCCGCGACGCACAGGCGAAGCCTTAAGTTGGGTGATTACAGAATCCGACATGTCACGCTACCTCAAGTTTCAAAGCTGGAGGCGGTTGCCTCAGGGCTTAACTGCCTTGAAACGACCAAAGATGAAAGTTGAAACTGCGTCTAACGACGCACAACCACTTCATAGCCCCGCTCTTCAAGCTCATCATCGACCAAATCCTCAGGAAAACCGGGGGCCAAAATGCTCAGGCCCGTTGCTTCCTCCAACCGTTCAATAATGCGATCCGATTGGGCGCGAGTGCCATATCGTTTTTGCCCATCACTCATGATATCGATGATCATAGGCGAAATTTCCAAAGGTACTCCGTGATCATCTGCTATTTTTTGGAACAGGCCGATATCTTTTTGCACCAGATCCATCGTAAAATTCACGTCCCGCGAGCCGGATAAAATTAGCTGGCTTTCGGTTTCATGCACAAAAGATGTGCCAGATGACATGGCAATCGCCTCATAGGTCATGCCCAAATCCATGCCCGCCGCTTTCATCACGGTTAAAGCCTCGCAGACAGTGATCAAATTTGCGGTGGCCAAATAGTTGGTCATCACCTTCAACGTGCTGGAATTGCCGATCTCTCCAACATGCAAAATTCGTCGCCCCATAAAGGTTAAGATTGGCAGCACCTTGTCGAAGGTCTCACGCGTACAGCCTGCGTAGATCGAGATATTGCCGGTATCCGCCCGATGGCACCCACCAGAAACCGGACAATCCACCGCTTCCCCACCTGCCCCTACAACTAAGGCGCCAAGGCGTTTAACCTCATTTGCGTCTGTGGTCGACATTTCCATCCAAATCTTACCCGGTCCCACATGCGGCAACATTTTTGTCACCACCGCATCTGAGGCCGCCGGACTTGGCAAGCAGGTAATCACCACGTCACAGGTTTGCATCAAATGCGCCGGGCCCAGCCCATCCGCCGCGCCACGCGACACAAAATCCGCCACGAACACCGAGTTTAAATCATGGACGCTCAGGTTCATCCCATTGCGCAACAGACTGCCTGATAATTTACCACCGACGTTGCCTAAACCAATAAATCCAATCTTCATGAGCCATCTCCTGATCTCTTTTGTATGCGCACAAGAGCATCCATAGCCGACATGTCGCCCCCATTTGCGACGCTTGTTATCTCGGTTGTGATTTTGCAAGATGATTTTATGCAAAAACCAAGCGATCTTGCCGCCGGCATTGAAACCACATCTGAATTCAAAAGGTTTTCTCAGAAAAACGATGTGTTTTCGCGGGCCTTTTGGGATTCGTCGGTGCGCACCGACGAAACCGATGCGTTTTTTGCCAGCTACCGGATGGAAGCCACCCCGCGGCGTGGTGACGGGTTTACTCAAAGAGACTTTGCCCTGCGCAATGCCAGTTGGTTGATCTCTGACATTATGACAGACCGCTTTGCAGGCCAAGGTCGGCGCGAGGGCTTTCAGGCTCCCATCAGCAACGATACGCCAGTCGCCGATGACAAACACCTATTTGACAGCCCCAAGGCGGCCAGTGCGGATGTAAAAAAAGTGTCACGATTCTTTGGTGCGGATCTCTGCGGGGTGACCGCCTTAGATCCCCGTTGGCTTTATGACACACGGGTGGATGTGCGTGATATGTCTCAGGCCGATCTCGGATTGCCGGAAGGCCTCAGCCATGTGATCGTCTTGGGTCATGAAATGGATAAAGATCTCGTGCGCACCTACCCCTCGGCGCTTGGCGGAGCGGCAACCGGCCGGGAATATAGTCATGAAGCTGCCATCGTGATGCAACTTGCCGCCTATATTCGCAATCTGGGGTATCAGGCTGTAGCCTCGATGAATGACACGGGCTTGGTTATTCCCATGGCGGTGCAGGCGGGTCTGGGAGAATATGCGCGCAACCAATTGGTCATCACGCAAGAATTTGGCCCACGGTTGCGGTTTTCAAAAATATTCACAGATATGCCTTTGGACATAGACCAGCCCAAACGGCCCGGCGTCGCAAAATTTTGTGATATTTGCACCAAATGCGCTGACGCCTGCCCGGTAAAGGCCCTGCCCTTCGGCTCTCCCAAGGTCGGTGGTGGCACATCGTCCATTCAGGGCGTGAAAAAATGGACGTCAGATGCTGAAAAATGCTTTTCTTTCTGGGCTAAATTGAGCAGTGATTGCGCGATTTGCATGCGGGTGTGCCCGTTCAATCGCGATTTAAGCAGTTGGCCCCATCGGCTTTGGCTTCGTTTAGCGCTCTCCCCGGCCAGACGGCTTGCCCTTTGGCTGGACCGCTACCGCGCTGGACGTTTGAAGCCCAGCAGCTGGTGGGCGCAGCGTTGAAGTTGATTTTTCCGCAAGCCACGTTATTTGGCATTCAAACAATCAAAGGATTGCCCAATGTCACTGCGCCCTACTCTCGAGACACGCCAAGCCACGCCCACGCTTGAAGGAGCCGGTGTCAAACTGCACCGTGCCTTTGGTTTTCAAGATCCCTCCGAGATGGATCCTTTCCTGCTGTTTGATGATTTTCGCAATGAATTAACCGAAGATTTTGAAAAAGGCTTTCCGTGGCATCCGCACCGGGGCATTGAGACCATCACATATGTGTTGTCTGGCACAGTTGAGCATGGCGACAGCCTTGGCAACAAGGGCACCTTGGGCGCGGGGGATGTGCAATGGATGACTGCAGGACGCGGGATTATGCATCAAGAGATGCCACAGGGCAATCAAAACGGCCAAATGCATGGGTTTCAACTATGGGGTAACTTGCCCGGCAGCCTGAAAATGACTGATCCTCGCTATCAAGATGTGGCGGGCACTGAAATCCCAGAAGTCATCGATGATGATGGCACGCGCGTCAAAGTTATCGTGGGCGAGTTTTGGGGCAAAAAAGGCCCTGTGGATGGAATCGCCGCAGATCCTCAGTATCTGGATATTTACGTGCCACCCGGCGTGCAAAAGACCTTCAAAATTGACACCTACCGCCGAGCCTTTGCCTATGTGTTTGACGGGGCTGCAGCTTTTGTTGATGCCTCTGCGCCAACCGGGGTCTTGCTGGAAAAAGAAGTGGCCGGCCAAGAGGTCAACATTCGGGATTTATCGGGCAACCGCACCTTGATCCGTTTTGGCACCGGCGATGAAGTCTGTTTGCAAGCCGGCCCAGACGGAGTTCGTTTTCTGCTGATTTCCGGCGCCCCTATTGATGAACCGGTCGCTTGGCATGGCCCCATCGTGATGAACACCCGCGAAGAGCTGATGCAGGCCTTCAGCGAGCTGCGCAACGGCACCTTTATCAAGCCTGCGCACTAACCCCGAGAGCTTGACGCGTCAAAATGCAATATTGGCGCGTCAACTCATCGCTGGTCAATCTACCGTCTTCGCGAAACCAGTCCACTGGGCCCGTGAGAAGCGCAATCAGTGCTAAGCTGGTAATTTTAGGATCAGGCACTAAAAAATCACCCGAAACGACTCCACTCAAAATCAAATTATAAATAATTTTTTCATAAATTCGTCGTTGTTCTACGATGGCATTGAAATTCGCCTCGCTAAGGTTGCGCAGCTCCATATAAGAGATGAACACCAATTCTGGTCGCTTTATGTGAAAATCAAGGTGGAAGGCCACGAAGTGATCAAGCGCTGCAATTGGGTTTTTCGGCACTAATTCCACCGCCCACTTGGACAGTAAATCCACCATATGGCCGTGCAGAAGATCAAATAATAAAGTTTGTTTATCAGGGGTATAGTTGTAAATCGCACCCGCTTGGACGCCCACATTCGCAGCAATTTGGCGCATGGTCACGGCAGCGAACCCATGACGAGCGAACAGCACAAGCGCTGCTTGTTTTATCTTTGGACCAGTAATTTCCGAGTGAGATCCAGTTTTGCGCGCCATTGCGCTATATTAACTGAACATTTGTTCAGATCAATCACCATTACTTGCCGTGGTGCAATTAGCGGTCTAGGAACAGCTTATGACATTAAAGCTGCACCTTTTAAGCCTAGGGCTGGCCGCGACACTCATAGGCTGTGCATCTTTTCCACAATTGGAAGAGGCAGCCCCTTTTGACGCGTCGCAAGCTGAATTTACAGAGTTTTTAAGCGCTGACGCCCTGCAAAATATCCCAGAAGAGATGGATGAGACGCAGCTTACAGATACTGCAGGCCAGCTCGAAACTTTGCGCCAGCGCGCAGATCAATTACGCACAAAAGATCTCGCAGCCAACTGATCTGCATCAACCAAGCACCTATATCCGCTAAATTGGACCAACTTCCTATCCGACCACCGTTGCGGCACGGTCAATTTGTGATTAGACACGCTGTGAATTTAAGCCTGTAAGGAAGTATTATGACCGCAGCCCCTCTTCGACTTGGCATAGCAGGACTTGGCACCGTTGGTGTTGGCGTCCTCAAAATGATTCATAAGAACGCCAAAATTATTTCGTTGCGCACTGGTCGTGATATTGTTGTAACCGCCGTCTCTGCCCGATCACGCTCTAAAGATCGCGGTGTCGACCTTTCGGGCTTCGCTTGGGAAGATGATCCGGTGGCTTTGGCCAAACGCGACGACGTGGATATTTTTGTTGAATTAATGGGCGGCCATGAGGGCCCAGCCAAAGACGCAACCGAAGCGGCAATTGCCGCGGGCAAAGATGTCGTTACCGCAAACAAAGCCATGCTGGCTTTGCACGGGCAATCGCTGGCCCTCGCGGCCGAAGCGGCGGGCCAGGTGATCCGGTTTGAAGCGGCAGTTGCGGGTGGCATTCCAGTTGTGAAAGCGCTCACGGAAGGCTTGGCTGGCAATAAAATCAACCGCGTCTTGGGCGTAATGAATGGCAGCTGCAATTACATCCTGACTCGAATGGAAAATGCAGGCCTGAGCTACGCAGAGGTTTTTGCAGAAGCCAACGCACTAGGCTACCTCGAAGCAGATCCCAATTTGGACGTGGGCGGGATTGATGCGGCGCATAAATTGGCACTGCTCGCTGCAATTGCATTTGGCACAGAAGTTGATTTCGACAGTGTAGTGCTTGAAGGCATTGGGGCTGTGACCATCGAAGACATTCATGCCGTCGCTGACATGGGCTACCGGGTAAAGCTTTTGGGCGTGGCACAGATGACCGGTCGCGGACTTGAGCAGCGGATGACTCCCTGCCTTGTGCCCGCAAGCTCGCCCCTGGGTCAGCTCGAAGGCGGCACCAATATGGTGATCTTGGAAGGCGACGACTCGGGCCAGATTGTATTGCGCGGCGCGGGCGCAGGCGAAGGTCCTACGGCCTCAGCCGTCATGTCTGATGTGTTAGATTTGGCGCGCGGGTTGCGCCTGAAAACATTCGGCCAACCAGCCACAACATTGGTCAAAGCCCATCCGGCCACAACGGCAACACCGGCATCGTTTTACCTGCGCTTGCAACTGCTCGACAAACCCGGCGCCTTGGCTAAAGTTGCAGCGGTGATGGGCGAGGCTGGCGTTTCAATTGACCGGATGCGCCAATATGGCCATGATGCAGGCAAAGCCCCGGTATTGATCGTCACTCATAAAACCACACGGGCGGCCATTGACCAAGTTGTACTAGATTTCAACCAAACACAGGTGGTTGAAGGCCCCCCCGTGGCCCTGCGCATTGAGGCGATTTGATCGCTCAAAGACGGACTTGATCCGCCTCGTTTGGATTAATACTGGCCATCTTGCGTCCTGTTAGCGCGCACAGTCTTGCCATCCCTGGTGCCTGCGCGTTAGGGCTCAAGAAATTGTCAAAGGAAGCTGTTATGTCTGATCCCATGGAATTTCATGATCGTGCCCTGTCACTTGGACTTGCGCGCGTGGCCGAACAGGCCGCCCTCGCCTCCGCCAAGCTCATTGGGCGCGGTGATGAAAAAGCGGCAGACCAAGCCGCCGTCAACGCCATGCGAACACAGTTGAATATGTTGGACATTGCCGGCGTAGTAGTCATCGGTGAAGGCGAACGGGATGAAGCGCCCATGCTTTTTATTGGCGAAGAAGTGGGAACGGGCAAAGGGCCCGCTGTGGATATTGCGTTGGATCCATTGGAAGGCACCACGCTAACCGCCAAAGACATGCCCAATGCATTGACCGTGATCGCCATGGGGCCACGCGGCTCGATGCTGCACGCTCCAGACGTATATATGGAAAAGTTGGCTGTGGGTCCGGGCCTGCCAAACAATGTGGTCTCTTTGGATATGGCACCTGCCGAACGTGTGAAAGCGTTGGCGGCAGCAAAGAACTGCTCGGCTGAAGACATCACCGTGTGCGTGCTGGAACGTCCCCGTCATGAGGCCATGATCGCGGAATTGCGTACCACTGGTTGCGCCATTCGACTGATCACCGATGGTGATGTGGCCGGGGTCATTCACTGTGCAGAATCAGAATCCACCGGCATCGACATGTATATGGGCCTTGGTGGCGCACCTGAGGGTGTTTTGGCCGCAGCAGCTTTGAAATGTATGGGCGGGCAAATGTGGGGCCGCCTCACATTCCGCAATGATGACGAACGCGGCAGGGCGGCAAAAGCTGGTATCACAGATTTAAACCGAGTCTACAGCCGCGATGAAATGGTAACGCAGGATGTGATCTTTGCCGCAACAGGCGTGACCGATGGCTCTATTCTGGCCGGAATCAAACGCGAAGTTGGATTTATGACAACCGAAACCATTTTGATGCGATCCAAAACCGGATCCGTGCGGCGCATGGCCTACCGCATTCCGACACTCTGATATGTATCTTGGCGTTGAGCAATCGATTTCGAACCGGCGATGGGTGGGCCCATCTCTGGAGGTTGAACGCCAAGCTCTAACCCTCAACCAACAGGCGGACTTACCGCTGCCACTGTGCCACGTGATGGCACGCTTAGGCGTGACACCCCAAGAGGCTGACGACTTCCTCAACCCAACCCTGCGCGCCACCATGAGCGATCCCAAAACCATGAAGGATTGCACATTGGCCGCCGAGATCATTCTGGGTGCGGTGCAGGCACGCAAACGTATTGCGATTTTTGCGGATTACGATGTCGATGGCGGAACCTCTGCGGCGCTATTGTTTGATTTCTTCGCACATTTCTCCATCGCACCGACGCTTTACGTGCCAGACAGGATTGAAGAAGGCTATGGCCCCAACCCCAAAGCCATGCAGGCTCTGGCCGCAGCACATGATCTGATCATCTGTGTGGATTGTGGCACCCTCGCGCATGACGCTTTAGAGGCGGCAACAGCAGCGGATGTTGTGGTTTTGGACCATCACCTGGGCGGTGAGACTTTGCCAATCGCCAAAGCTGTAGTCAATCCAAACCGACAAGATGAGACCGGCGATTTGGCCCATCTTTGCGCAGCGGCAGTGGTGTTTATGGTTCTAATCGAAGCGGCACGCCTGATGCGTGAGGCAGGTCAAACACCGCCAAACTTGATCAACTCTTTGGATCTGGTGGCTTTGGGCACCGTGGCAGATGTGGCGCCATTGGTCGGCGTAAATCGGGCCTTCGTGCGCCAAGGGCTGAAAATCATGGGACAGCGCAAACGTTTGGGGCTGAATGCTCTGTCAGACGTGGCCCGCCTCGACACGGCCCCAAGCGCCTATCATCTGGGCTATGTTTTGGGGCCGCGTATCAATGCGGGTGGACGCATTGGCAAGGCTGATTTGGGCGCACGGCTATTGTGCTGCACCAATCCCCACGAAGCGGCGGCGATGGCCGACAAATTGGAAGAGCTCAACACCGAGAGACGCAGTGTTGAGGCCTCTGTGCGGCTTGCAGCGATGGAACAAGCAGAAGTTCGGGGATTGACCCATCCTTTGGCCTGGGCCGCTCAGGACGGCTGGCATCCGGGCGTTGTTGGCATAGTGGCCTCACGTCTAAAAGAAAAAACCAACCGCCCTTCTGTCGTAATCGGCTTTGACGGCGACATCGGTAAAGGCAGTGGCCGATCCGTCAACGGAATTGATCTGGGGGCCGCGATCCAAGAGCTGGCCCGCGATGGCTATATTGAAAAAGGCGGCGGCCACAAAATGGCAGCAGGCCTGTCTCTCACTCGAGCCCAACTGGAGCCAGCAATGGAAAAGCTGGGTCAATTGCTGGAAGCACAGGGTGCAGGTGAGCTTGGTCCTGCAGATTTACGCGTGGATGGCACATTGATGCCCGGTGGCGCCACGTTGCAGTTAATTGAACAGCTGGACCAAGCTGGGCCCTTCGGCGCAGGCGCATCGGCCCCGCGGTTTGCTTTTCCAGACTGCACAATCGCTTTTGCCAAGCCCGTGGGTGAGGCGCATCTGAAAGTTACACTCAGCGATGGCTTCGGCACGAAACTAGATGCAATTTGCTTTGGCGCTTTCGACGGCCCTCTTGGCGCGGCTTTGAGCAACGCCCAAGGCTCTAAGATGCATATTGTGGGGCGTTTAGAGATAAATACATGGGGTGGACGCTCGCGGCCACAGCTTCGAATTGAAGACGCCAGCCCCTCCTAAAAGGCTTGATCTAAAAACATCTGTTAAAAGCAAAGAATCGACTTGCCACAGGGCCAAGCTTTGCCTAAATAGCGGCATATAAGCAGTGTCCCGTTCGTCTATCGGTTAGGACGTCAGGTTTTCAACCTGAAAAGACGAGTTCGATTCTCGTACGGGATGCCATTTTCTTCTAGTGACATTGCACCACGTACTAAGAGTTCGTTAAGCCGGGCGTTTGTGGGCTTTGCTTAGCTCTTAAGCAGTTGCGATAAACGCCCCGCACCCAATCTAAAATAACTGTCCACGCCCAGGCCACAAAAAAGACCCGCCGAATAAACGGCAGGTCAAATTTCTGGATGTGGTGATAGTTAAGCGTTAAAACGCACAACTTCCGTCATAAAGCGATCCCGGATCACAACAGGGTCTTTGGTGATCACAGGAACCTTGATGTTGCCGCTTTCGCATTTAGCGACAATCACTGTCATTTTCTTACTGTCAATCGCGGCTTGCAAAACAACACCAGTCTCTTCGGCCTGACATTCAACCACATTTTCACAGCCACAGGCCCGTGCAACAGCAGTGAGCGAGGTTTTCTTGCCGGCATATGTGGGTTGGTCACCAGTGGAGCCGTAGCTGCCATTATCGATGATTAATAAGATGAAGTTATCTGCAACATTGTTGGCAATCGTTGGCAGCGTGCCAAAGTTGGTCAGAACCGAGCCATCGCCATCAATGGAGATAACTGTTTTGTCCTGTGCCAAAGCCACGCCAAGGCCGATTGAGGAGGACAGGCCCATAGTGCCAAGCATATAAAAGGTGCTGGCTTGATCATCGATCATATGCAACTCTTGGCTTGGCAGACCGATATTGCAAACGACCAATTGATCTCGCAAAATTGGGGCGATATCGCGGATAATTTCAGAACGGATCATATTAGTAACCTCCCCAGAACGTTGCATCGGTAAGAATGGCCACCGGCTTATTGCACATGAACGTATATTTCAAAATAGCATCCAGCTCCTGCTCATCACCGGGCTTGTGGAAGTGATAGGTTGGGATGTTCAGCTGATTGAGCAAAGCCTTGGTATGCACCGCCATTTCAACTTGGCAGGCCACAGGTTCTTTGAGCTCGCCACGATAAGAGATCAACATCGGCAATGGCATGCGGTAAAACTGGGTCAGAGTTACCAATGTGTTCACCGTGACACCGATAGCTGTGTTTTGCATGATGATGGCGGGACGTTTGCCGCCCATGAATGCACCAGCGCAAAGACCCATGCCCTCATCTTCTTTGTTCGATGGGAATATGATAGATGCTCGGCTCTTTCTCAACGGCGTCGATAACGCCCCCAAGCTGTTTGCACGGCACTGTGGTCACAAACTCGATGCCATTGGCAACGAAATCAGCCACTATTTTTTCACTAACGGACATGATGCTCCTTTCAGGGAATCAGAATAATTTTTGGCGCGGCGGTGCGACCGTTACGGATATCGTCAAAGGCGGCTTGCCCCTCTGTCAAAGGACGGGTTTCCACCCAATCCAACGATCCGAGCAGTCCTGCGAATATCGCAGCGCCAGTGTCGCGGAAATCTTGGGGAGTGTAAGTATAAGTTCCAATAAAGGTGATCTCTTGCAAGGTCATGCGCCGCACATCAACGCCCCCCTCGCCAGAGCCCAAACCGATATGAGAGATCACGCCACCGGGCTTTACCAACTCACAGGCCGACGCCCTTGTCGCTACAAATCCGACCCCATCAATCACAAAATCAGCGCTGCTGGGAGCAGGCGCATGCACATCTTTGCCATCACTGGCTTGGAAACCGGCAATACTATGCAGGGTTTCTAGCCGCAGAGGGTTCACTTCAATCACTGTAATATCTTCCACGCCCATGGCGCGCAGGCACAGAGCCGCACCGACACCAATGGCACCACCGCCCAGAACAACAGTTTTTAAACCGGAAACCGGAGCATCTTGCAACCGCAGTCCCAAACGCGCTGCATGCCAGCCACAGGCCAAAGGCTCAGTTAGCGCTGCGGATTTTAGCAACTCCCGGCTTGGTACAACCAAAAGATTATCTGACGGAATCACCACCAAATCCGCGAAAGCCCCCGGACGGGGCGGCATAGAGATGATTTGACGATCTGCGCAAATATTGGATTTTCCAGCCACACAGGCCGGGCATGTGCCGCAGCCATTCAGCGGATTGATTGTGACCAATGTACCATCACGTGGCCCGCCAATGATGGTTCCCGAGGCCTCATGGCCAAGGATGATTGGCGTAGGACGTCGGGCGTCATGGCCCAAAAACGCATGCATATCCGAACCACAAATCCCGGAATATTGGACCTCAACCATCTCTTCGCCCGCAATGGCCGCCGGATCTGCATGGTCTAAGTATTCGAGCGTCTCAACGCCTGTGTTCACTAAAGCTTTCATTTTGCGGTATATCCCCCGTCCACAAACAGTGTTTGGCCAGTCACATAGTTGGACGCCTCAGAGCAAAAAAACATCATTGGGCCATCCATGTCATGAACTTCGCCATTTCGCCCAATACAGGTCTGCGCCGCATTGCGCGCCGAGAGCTCTAGGGTCATCAAATACCGGAGCCGTGAGTTCTGTACGAAAAAAGCCGGGTGCGATTGCATTGGCTGTAATTCCGTCGCACGACCAAGCCTCGGCCATGGCGCGTGTCATTTGTTCCACCGCACCTTTAGAGGCGCCATAGCTGATACCATTAGCAAAGGCGCGCCGAGATTGCAGCGACGCAAAGTTGATGATCCGTCCCCAGCCCTTGGCCCGCATGCCGGGAACCAGCGCTTTGGCCAAAAAGAAGGGGGCTGCCACATTCAGGTTTTGTGTCAAATCCCAATGTGCATCCGTCATATCATCGGCTGGTTGGCGGGTGTTGATGCCCGCCGCATTAATCAAAATATCTGGGGTTCCAAAGGGGCGCGCAGCTTCTGCGGCGATGTCAGCCAAGGTGGAGCGACTGGACAAATCAGCGGCCAAAACAGAAGTTTCGCCCTTAGCCGACGGTCGACCAGGCTTTGAGCGTATCCTCGCGCCGCGCAATCGCCACCACCTGCGCACCTTGGGCTGCAAGCAGTGTCGCAGCGCCCTGCCCCAAGCCACTAGAGGCCCCGGTTACAACGGCGATTTTTCCTGATAAATCGAAAAGATGGGAGGTCGGCATGCTCTAGCCCTGCGCTGAAAGGTCAAAGTTTTCGCCGGGATAGTATTTCGCCAGACGAATATCAGCGGTGCGTGCATGACCTTCCATGCCTTCCAGCCTAGAGATTCGAGCCGTAGCAATTGCCACATCTTTGGCCCCGTCACGGGTGGCGCGCTGCCATGTCACCAGCTTCATATATTTGTGCACAGACAATCCGCCAGTGTATTTGGCTGAACGTGAGGTTGGCAGGCAATGGTTCGGGCCGGAGGCTTTATCTCCATAGGCCACAGTGGTTTCTTCGCCCAAGAACAAAGACCCATAGCAGCGCAACCGCTCCAACCACCAATCCAGATCATCCGCCTGAACGGTCAAATGTTCAGGTGCATATTCGTCTGACGTCGCGGCCATTTCTTCACGGTCATCACAGAGGATCACTTCGGCATAATCACGCCAAGCGGCTTCGGCGTTGAGCCGGTTCAGCTCAGGCAAATCAGCAATCAAACTAGGTACGATATCAAGCACCTTCTGTGCCAATTTTTTATCGTCTGTGACCAACCAAACCGGGGAATTATATCCGTGCTCGGCCTGCCCCACCAAATCTGCCGCCACAATCTCAGCATCAGCTTTGGCGTCTGCAATCACCAAACTGTCTGTGGGTCCCGCAATCATATCAATACCAACGCGGCCGAACAGAATGCGCTTGGCTTCGGCGACGAATTGGTTACCCGGACCCACAATAATATCCGCTTCCGGCAGGCCAAACAGACCAAAGGTCATCGAGGCCACGCCTTGCACGCCGCCCATGGCCAAGATTTTATCTGCCCCACATAAGTGAGCGGCATAAACAATAGCCGGAGCAATACCAGTGTCTTTGGCAGGAGGGGAACAAGCTGTAATATGCTGACAACCAGCCACTTTTGCAGTGGTTACGGTCATAATAGCGCTGGCGATATGGCTATAACGACCACCAGGCACGTAGCAGCCCGCCGCATTACAAGGGATGCTTTTTTGGCCCGCAACCAGACCGGGAACGATCTCGGTTTCGAAATCCGTCACCGTGCCACGCTGCGCTTCTGCGAAGCGTTTCACATTGGCATGAGAAAATTGAATGTCTTGTTTCAGCTTTTCAGGCACCAAATCACAAGCCGCTTTAATTTCTGCATCGGTAAGGATAAGATTGCCATCATATCCATCGAACTTCGCAGCAAATTTCAGTGCGGCGGCATCGCCACCAGCTTCGATCTCATTGAGAATCTCCATGACGGTCGCGCGGACATCGTCACTCCCAGTTGAGGCGGTTTTTGAAGATTTCTTAAGATAAACCCGAGCCATTGCGAACATCCTTAGCATTTAATTGTATTTCGACTCATTATGTAAGCGCTTGCATTGCGGTATGCAAGCGCTTACATTCTACGCAAATCAATCGATGGGAACGCTAGATGCGGGACAAAAACCGCCCAAGCTTAGAAGATGTTGCGGTCCTCGCTGGTGTTTCCACGGCATCCATCTCACGTTGCATCAACAATCCTAAAAAGGTTGCAGAGCCGACCCGCGTGCGCATTCAGGAGGCCATTGAAACTCTTGGCTATATGCCACATTTTGGCGGGCGGGCTTTAGCGCGCAACCGCACCAATACCATCGGCGCCATCATCCCCACAATGGACAATGCCATGTTCGCCAGCGGCTTGCAGGCTTTTCAGGAAACCTTGAGCGAAGCCGGCGTGACCTTACTGGTGGGAAGCTCAAACTATGACCCTGCACAGGAATTTGAACAGATCCGGTCTTTGCTTTCACAGGGTGCGGATGGTCTACTTCTGATCGGCCAAGCCCGGCCCAAAAAAACCCACGATTTTCTGGCTCAGCATTCAGTGCCACATGTTTTGGCTTGGTGCTTCCCAAAATCCACGGGCCACCATGCTGTTGGATTCGACAATCAAAAATCTGGTCGCGCGATTGCTGAGCATGTGATTTCTTATGGTCATCGCAAACTTGGCGTTATTGCCGGACTCCGCGATGGCAACGATCGGGCGCAGGATCGTATCCTCGGCATTCAGGACGCAATCGACGCGCATCCAGGCGTTCAATTACTGGGCCTGCAAGAATGCAAATATAGTTTTGAAGAGGCCGGCTCTGCGTTAGATGACCTGTTATCGGGCCCCGTTCATCCAACCGCCATTATATGCGGAAGTGATGTCTTGGCCGTGGGCGCCATGCTGCGCGCCCGCGACTTAGGACTTCAGATCCCTGAAGACATATCCATCACCGGATTTGACGACATCAATCTCGCGCGGGTCACCACGCCGGGGCTGACCACTGTGCGGGTGCCCCAACACGACATGGGCCGAAAGGCCGCGCATGTGTTGCTGGGCTTATTGGATGCAGATGCCCCACAGCCTCAATCCTATGAGTTGATGACAACGATCATTGACCGCGGAACCCTAGCCCGAGTTTAACAAAAGAGCACATCGCGCATCGTTTGGGCTGCATCGATCAAAATTTGTTTACGGGCGACAGCATCTTCGATGGTCAAGCGTTGCGCTGGTCCGTGAAACGCCAGTGACGCCGCATAGCGGCCGCGCTCATCCAAGATCGGCACGGCAATCGCCACCATCCCTTCGACAAATTCCTCTCGGTCAATCGCATAGCCCAGCTTTGCCACCTGTTTCAGTTCCGCCAATAACGCCGCATCCGTGCACAAAGTATTGGGCGTCAAGGATTGGAGCCGCAGACTGCGCACCATGGCAAGCCGTGCTTTAGGCGATAGGCTCGCCAAAAATGTTTTGCCGCTGGCGGTACAATGAAAGGGTACATGTGTCCCCACCGGCAATTGCACCCGGAATGGCCAATCCGTTTCAATACGGTCGATATAAATCATTCCGCCGCTGTCGGGGACCACAAAGTTGACCGTCTCGCCCACATCTTCGGCCACCCGCTGCATCACCTGATGACGTGCAATATGGTCGCGCGATGAATGTAAAATTCCCGAAGCCATCAACCGCGCTCGCCGGGTTGGTCGTAACTTTTTGCCGTCAGTTTCGCGGGCCAAAAACCCCTCTTGCTCAAGCTTTGTGCACAGCCGATGAATGGTTTGTTTCGGCAGGCCGATCTCATGATTGATTTCCGTGGGCGACAGCGGACGATCCGATTGCCCTAAAACCTCAAGTATCAACAACGTGCGCAAATTAGTGGGAATTCGCTCTTCCATGGGCATCTCACCTCAAACCAATTGTCAGCACCAGCCGCTCGTTGCCGATGCAAAACTGTATTGCCGAATCTAATATTTCCTGCATAAGTAACACAAAAGATAAAAAACGGGAATTAAAGTCTCATTTTTTAATCTAGGGAGATAAATTGGAATTTGACTTTGTAATAATTGGTGCCGGTTCGGCTGGTTGTGCTGTGGCCAACAGGCTTTCGGCTAATCCAAAATACACGGTTGCTTTGATTGAAGCAGGTGGCAAAGACAGCAATCCGTGGATTCATATCCCAGTTGGCTATTTCAAAACCATGGATAATCCAAAGACAGATTGGCGGTACCGCACTGAAAGCGACCCGGGCCTCAACGGGCGCGATATACCTTGGCCAAGGGGTCGGGTCTTGGGCGGATCGAGCTCTATCAATGGCCTTCTCTACGTCCGCGGCCAACCCGAAGATTTTACCCATTGGCGTCAACTTGGAAATACAGGCTGGGCCTGGGATGATGTACTGCCCTACTTCAAACGCGCCGAGACCTGGAAAGGCGATGGCGAGATTGATCCGGCCCGTGGCACCGACGGCCCACTTTCAGTTTCCCCCACCCGGCTTAAGCGCGATATCGTCGACAAATGGATCGATTCTGCCGTTGCCGCAGGCTACAAACGCAATCCAGATTACAACGGTTCAGATCAAGAAGGGGTCGGCTATTTTCAACTGACCCTCGACAAAGGCCGCCGCTGTTCTAGCGCTGTGGCCTACCTAAAGCCTGCACGTGACCGCAAAAATCTCACCATCATCACCCATGCCCAAGCTGAAAAGCTTTTGATCAAAGACGGTCGCACCACTGGCGTGACTGTGAATATTAAAGGCGCAAGCCAAGATATCATGGCGCGGCGCGAAGTTATTTTGAGCGCAGGGACCATCGGGTCGCCGCAAATTTTGATGCTCTCTGGCGTTGGGGCTGCGGACGAGCTGAAACAACAAGGTATCACTGTGGTTCATAATTTGCCCGGTGTTGGCAAAAACCTTCAAGACCATCTGCAAGCCCGGCCCGTATTCAAAACAGACCTCTCGACCATCAACATTGAGACCAACAACCTTTTGAAACAAGGCATGATTGCGCTGCAATATGCACTGACACAAACCGGGCCTATGACCATGGCCGCAAGTCTGGGCACCGCATTCCTTAAAACAGATCCGACGCTAGACACGCCTGACATTCAGTTTCACATTCAGCCGTTCAGCGCCTCCGCACCGGCAGATGGGCCGCATAAATTCTCAGCTTTCACAGCCTCTGTTTTGCAGATGCGCCCCGAAAGCACCGGGCATATCGCCCTGAAATCTGCCAATTGGCGCGATCACCCCGCGATTCATCCAAATTATTTGGCAACCAAGCTGGACCAAGAGACGATTGTCAAAGGCATCCAGATCGCTAGAAAAATTGCTCAGTTTGAACCGCTGAAGGCGCTTATCACCGGAGAATTCACCCCAGGTTCGAGTGTGGCACTGGATGATTATGACGCAACCCTCACATGGGCGCGAGACAACAGCGTTACGATTTACCACCCCACCGGCACCTGTAAAATGGGCCAAGATGATATGGCTGTGGTGGACGCGCGTTTGCGGGTGCACGGCATCAAAGGACTGCGCGTTGCGGATTGCTCCATAATGCCCACCATCACCTCCGGCAATACCAATGCTCCTGCGATTATGATCGGTGAAAAAATATCCGACATGATTTTGGAGGATGCAAAATGAACCAAGCCGCACACTCCTTGAAGGATACAACGAATGTTTGAGACAATTATGGCATACGGGCAAATCGTAATTGCCGATTTGATCCTCTCGGGGGACAATGCTTTGATCATCGGCATGGCCGCCGCAGGATTGGCGCCAGAATTGCGCAAAAAAGCCATTCTCTACGGCATGATTATCGCCGCTGTCTTACGGATTGTTTTTGCAGTCGTAGCAACAACACTTTTGGGCATCCCGGGCATTTTGTTTATCGGATCAGTGCTGCTGTTCTGGGTGTGCTGGCGGCTGTTTAAAGAAATCCGCGAAGGCATGGACCGCGAGGCGCAGGCCGCGCTTGAGACCGCAGGCGACCCGAGCCAAGGTTATACTGGCCCACCACGTAAAACCATGGCCGCAGCGCTTATTTCGATCACTATCGCCGATGTCTCTATGTCGCTGGATAATGTGTTGGCCGTGGCTGCTATCGCCAATGGCGATAAGCAAATTTTGGTCTTTGGGCTTGGCTTGGCCATTTTGCTCATGGCTTTTGCGGCCACGATGATCATGAGATTGTTAACAAATTACCCATGGATATCATGGTTGGGACTCATCGTGCTGCTCTATGTGGCTGGAGAAATGATGTACCGCGGCTTTTTTGACATGAACAGCGGCGTGGGCCCCTTGCTAGGCCTCGTAGACGGTTGGGAGATGATCAAGGGCCATTAAAAAGAATTGGGATTTGGCATAACGCGAGTGACGCCAATACTCTAAGATCCACGGTGTGCCTTCGGCCAGGATCTAAAATACTAAAAGAGGGCAAAACCTAGGGAGGAAAACTTAAATGTTTAACCTAAAAAATATGGCCAAAGGCGCAGCAATTTCTGCTGTTGCTATTTCGGTTATGGCAACATCTGCTATGGCAGATAAAGTGTTACGAATTCAATCTGTTTTGGGTGACAATGCAGACGAAGTTTTCATGTTGAAAGAATTTGGCAAGGATGTCGCAGCTTTAACCGGCGGTTCTTTGACTATCGAAGTTCTGCCAGCTGGTGCGGTTGTTGGCGCACGCGACGTAATGGATGCCGTTGATGCGGGCCTCGTCGAAGGTGGGTTCGCTTGGACGCACTACTGGGGAGGTAAGCACCCAGCCGCCAACCTATTTGGCGCACCAATTGCCGGCGCTGGCGTTGGTTTGGACAATATCGCATTTCTGTCCTGGTTCCAGTACGGTGGCGGCAAGGAATTATATGATCGCCTTTGGGACGAAATGGGCGTCAATGTGAAGGGCTTCATGCTCCAGCCAGTTGGCCCAGAGGCCTTGGGTTGGTTCAAAGAGCCAATCGCATCAATGGATGATTTCCGCAAGTACCGTTTCCGGGCCCCTCCCGGTATGGTAGGACAAGCCTATAAAGACATCGGTGTTGCTTCTGTCGCAATGGGCGGCGGAGATATTTTGCCAGCTCTAGAAAAAGGCACAATCGATGCAGCTGAGTGGTGCTGCCCGAAGCCTGACATGGTATTTGGCTTCCAAAAAGTGCTTAAGCATTACTACCTGCAAGGTCTACACCAGGTAGTTGTTAATGCTGACATGTACGTTAACGGTGACTTCTACAATGCTCTTTCAGACACTGAGAAAAAAGCTTTGGAAGTTGCGGCAAACGCATCTTTGTCTAAGTCTATGTCCTACCGCATCTACGAGAATGGCAAAGCGCTGCAGTCTCTGGTTAAAGATCATGGCGTGATTTTGCATGATACACCAGCGGACTATTTCTCGTCTTACATGGCGGCTGCAAAAAATCTTCTTGAAAAAAATGCGGCTGAGAACGAGTTTTTTGCTGAAGTGTGGCAGTCACAAAAAGACTTTGCTGACATAGCAGTTCCATTTTGGGCAGGCTCGCAGGCATCAAATGCAGCTTTGGGTAAGGCGCACGCTGATACTTTAAAATAAGCCAATAAAACTAAATACGGGGTTCTTAAGAATCCCGTATTTTCTTTTTTAAAGAAACGCAGCATTGGCGCTTCTTTAAAAAAGAAAAACCCCATATTTAAAGGGGCCACAACAAGGGAGATAGGGATGGCTGCAGAAGAAGTTGACCCAGCAAAACTCGAAATTGCAGACGAGTTGATTGCGGAGCGTAATAATTTCACACCAGGTGAAACACCTGATGATATGACCCCCTGGCAGCGGCCAATCACTGCGGCAATTGATATTTTAAATAATTGGGTTGGACGGATCATCTGCTTGTTAATAATCCCATTGATCGCTGTTGTCGTGATCGAGGTGTTCTCGCGTAATACATTTTCCATAATGGCCAATAACGGCTGGGGCGATCTTGCCCGCTCTTTAGGTCTTGGCCCCACAGTCTTTGCCTACGACATCAGCCGCATGGTCGCAGGCGTACTATTCATGGCTGCAGCAGGTTACGGCTTGATGCGCGGAGTACATATTCGCGCGGATTTTTTGTATCGAAATTGGTCTGACAAAACACAAGCCACCGTTGATGCAGTTCTCTATTTGGCGCTTTTTCTGCCATCAATGGCATTGTTTACTTGGATTTCAGCAAAATTTTTCATGGTTGCCTATCTCACCGGTGAAACCGCTTTTGACAGCACTTGGTCACCCGCACTATGGCCGGCAAGGATTGCCATGCCCATTGGCGGCGCCCTACTGTTCCTGCAAGGTTTCCCAGAATTGTTCCGAGCCTTTCACAAGATGGGCAAGGAACGCGAGCGTGTTTTCTTATGGGGCACAGCAGCCGTCCTAGTAGTGATTGCATTAGAAATGTGGGTTCCAGGTATTTTACCAATTTTTGAGTGGGTCACAGCTCTGTTCGAGCCGGGCGGATTTTTTGATATGCCAAAACCTGTCATTGGTTTGATCATGTTGGGCACCATGATCTTTGTAATTTTTATTGGCTTCCCTATATCATTTACATTGATTTTCTTGGCATTTGGCTTTGGCATTTGGGGCCTTAACTTTAAATTAACTGGCCTCCTAATGACTTTGAATACGAATTCAACCATGTTGAGCGACCAGCTAATGGCAGTGCCCTTGTTTATATTAATGGGTATTGTGATGGAAGCAGCGGGATTGATGGAGCGTTTATTTTCCTCGATTCAAATGATCATGTCACGTGTGCGTGGATCACTTTACATCGCAGTCTTGATCGTCTCAACAATCTTTGCTGCAGCAACCGGTATTGTAGGTGCATCAGTTACCATCCTGGGAATTATGGCTGGGGCAACTATGAGCCGCTCAGGATATAATGTAAGACTTTCTGCGGGAGCAATTACCGCCGGTGGGACGCTGGGCATCTTAATACCGCCGTCAATAATGCTGATTGTGATGGGTCCTGTGCTAGATGTATCCACTCTAGACCTATTTCGTGGTGCGTTTGTGCCGGGTGCACTACTTGCTTCACTATACTTGATTTACACATTGGGCCGCTGTTGGTTAAATCCAGAGCTGGGTCCTATTCTTGCGGAAGCAGATCAGCCAAAGACATCAAACAACTACCGCTTGGAAGTTATTCTAATTTGTATTGGCGTTCTCGCGATTTGTAGAGTGTTTGGGCTCGCTCTCGGTGGTGCCTTTGGATTTATCCCATTTGGTGGTCTGATTGTTTTACTGGCAGCGCTACTTATAAGCTATCGCGCATATAAAAACCTAACCGTGCTGCGAATTGTTACGCCTATCGTGATCGGCGTACAGATCATATATTCACTCTCTCAGCTTATGGCCGTGGACGGTGTAGAGTTTGGACTTTTCTACCAAATTGCATGGTTAATTTTTCTTGGCTTCGGTACCTATAAAGCAGTTGGCCTGTATTCCACCACTACAGCAAAAAACTTCCACTTCTCAGACTTGTGGAATGAGTTTTTTGCTGGGCTGATGCCTCCAACTATTCTAATTTCCTTTGCTTTGGGATCCATTTTGATGGGATTTGCGACTCCAGCCGAAGCCGCAGCTATGGGTGCATTTGGATCAATCCTATTGTCATTAGCTTACGGAAAGTTCAAAATTGCCAGCTTCTTTGATAGCTTAATTAAAGCTTTGGAAATCACAGTTTTGATTATGTTTTTGGTCGCAGCCTCAAATTTCTTCGGAGCCGAGTTCTCGATGCTTGGGACACCAAAAATGATGACCGAAGTTCTGCTTGGGTTGGACATGTCGCCGTATATGATCTTGATCATAATCATGGCTCTAATCTTCGTACTTGGGTGGCCACTGGAATGGGTGCCAATTGTTTTGATAGTCCTACCAGTTTTACTCCCCACTGTGATGGCACTGGACCTTCCAGGCTTTGAGAGCCAGTACGACAAAATGGTTTGGTTTGGAATCTTGGTAGCCGTGAATTTACAAACCGCATGGCTCAGTCCTCCTGTGGCACTATCAGCTTATTTTCTAAAGGGCGTAGTACCAAATTGGGATTTAAAGGACATCTACCTTGGCATGATGCAATTCATGGTGATCCAATTGATCGGGCTGGTCCTCTTGTTTAGCTTCCCACAATTGGTCCTGTGGTTGCCGCGCATTATGGGCGGATAAAGAAACAAAGGGGCGGCCCAATCGGGTCGCCCTTTTCTTTTATTGGATCGTAAGATCCGACTTTTGATCTTTAAAAAATTTGTGTTGACCACGCCCTACCTTTTTACTGGCATAGAGCGCCGCATCGGCATGCATTGCCTCAGGATCTGGATCTGGGTTAGTCATGCGAAATCGCTGTGCCAGCACTTCTTGAGATGAAGCAACTATGTTGATCAAACAAAACCGGCTCATCCAATTTGGCAATGATGCGTTGTGCAATCCTGTGTAGGAAAACCGGATCCGTCACCCTGACAAATATCAGCACAAACTCGTCGCCGCCCACCCGCACGACACAGTCTGCGGCTCGAGTCTCGTTGCTCAAAATGTCGCACTTCCTGCAACACATGGTCACCCGCAGCGTGGCTAAAGATGTCGTTAATCGTTTTGAATTAATCCAAATGCATGCAGGCAAAAGGGACTTTTCTCATGATCAACTGATCCAAATTCTGGGTCATAGCCCGACGGCTTTCAAGACCGAACTCTGGAACTCTGTAGGTAGTTATAGCCCTTAAAATTATTAATATTCTCACTTTTTAGGCACCATATGCGCCATATTTTGGGCACCAGTTATTTCTAAAAGGTTGTCACAAACGTCTAGGACTTGAAGCTTCAAAAGACTGGTTTTAAAGTAGCAAAATAGAGAGTGTTTTATCATTAGACTAGGTTACAAAGTCACCCTGCCCTTCTCAGGAAGTTTTGTCTGAAAGTGCGTCAACTACAATTGACGAAAATGCATTTTGCATCTGATCCATTTGCACAATAAGGTGATGATTAAGGTAGTTGTTCAGTTTATAGTAGTTAAGGAATATATTTATGTATTTAGAAGATATTTTAAGCATCATTTTTCAGCCTACAATCTGGTTTTTTATTCTGGTTGTGGTGATCTTGCGGTTATCGATTAAATTTGTGCCCCATAACAGAACCTATCTAATTGAAAGGTTTGGTAAGTTTAACACTGTGCAGCAAGCAGGGCTTAATTTTATTATCCCTTTTATCGACCGAGTTTCTGCTGACCGTTCGCTGAAAGAGCAGGCTGTCGACATCGATAGCCAAAGCGCGATCACCAAGGACAATATTTCTCTCAGTGTGGACGGGGTGCTCTATTTCCGGGTGCTCGATCCATACAAAGCGACCTATGGTGTTGACGATTATGTCTTTGCTGTAACCCAACTGGCGCAGACGACGATGCGATCAGAATTGGGTAAGATGGAGCTGGATAAAACTTTCGAGGAGCGCGATTTACTCAACACAAACATTGTTGTAGCCATCAATCAGGCCTCTGCGGCGTGGGGAGTCCAAGTTTTGCGTTATGAAATAAAAGACATCGTCCCACCGCAATCAGTAATGCAGGCTATGGAGGCTCAGATGAAAGCTGAGCGTGTGAAGCGGGCACAGATTCTGGAGTCCGAAGGTGACCGCCAAGCTGCGATCAACCGCGCCGAAGGTAAGAAGGCCTCAGTGGTGCTGGCGGCTGAAGCTGAAAAAGACGAGCAGGTGCTGCGTGCCGAGGGTGAGGCCAAAGCCCTTGTTGCCGTGGCCGATGCTCAGGCGAAAGCCTTGGTTATGGTGGGTAAAGCCGCTAATACCCCTTCTGGACAAAAAGCGATTCAGCTCGAGCTAGCGACCAAGGCAATCCATGCTAAAGAAATGATAGCTAAACACTCATCGCTAGTCTTGTTGCCCGATGGCGCTACTGACGCCGCTACCGTCGTTACTCAAGCGATGGCAATCATCCAAAAGATTTCCACTACCAATGTATCTTCTGCTGCAATGCAGTCTTCAGATATCCAAGCCGAACCATCCCGTGGTTCCGACACTTCTAGCCCTTGGGATAAGTAAGAATGGACCCTCATAGTTTTCAACTACCTCTGGAGCATTGGCTTTTCATTATAGGGATTGGCCTTTTGGTCATCGAGATTGCCTTTTTTGGCTTTGCTACCTTTGTTTTGTTTTTCGTCGGCATTGCGATGCTTATAGTGGGCGCGTTAATGGCGTTTGGCGTGCTGCCGGTAAGGATCGATATTGCAATTGGTGCAGTATCCTTGCTGACAATCTCTGAGGCGGTTCTGCTGTGGAAGCCACTGAAGAAAATCCAATCATCTAAAGAATCGGCCAAGGTCGAAGTAGGCTTTGTTGGGCACCGATTTCAGGTGCAAACAGACATCGCGCCGGACTTGCCGGGCACCTACACCTATTCTGGCATCGAGTGGGCCGTTGTCAGTAACACTACAATCCATCGTTTTACTCAGGTCCAAGTTATAAAGGCAGATGTTGGCCAACTCACCGTGACGCCGACAGAGGTGCTGTCAGACAAATGAGAACAAGCATCGGATTGCTGGCACAGCCTAAATCTATGCGCTCAATAATTGCCGCCACTCGGCGAGAGCAGCGGCACGGCTTAGCTTGAAATTGATACGTGAACAGAGGTGACGCGCGCAGCAGTTGCCACAATAACAAGGACATACATCGCGGCAATCCCCTTTAAATTTTATAGCATGCAAGATCAGCGTGCCGCGATAAGCCCAATTTCAACAGTGAACTGAGATGCCGCGAGCCGTGGCGATTCGACTGCAGCACGACAAGGCGCCGCACCACCTTTGGACCATTGGTCCCAAACAATATTCATTTCTTCGAAATCGTCCATGCTGCACAGCCAAATTGTGGCCGTAAGTACTTTTGACTTATCGGTTCCAGCCTCAGTAAGAAGTCCGTCGATTTGGTCTAATATGGCCTTAGTCTGTTCTGCGACGCTGGTACCAGGAGCCTTCAAGGCCACCTGCCCTGCCAAGTACACAGTATCTTTGTGGGTCACTATCTGGCTCATACGGTCAGTTGTGTGAAAGCGTTCAATTGTCATTTTGATTTCCAATTTAATGTGGTTCCTTAATTTTAACATATCGCACGCAAAGCAAAAATGTATACATATTTTGATCCTTCCCTAGTGAATTGGGCCAGTCAATGCTATCAAACTAAAGGGAACAAACATCAGATTGCTGGCACAGCTTAAATCTATGCGAGCAATAATTGCCGCCACTCGGCGAGAGCAGCGGCACGGTTTAGCTTGAAATTAATACGTGGATAGAGGTGCAGAGCTCTGCACCAAGAGGACCGCTTCTGGGCCACCTTATCATCCAAAGAGACCACAAAGCCGCTCTACCCGTCTCAAGTGATTTTGTTTGACAAAACCGTTCAGATTGCTGCTGCAATCGCTTTTCCACAGGTCACTGTATCTGCCGTTCCCCCAAGATCACCTGTTCGCAATTTGGGCTCGGTTAGAACGGCCTCTATTGCGGTCATGATCCCTTGCGCGGCTTCCGAATGTCCGAGATGTTCTAGCATCATCGCGCCCGACCAGATTTGTCCTATGGGGTTGGCTATGCCCTTTCCCGCGATATCGGGTGCAGAGCCATGTACTGGCTCAAATAACGAAGGAAATTTTCGCTCTGGATTGATATTGCCAGATGGTGCAATGCCTATAGTTCCGGTGCAGGCTGGCCCCAAATCAGACAGGATATCTCCAAAAAGGTTTGACCCTACAACAACATCAAAACGGTCAGGGTGCAGGACAAACAATGCCGTTAGAATGTCAATATGATATTTATCAACCGAGACGTCAGGATATGATTTTTGCATCTCGATAACACGTTCGTCCCAGTAAGGCATCGTGATGGAGATACCGTTTGATTTGGTCGCCGAAGTCAGTTTTCCACCACGTTTTTGCGCAAGTTCGAAAGCATAGCGCAAGATCCGATCCACGCCGACCCGCGACATAACAGTTTCCTGCATGACAATTTCACGGTCTGTTCCGGGGAACATCTTTCCACCAATCGACGAATATTCACCCTCAGTATTTTCACGTACGATCAGCATATCTATGTCACCAGGACCACGCCCGGCCAATGGTGACGTCACGCCGGGCATCAATTTGGCAGGACGTAGGCTGACATATTGGTCGAACTCCCGGCGGAACTGCAAAAGAGATCCCCAAAGCGAGACATGATCAGGTACAGTATCCGGCCAACCTACCGCACCAAAAAAAATCGCATCATGACCGCCAATTTGGTCTTTCCAGTTGTCCGGCATCATCTGCCCATGTTGCTGGTAATAGTCACATGACGAAAAATTAAATTGGTCAAAGCTAAACTCCAAACCATACCTATCCGCCGCAGCATTCAAAACGCGAAGCCCTTCTGGGATCACTTCCGTGCCAATTCCGTCCCCTGGTATTACCGCAATGTTCATCTTGTTGTTGGCCATGATGATGTTCCTCTTTGATCGTTATTTCGACGCCTTGCAGTTACTACCGCACCAGTCACTTTGTAGACTTCATTCATTATATATCGGTGCAGCCAGCGATACCACAGTCCAAAGGCCGTCAAGATTCTATTATGTTAAGACCGTTTTACAGCGATGAAACCTAAAGTAGCCTGCCCGGTGCTGTCAAAGTAATGGAAACAGCCATCACATTTATGGCATAATCGAAATCTATGCACTCAACAATTGACGTCAGTCGGCTAGAGCAGTGGCCCAGTTGTCTAGAGTTACACTCCAATGGAACAGCTCCCCCAACCCCTGTTGCGCCTTTAACAGACCAGAGTGTTACAGGGGGGTAGGTTGTCGGCTTGCGGCTTACATATAAAGCCCCCTAGATTAGCCTATTTGGGAGGCATTAGGAGCTGAAATTTGGCCGGGAGCAGACCTCCGCTGGGGCGTTAAATCCTATCTGATTGAATTTTCAACCAACCAGAGATACTTTAAGTAGAGGCTTCGGAGGGTGTAGATGTTTCAGGGATTTGTTGAAGATTGGATCGATGGTGAAGGCGCTAAGATTTTCGTGCGTCGCGCCGGACCTTTAGGTGCGCCGCCTGTAGTCTTATTACATGGCTACCCACAGACGTCAGCCATGTGGAACGGTGTCGCGCCAATTCTCGCCCAATCCTTTCAGGTCATTTGCCCTGACTTGCGCGGGTATGGTCGTTCAAGCAAACCGCCCACTGACGAGGTCCACAGCCCTTATTCAAAACGCGCAATGGCGCAAGATATTGTGGCGATGATGAGCACCTTAGGCCATGATCGATTTTTCATTGGGGCACATGATAGGGGCGCTCGCGTGGCGCATAGGCTCGGTCTTGATCATCCAAAAAAAGTGATGGCAATGACACTGCTCGATATTGCCCCTACTAGGGAGATGTACGCAGGCACAAATGCCAAATTTGCGACAGCGTACTGGCACTGGTTCTTCTTGATACAAAAGCACCCTATACCCGAGCAAATCATTGGAGCGGATCCGGATAACTTTTGGAAGCTAAAGTGTTTTAACCAAGCTGGGGGCGATAATCCCTTTTTGCCAGAAGCCTTAACAGAGTATCTGACGGCTTTTTCCAACCCAGAAGCCATCCGAGCAAGCTGTGAAGACTACCGCGCTGCAGCGTCCATCGATATTGCTCATGATGATCAGGACGGCACACGAAAGCTGAGCATGCCAGTCCAAACTCTTTGGGCAAAACGCGGCGTGATCGAGGCCTGTTTCGACGCGCTTGATCTCTGGCGGAAACGTGCTGACTGCGTGGAGGGCGAAGCTTTGGATGCGACCCACTACATGGCCGAAGAAATACCCGGTGAGATTACCGTCAGAATGGCTGATTTTTTTAGCAGGCACATGACCGATCAGGACCCTATCCAGTGGGCACTTTCAAACAAATGAAAACCCGCATCAGATTGCAGGCAAAGCCGAAATCTATGCGCTCAATAATTGAAGCCACTCGGCAAGAGCACCGGCACGGTTCAGCTTGAAATTGATACGTAAATAGAGATCGCGACCAAACCCACCCTTTTGGTCCAAATTAGTTTCGAGTGTCGTCCAAAGCCCAAGCCTTCAGTTTCAATAAAAACACCTGTAAGCCGCAATCGACGATTCCGTTAAAGCAAAGACTTCACCCTTTAGAGGCACTTTTGCAGACACAGGTTAAAATAAATAAAACATGATCAAAAGTCTGTCGGCGCGCCCCCTTCGGACACACGACGATCGACAAAGGCCCGCAATTCCTCATGGATGGCTTCATCCATTGGCGGTTTTTTGTAATCGGCTAAAATCTCTTTGTATTTGTGATGCGCCCGCTCAGCGGTCCAAACACCGCCGGCCAACTCCCAACCTTCATAATTGCGCCAATCGCTGATGAAGGGTTGGTGAAATGCATGCTCATAGCGGTCTTGCGTATGTTGAACGCCGAAAAAATGTCCCGATGAGCCGACTTCTCGGATTGCATCCAGAGCAATATCTTCAGGATCCGTACGGGTGATCATCGGTTCAAAATACCGTTGGATCATTTGCAGCACTTCACAATCCATGATGAACTTTTCTGGTGAGGCAATCAGCCCACCCTCAAGCCAACCGGCAGCGTGATACACAACATTGGTGCCCGATTGCACCGCCGCCCAAAGCGAATTGGACGTTTCCCACATGGCCTGACCATCAGGGACATTTGCCGCACATACCCCTGAAGACCGAATAGGCAGTTTGTAAAACCGCCCCATTTGGCCCGTCATTTGGGTGGCGCGCATATATTCAGGAGTGCCAAAAGCGGGAGCACCGGTTTTCATGTCCACATTTGAGGTGAACGTCCCGATCACACAAGGAATCCCCGGGCGGACATATTGAAACAATGCAATCGCACAGAGTGCTTCAGCAATCGATTGCGCCACAGCCCCCGCCATGGTCACCGGTGCCATGGCTCCTGCGAGCGTGAATGGCGTCACGAAAATCGCTTGCCCGCGGCGCGCAAGGCGCAGGCAGCCATCGATCATCGGCCAATCATGCTTTAGCGGACTGGTGGAATTGATATTAGTGTACATATGTGGCTTGGATTCAAACTCTTCATGCGTGAGCCCACCGGCAATCCGTACCATCTCCATCGTATCTTCAACCCGTTCTGAGCCGAGACAATAGGTATGCGCCGCTTTGTCTGTGAGTGTTAACTTATCATAGGTTGCCTCAAGATGGCGAATAGAGGCATGCAGATCCACCGGCTCCACCGGGTAGCCACCAACGAAGTGGATACAGTTAAAATATTGGCTTAATTTGAAAAAATCTTGGCATTTCTCACGGGTGCCCGTGACCTTACGGCCCAGCTCCATATCCCAGTAATTTGGTGGCGAGGAGACATTGCCAAAGAGCATCTTATTGCCCCCGACAGTCAATTCATGCGCCGGGTTGCGCGGTGTGATGGTGAACTCTGACGGGGCTTTGCCCACCATTTCCATCACCCAATGGCGGTCAAGAAAGACTTTCTCATCGACAACTTTGCAACCCGCATCTTTGAAAATAGCGAGGGCTTCTTCGTTGAGAAACTCGATCCCAATGTCTTCCAATATTTCCATTGCACCTTCGTGGATGGCCAAAATACCTTCGTCGGTCAGTGGTTCGATGGGACGATCTGTATTTTCAATAATGCGCCAAGGCATCTGCTCAATGGCGCCTCGGTTCCCGCGGGTGTTGCCGGCCCGACCGCCGCTGCGGCGTCTTGGTGCATCGCTCATTTTGGTCTCCATCAGATCGTTGTCGTTCAGAATGGCCCAGACCAGCAAAGTTTGCGGTCCAGTTGCGACATTTTTTGTCGAACTGAGAGCCTAACTGTTTTGCGCGGAGATCCAAGCAGGAAGATGCGACACATCTGGCAGCACTACATCGGCTAAGGAGCTTAACTCTTCACGCCCGGCTAGCCCGGTCAGCACCGCCACCACGCGCATGCCAGCCTCACGGCCCGAGTGCAGATCATGCTGGCTGTCGCCCACCATCACGCAGCAAGCCGCAGGCACATCCATTTTTGCAGCCAAGGCCAAAAGCGGTGCCGCCTCCGGTTTTGCACCAAACCCACTATCGCTGCCAATCACGTGATCAAACAACTGCAACGCTCCGGCCGCTGCCAAATGCGCCCTTGCAGGGCGCTCAGCATCATTGGTCATGACACTCAGTTGGAGCCCGAGTGCCCGCAGCTTTGCAGTAAGTATCCGTAAATCTGTGACCAAAACCTGAGGGGCATGCTCGGCCTCTTCATTCAACTGATTTAGAATCTCAGCAACCGTCATATCAGATTTGAAGCGCTGGATATTTTGGGCAATTTCTAGGGGTGTTCCAGCCACAATCACACTTCCCGGCATGACTTTGCGCGCTTGCGCATCATACTTCAGAGCCTGCGCCAATTGCTCAAAAAGCGCAGTATCCTCCCCTGCAATCCGAGCCAATATCAGTCCAGTCCAAACGCCCCAAGTGCTTTGGAAATCAAATAAGGTGCCATCCTTGTCAAATATGGCGGCGCGAATGTTCATTAGGTCCAATTGACCTGTTGACCACCGGGCAAGGCCTGGCGCGCCATCATCGGATCCATATAGTTTCGGATCCCAGTCTCGTCACAAAACCGCGTAACCCATACATCATCCATGCAAATAAAATCCAGCAGAGAAGCCAGAAACACCGGATCGGCAACACCATTACGCAGATCTTGTTCAGACGCACCGCTTGCGCCCAAAAATACATCTCGCAAATCATCTTCACCTATCACCCACGCGAGGGCTTGCACGGCGAGGGTCTGGGCAATCTCTGGTGTCATTTTGGCGCCCTTATATCTGTTAGTTTCAACCTGTTTAAAGCCACCCCGGCGCCAGATGCAAGGCCCGTTGCCACCGCTATTTTCGACCATTTAATAAGGTTTCAGCCAATTTTGCACGCACCTCAGGGCTCATCGTGGCGACTTTTTCCACCAAAACATTGCGGCTCAATTCCAAACGGCGTGAGGACTCAGCCGACTCCGCTTCCATCAGCGTCAAAACCGCGGCACCATCAAAGGGCGTGGCCCGCACCGCTTGGGCAAATTCTATGTTCTTAGCCTGTCGCGCATCTCGTGTCATGCCACCACTTTTGCCCTGCGCCACTTGGATCAACCGGCCAAGCTCACGCCGATCTTTGCGATCCATTGCACGCAGTAGCGGACCAAGACCTGAGCTGGGGCCGCGCGGGCGCGCCTCTTGGGTCTTACCCGTATAATCCAACCGCAAATCTTTGTGGAGACCTGAGCCAAAAAACCCACCCACAGCGCCAGCCACCAACAGGTTCGCAGCAAATGAGATCACCAGTAATATTTTCAACGTTTTTTGTGACATGATCATCCCCTAGGTGTCTTCCCAATAAATTTCCGTTTCATCACCAAGCCCGGCCAATTCACTTAAGCTTTCGGTTTGAAAATAGGCGGTAGTGACATCCAACACAACGTCGGGAGGGCTTATCCCGATCACAACACCGAGGATACCAGCCGTGGCCAAGCATGCCACTGCGGGCCAGCCGCCGAACTGAGCAAAAACATCAGAGATCCGCTCAAATAACGACAGCTTCTCAGGTTCAAATGCCATCTTCGGCTCCTGCGGCATGGCCTCAAAGGCTTGGCTCTGCAAACGAGTGAGAAACTCTGCACCCATCTCCGGTGCTTCTTGCTGGGCCGCATTAAACAGGAGGCCCAATTTACGCTCATCCAATGGCGGATAGTTGAAATCTTTATTAGTCATCTTCCAATCCTAACGCTTTTTTCTGTGGGGCCAAGGTACTTGCCAAGGCGCGCTTGCCACGCGACACTAAACTTTCGACAGCCTCTACAGAAATCTCCATAATATCAGATATCTCTGGGTTTGAGAGATCCTCGATGTGGCGTAAAATCATAGCCTGCCTTTGTCGATCTGGTAGGGTCTGCAACGCATGTTGCAAGGCCTGCGCCCGTGCAGTGGCCTGTAACTTGCGATCTATGCCCGGAGTCTCATCCGCCACCTCTGGCACCTCATCGCCGGAATTGCGGTTTGATTTACGCAAACGATCAATGCACAGGTTCGACGTCACACGGTAGAGCCAGGTTGTGATCTTTGCCCGGGTTGCATCCCAACCTGGGGCTGCTTTCCACAGGCGCAATAGGCTCTCTTGCGTCACATCTTCCGCCTCAGCACGGTCCCCCAGCATCCGAAAGGCTTGGGCAAAAACAACAGGGGCCAGACGCGATGTCAAAGCCAAAGCTGCTGCGCGATCCCCTTTTGAAAACCGCGCGAGAAGCTCTGCATCCCGTTGATTTTGAATTATGTCTAAGGCCATCATGGCTCCTGCCTAAACAATTCCACAGCTTGGGTATATGGCCTGACCCTGCTAAAAAATTAGGTCAAAATCAACGTCTAGCCGTTGTCGTTCTTGCGTTTTCTCTTATTGCTGCGCTTGCTTTTATGGGCGTCGAATTCTTCTTGCGAGATCATCCCATCTTCGTTTGCATCGAGATGTCCAAACATCCGCTCCCCGCTGCGCTTGGCTTGCATTTCTGCCAGCTCAACAGTGCCGGTGCCGTCTGTATCCAGATGCTTGAACATCCGTTTTACCCGCTTCTCCATCTTTTTCGAGCATCTTTCATCGACTTTAGCCATCAGCTCCTCAGCGCTCAGGCTACCGTTGCCGTCTATGTCGACTTTGACAAACTCTGCTGCCCTGTGAGCTTGAACCTCAGCCTTGGTGATCTGACCATCGCCATTGTCATCCAAATTCGAGAACTCAGGCTTATTGCCCCAGTGGCCTTTTGCAGTTGCAGGGGAAAATACGAGGGCAGCTGTGGTGGCCAATGCGAGAATTAAGATCTTGTTCATTATGATTTTCCTTCAGTTAATCTGGTCAGTGTTATGGCTGCAGGCATCAATTCCCGCGCTTGGTAATCATAAAACGCACCGGCTCAGAGATTCCGTCGGAAAAAAGTAAAAAATATTGTGGCAGTATGCCCCAGTACCATTGGCAACCCATCTCGGTCATAAGATGGCGAACAAAGGATTTCACCATGTCATCAGATCACCCCCTCAAACCTGCCCTCCTGCGCGGCTGGCGCCGTTGCTGTCCCAATTGTGGCAAGGGGGCGCTTTTGTACAAATATCTAAAGGTGCATGACAGCTGCCAAAACTGCGGCCAAAACCTTTACCACCACCGTGCCGATGACGGGCCGGCCTATCTGACCATCCTCATCGTTGGCCATATCTTGGCGCCGCTGTTGCACGTCGTCTTTGTACAATTCAGACCCGAGCCATGGATCATGGCTGTAGGGTTTGGCACCGCTTGTGTGGTTTTGTGCTTGTATTTTTTGCCGCGCATCAAAGGCGCAGTGGTGGCCTTCCAATGGGCCCGTGGCTTGAATGGCTTTGGCAAGGATACCTCTGGCATTGCGGTAAAAACCAACTAAGGTTGGCCTTATGACAGATACACCCATCCGATCCGCATCGACCCTTATAATTTTGCGCAACTTCGCTTCGAGGCCACAGGTGCTTATGGGCCAGCGCGGGTCAAAAGCGGCATTTATGCCCAATAAATTCGTATTTCCGGGCGGTGCAGTGGATACAGCCGACAGCGCCATTCGGCTCGCGCAGCCCTTGACCGATCGATGCCACGCCAATCTACAGCAAGACAGTACGGGCCCCGCGCCCGAAACCCTCGCTGTCGCGGCCATTCGGGAGTTGTGGGAAGAAACTGGCCTCATGCTTGGCGCCTTAGAAGCTTGGCCCGATGCGCCTGAAGACTGGGCAGATTTTGCCAAAGCCGGGTTTCGCCCCTCAGCCGCAAATATGTATTTCTTTTTTCGCGCAATCACTCCCCCGGGCGCACCCCGACGCTTTGATGCGCGATTTTTTCTGGTCAATGCCGATCAGCTATCAGGTGATTTGGACGATTTCTCCAATGCTTCTGATGAATTATCGCATCTGCAATGGGTCTGTTTGGATGAAGTCCGCTCGTTAAACCTGCCGTTTATCACCTCGGTGGTTTTGGGCGAACTGGTAGGAATGACCGAGATTGGCGCGCCAAATTCCGTTCCATTTTTCAAAAACCAAGATGAGGAAAGCTTGTTTCTCAGGCTGCAAGGATTATAGCAGTAAGATCAACATCACCACAGAGGCGCTTAAGAGCAGAATGCCCAGAGCTTCACTGCGGCGTAATTTCTCGCCAAAGACAAAAACCGATATCGCGAATGACGCCAAGATCTCCACTTGACCCAGCGCTTTAACATAGGCCGCGTTTTGCAAAGCAAAGGCAGTGAACCAAGCCATTGAGCCAAACAGTGACAACAGCCCCACCCAGACAGCCACGCGCCACGCCTGCACCACCGCTTTGATTTGCTGGGGTTCGCGCCATGTCAAAAACAAGGCCATGCCCACAAGCTGCATCAAAATAGCAGCCATAAGCGTGACGCTGGCGCGGGCAAAAACGTCTTCCGCCCAAATATGCAGCGTAGCGCCCCGGTAAAATACCGCGCAGGCGCCAAACAATATTCCGCATGATAGGCCAAGCGCGGTGGCTTTGTTGAAAAACCTTGGGCCTTCAGATCCTGCAACTTGCGGCGTGTCAGACAGCACGATCACCCCCAGTACCCCAATTGAGATGGCCCCAAGTGCAGGTATGCTCACACCCTCTCCCAAAAACAGCAAGCCAAAACCCACCGCCAGCAGCACCTCAATTTTCTTGAACGTGATTCCGACTGTGAAGTTGCGTTGCTGAAACAGGGCGACCACGCACATAGTGGCACTAACTTGGCAGAGGCCTCCGGTGGCGGCAAAGGCCCAGAATGGCCAATCCACCCGCGGCAAGCCATATCCACGCACCAAGGAATAGCCGATGGCCAGCGCGCTAATCAAAGGGGCCGAATATAGGAAACGAGCAAAGGTCGCACCGCCCGTTGAGAGCGTACCTATCCGCAACCGCTTTTGAACCATAAAGCGGAAGGTTTGGGCAAAGGCTGCAAACAGCGTGACTGGGATCCATAACATAACGCAGGCTTAGGCGATTACTTATCCCTAGACCAGAGTGGATGCGGCACCGGATCTTTGCGCCGGAAAAGGTGGTGCCGGAACAGCTGCCCATAATTTTGATAGACATAGCCATGATTTAGCTGCAGGAACTTGTCTTTTTGCGCACGATAGAAAGCCGGCAAAGCATACCATGCAATTTGCGGATTCAAGTGATGCACCGCGTGAAAATTATTGTTTAAAAACAAAAACGCCAACAGTCCACGATCTTCAACAACAGCGGTGCGTGCGCCCACATCTTCATGAGCGCGGTGTTCGGCATAGGTGCGAATTTTCAAAAGGCTCAACCCGCCATAGGCCGCGATTAGATAGGCCCAAATCGGAAATTCAGCTTGGATCAGCAATACAACCACCAATGCGCAGGCCGGGACGTGGATCACCCAAGCCCAAAGTACTCTGCGGTCGCCCGCACGAGCTTCATGCCAATCGCCCAGCATGAAATAGACTTGCGAGATTAATGCGCCGAGCAACAACCGCCCCGCTAATGTTCCATTAGCCAAGAATATCCAGCGCCCAAGTCGGGGCATCTTCTCCCATCTGGCCGGGTCTAGATAATTGGTTTCAGGATCATCGTAGGGATCAGTCAGGCAGGCGTCTTGGTGATGCGCTAAATGCATATCGCGAAACCGTCCGAATGGGATTAGGAGGTTTAGCGAAGCTAATACCAAAGCCGCATTCACCCAAGGCCATTTGGTAGGATGACCGTGAATGACCTCATGTTGTAGCGACGATTGCAGGGCAATTGCCAAGGCTAAACCCGGCACAGCAATCCAGAGCGGCAGGAACAGCAAGGCCATCCAAGCCCCATAGCAGCCAAGCAATGCTGCAAGCGTGGGCCATTCGGTGTGCAATTTTGGGCGGGGCGAAGACATCATCTACAAGAAGTTATAGGGTTTTGAACACTTGCGATATTTGGAATATTATGTATTTTTATTAACTATAATTTATATAAATCACCAATTGAGATTTTAATGGACAAACGTGACCGCTCAGCCCTCTTTAGAACGCGCCTGCAAACCGCGATGAACCTCAGCGGTGACACGCAGTCGAGCCTGTCGCGGAAGACCGGAGCAGATCGCTCAACCCTGTCGCAAATTCTTGTCGGCACCGATGCGCGGCTGCCAAATGCCAATTTGGTGGCGGAATGCGCGCAATCTCTGGGCGTTTCGGCGGATTGGATTCTGGGATTGTCGGACCAGCCGGAGCCCGCCGCACAGGTTTTGGCCCAAGCCATGACAATGGCCGATGCGCCCCGCGCCCTGATTGATGCGCAAATCTTTGCCTGGCACCAAGAGGCTGCCGGATATAAAATCCGCCATGTCCCAGCTGGGTTGCCAGATATGATCAAAATTCATGAGATGCTGGAATGGGAATATGAACCAACCCTTGGTCGCACCATCGGCCAAGCAATTGGCGCATCTGAGGATCGTTTAAACTGGATGAGCAATGCCCAGTCCGACTATGAGATCGCCCTGCCGCTCCATGAACTCTATGCCTTTGCCCGCGCTGAGAGTTATTATCACGACTGTCCCCGTGACATTAGGATCAAACAGCTTGAACATCTCAAAACCTTAGTGCAGCGGCTCTATCCGTCTTTGCGCCTGTCACTCTTCGACGCCCGGCGTGTGTACTCAGCCCCCATCACAATTTTCGGACCATTGCTGGCGGTGATCTATCTGGGGCAAAAATATCTGGTATTTCGGGACCGCGAACGGATCGGCGCTTTGAGCCAGCACTTTGATGGGTTGATCCGGGAAGCACATGTAGGATCGCGCGGCTTGCCGGATTTGATCCAAACTCTCTTGGATGAAATCTCATAAGCCGCACGCCTCGGATTAGACTTTTGGATCAGGATTTTCTGTATGCCCATCCACGGCAATCACCTGCCCCGACACCAAACGTGCGCCCTTGCTACATAAAAACAACGCCATATTGGCGACATCTTCTGCAGTGACCAAACTACGCATAGAGGTGCCCCCAGCATATCCATCGTAAATATGCTGATAGCTGGTGCCTTTGGCTGCTGCTTCACGCTCCATCACCCCCTGCATGCGAGGGCCTTCCACTGCGCCCGGGCAAATTGCATTGGCCCGTACACCTTCAGGGCCCCATTCCATAGCAAGGGTTTTCATCAACCCTATGATGCCCCATTTGGCCGCCGCATAAGGCGCGCGATTTGGAAAGCCATAAAGACCCGCGGTCGAGGAGGTTAGCACGATTGATCCGTGCGTGGCTTTCAACATTGGACCACCATATTTCGCCGCCAAAAACGCGCCTTCAAGGTTCACAGAAACGCAGCGTTGCCAGTCTTCGATTTTGATGTCTTCCACCGCTGCAGTTGGACCGGCGATCCCGGCATTGGCGCAAAGAGCATCCAATTCGCCCCATTGCGCGGTTATCTCAGCAAACAACTCGGCCACCTGGGCCTCATTGCTCGCATCGACTTGGCTTTTGCCCCAATGCGCCGGACAAGAGGCCAGACAGTCTGCGTCAACATCCGTGACCCAAACCTCAAAGCCTGCGGCGTCAAAGGCCTGGCCCATCGCGCGCCCAATACCGTTGCCACCCGCGGTGATCAGAACCCGGTTCATTTCTTGCCTACCATACGACCAAGACCTTCGGGACGCGGCAGCACGGAATGAGCCTGCGCAATTCGTCCTAAGATATCTGCGATGTTCTCAGAGGGCAATGTGGCTTTGCGCGTCTCTAGGGAAACGTGGATCAACATATGCTCACCAGTCGCCAGCAAACGGCTGCCTTCAAACATCTGATGGAACAAGTGCATCTTTTTGCCTGCCCCTTCAGCACAATAGGTCTCGATACGGATCACATGGCCTGCGTGCACCTCATCCACATGGCGGATATGGGTTTCGGCGGTAAAATAGCTGCCCCCTGAAGCGATATAATCCGTATTGCAGCCCACAATCTCCATAAAGCGGTCCGTGGCATCGCCAAAGGCCTGCAGGTAACGCGCCTCATTCATATGGCCATTGTAATCTGTCCAATCCAAAGGCACCGCCCGGCGAAGCGTTTCGGTCAGACAGGTCAGATCCAGCGCTACGGCACTTCTGGGCATCTCTGCGCGGGCGTTTAAGAGGTGATCTTGCTCCTTTAACAGTGCACCAGCCCCCCAATCTTGGGTTTTCAACGCCCGCATCATGCCCACCAAATTGTTGTCGCGAATGCGCTCCAACTCACGAATGGAATGCATGCCAGACTGCGCATCCGATTGATCCGAGATCATATCCACCAATTCATCGGTGAACTCAGGCACATCCATCAGCTTGGTCCAAGGCCATTGCAACGCGGGGCCAAACTGCGCCATAAAATGCCGCATACCGGCTTCGCCACCGGCCACACGGTAAGTTTCAAACAGACCCATCTGCGCCCAACGAATACCAAAGCCATAGCGAATGGCATTGTCGATTTCCTCAGTGGTAGCGATGCCATCTTTGATCAGCCATAGAGCCTCACGCCAAACAGCCTCCAAAAACCGATCTGCGATATGCGCATCAATTTCTTTGCGCACCCGCAGTGGATACATGCCCATATCACGTAATATACCCTCGGCACGTTCAACAATCGTGAGATCGCTTTGATCCGTAGGCACAACCTCAATCAAAGGCAAAAGATAGACAGGGTTGAACGGATGACACACCATGATTTGTTCAGGTCGCATAGCGCCAGCTTGCAACTCAGAGGGTTTGAAGCCAGAGGTAGATGAGCCCAGCACGGCCGCCGGATCACAATGGGCCTGTAGGGTTTGATAGACCTTCTGTTTGAGGGCCAATTGCTCTGGTACGCTTTCTTGGATCCAAATCGCACCCGCCACGGCTTCCGAGATGGTGGCATGAAAACTTAACTGGCCTTCCTCTGGCAAAGGCGCCTCATAAAGCCCCGGCAAAGAGCGGCGCGCATTGCCTAACACTTCGCCAATTTTACGCTCGGCTTCTGGATCGGGATCAAATACCCGAACATCCCAACCGTTGAGCAAAAACCGAGCAGCCCAACCGCCGCCAATCACACCGCCACCAATAATCGCTGCTATTTGTGTCATTTAATTTATCCTACCATCTTCTAAATCTGATACCTGCGTCTGTAACAGCAGCGACCGGCCCTTAGCCCCCAATTGGAGCGCGTTTGACCAAGCCCAATTTCTCGCGCACCTCAGCAGGGCCAATCACCCGTGCGCCAAGATTTTCAATGATGCTCACTGCGCGGTCTACCAGCTGATAGTTTTCCGCCAAGACACCCCGATCCAGCATTAAATTATCTTCCAAGCCAACCCGCACATTGCCCCCTGCCAAAACAGAGGCCGCGACCAGAGGCATTTGATGCCGGCCCAAACCAAAGGCGCTGAAGGTCCAGCCGTCAGGCACATTGTTCACCATGGCCATCAAGGTGTTGAGATCATCCGGCGCGCCCCAAGGCACGCCCATACACAGCTGCACCAAAGCATTGGGCTCAAGCACGCCATCAGCCACCAATTGCTTGGCATACCAAAGATGCCCAGTATCAAAAGCTTCAATCTCAGGCTTAACGCCCAGCTCTGTCATCATCCGGCCCATCGCGGTTAGAGTGCCCGGCGTGTTAGTCATAACGTAATCGGCTTCGGCGAAATTCATGGTGCCACAATCCAACGTACAGATCTCGGGTCGACATTGAGCAATATGGGCCACCCGTTCGCTGGCCCCAGCCATATCCGTGCCCGCAATGGGCGGCAAAGGGTTCTCTACATCGCCAAATACCATATCCCCGCCCATGCCAGCGGTGAGGTTCAACACCACATCCACCTCAGCATCACGGATCCGGTCAGTCACTTCGCGGAACATCCCAATATCCCGGCTTGGCGCACCAGTTTCCGGGTCGCGCACATGGCAATGCACCACAGCTGCCCCAGAGCGCGCGGCCAATATGGCACTGTCGGCAATTTGCTTTGGGCTGCGCGGTACATGCGGGCTTTTGTCTTGAGTGGCACCAGATCCGGTCACTGCACAGGTGATGAAAACTTCTCGGTTCATTTCTAGGGGCATTGTGATCTCCTCTTTGTCTTGATCAATCTGTGACGGTTGTAAAAACCGATTTGCCTATATACGAATATTTCTTGATGATATCCGCAAAAAATATTTGGCAAAATACCGATGCCCCGCTCCATGTTGGACTTTTGGTCTTAAACGACAGCAATATGCTGTCGCTGGCTGCTGCAGTGGACCCCATGCGTGCCTGCAATCGCCGTGCGGATCGTGTATTGTTTTCATGGCAATTTCTAGCTCAAGGTGGTCAAGAGGTAAGCCTGACCTCCGGCATGGTGCTGCAAACTGAAGACATCAGCGGTTTCATCGGGGATTTGCTAATTTTGGTTGCGGGCTTCGGGCTGGAGCAACACAGCACCCCAGCGCTCACCATCGCTTTGCGCCGCTGCGTGGTGGATGGCACCCACCTTTGGGGTGTTGATGGCGGCAGTTGGGTGATGGCGCAGGCGGGCCTATTGGATGGACACCGGGCAACCTGTCACTGGGAAGATGCCGAGGCTTTTGCCCGCCGCTTTTCTGCGGTCAATTTGGTGCCAGATCGCTATGCTATAAGCGGGCCCTTTGCCACCACAGGCGGCGCCTCTCCCTGCATTGATTTGATGCTACATCTGATAACCAGCCGCCACGGGCGTGCCCTGTCGGAACGGGTGGCGGCCGCCTTCATCTATGATCCGATCCATGCCGGTGAAGCCCCCCAACAGATGATTGCCACCACTCGCATTGCCGCCAAGCATCCACGCATTGCCAGAATTCTCAAACAAATGGAAAATTTGATCGACAGCCCACCCACCATCAAAGCCCTTGCGCGCGCCAATGGGATTTCGACACGCAAATTGGAATTGGAATTCAAAGCCGCCACCGGACGAGCACCGGGCACTTATTTTCTGGATCTGCGTTTATCAGAGGCCCGTAGGCGCGCCATTGATAGTGCTCAAAGCGTTCAAGAAATTGCTTTGGCTTGCGGGTTCACCTCACAAGCCAGCTTTGCACGCGCCTTCAGACAGGCCTTTGGGCAATCCGTAACCGCCCTGCGCCGTCAACATTGAGCTTTTAATACGGCATCGGATGGGCACGGTGGGTTTTGCTCAAATCGGCTAAAACCTCTTTCGGCAGGATTATATCCTTGCCGTCCAAGATATGCGCCAACTGGGCCACGTTGGTCGCACCAAAAATGGCGGAGGCCATGAACGGCCGGCCAACACACCAAGCCAGAGCCATATGAACCGGATCCAGACCATGCTTTTGCGCCACCGCCACATAGGCTGCAGCGGCCTCATGCGCCCTTGCGGTGTTGCGGCCGCCCAGTTCGGGTGAGACGCTCATCCGGCTGCCTTCAGGCACCGCATCGGCGGCATATTTTCCGGTCAAAAGCCCAGTGGCCAGCGGAGAAAAAGACAACAGCCCCACATCTTCATTGGCGCTCAACTCGGCCAAATCGGTGTCATACATCCGACACATCAAGGAATATTCATTTTGAATAGATGCTACACGAGGGCCATGCCCCTCTTCAGCAGCACGCACCCACTGCGCCGTGCCCCAAGCACTTTCGTTGGACAGGCCAAAGGCGCGAATACGTCCGCGCTCCACTTCTAAGGCCAAAGCACCCAAGCAATCCTGAATATTCTGAACCGTCTCCGCTTTGTTTTGTTTCGATGGGTCATAGCTCCAATTTTGGCGGAACATATACGATCCCCGATTGGGCCAATGGAATTGATAAAGATCAATTACGTCGGTTTTCAGCCGCTTGAGACTGCCATCAATCGCCTGCGGGATAGAACTGGGGGTGATCGGCGCGCGGTCACGAATATGTTTGATGCCAGCACCGGAATGTTTGGTGGCCACGACAACCTGATCGCGCTTGCCACGGGCCTGCAACCAATTGCCAACAATCTCTTCGCTATCGCCCTGCGTCTCGGCAGTGATTGGGTTAACAGGATACATTTCCGCGGTGTCGAAAATATTAATCCCCGCATCCAGTGCCATATCCATCTGCGCAAAAGCATCCGCCTCGTCGGTCTGGGTGCCATAGGTCATAGTGCCCAAGCAAAGATCAGAGATCATAATGCCGGTTTGGCCCAATTCATTCATTTTCATCTTAAAGTCCTTTTGTTGCGGATAAGATAAGCGAACAATATGCAGCTGCAAGCCGAAAATAGATTGAGAACAAAAGATGAACTAGTTAGACTTTAGAAATGATGTCAGCTGCCCCAACTTTTTTACAACGCAAGCCCACAGCCCCTGCCCCCATGCTGGAACTGTGGCCGGATCTGCGCTTGACCTTGGGGCGCGTGCATGAGGCTTGCGGCCCCAATCGGCGCAGCTTTGCGATGATGATCGCCCAAAAAACCCAAGGTCCAGTGTTTTGGATTGCGCCCCAATGGGCCACAGACAGGCTGCATGCGGATGGAGTACACCCCTTCATCTGCCCCGGCCGTCTGACGTTCCTCACCCCAAAACGCGCCGAAGACATCCTGTGGTGTGTTGAGGAGGTGTTGCGCAGCGGTGCGGTGCCGTTAGTGGTTGTGGATATCCCGAGGTTGCCAGCCCTCACGCCAATCCGCCGCTTGAATTTGGCCGCAGAGACCGGGACGGCTGAGGGGGCATCACCACCGCTCGGGCTACTGCTCACCCCCGGTGATGGCGGCGCACCCGGAGTTGAGAGCCGCTGGCGTCTTGCTGCGGCCGTTCACCAAGGCCTCGGTGAGCAGTGGCATCTTGAACGGATCCGCAGCCGCAGTGATCCCCCACGCAATTGGCGAGTGTCCCGCCAAAACGGGCGCTACACGCTTGGCCCTTTGTCCAAAACAGACGACACCCTATAGCGCAGCTCATAGGCTTGCCTGAAAATTTCACCGACATCCATAAATCTCACTTGCCACCGCCAAATCCCAAGCAGATGGTTGGCTTATGCGACTCATACTTTCCCTCGCCGCTCTTTTTCTATCGGTCATTCTCTTGCAACTCTCCTCGGGAGGAGTGGGTCCTCTGGATGCGTTGACGGGCTTGGAGCAGGGCTTCAGCAAAGGCCAAATCGGGATCTTGGGCTCTTCGCATTTTCTCGGCTTTTTCATCGGCTGTTGGTGGGCTCCGCGGGTTATGGGCAGCGTTGGGCATTCGCGCGCTTTTGCGGTTTTCACCTCAATGGGCGCGATTGGCATGCTGGGTCATACTTTACTAATTGATCCCATGGCTTGGGCGGTGATGCGGGTGGCCTCGGGCCTATGCGTGGCCGGCTGCTATACCGTGATCGAAGCTTGGCTGCAGGCCAAAGCCACCAATGAAAACCGTGGTCGCACGATGGGCGTTTATCGCGTAGTCGACATTTCTGCCTCACTGGGCGCGCAAATGATGATCGGAGCCTTGGCCACGGTCGAGACCTATCTCGCCTATAACCTTCTTACCCTGTTTTGCTGTGCCTCACTTTTGCCCTTAGCGCTCACCAAAGCCAGCCCACCCATCACCAAAAGCGCGCCGCGCCTGCGCCCACTACTAGCACTCAGCCGATCCCCCTTGGCGGTTTCGGCTGTGGTTGTGACCGGCCTGACTTCTGCAGCTTACCGGATGGTAGGGCCAATCTATGGCTCAGAGCTAGGGCTCAACGCATCACAGATCGGGCTTTTCTTGGCAGGCTATGTTTTGGGTGGGGCCATCTCGCAATACCCCTCCGGTTGGCTGGCGGATAAATATGACCGCCGCTGGGTGGTGATTGCGTTGTCACTCGCCTCATTGGTCTCCTGTAGCATCTCCTTCTTTGCGACCGGCGTGACCCAAATCATCACAGCCTCCTGCTTGTTTGGCTTTATCACCGTGCCGATTTACTCAATTGCCACCGCCCATGCCCATGACTTTGCCGCCAGCGACGAAAGGGTCGAGCTCTCCGCTGCTTTGTTGTTCTACTTTGCCATTGGCGCCATTGCCTCGCCCATTATCGCAGCCCTTTTGATCCAAGAGTTTGGCGCCGGCTCCTTCTTCGTCTTCATTGCGTCGGCGCATTTTCTACTGGCCGTCATCGGTGGGCTGCGCATGTTGCTTGGGGATGTGGCCCTATCTAAGACAGCTTACATATATTCTCCCAGAACATCCTTTTTGGTGGGCCGCCTCACAAAAAGATTGCGCGATCCTGGCTCTTCTTTCAAGCCTTAGGGCTGGGCTTTCCGATGGGGCATGGTTAAATAGAGCTAACTTTATTTGGGCATTGCAATGAAACGTATACTGATCACATCAGCCATTCCTTATATCAACGGGATCAAACACCTTGGAAACCTTGTGGGCAGCCAACTGCCTGCGGATTTATTCGCACGCTATCACCGGGCGCGCGGCAATGAGGTTTTGTTCCTCTGCGCAACGGATGAGCACGGCACGCCCGCCGAGCTGGCCGCCGCTAAAGCCGGCAAGCCAGTGGCCGAGTATTGCGCCAATATGCATGAGGTTCAGGCCAAAATCGCCCAAGGTTTCCGCCTGTCGTTTGACCATTTCGGCCGCAGCTCTTCGCACCAAAACAAGGAGCTGACCCAACATTTTGCAGGCCGTTTGGCTGAGCAAGGGTTGATCAGCGAAGTGGATGAGCAGCAGGTCTACTCGCACGCCGATGGCAGGTTTCTGCCAGATCGCTATATCGAGGGAACATGCCCCAATTGCAGCTATGACAAGGCCCGCGGCGATCAATGCGAAAACTGCACAAAGCAGCTAGACCCAACCGATTTGATCAATCCCCGCTCCGCGGTCTCAGGATCCACAGACCTTGAAGTGCGCAACACGCGGCATCTTTATCTGCGCCAATCCTCTCTGCGCGACACTTTGAATGATTGGATATCCAAGAAAACCGACTGGCCAATCCTCACCACCTCAATAGCTAAAAAATGGCTCAACGATGGCGAAGGCCTGCAAGACCGTGGCATCACGCGGGACTTGGATTGGGGCGTGCCCGTGCGCAAAGGCGATGCAGCTTGGCCCGGCATGGAAGGCAAAGTCTTCTACGTTTGGTTCGATGCGCCGATTGAATACATCGCCTGCGCCCGTGAATGGGTCGATGCAGGCAAGGGCACCGATTGGGAACGGTGGTGGCGCACGGATAAAGGTGCTGACGATGTCTCATATTATCAATTTATGGGCAAAGATAACGTGCCCTTCCACACCCTCTCCTTCCCCGCCACGATCTTAGGGTCTGGCGAGCCTTGGAAGCTGGTCGATTACATTAAATCCTTCAACTACCTCAACTATGACGGCGGCCAATTCTCCACCAGTCAAGGCCGTGGCATCTTCATGGATCAGGCTTTGGAAATTCTGCCGCCAGATTACTGGCGCTGGTGGCTTCTCAGTCATGCGCCTGAAACCTCTGACAGCGAGTTTACTTGGGTTAATTTCCAAGCCGATGTGAACAAAGACCTTGCCGATGTTCTGGGCAATTTTGTGTCCCGTGTGACCAAATTCTGCCGCTCTAAATTTGGTGAAACCGTGCCCAGCGGTGGCAGCTATGGCACGCGCGAGCAGGCCCTGATTGCCGATCTTCAAACTCGGGTTCAGGCCTATCAAACCCATATGGAAGCGCTGGACGTTCGCAAATCAGCCGCAGAGCTGCGCGCCATTTGGGCCGTCGGCAATGAATATCTACAAGCCGCAGAACCTTGGGCGGTATTTAAAACTAATCCCGAAGCCGCTGCCGCGATTGTGCGCCTGTCGCTGAACTTGATCGCACTCTATGGCCAGCTATCAGCACCCTTCATCCCCGATGCCGCTGATGCCATGCGCGATGCCATGGGCCTGCCAGATCTTCAATGGCCCGAGTCTGTCGTCACCGCTCTCGAGCGCTGCCACGCAGGCGACGCCTTCACTGTGCCCGAAAACCTGTTTGCCAAGATCACTGACGAACAACGCGAAGAGTGGAGCGAACGGTTTTCAGGGATCCGCAGCTGAGGGCTTTATAAAGGTAAACCTCAGAAGATCAGGTGAAAACGGGACAGCGCGCGCAAAAAACACCAGACAGCCCAGTGTCGTCGATTGCGCGCTGGACAAGGCCTGAAAAAACGGCAATAAGCCCGCTGAACGGAAGATCATAGGTAGTATCACCGATGCAAATTGGTACGCTGTCTGGATCAACCTTCGACCTAGAAGTCGAGACCTATACTTGATTTCAAACCACAAGAGGCGGGTTGGTAGAGTGGTTATGCAGCGGATTGCAAATCCGCGTACACCGGTTCGATTCCGGTACCCGCCTCCACAACATAATCACTCAGAACCTAAATTAAAACAACCTCTTGGAGGCTAGGCTACCGTCTTCCGTTCAGAGTAGTCAAGAGGAGGTTTGCGCTACTCTACTGTGACAGGTTGTGACAGGATTGTGACAGAACGCGCAAACCCCCTCTTAATCACTACTGTACCGATCTGGATTTAGGTGCCGTGCTAACCGATTAACTCTGGCGCTGCGCTTGGCTGTCGGCGTTTTCCATTACACCTCATATAATCTGGTATCTAAACTAGAGCCTCTGGGTGAGCCTCAAGGAAACCCTTTGATGTACAAACTTTATGGTTGGCCTTCGGGTCTGGCCCTTTTTGTAGCTGCATTAGGCTTCGCAGTTATACGCTGTGACACTGTGTACCTTGATTAGAAACTATTTCAGGATACCTTAGCTTCATAAACACAAGGAGAAAGCTATGAAAACACTTACAGCATCACTATTTGCTTTGGTTCTCTCAGCTCCGTTTGCTTTGGCAGATGGATGCGATAGCCACAGCAAAGAAGCGTCAATGTCTTGCGCAACAGGACAAGCATGGAACGCAGAAGCACAACAGTGCGTAGATACAAACGCATAAACTTACTTATGCAGAACTAATGAGGCCCCACTTTTTGTTGGGGCCTTTTTTGTCGCTAACCTACTGTACATGTTTGCAAACATATGTATCATTTTAATCTATAACTCGATCTCCTATAGTGGCAATCCCTGAACCCCGTCTGTCTCAAAAAAGAAGTAGTGGCTACGGATACCGCCATCGAATTGTCGGAGGGGGAGGGTGTAGTTTGCTGGATATATGAACGCGTTTCGGAGGACACTGTATATATATCACTGGCTAACTACGGGCTTCTAATGTTGGAACATCTTAAGCCTGAGTAAATTATAGCATAAAGACAAATGCAATGTAAAGTACAATCAAATACTTAACCCTTTTAAAGCTCCAAGAATTAGGGCGGCTTTGTATACAGTACTAGGTGACTGGGTAATAGTTGGTCGCAGTGTTACGGCTCATTAGTGATCATCTTGTTTATCATAATATCAAAGTCATCTTCGTCTTGCTCTTCACTATCATGCTCTGAAAATAGCTTAGACATGTGGATAGGCTCTCCGTTATCTAAGAACCCGACAATAGACTGTGATCTAATAGTGAGAGCTATCATCACTTCCGAAGAAACGCTCTTGTCTTTCAACATACGAAAATGTGTGTAACTCCCGTACCCCTCGTCTGAGAAATAGACCTGCGGGCAGAATAGCTTTTCAACATCTTCGTCTGTAAGGCTATCAACTTGGCTAACAGTCATTATCATTCGGGTAGCTTAACCAAATGTTAGAGCATGAAGGGAAGATACACTCTCATGAGTAAGTTCAGGCACAGGCTGCTAATCATACTGCTTCTGCATATTAGCCGTAATACTGTTGGTAGCTTATGCGACAGGTTTGCTTGCGGTTGTTGTGGAAGAGGTAGTTTGGCGGCTGTCTAACATCTATTGGAAACCATTGTAGTCTCCCAGTTTCAAACCCCCGCCGTGTAGATGCACATACTTAATAACGTATCGCAAGGATGAGGACGATACTGTAGAAGCTAAAACATTAGATGTTGATGCAATCCTCAGTGCGGATGCTGACGTATCGCAGTGGCGAGAGAGACATCACCTTTGGTATGCCCAGAGCTAATCACCCTCAAACCTGTCTAAGCCATTCTTTTGATAGCTTTGGATCGTAGCTGGTCGAAACTAAGGTCATCGTACAAGATTGATAGGCCACGAGCAGCCCATGTCACTCCATCATTATATGCCTGTTCATAAAGTGTGGCTGCCTTAAGTAGGTCTTGCGGCATGGCCTCTCCAAAGTGATGTAGTGTAGCGAGAGCAAATGTTGCGGCTGCATAACCCATCTCATGAGAGTGAGTTATGTCACTCTCTGCTTCTTCGTAAGAACCAGAACTCAAATAACCTCTCGCCCTCAGCAGATGATACCTTGGAAGGCCTTCGTTCTGTTTGCTAATCGCCATCGTGCAAACCTCAATAAGCTTTGCGCCTTGAATGTCGTGGAACTTAACTGGCTCAGAGATTGCCAGTGGATCAGCTTCCAACGATCCCAGAAGTATCACATTCCTCAATGGCATAGGCTTTGCTAGAGAATGCCGTGAATATCAGTAAAACAATGAAGCGCATCCATTCAGTCCAGGCGAAACACTTTTCGCTTCTTCGAACTGGTGTTGTACGCAACGAACTCTCCACTTCCGATTGAGGCTCCAGTGGTAGCGTTGATAATCACCTGATGAGTTATCATCAAAGTCACCCCTTCGGTTAGTTCACTTAAGGCTAAGGCTTAACTTCTCTAGTGTGCTGTCCTTGTCGGCATAGCCCTGGAAGAAGGAGTTTAGGCCCGAAAAGGTTTTCCACTGACCTACTTTCATGAGTTCAGAAGTCTCTTTGCAGCGACACCACTCACTGGAGAATACGTGGGCGAAACGAAAACCACTATTCTTGATAGCAACGCCAATATAACTTGCTTGTTTTCTACCCTCTAAATCTAGATTTCTTTGAGTATCACAGTCGCTCAATGAGAAATTAGCTGGATCCCCATAACCTGGTGCTAATGCATGCCGCATGAAAACTACATTGGCATCAACTGCTGCTATCGCATTTGATGAGGATACTTCGGCTTTCAGCACTAGCGTGGCTGGCGAGTAATACAAGAAAGGCTAGGATATAAGTGGAGCGAGTTAACATGGCTGTACTTTAACCGCAGCACCATCAAGAGCAATACAAGAATTACCCCTCCACACGATCTGATACGTGTTTTTGCCGCAGCGCAGCATATCCTTGGTGTTCATTAATTCTCTCTTGCTGCAATGCAGCGTTTTGTAATTATTCTTATAAATTAACTTATAATATCAACATTTTAGATTTATTAGGTTAGTCTCTGGTCATGTCTAAGTAGCCTGCAAAGAAAGCCATGAAGCCAACAAGTATTAGCAAGTATGATGTTATGATGTCTTCACTCATCGTCCACCCCCTCAATTCACTAATGATACCGTACAAACTTGTCTTACTAATATCTAAGTCCCTACATATCTGAGCCTTACTTATCCCTTTGTCTAATGCAAGTTTCAACATGTCAGTCTTGGCACGGGCAGTTGGCTTACAGGCCTTGTATTTGCTATCAGCCTTAGCTTTGGCAATACCCCCACGCTGCCGCTCCAGCATCATCCATCGCAACACCTGAGTTACCCGCGTAAACGATCTGATACTTATTGCTTTCCATACCATGCAAGCTACACACCGCATTGTAATTTATTAAACGGAGAACGATGATGAATATTTGTATGCGAGCAACTTTTAAATGCACTTGGAACAATATGATTGCTAGACTGGAAGCGAATATGGCTTCTGCGAGCGATGCACAAACAGGCTGGAAAGCCGAGACGATAGAAACTTAACCCCGGACCAAACAGCACCAGTGAGGTGAAGAAAAATTGAATAACCCAGCTGGACTGATGGCCAATCGTGGCCATAATTAGACCATCAAACCCCGGGATGACATGCCCACCCATGCCCAGCAGGATTACCGGAGCCGCCAAAAGCCCGGCAAATCCCGTGCGCCGTACATAGGCTTTTGCCGCCAACTTCTTGCGCTGTTGCGCCTCTGATGAGGCATGCTGAGAATTCAACTTCGCCGCATAGCCCGCCTGTGTGGAAGCGGTCAAAATATCATGGGCCGACACTGCACCTTCAACAAAGGTGACCGTCGCGGTGTCAGACGCCAAATTGACATCCGCGCGCGTTACTCCAGGCACCTGCAGCAGTGCTCGCTCCACCCGCCCCACGCAAGACGCGCAGGACATGTTGCTTACTGAAATCACGATTTTGTCTAGGGCACTCATGGTGTTCTCCTCTGCTCCTGCCCCACATAAAGCCTCCCCTAACTAGAGGGTCAAGGGGCTGGTGCCTCAATAGCAGACTGCTGGGCACTTATTATTCCATAGTTCATGACAAATATGGTAAGGAGGTGAGATAATTTGACCGTTGGAGGCTGTGATGACCGTTATTAGTGCAACAGGAACTGTGACCGTAGTCTCTGATTCCGGAGTAGAAGCTCAAGCCATTGTGGTGTCCTCCACCCCCCGAAAAATCCGCGTAAACATGCAGGGTGTCGCGATGGACTTCCTGAGTGACCCAAAAGGAAATTGGACCGCCCGGCTATCTGGATTATCTTTTTCATTGCTCAAACAGTGAGATAAATGAATTATCGTGCATCTACTACCATACAAATTTCACGACAGCATCATTGATGGCTATAGGGTGTTTGCATATGGATAAATGTCAAGCACGATGGCCGCTGAAACTTTACATGGATAAAACTGTTTTTTATCAGATGAACACCAAAGCGCGAAAAGCCAAATTTGAAAACCAAACCGCGGCAGCCCGGTGCAACCACACCGAGCATCGCGCATTTTGAAAGTTTATTGTGCGGTCCAGCCACCATCGATTGGAATGCTTGTTCCCGTCACGTTGTGCGCAATTGGCGCGCAAAGCCAAACAGCCAACGCCCCAATTTCTGACGGATCAGCGGTGCGGGTGGAGGGTTGCTTTTCCGCAACCAATTCCGCCTTACCCGCTTCGCGATCACCACCATATTTTTCAGCCCGTGCCATGATTTGTGGCTCAATGAGGGGCGTATCAGTCCAGCCGGGGCAGATGCAATTGACCGTGACCCCTCCGCTTTCTTTGCTGCCAACATGGGCATATTCCAATGCAGCAACCTTGGACAGGCCCACCAATCCAAACTTTGCAGCCACATAAGGCGCTTTGTCTTTCGAGGCCACCAACCCATGCACAGAGGCTATATTAATGACCCGGCCGTAGCCCCGTTCTGCCATGTTCGGCAAAGCGTGGCGCATCGTATGTAGTGCGCCCGACAGGTTCACCGCTATAATGGCGTCCCAAGTGTCTCGGGTTAAATCTTTCAGGCTGACCGTTTTTTGAATGCCAGCATTGTTGACCAAAATATCCAAAGGCCCCCAAGCTTCAACAGAATTTACCAGCGCCTCAATCGCATCTGGATCGCGCATATCACCCTCAAAGAACTTCACATCAGTTGCGCCGGCCTCTTGCATCACCTTGGTTGCCTCCGCTATTTGAGCCGCATCTGCCAACCCATGCAGGGCAACCCGCGCCCCTTGTTCGGCCAGAGATTTGGCAATGGCGAGGCCAATTCCTTGAACAGAACCCGTGACCAATGCGACGCGCCCACTCAGATCATTCTTCATCACTCTCTCCATTTTGCAGCATGTGGCGCAGGTCAGTTTTCAACACCTTGCCATAATTATTTTTGGGCAGCTCTGCGACGAGCCGATACTCTTTTGGGCGTTTAAACCGGGCGATGTTGGCAATGCAATGGGCATCAAGTTGGGCTGAGGCAACCTCTTGACCGGGTGCGGCTACGACAAAGGCGACAACTGCTTCGCCCCATTCTGGATGCGGTTGTCCAACCACCGCCACCTCCGCCACAAACTCCAGTTCCAGCAAGACCTCTTCCACTTCCCGCGGATAAATATTGGAGCCGCCAGAGATGATCATATCTTTCGATCGATCATGCAGGGTGACGAAACCATCCTCATCCATCGCCCCCATATCTCCGGTCCACAACCAACCATCTTGAATGGTCTTTGCCGTGGCCTCAGGGTTTTGCCAATAGCCGCTCATCACGATGGTCCCAGACACCAAAACCTCACCGATTTCACCCAGAGGCAATGTTGCTCCCACCTCATCACCGATGCGAACCAGCACAGGGCTTTGCGCCACGCCTACCGACCCAAGACGCGCGCGCCAATTCGGATGGGTGCGGTCGCTGACAAAGTCGCGTCGCAGGGCTGTAATCCCCATCGGGCATTCCCCCTGGCCATAAACCTGCACAAATTTATCTCCCAAGATCTCAACCGCCGCGATAATATCGGCGACATACATAGGCCCGCCCGCATAGGTGATTGTTTTGATACCCTGCCCATTGCTGCCAATGGCACGCGCCCGCTCGACAAGACGTTTGACCATGGTTGGGGCAGCAAACATTGAAATATTGTCGATCTTAGGCGCCAGACCCAAGATTTCATCCGCATCAAATCCATGACTGTCCGGCACCACGTGCCGCGCTCCCTTGATCACATGCATAAAGTTATAAATCCCCGCCCCATGCGACATGGGGGCCGCATAGAGGATTGCGTCTTCAGCAGTGACGTCGTCCACATCGCTAAAATAGGTCAGGGCCATAGAACTGATATTGCCCGCGCTGATCATCACCCCTTTTGGTCGACCTGTGGTCCCTGAGGTGTAAAACAACCACAGCAGCTCATCGTCATGGATCACCATAGGCCATATCATTTCTGCGTGTTGGCGCAGTAAGGCAAACTCCGGGTGATCCGCATAGATCAGAGTTCTGAGACACTCTGGAGCAAGTGCTTGCAAGGCCTCCCCCACATCTGACGAGACAAAGGCAATCTCTGCACCAGCATTCTCAATGATCCAAGCGGCCTCTTTCGCATGCAGCTTCGCGTTGATTGGCACCACAACCGCCCCCGCAAACCAAATGCCATACATAGCTTCCAGATATTCCGTGCGGTTGCTCATGAAGAGGGCCACCCGGCTGCCTTTGCCAATTTTGTGCTCGGCGCTCAGCGCCCCAGCGATGGCCGCAACACGAGTTGCAAATGTGGCATAATCCGCCTCAATTGCCTCGCCTTTCAGCAAAGCAGGCGCTGCGGGAGATAAACGTGCGGTTCTGACCAGCCACTCCGCCGGGTTCATAGCCTGAACATCCCTATAAATTTGCAGTCCACCGTGTCGTTATCCAACATGATACCTCCTCCCATTGCGACACTCCTGCGTGTCGGAGCCACCTTAGAATTCAGCGATCAAACCTGCAATGATGCTTTCAAGCTTGGGGGAAAGGAGACGCTAAGGCAGGCCTCAGTATGAATAATCCTCATAGATCCGCGTCAGGTCACCTTCCCAATCGCCATGATAGCGCGCCAGAAGCTCATCGGCGGGGGTTTGACCGGTCTCTAGGCTGTCTTGCAGAGCATTCAGGAAATGTGTCTCATCAGGCACCATGCCACCGGCGCCAGTCCGCGCCCGCGCGGCCAAACCTGCGTTGGAAATATTCACAGCTTGCCGGGCCAATTCCATCATCTTGATGCCAGAAACTTCCGCCTGCAACCCGTCCACGGAAGCCGCAACGCGACAGGGCATCCCGGGTTTCCGCATCCATAGATTTGACCAAATCCCAAGCCGCATCCAGCGACGATTGGTCATACAACAGTCCCACCCAAAAGGCAGGCAACGCGCAGAGACGGCGCCATGGCCCGCCATCAGCACCGCGCATCTCAATAAATTGCTTAATCCGCGCTTCGGGAAATATCGTGGTCAGATGATCGGCCCAATCGCTGAGCGTTGGCATTTCACCGGGCAAAGCTGGAAGCTGACCTTTCAGGAAATCGCGGAAAGATTGTCCCAGAGCATTGATATATTTTCCGTCGCGATAGACGAAATACATCGGCACATCTAAGGCGTAGTCGACATAACGCTGAAAGCCCATGCCATCTTCAAACACAAAAGGCAGCATGCCGGTGCGATCCGCATCCAAATCCCGCCACACCCGAGCACGCCAAGATTTGTGACCATTCACCTTGCCTTCAAAGAAGGGTGAATTGGCAAACAAGGCGGTAGCAACAGGCTGTAACGCCAAAGCCACGCGGAATTTTTGCACCATATCTGCCTCAGATGCGAAATCGAGGTTCACCTGAACGGTGCAGGTCCGGCGCATCATTGTGCGGCCCATAGTCCCCACTTCACCCATATAGGCATCCATCAGCTGGTAGCGGCCCTTGGGCATCAGCCCCACATCTTCATGCTGCCAAATTGGTGCGGCACCCAATCCGATAAAGCCAACACCGATTTTATCAGCAATTTCTTTAACCTCGCGTAGGTGCACATTCACCTCATCGCAGGTCTCATGGATCGTCTCCAGAGGCGCGCCCGACAGCTCAAGCGCCCCGCCCGGCTCAAGGCTTACATTACCCCCATCTTTGGTCAGCCCAATCAAATGGCCGCCCTCTTCTACCGGCGCCCAATTAAACTGATCGCGCAGGCCCTGCAGGATGGATTGAATGGAGCGCTCGCCTTCGTAGGGCAATGCTTTAAGTGTATCTTTACAATATCCAAATTTCTCATGCTCGGTGCCAATGCGCCAATCCGCTTTAGGTTTATTGCCCTGCTCAAGAAGATTTGCCAGCTGGTTAAAGCTTTCGATTGGGCCACCGCCAGATTGTGGTATTGACATGTGGAACTCCGATATATCTGCGCCTGTTGATTTACAGGTGGCCTCCAGACTCAGCCAAGTCAAGGTGTGGTCAGTGAAGTTTCGCGCGATTGCGTTGCCAAATCAAAAATAGATCAGGTCCCTTGCCTTGAGTGGCGGCCTCAGCTTGGGTGTAATTCACCCCCGGCAAGGCCACCAAAGCATCAAATAACTTATCAGTGCCTTCCGCATCACCCGGGACCGACAACATACCTTCAGGGCCAAAAAATACCCAGGTGATCCGCCCCCTGGCATTACGATGCAGTTCAATTCGTTCAAGCGTGTCCATCGAGATTGACGTGCCAGACCCAGCGGCAAGATAGCTCACCCGTCGTTCGTCCACCTCAACCACCCCCGCGCCACCATGGCCCGCTGGAAATTTGAAACGGCGATAGGCATCATGGCCAATCAAGCTTCCAATCACCACAAAGAGCCCGCCCGCGATGCGCGTGGTGCCGTAACTGGTAAAGATAATGAACAGGCCCGCAGTCAGAATAAGGCCACCTAGAATAAATCCACGGTATTGACGCAGCGTGTTCAGCGCCTCCGGCCGAATGAAACTCACTGCCAATCCCCCAAACTTGTTTGCCATAGCGCCAGTGCCGCCACCGCCGCGGTGTCTGCTCTAAGAATGCGCGGTCCTAAGGAGACCCCTTGCGCCTGAGGCATGGCCTCCAACCGTTCGCGCTCGGCCGGGCTAAATCCACCTTCGGGGCCAATCAAAATAGCCCAAGGTCCGGGCTGCTGCGACAAGGCAACAGCTTCGCCCACGCGGTTTTCATCGCAAAACATAATATGGCGGTCGTCCCAGCCGTCCAACAGCTTCGACAGTTTTTGCAGCTCCATCACCGGCGGTACATATGTGCCCCCGCATTGCTCAGCCGCTTCCAGCGCATGGTTTTGCAGGCGATCTTGGCGAATACGTTCAGAGTTTGTGAAATCTGTCTGCACCGGCAAAATTTGGGCCGCACCCATCTCGGTGGCTTTTTCCACAATAAAATCTGTGCGCGCTTTTTTGATCGGGGCAAACATCATCCAAAGGTCTGGCGGCAACATCATAGGTTTGGACTTGCTCTCACACAACAAAATTGCATTGCGCTTGCCGGCCTGAACCACCCGCGCCAGCCATTCACCATCGCGACCATTGAAAAGTTCAAGCACTTCGCCCACGCCCCTTCGCATCACCCCGAACAGATAATGTGATTGTTCGCGGTTCAAAGGAACCGATTGCCCCACCCCCAGCGGGTGATCTACATATAAGCGAATAACTGAAGCCATGGAGCATAAGATATGACGCAATCGGGCAAATCACCAGAGGGTCAAGTTGCAGATGCGGTAAAAGATAATTGGGTGGATCGTTTGGCCCCTGCCGCGAGCCGCCCTTATCTGCGCCTGTCGCGAGCAGATCGCCCGATTGGCACTTGGCTTTTGTATATCCCTTGCATCTGGGGCGTGCTTTTAGCCGCCTTACATGACGGCAATTTACAGCTTTGGGATTTTTGGCTGATTACGGCCTCTGGCGCTGGGGCTTGGTTGATGCGCGGCGCTGGCTGCACGTGGAATGACATCACCGATCGGCACTTCGACGCCCAAGTGGCCCGCACCCGCTCTCGGCCAATCCCATCAGGCCAAGTCACAGTGCGCGGTGCCGTTTTGTGGATGGCGGCCCAAGCCCTGATTGCCTTTGGCATATTACTTACATTCGGCCCTATAACAGTGATGATTGGTATAGCCAGCCTTGGGTTTGTCGCGATTTACCCCTTTGCAAAGCGCTTCACGTGGTGGCCGCAAGTATTTTTGGGCCTGGCATTTAACTGGGGCGCTCTGCTCGGCTGGGTCGCGCATACCGGTAAGCTCGAATGGCCTGCGGTGGCCCTCTACCTGAGCGGTATCGCTTGGACGCTATTTTATGACACCATCTATGCTCATCAAGACACCGAAGATGACGCCTTGATCGGTGTGAAATCCACAGCCCGCCTATTTGGCGACCACAGCCCACGCTGGCTGTGGCTGTTTTTGGGTCTTGCCGTGGGCTTAATGGGCTTGGCCGTCTGGGCCGCAAATACGAGCCATCAGCTGGCACTCTGGGCCGCATTGATGGGACCTTTGAGCTTTGGGCTGCATATGATTTGGCAGTTGCGCCGCCTCAACATCAACCACAGCGGCACTTTGCTAATCTTATTTCGCTCAAATCGCGAAACAGGCCTGCTGCCTGTGCTGTTTTTCGCCATAGCAGTAATGCTGTGATTGATCCCGCGCCAGTCCCGCTTTAGAACAACCGGGGGACTTAAGGAAAATAAATGAAAATAATCTCGGTCACTTTGTCCGCAGCCGCCTTTGCACTTGCAGGGCTGGGAGCGTATTTTGCAGCGGGCATGACCGTGACTTGGATCGAGAACAGTTCTGCCACAGCCGTTGAACAACAGCTTGCGATGGAAGGTTATCCTTGGGCCAGCGTACAAACCGATGGTTTACAAGTGGTTTTGGAGGGCGAAGCGCCCTCAGAGGCCACACGTTTCAAAGCCCTTGCCGCAACTGGCGCGGTGGTTGAGGCCGTACGCGTGATTGATAACTTCACCATTCAAGATCGGCGCGCGCCGGTTGCACCGAAGTTTTCCGTCAAAATTCTTCGCAACGACACCAGTATTTCTTTGATAGGACTGGTTCCTGCATCTGCGGACAATGCCAATTTCCGCAACCGTGTATCTCGGATAGCAAAGGATCTTCCGGTGGCTGATTTCTTGGAAATGGCCGAATATCCCGAACCAGAGACGTGGTCATCCGCCATTTCCTATGCGCTTTTGGCTTTGGAACGGCTAGAGAGATCTAAGATATCAGTCGGCGAAGATCAGGTTAATATCGAGGCCATTAGCGATTCCGCGGAACAGAAATCCAAACTCCTAGATGAGCTGAAGCGCCGCACCCCGGCAGACATCACATCAAAAATCGCAATCAGCGCGCCACGCCCGGTGATTACCCCATTCACACTGCGGTTTCGCATCTCTGAGACCGGCGCATTGTTTGACGCGTGCTCTGCCGACTCAAAGCAGGCGGCCACCCTCATTTTGAATGCTGCAAAAGCCGCGGGGCTTCAAGATGGTGCTTCTTGTCGGCAAGGGCTAGGTGTTCCGTCGCCCATGTGGGGGCAAGCCGCAGCACTCTCCATCGCAGCCTTAGCAAACCTTGGCCGAGGCTCTGTGACATTGAGTGATGCGGATGTGAGCCTTACCGCCGCCGAAGGCACGGATTCGGCACTGTTTGACAAGGTGACCAGCCGCCTGGACGCAGATCTTCCTGAAGTCTTTGTACTGGACAAGAAGCTTTTGCAGGCCGTGACCGAAGTCGAGGGCCAAGAAGCCGCGCCCGAGATGGTCGCCACATTATCGCCCGAAGGTCAGGTCCAAGTCCGCGGCCCCGTACAGGATGCGCGGTCCCAACGGACCTTGGAAACCTTCGCCTATGCTGTATTTGGCACCGAGGGGGTGTTTGTGTCGACCAAACTGCGGGATGATTTGCCCAACGGCTGGTTGGTACGCAGTATGGCGAGTTTGGCCTCACTGGGTGAGCTCAATTCAGGCCTGGTCGAAGTCACACCCACCTCAATTACAATCTCCGGCCTCACTGGCAGCACTGCGTCGAAAACAGATATCTCCCAAATCCTACTGGACCGAGTTGGCAATGGTGCAGAATTTCAATTGGATGTCACCTATCTTGAGGAACTCGATCCTTTGGCGCGGATGATCTCAGGCCCCGAATGCGTTGCTGAAATCAGCACTTTATTGACCGACAATAAAATCACCTTTGAACCCGGTTCAACCACCCTAGACAGCAATAGCAGCAACATGATTGATGCCATTGCCGAGGTTTTTGATCGTTGCCTTGAAGCGCCCATTGAGATTGGTGGCCACACCGACAGCCAAGGCCGCGAAGAGATGAACCTCAATCTCAGCCAAAGCCGGGCAGATGCGGTTTTGAATGCGCTCCGGGCCGCCCGCGTCAAACTTAAAGCCCTGACATCAAAAGGATATGGCGAAGCGCAGCCGATTGCTGACAATAAAACCGAAGATGGACGTGAAGCAAATCGCCGCATTGAATTCCAACTGGTGCTCCCCAAACCCACGCAAGAACAAGACACCGCAGCCACAGACATGCCTTCCACCGCTGAGGAGACCAGCAATGAATAGAACTGAGTTTATATTTATTACCGCGATCATTCTCTTCGTTGCTTTTTGCCTCGGATGGTTTGCCAATTGGCTGGTACATCGCTTCACCCGAGTCAGCCAGTCTGATGTTGCGGAACTGGACAAATTAGCTCAGTCTTTGCACGAGGCAGAAGATATGCGTGATCAAGCCATTGCCTATGTGGAAAAGCGTGAGGCTGAGATGAACAATCAGCTCTCACAAACCGAAGCAGAATTGCGCGCAGCTATGGAGGGTTTGCGGGTCGCTCGCACCGAAGCCGAAGAACTGCGCAGCTATATTGAACTGCAAAATTCCGCGGGCTGATCTAGGATTTAGGAGCGTCAGACCACGCCGCCAAAGCATCCTCATCTTGGACCTTTGAGGCGACCCATTCTGTATGGTCTTTAGACACTTCTTTTTTCCAAAACGGCGCGCGGGATTTCAGATAATCCATAAGGTAATCCGCGCCGGCAAAAGCGTCTTTGCGATGCCGCGCTGCGGTGGCAACCATCATAATCGCCTCACCGGGCGTCAAAACTCCGTAGCGATGGATCACCAAAGCATCTTCCAGCCCAAATTTTTCCATCGCTTGGAGTGCAAATTTTTGGAGAGCAGCTTCGGTCATCGCCGGATAATGTTCTATGAACATATGATCCAAGCAGCCACTGTCATCTCGCACGACACCAGTGAAGGTTACCACAGCACCAGCATTTTGCACGTCCGCCTGAAATGCCACCACCTCAGCAGAAAAGTCAAAGGGTGCCTCTTGGACTCGGGCGGCCATATCAACCCCCTGTCATAGGTGGGAAAAAGGCAACTTCGCGGCAGTCTTTGAGCAGGGTTGTGAAATCGCCAAGCTCTTGATCAATGGCCACGCATATCGCCGACAAATCTGAGAATGCAGCCGCATAGCCCGCGTCGCGTAGGATCAGCTCGTCCACAAGATCCCCGGCTGTCTTCGCGTTGGTGTCTACAGCCTCTTGGCTTTTCCCCACCCGTTCACGCACCCAAGCGAAATAAAGAATATCAAGTTTCATGACCATCAATCTCGCAAATGCGGCAAGGCTTTTCGGAAATAATCCACGCCTGTGATCACAGTCAAAGCCGCTGCCGCCCAAAGGAAGGCAACGCCTGAGTACCATGTGGCATACATGCCATTATAAAAGAGCCGCAAATGCGCGGGATCCGACGCATCAGAGGCTAAGATATCTGCTACAATTTGACGATCCATTCCTTCGGTACCCATCACAAAGTAATGCTCAAAAATACCAACGGCAAAGAGCAAGGCAATGGCGACCATTTGCGCGGTGGTTTTCCACTTGGCCATTTTCGTCACTTGCAGTGTTCCAGAAACATCGCCCAAAAACTCACGCAGCCCCGAAACAAACACTTCCCGAAAAACGATCAAGGCCGCAGGCAGGAGGATCAAGGCATCAAGTCCAAAGACACTGGCCAAAACCACCAAAGCAATCACGACCATGGCCTTATCCGCAATCGGATCCAACATAGCACCGAGTTTGCTTTCTTGTTTCCAAGCCCGGGCCAAAAAGCCATCCAGCCAATCTGTAAGGGCCGCTCCTACGAATAGGATCAGAGCCGCCCAATCCGCATAGGGCCGGATGACAGACAAAAACATCACAGCAACCATAGGTGCCGCGATCAGTCGGATCATCGTGAGAATATTAGGTAACGTCCACATGGATTTAAACCTAGCCGGGTTCATAAGAGCATGCCACCCTTATCCGCAAATTTTTGACGATTCCAATCTATAAATTGCTTCCGCTTAAATCTCGCTTAACTTCAAGGTTGAAAATGATTGTAAATAATTCCTGCCATGGCATCTGACACGCCCTCAACAGCCTTTAAGTCAACCAAATTGGCCCGGGTCACAGCCTTGGCTGAACCAAAATGCACCAGTAAAGCCTTTTTGCGTTTGGGTCCGATGCCATCAATGTCATCGAGCGGGTTTTTCATATTGGCCTTGGCCCGTTTGGCGCGATGCGTGCCAATGGCGAAGCGGTGCGCCTCATCGCGCAAACGTTGCACGAAATACAAGACTGGGTCATTATGCCGAAGCGCCATGACGGGCTTGCCTGTGCGGTAAAACTCTTCCTTGCCCGCATCCCGATCAACACCCTTGGCCACGCCGATCATTGCAATGTCATCAACGCCCCATTCGCGCAGGATGTCGCGCACAGCACTCACCTGCCCTGCCCCACCATCGATCAACAGCAAATCTGGCCAAGCCTCCGATTTTCGCTCCGGGTCTTCCTTCAGAAGCCGTTTAAACCGGCGGCCCAGCACTTCCTTCATCATGCCAAAGTCGTCACCGGGCGTGATGTCATCGCCCTTGATGTTGAACTTCCGATATTGCGACTTGATCATACCTTCAGGACCCGCCACAATCATGCCGCCCACAGCATTGGTGCCTTGGATGTGGCTGTTGTCATAGACTTCAATCCGCCGTGGCGGTTCGGGCAGATCAAAGGCCTCCGCCAACCCCTTCAACAACTTTATTTGTGACGCCGATTCTGACATACGCCGCGCCAAGCTTTCGCGGGCGTTGCGCTTTGCTCCGGCTACCAATTCTAACTTTTCACCACGCAGGGGCACAGCAATTTCAACCTTGCGGCCCAGCTTCCCCGTGAGCGCCTCCACCATCAAATCCGGATCTTCTATCGCATCGGACAAAAGCACCATCCGCGGCGGTTCGCGGTCCGAGTAAAACTGTCCCACAAAAGCTTGCATCACCTCGGCGATCGAAACGTCGCCGACCACGCGCGGATAATAATCTCTGTTGCCCCAATTTTGATTGCCCCGGATGAAAAATACCTGAACGCAGGCCTGCCCTGCCTCCATATGCAACGCGATCACATCAGCTTCAGGAACGCCTTGCGGGTTGATCCCTTGCGAGGTCTGCACTTGGGTCATCGCTTTGATGCGGTCGCGCAGGGCGCCGGCGCGCTCAAACTCCATATTATCGGACGCGGTTTGCATGTCTTGCGCCAGCTCGGCCTGAATATGAGTTGATTTTCCGCCTAAGAACCGCTCAGCGTCCCTGACCAAAGTCGCGTATTCTTCAGCCTTCACATAGCCCACGCAGGGCGCGCAGCAACGTTTGATTTGGTACTGCAAACATGGTCGGGTGCGCGCTTCGAATTGGCTGTCAGAACAGTCACGCAGCAAGAAAAATCGTTGAAGCTGATTCAGCGTCCGGTTGACCGCGCCAGCACTGGCAAATGGTCCGTAGTAATTGCCCTTTTCCTTCTTCGCGCCCCGGTGCTTTTTGATCTGCGGGAACCCATGCTCATGGCTCACTAAGATATTTGGAAATGATTTATCATCCCGCAGCAGCACGTTATATTTTGGCTTCAGCTGTTTGATCAGATTTTGTTCAAGCAATAATGCCTCAGTCTCAGTCTTGGTGGTTAGAAACATCATGCTTGAGGTTTCATTGATCATTCGGCTGATCCGGGCGGAATGGCCCTGAGGGCGCGCATAGCTGGCCACACGAATTTTCAAGCTGCGCGCTTTGCCCACATAAAGCACCCGGTTTTCACTATCTAGCATGCGATACACGCCCGGCGAACCATCAAGGCGCATCAGGTAATCGGCAATAAGATCATGCCCGGTGAGTGGCGGCGGTGTTTCAATCATAACTCTTTGTACATCTAGGCGATTCTTTTGAGGGCTGCACCGAAATAACACCGGCTGCAAGAATTAACACATCCACAATTTCTGTGGATAACTCTGAGGGTAAAATCCAAAATCCCACAGGTTTCTCTTGTTTCTCTGGTGTATCATTGATTTGCACAAAAATAAGGCGATATATTAAGTAATTGTTTTTATTATAAAAAATTATGAACAGCGCAACGTTTTGTTATTATTTAATTTTTTGTAAACCCTATTGGGAAATCTGTACCAACGTGTACAACTCTTGCCCCCAATCTTTAGTCAAGACCCAAAACATCAGGAGTTTGCCATCCCAGATGTTGCCCCCCATCTACGCAAAGCAGCTGCCCCGTAACAGCAGGGGCCGAGATAAAATAGCCCAAAGCCGCGGTGATGTCGGAGGGGTTTGACCCCCGCTTCAGCACTGTGGCCGCTCGTTGGCGCGTGAAGTGCTGCGTAGACTGACGCACCCCTTGCACAGTGGGACCGGGACCTATCGCATTCACCCGGATATCAGGTGCCAAGGCCCGTGCTGCGGTTTGTGTCAAAGCCCATAGCCCCATTTTGGCTAGGGTGTAGCTCATGAAATCGGGCGTAAGCTTGCGCACGCGTTGATCGAGCATATTCACCACAAGCCCCTGTGCCACAGGTTCGCCCTTCGCATCCGCTTGCGCTTTGGGGGCTTGTTTAGCGAATTCTTGAGTAAGTACAAATGGTGCCCGCAGGTTGCTTTCCATATGCCGATCCCAACTTGAGCGGGTGGCCGTATCAATCGTGTCATGTTCAAAGATCGAAGCATTGTTGACCAGCAGAGTAAGCGGGCCACCAAGCGCCTCACCTGCGCGCGCAATCAAGGGTTGTGATCCAGCATCACTCAGAAGATCCGCTTGCAAGGCCACAGAGTTCAGGCCCATGGCTTTGATCTCGGCCACAGTCTCATGTGCCCCCGCCTCGGAGGCCGCATAATGCACAGCAACGTCATAGCCCCGCTGAGCCAGATACAAAGCAATTTCGCGCCCCAATCGAATGGCGGCGCCGGTAACCAATGCACGCATGTGATATCTCCTTAGAGCAGTACCGCTAAGAGATATGCCATATACAGCAGGGTCAAGGCCGCACCCCAAATCCGTGTGATGTTTCGTCCGAAAAACACGAATGGGATCAACAAAAACGAAGCAGCCAGCATGACCCAAAGATCAAAGCGTAAGAATTCATCGGCCACCGGGATCGGTCCAACCAACGCCGCAATCCCTATGATCGCTAAGAGATTAAACATATTTGAGCCAATGACATTGCCAAGCGCCACATCCGCCTGTCGCCTAATCGCAGCCACAGTGGTGGTTGCCAGCTCTGGCAAGGAGGTGCCCACCGCAATCAAGGTAAGCCCAATAGCAGTTTCAGGCACGCCAAATTCCCTTGCAATAATCTCGGCATTTACCACCAAAACCTTTGCCCCAAGAGGCAAACCCACCAGACCAAACAGCAAATATAGAGTAATTTTCCAACCGGGTATTGAGGTATCAACTCCGTTCAAATCCTCAGTCGCCACTGCCACACGACTGACACGGCGTGCTGTCCATGCCTGATCGAGCAATATCGCAGCCAAAACCGCAAGCATAAGCCCTCCATGCCACCAGGAAAACGGCCCCATAAAGGCCAGGATGATGAACAAAACTGTCGCCAAAATCATAGATATAAATACTTTTTTGGTATCGAAGCCCGTCGTATAAAGCCCCGCCGCCAAAGCAGGCAGCCCCAGAACCAGCAAAATATTCGCCGTATTGGATCCGACGATATTACCCATCGCCAAACCGGGCGCATCATCGGCCATGGCTGACAGAACGATCAACAGCTCTGGCGCTGACGTGCCAAAGGCGACCACAGTCAGGCTCACCACAAGCGCCGATATACCAAGACGCAGGGCTAAATTGACCGCAGCTCGCACAAGAAAATCACCCGCCAGCAACAATGTCACCAGCCCGAGCACCACAAAAAACCAAGCCATACTTTACCCTTTACGGTGACCTATATGGCCACAAGAGCACGGGCCCTTACCAATTTTATAGCGCCCACATTTCGGGCATTTTGCATTTTCTAATCGGGATTGACCGGGGAATTTCAATCGCCCAAACATCGCCAACACAGCAATGCCAATCAGAAAAAATGTGACAACTTTGACCAACATGCGCCTACATCCCAAAGCGTGCAAAAGCTGCGCGCTCTTCGATGCTATGGGTCAAGTCACCCAGCATATTCATGCCAAAGCGAGACAGTATCGATTTCTTTTGGCCATAGACCCGAAACCTAACTTTATCACCAAATTTGTTTTTCAGAGTGGGTACCAAGTGACCGATGCCATCAGCCAAACCGTCATCGATGCCCTTTTGACCTACCCAAATTTCTCCGGTGAACAGGTCACGATCTACAAGTTTAAGCCCGCGGCGTTCGGTGATGTGGTCTTTGAACGTTTGGTGAATGCCATCCAACAGCCCCTTAAGGCGCACCACATCCTCATCCTTTTGAGGTTGAAACGGATCCAGCATGGATTTCGACGTGCCTGCGGTATGCACCCGGCGTTCAATCCCATGCTTGTTGATCAGCTGATCAAGTCCAAAGCCTGCTGATACCACACCAATCGAGCCCACAACGGAGGACGCATCCAGATAGATCTCATCCGCGCTGACCGCCAACCAGTAGCCACCAGAGGCGGCCACGTCTTCGATGAAGGCATAGACGGGCGTGTTGCTTTCATCAGCCAATCGGCGGATGCGTGCGCCAATCAGCGACGACTGCACCGGGCTGCCGCCGGGGGAGTTGATAACCAACGCGACGGCAGAAGGCTTTTTCGCAAAAGCCTTTTCCAACAGCGGGGCCAGTCCGGCGTCATTAAGGCCGCGACCGGTTGCGATCATGCCATTCAAACGCACAACAGAAACGGTTTTGCGGTCGCGGCGAAAGGGATTTTTAAATTTCATACTCTGGACATAAGACACCCCCCACCCTGTAACAAGGCGGGGGGCAAATATTTTAGCTGCGAATGCGCCAACCCGTTTTGAAAATCCACCAGATAAAGGCCATGCAGCCCAAGGTAAACAGGCTGATCGCACCAAGGCTCACACCAATCGCAACATCTGCTTGCCCAAAAAACGCCCATCGAAATCCAGATATAAGATAAACCACTGGGTTAAACATGGTCACAGTTTGCCAAATTGGGGGCAACATCGAGATTGAATAAAAAGAACCGCCCAGAAACACCAAAGGCGTCACAACCAGCATTGGCACAAGGTTCAATTGCTCAAAATTTCCAGCCCAAATCCCGATGATAAAGCCCAGCAGAGAGAACGACAGGCATGTCAAAAGCAAAAAGCACATCATCGCAATGGGGTGTTGGATATCGAGGTCCACAAAAAGATAGGCAGTGCCCAGAATGACAAGGCCGATAAATAGACTTTTGGTCGCCGCCGCCCCCACATAGCCCACCACAATTTCCAAAAAATTCACAGGCGCTGACAACAGCTCATAGATCGTGCCAATAAACTTGGGAAAATAGATCCCAAAACTTGCGTTGGCGATGGATTGCGTCATGACCGACAACATGATTAGCCCCGGCACGATAAAGGCGCCGTATTCAACCCCGTCGACAGCCTCCATTCGGCTGCCAATCGCGGTGCCAAACACTACGAAATACAGGCTGGTTGAGAGAACAGGAGACAGAAAGGATTGCTTGAGCGTGCGGAAAAACCGCGCCATTTCGAATGTATAAATCGCACCTACAGCTTGAAAATTCATTTTGCATCCTCCTGAACCAGACCAACAAAAATATCTTCGAGGCTGGATTGTTGTGTTTGAACATCTCGCATTTGCAGCCCGGCGGCTTGCAGATCATTCAAAAGACCGGTGATCCCAGTGCGCTCAGAATTGACGTCATAGGTATAAGTCAAAGCCGAGCCATCTGCTGCCAGCTCCAAGAAATAGGGGGCCAGCCGCTCTGGAACGGTTTTAGCAGGCTCCATCAAATCGATGCGAATTTTCTTTTTGCCCATCCGTGCCATCAGTGCGGCTTTATCTTCAACCAGCAAGATTTCACCGCTATTGATCACCGCAATACGGTCTGCAATCGCTTCGGCTTCTTCGATATAGTGCGTGGTCAAAATGATGGTGACGCCCTGCTTTTTGAGCTTGGCCACTGTGTTCCACATGTCTTTGCGCAGCTCAACATCCACACCGGCGGTTGGCTCGTCCAAAAACAAAACCCGCGGCTCATGCGCCAAGGCTTTGGCAATCAAAACCCGACGTTTCATGCCGCCAGACAATGTCATGACTTTGGAGTTTTTTTTGTCAAACAAAGACAGCGTCTTCAGTACCTCGTCTAGATAAGCTTCATTTTTCTTCTTACCAAACAATCCACGCGAAAACCGGACGGAATTGATCACCGTTTCAAACGGCTCAAGAGCGATCTCTTGCGGCACGAGGCCGATCATAGCGCGGACCTTGCGATAGTCTGTGCCGATATCCATACCATCGACGGTGATTTTGCCAGATGTCAGGCTTGAAATTCCGCATATAGTTGAAATTAAAGTAGTTTTACCTGCTCCATTCGGGCCAAGAAGGGCGATGATTTCACCCTCTTGGATCTCGAGATTGGTGCCTTTTAGCGCTTCAAACCCACCGTCGTAGATTTTACGAACGTTCTGAACTGAGACAATTCCTGTCATAATTAATCCTCTAACGGGTTAAGTTTTCCCTGTCACATCAGCTATTTATTATTCAATAACAACCCCGGTAATTTGATTAAATAAATTGTGATACAAAAGTATTTAACTAGACTAAAATTCATTACCTTCTAATACCCAGCATGAGAACATGGCAATGCTGGGGCCCCATCCATCGACCAAATGTGCTGCGATTAACGCAACACGGCTGACAGCATCACTGCCGTTTATGAGACGCTGCTAAGAAAAATACTGAACAGCAATAAAGAAAATTCTCTTCATAGTCATAAATGCAATATTAGAAGATTATCTTGCTGAAGGCATCCGTTGCTCAATGATTTCAGACCACCAGCTGCAGCCTGCAGGTATGGCACTATCGTCGAAATTATACTTAGGATGATGCACCATCGCCGTGTCACCATTACCAACCAAGATATAGGCGCCGGGCCGTTCTTCAAGAAGATAGGCAAAATCTTCCCCCCCCATCACCAAAGCAGCCTCGGCGCACGAACCAGATACCGATCGCGCCACATCAGCCGCAAATTCGGTCTGTTCCGGGTGGTTAACCATGACTGGATAGCCGCGCTGATAGGTTACCTCGGCCGAGCCCCCAAACGTGGCGGCTGTCCCCTTGCAAATTGCCATTATGCGTTCTTCGGCCAATATACGCATTTTTATGGACATCGTGCGCACAGTCCCTTTCAAATGCACCCCCTGTGGAATCACGTTGTAAGCTTTTGATGATGTCTCAAACGAGGTGACTGAAACTACAATCTGATCAATCGGATCGGCATTGCGACTTGCAATAGTCTGCAACGCTAGAACCAAGTGACTTGCCATTACGGTTGTATCGATTGTTTCGCTTGGTTTAGCAGCATGACCCCCAAGCCCCTCGAGAGCAATGTCAAAAGTATCAGTCGCAGCAAAAAAAGCACCTGAACGAATTGCAAAACTGCCTACTGGCATGCCCGGCCAATTGTGCATGCCATATACTTCTTGGATGCCCCAACGCTCCATCATTCCATCATCACACATCTCTTTACCGCCACCACCTCCTTCTTCAGCTGGTTGGAAAATTACGACCGCTGTGCCATCAAAATTACGTGTTTCAGACAAATACTTTGCCGCACCCAACAACATTGCGGTGTGACCATCATGCCCACACGCATGCATAGCACCATCAGTTTTAGAGGCATAATCCAACCCGGTTTGTTCATGAATAGGCAGCGCATCCATGTCAGCACGCAGGCCAATCACCTTTCCAGATCCGATCGTTATGCCCTTAATTACTCCGACAACGCCTGTTCGACCAATACCCTCGACGACTTCATCACAACCAAATTCGCGCAACTTTTCAGCAACTAATGCACTAGTGCGGTGCGTTTCAAATAAAATCTCAGGGTTTTGGTGAATATCTCGACGCCATCCTGTGATGTCATCGTGTAATTCGGCAAACCGATTTTTTACGGGCATTATATTCTCTCCTATATTAAAAAATCCTCAACCCTGAACTATCAGTTTATCCATTAAAATGTTCCAACCGAAAAAGGATCAACGTATATCAGATCAATAGTGGCATCCTACTCTCAACCATTTCTGCGTACCAACTACACCCTGCAGGTATGGCATCATCATCAAAATTATACTCGGGATGGTGAACCGTCGCACCGTCACCGTTGCCAACCATAATGTAGGCGCCAGGACATTCTTTTAACATATAGGAAAAGTCCTCGGCAGCCATAATTGGAGGCGTATCTGTATCAACAGAACCGGCCACAGCCAATGCAGCTTTAGCGGCATAACCCGTGTTCTGTTCTGCATTTACCGTCACCGGATAGCCACGTTCATAGATTATTTCCGCGACGCAATCGTGGGCTTGCGCCGTCATGCTCACCAATTTCTTCACCTTCACCTCAACCATATCCCGCACCTCTGAGTCCAGCGTGCGCACAGTCCCACGCATCCGGACAACCTGTGGAATAACGTTGTGAGACTCCGTATCGGAATGCAATCCACAGACTGACACGACCACATTACCAAGCGGGTCAACAACTCGGGAAGCGACAGATTGCAGGGCTAAAATAATATGGGCTGCAGCAATATTTGGATCTATCGCCTCATGCGGGGCAGCCGCATGACCTCCACGACCTGTAATCTTTAAAGAAAACTCATCCGCCGCTGCCATTAAAGCTCCAGACCGGATAGCAAATTCGCCAACAGGAAGGCCAGGCATGTTATGCATCCCATAAATTTCTTGAATGCCCCAACGATGCATCAGACCGTCTCTACACATCTCAAGGCCACCTCCACCGCCCTCTTCAGCAGGTTGAAAAATCAGGACCGCTGTGCCATCAAAATTGCGGGTCTCAGCCAGATATTGGGCAGCCCCCAACAGCATCGCAGTGTGACCATCATGTCCACAGGCATGCATCTTGCCCGAGACCGTGCTAGCGTATTCCAAGCCTGTCGCCTCGTGAATTGGCAAGGCGTCCATGTCAGCACGTAGACCAATCACTCGGCCCCGCGCATTAGTCCGGCCCTTGATCACCGCAACAACACCAGTCTGCCCAACACCAGTTGTGATGTCCGTAATGCCAAATTCGCGCAACCGATCCTCAACAAATTCAGCCGTATTATAAACATCGAACCCCAACTCGGGATGCATGTGCAAATGCCGCCGCCATCCGGTGATTTCAGCATGAGTTTCTGCAAATCTATTTTTAATAGGCATTTGTTTACCTCAAAGTAAAACCGGACCCAAACCTGTTTCGCGGCAATAATCATAAATGGCTCCATGCACATATCCCAAAAAAAGGCAGAGCTGTACCGGGGCCGTTAAGCCAACTTAGCCAACAATTCGCACATAAATTGATGGCCTGCTTCAAACTGAGCCACCTCTATAAACTCATTAGGCTGGTGGGCCTGCGCTATATCACCCGGCCCACAAACAACTGCGGAATATCCCGCATCTTGAAACTGCCCCGCCTCAGTACCATAGCTCACCACATGAGCGGCATTATCTCCAGTAACGGCCCTAACTAAGCCTTCGGCTTCCCCACTCTCTTCTGGCTTCAACGGCGGCACAGCAAAGCGCGGGGTGAGGACGATGTCCGCCTCTGGGTGTACAGCCTGCATAGCCGCCTTCACCTCATTCACCTTATCAAAATACATCTGGTTCAATCTCGCAGTATCATCACCAGGTACCGCTCGGTACCCCATATTGAAATGGCAATCCTTAGCGGTGATATTATCGGCAGTACCACCAGAAATAATGCCTACATGCCATGTCGTATATGCCGGATCAAACATCGAGGCCAAAGGACCCGGCGTTGCCGCCCCGTTCAATTCGTTTTGTTCCGTAGCCCACTGAATAAGACGTGCACCCTCATGCACTGCACTTACACCCCGATAGTGGATCGAAGAATGCACCTCGAAACCCACAACATGAGTGGCAAAGGCGTTGCCACCCTTATGGCCCGTGACAGCTTTCATCATCGATGGCTCGCCCACGATGACCGCAGAACCTTTTGGCACCACACCCTGCATCGCTGCGATCATTGGCGGTGCGCCTGTACAACCAATTTCTTCATCAAAGCTCAGAGCCAACTGCAGCGGCCGGGTCACCTCTGCATAATGCGCCTCTACTAAGGCCCAAATAGCCAAAGCATCAAAGCCCTTCATATCGCATGTACCACGACCGTAATATTTGCCCTCTTTTTCAACAACGTCCCACGGATTTGTTTCCCACGGCTGACCATCAACGGGCACAACATCTGTATGGCCCGACAACACAACCGCACCCTCGATATCCGGACCTACATGCGCAAACAACGCTGCCTTATGTGGTTGCTTAGGATCAGGCCAACGGTGTGAAGCGATGCCATGCAATGTCAAATAGGACTCAACCCAATCAATCAAGGGCAGGTTGCTGTCACGGCTCACAGTCGGGAAACTGATCAATTTTGTCATCAATTCTAAAGGGGTTAAACGTTCTAAAGTTTCAATACTCATCTCAATACCCACTATCTGTAATCAACACTTTATGGCCCAGCGCCACTTCACGATAGACCGATGGTTCTGCAACATATGAAACGGGATGGATCGGCGAAGGTATCGGTTTAAAGTTCAGATCTCTCTCATCCTTTCGTTGACGAGGATCGGCAATCGGAACCGCCTTCATCAACGCCCGAGTATAAGGATGCTGAGGGTTTTCAAACACGGCTGAACGCGGGCCCATTTCGACAATACGACCAAGATACATCACACCAACATAGTGACTGACGCGTTCAACCACGGCCATGTCATGCGAGATAAAGAGAAACGACAGGTCTAATTCAGACTGTAATTCCATCATCAAGTTTAATACTTGGGCCTGCACCGACACGTCCAAAGCGGAAACGGCTTCATCCGCAATGATTAGCTTTGGGTTCAGAGCCAAAGCACGGGCAATTGCAACTCGCTGGCGCTGGCCCCCCGACAGCTCATGTGGATAGCGCCGCATGAAACTGCGAGGCAACTCCACACGATCAAACAACATCTCAACACGGTCCTGTATCGCCTTACCTTTAAGAGTGGCAAAGTTGTGCATCGGTTCCGCAACTTGATCCGACAACTGCATCTGAGGGTTAAGCGATGCAAATGGATCCTGAAAAATCATTTGCATATCAAGACGGGAATTACGTAAACCATTAGAATCTAGCGCCATGATATCTTTGCCACCGACGCGAATGGCACCTTTCTGCGGTTCAACCAAACGCAGGATTGAACGCCCTGCCGTAGATTTTCCACAACCAGATTCACCAACCAAACTAAGCGTCTGGCCCTTGTTAATAGTAAACGACAAGTCCTCAACTGCATGTACATTGGCCACCGTACGGCGAAAGAACCCGCCTTTGACCGAGAAACGAGTTGTAAGGTTTTCTACCTCCAACAACACTTCATCAGTCCCTTTAATCGGCTCAATCGCGCCTTGATCACGGCCCATCAAAACCATCGGTTCTGGATATTTTTTACCAGTCATCTCGCCCAATTTGGGGACAGCAGCCAACAATAGCTTGGTATAAGGGTGTTTGGGGTTTTCGAAAATCTCCTCAACCGTACCCTCCTCGACCTTCTCACCACGGAACATGACGACAACGCGGTCAGCCATCTGTGCTACTACAGCCATATCGTGAGTTATGAACATTACAGCAGTGCCAGTATCGCGTTTCAGGCGATCCATGAGTGCAAGAATTTCGGCCTGAATGGTCACATCCAATGCAGTTGTAGGCTCATCGGCTATTAATAAACGGGGTTCGCAAGCTAATGCCATCGCGATCACAACACGCTGGCGCATACCACCGGACAATTCGTGTGGATATTGCTTCATCCGGCGCTCGGGCTCCGGGATTCGAACCTCATGCATCAAATTCAACGCCTTCGCCGAAGCTTCAGCCTTGGATAGACCTTTGTGCAGGCGCAAACCTTCAGTCAATTGACGCTCTACTGTAAAAACAGGGTTCAGGGCCGTCATGGGTTCTTGAAAAATCATGCCTATCTCATTGCCTCTAATAGAACGCATGAGCTTAGGTTCTGTTTGGGCCAAGTCGACTTCATCAGCATCTTTTCGGCTAAATAATAGACGGCCACCAGTTATTTCACCGCCGCCAAACTCAACCAAACGCATCAATGACAGCGAAGAAACCGATTTTCCAGAGCCCGATTCTCCAACAACACAGACCGTTTCACCCGATTTAATATCAAAAGATACATCAGACACGCCGACCACAGGGCCATCTTTGGTTTGGAATTCCACCCGCAATCCCTGAATTTCAGCAATTACTGACCCTTTGATAGCTAAGTTGTCGTGATCGAACATACTGCCTCCGAGCGCATCCACAAACTGGAGCTAAACAAATGCTAAGGGGAACTGTTGGCGTCTGTCAAATGAATGCACCGGCTAAGTTTTAATAGTTTAATTTAGACTCAAACTAACCCACCGTTAATAAACATAAGTGTCTTATCAAAGATTAATATTTATTCAGAAATAGGGTTGATTATTTTTTGGAACCTGTTTCGATGAAACTTATTAGCTTGTTGGGGAAAGCTACAAGAACGCCATTAATAGTTTTTCGTTATGATTTAACTGAAATATGTGCTTTCCTTTACATCAATCATAAACACCGCAGACCCATTCTGGTGAGCTGCGGAATAAATAGGCACCTACTTGTGCCCAACAAGGAGAGTATAATGATACTAAAAACAATTTTGCTTGGAGCGATAGCTACAACTGCTTTTGCATCCACAGCGATGGCGGATGGCCACGAAGGCGCCCGCGCTCGTGATGGCGAAGTCAAAATTATTTATTGGCAAGCCCCATCGATCTTAAACCCTTATTTGTCCGGTGGCACGAAAGACATCGAGTCGTCTTCACTGGTGATAGAACCAATGGGCCGCTATGATCAAAATGGTGACCTAGTTGCCTATTTGGCTGCAGAGATTCCAACAGTTGGGAACGGCGGTGTTTCAGAAGATCTGACATCTATCACGTGGAAACTCAAAGAAGGCCTCAAATGGTCTGATGGTTCCGATGTGACGTCAGCTGACCTAGTGTTTACAGCCAAGTACTGCATGCACCCAGAAGGTGGCTGCGCACAATTATCAAAATACGATGGAGTTGAAAGTGTTGAAGCGATTGACGCTCTGACAACAAAAATAACTTTTAACCAGCCCAAACCAAATCCATACGGCCCGTTCATGGGCGGCCAGTCGCCAATCATTCAAGCGACACAGTTTGCCGATTGCTTGGGGGCACGCGCTCCTGAGTGCACCGAGGCCAACTTTGGCCCAATCGGCACAGGCCCCTTTGTTGTCACAAACTTTAAGCCAAACGATGTGATCCAAATGGTTGCCAACGAAAACTATCGCACAGCGGGCAAACCTGCGTTTGCATCGCTGACATTCAAGGGCGGTGGGTCTGCTGAAGCCTCTGGTCGTGCAGTTATGGAAACAGGCGAATTTGACTACGCTTGGAACCTACAATTAGCACCAGACGTCATATCGAAGATGGCCCAAGGCGGCAAAGGTCAGCCAATCTCCGCATTTGGTGCTTTGGTTGAGCGTCTTGAAATGAACCTCACGAACCCTTCACCTAATCTTCCACCAGAAACACGTGCAACGGTTGCAGAACCTCACCCATTTTTGTCGGATATAAACGTACGCGAAGCACTTTCCATGGCAATCAACCGCCAAGAACTTGTTGACGTAGGTTACGGCGACGCAGGGCGGCCAACATGCAACTTGGTCCCAGCTCCAGCACTTTATGCATCGGACAACACAGGGTGCCTTACACAAGACATCGCTGGCGCAAACGCCAAGCTGGAAGCAGCCGGTTGGGTTAAAGGTTCCGACGGCATCCGCGCCAAAGATGGCGTGCGCCTGTCTATCTTATATCAAACATCCACAAACGCTGTGCGTCAGGACTTCCAAGCTCTGATTAAAAACTCGTGGAACCAAATTGGAGTTGAAACAGAATTGCGTAACCTAGATGCATCAGTATTCTTTGGTGGTGATCCAGGTTCTCCTGACACGTTCCAAAAATTCTATGCTGACGTAGAGATGTATGCGAACGTGTTCGACGGTACGGACCCACAAGCCTACCTCGCAGCATACCGTTGTGGCGGCGAGCCTAAACCTAGCAGCCAGTGGCAGGGTGAAAATATCAACCGTTTCTGTGATCCCGCGTATGACGCGATGATCGACGAACTGGCCCGCACAGGTGATCTCGCTAAACGGGGTGAGTTGGGTAAAAAGATGAACGATATGCTGACAAAAGACAGCTTCACAATCGTTCCTTTGGTTGACCGTGGTCGTGTATCCGCACACGCAAACAGCTTGGGTGGCGTTGTTCTCAACGTGTTTGATTCCGAGCTGTGGAACGCTGCTGACTGGTACCGCATCGGGAACTAAGATTGGTCCGGGTGTATAATTTGCACATCGAACCTTAAAAAACTACGTAAGGTGCGCCTCGGTGCACCTTACTATTCTGTTCTCCAGAATTTCAAAACTGACGCACAAAGGCGCCGCATATGTTGACCTTCACAATTCGTCGATTAATTCTCTCGATTCCGACGCTTTTGTTCATCAGTATCGTTATATTTGCTCTGCTACAATTGGCGCCCGGCGATCCAATGGCCCAAGTGCCGCTGACTGTTCCTCCAGAGGTGAAGCAAAAAATGCGTGAGGCCCTCGGTCTTGGAGCACCTGTACACATCCAATATCTTAAATGGCTAAATCAATTTTTTATTGTGGAACCACAGTTTTTAATCGATTGGATGACACGAAACAGCTTCCTGTTTGGCTGGTTGCCCGACACCCAACTTGGCATGGTATACGACGTCGAACTGGAAAAACTGGTTCCTCAACAACGTAACATTAGCTGGCAGACCCGTAGCCCAATCATGGACATCGTGATCCAGCGCATCCCGCAAACCTTGTGGGTCGTCGGGCTCGCTTACCTCGTCGGAATCCTGATCGCTCTGCCGATTGGAATCTACTCAGCTTATCGCCATTACTCAGTTTTCGACCAAACCGGCACATTCATCACGATGATTGGCTTCTCGATTCCACCTTTTTTTACTGGCCCCCTACTAATCGTGATTTTCTCAGTCACCCTTGGCTGGCTACCCTCTATTTATGATACAACTCATGTGGTGAACGATTGGACCAGCTTCAAATATCAACTCTCACAAATGATCCTCCCAGTAATGGTTTTGGCCCTCCAGACAACCGCTCAAATTAGCCGCTATATGCGAGCATCTATGCTGGACAACCTAAATCAAGATTACGTCCGTACTGCGAGGGCCAAGGGGCTAAAAGAGGGCGTGGTCGTCATGGTGCACGTGTTGCGCAATTCAATGATCCCAGTGATCACCGTTATAGCCCTTGGCGTCCCCTCCATATTTGGCGGGGCCATCATTACAGAGAACGTCTTTGGAGTGAACGGGATCGGCCAACTTTTAATAACGGCACTTTTTGCAAACGATATCCCGATGGTCATGACCATTACCTTTATTTTTGCAATTATGATTGTAGCATTTAACCTGATTGCTGACGTGCTCTACGGCGTACTAGACCCAAGGATTCGCTATGACTGACGCATCGTTAAAAACAGTCGAAATCGACCCATACGCAGCCCTGCAGGATAAAGAACCACCGCGGGCCCCACGCAACCAATGGCTAGACGTCTGGGACCAGTTCAAAAAACATAAAGGCGCAGTCTTTGGTGGTGGTTTTTTGTTGTTTATCACACTTGCCGTCCTGCTCGGCCCATACATATGGAATGTCGACCCACAAAAACTAGATATCCGCAACAAAGATGCGCGGCCAATTTGGACCTTGATCTGGGATAGTTCTGCAAAAACACTTTGGCACCGCCCCTTTGGTACCGACAATTTGGGCCGAGACATCCTTTCCAACATGATCGCAGGAGGTCGGGCATCAATGGCCGTAGGCTGGACAGCTATGTTACTCTCACTCAGCATAGGTACAGCAGTAGGCGTGGCTGCAGGCTATTTCAAACGGCTCGACGGGTTACTAATGCGCCTAACTGACCTATTTTTATCTCTGCCGATCCTGCCGTTACTATTGGTGGCGGTAACCTTATTCCGCCAACCATTGCGAGCCAATTTTGGACCAGAGGGCGGGATGTTCATCTTAATCGTTGTGATAGTCGGAATAACAAGTTGGATGCAAACGGCTAGAATCGTACGCGGCGAAATTCTTGCTTTAAAAGAACGTGAGTTTATCCTAGCCGCCCGCTCCATAGGCACGAGCCCGGGCGCGATCATTCGTCGCCACCTACTACCAAACGTGGTGTCCCCTATCATGGTTTCCGCAACACTAGGGCTGGCAGTAGCAATTATCACAGAAAGCGCACTGTCCTTTTTAGGTGTCGGCTTCCCATCAGATTTTCCAACATGGGGCAAAATGCTGGCAGATGCCGTACCCCGGATGGAAGAATACCCTGAACGCGTGTTGCTGCCCGGTATAGCAATTTCACTGACAGTGCTTGGGGTCAATTACCTCGGCGATGGGCTCCGCGACGCGCTCGACCCACGCATTCGCGGACGATAATCTTAGGTGACTGCCCACCTAAGTATAAATCCGAATACTTACAGCTCCGGGTTAAACACGTGCTCGTAGTAGATAACTGTATTCAGGAATACGGATCATTGCAAGAATAGCCAAAGGAGCGAAGCCCGAAAATGCTTGAACCGCAACAACATGCGCCGACTTGGCACGCATGGCCCAATCAGATTGTAGTATCTCCTCTGACGCCCCAGGTAAAGTTCTCGCAAGGTTCCTGACTGAGCGTGATGTACAGACACCTTCAAGACGTTCCACCACTTGGCAAGCCACAACCGTACATCGGATGAAGGCTTGTTGGGGTGTGGCCCCAAACGGTGCAGATCACATGAAGCGATACTGAGCGTGTATGGGACTCTGTGTAAGGCTGACGGGGACCTCAGCGTTAGAACCAAACGGATTGGTTTGGCCCGTTTTGTAGGTGTAAATCCAAGGTAAAGATTTAGTTTGCGGATGGATATGTTATTTAATCTTACTATGGGGTTTTTTGAGAAGACTGTTTACCTTCCAAAAAACTACCACTAATCTAAATTCGAATTTACCAAAGAAGCAATTTTGGTTTTAGCTTTGCCTATTAATTTTTTCACATCTCTAATAGCAGTTTCACCCTCATCAATACTAACCATAACCTTATTTAAAAGGTCTGAAAGCTCTGCACTTTGTTTATTTGACTCCATAAGACGTAATTGGGTTTTTTCTATAATAGCTTTCAAGGAAGTATTAATGTTGAGTGTGGCCTCAAAGTCTTTTTTATCAAGATAGACAGCGGAGGCGCCTTTGGAACCTGCCTGAGCGGTAACGGACCTTTTATTATTAAAAATTGTCGACGTCTCACCCAAAAGCTCTTTTTCACCGAGTGTGTTCAACAGCAAACCATCTCTAGCATAAATATTAACCGAGCCACCAAGAATTATAAATATGCCGTTAGGATCGCTATCTATTTTATAGATAGTTTCATTGGCATCCCAAATTACTTTATTTTTAATTACGTCCATCTGATTGGCCTAACTGAAAAATTAATAATTCCAACGATAGCTTATCACGTAAAGTTCGCTAATAGTATTTTAACTTAAATAACGGCTCTAAACTCCACTTAGCCCAAGGGGATCACCGTGTAGACCTGGTCTTATCACGGTTTAGTTCCGGTCTCTTTCGAGCAATGTTTGCTATGAAGGAGAGAACGAATGGCAAAGAGATACACAGATGAGTTTCGCCGTGATGCGGTGAGGATAGCCACGACCAGTGGTTTAACGCGGCCTCAGCTTTCCTCAGATTTAGGGGTTGGGCTTTCTACGCTGAACAAATGGGTTCAACAGCATCAACACGATGACCTGATGTCAGGGCCGCATGAGGACGTGGAGAAGGAAAACGCGCGCCTTCGCAAAGAAGTTCGTTTGCTCCGCGAGGAGAGGGAAGTGTTAAAAAAGGCGGCAATCTTCTTTGCAGGCCAAAGCCGGTGAGATTTGCTTTCATCGACGCCTGGAAAGAAGAATGGCCAGTTGAATTTCTTTGCAAAGTTATGCGGGTCACATCGCGGGGTTTTCGCGCGTGGCGGGTGCGCCCGATGAGCCAGCGTCAACGTGATGATATGGTGATCCTGGCTCATATCCGTGAACAGCACCGCTTAAGCCTAGAAAGCTATGGGCGGCCACGCATGACTGAAGAGTTGCAGGAATTGGGAGTGAACGTTGGGCACCGGCGCGTGGGTCGTTTGATGCGTCGAGAATGGCATCAAGATCATCAGGACCCAGAAACACAAGGTAACAACTGACAGTAATCACGCGTTCAACATCGCACCCAATCTGCTTGATCAAGACTTTTCTGCTGATGGGCCAAACCAGAAATGGGCGGGCGATATATCCTATATTTGGACGAACGAAGGGTGGCTTTACCTTGCTGTCATTCTTGATTTGTATTCTCGGCGTGTGATTGGCTGGGCCGTTAGCAATCGCATGAAGCGGGATCTGGCCATACGTGCATTGGATATGGCCGTTGCTTTGCGTCAGCCACCCAAAGGCTGCATTCATCACACAGATCGTGGCTCGCAATACTGTTCGAATGACTACCAAAAGCTTCTAACCAAGCACGGCTTCGAAGTATCAATGAGCGGTAAAGGGAATTGCTATGATAATTCCATGGTGGAGACGTTCTTCAAATCCATCAAGGCGGAGCTGATTTGGCGCAATCGGTGGGAAACAAGACGCCAAGCCGAAGGGGCAATATTCCAGTATATCAACGGATTTTATAACCCGCGCCGTCGCCATTCATCGCTGGGTGGCAAAAGCCCCTTGGCCTTTGAACGAAAGGCTGCATAAATGAGTTGGGAGACCGGAACGTAAGCGGGACAAGACCAATACTAGTAACGGTAAGCATTGGGACGTTAAAACACTCTGTGTATCAACACATATTCCACTTAACCTTCAGCTCAACTCGCTAGAACTACACCTTGTCTAGTGACTGAGTCATTCCTCCTTCTTACGCGAAACGAGAAGTGAGACTAGGAGAAGTACTCTACAGTAATTTCCCTATTTATTCATACATTACAATTCAGTATAGTAAATCAAAAAAAGCAGGAGTCCGACCTATCACAACAACTTCAAATGCTATGCTGTAGCCTTGGCATGGAAAGTGCACAACACCAATATAGTGTTCATGACTCCCTCCACTTGGTTGGCCCTAGAATACGGGCTGACCATTTTTATTTAGGTTACACCGCCACGTCAACCAATACTGTTCCTGAGATACGATCAAATGTCGGCTCAGGTAAGTTTTGTATTTTAGCAGCTTCCGTAAGTAAGTCCTGCCAGTAAGAATCTACTATCGTTGTGTTGTAAGCTTGGAGAAGGAAGTCTTTTTTGGTGCTGAACACATTATCATGTGCAGCCAGTGAGTCCCGTTGCTTCTTTAACCACTCTTTATTCTCTGCTGTCTCTACTGGAGGAACCAGAGCCTCTATGGGTGGAGGGTTTAGCAGATCAACTTTAAGACTTAGTTCGATACCATTTGTTTTAGCTTCATCCGTTACCTTCCAAGCCGCATCCAGTTTCCGCATCCTGTCAGGGAGGTCATCTTCGTTTGCTTGAACAAAGGACTCTAATGTCAGCTTCATCTTATTTAGTGCAGCGTATTCAGTGCTGGGAGCCAACACGGGTATCTCGCCACGATTATACTTAAAAGCTGTGGCAACATCAGTAATAGCTCTGATAGCGTATTCATCAGTTTTACTAATTGAGACTTGCTCTGCTTGCTGTTGAGCCGCATCAAACTTATCGTATATCTGCTGGGCAAGATCATGCTCCATGCGCTGTGCAACTCTCAGGTCAGTTGTACCTGTAGATAAGCGCAGATTCTTTCTATTACTTAAGAGATGTCGCATGTGGGCAGGGACGCTGATTGTGACATACCACTTACCTTTGACCATTCTCACACTTGATGCAGGATACTGGTAATCAGTCTTATTGGCGTTTCTGAACATAGCTATCACGAGTAGTTATTGTCTAAAGTAATGTCCATAGTACTGTCCAATAGTACCTTAAAAGGCTAGTATATTAAGGATAACATTATAATATGTTGGTAAATACTGGCAGGGGCTAAGAGACTCGAACTCTTGACCCTCGGTTTTGGAGACCGATGCTCTACCAACTGAGCTAAACCCCTGCAACTGAGAGTTTGATTAAGCAGAATCGCACCCCAATGCAAGAGCCGGATCGCGCGAACTGCCCTTGATGTGAAGTTTTCGACTTGCTCCATCCCCAAATTGTGCCAACCTTGCTCAAAGCAAGGAGATAAATCCGATGCAAGATCAAACAACGATCCATACGGTCAGCTGTCATGCCGAGGGTGAAGTCGGTGATGTGATTACCGCAGGCGTGCCGGTTCCACCCGGAGATACGCTTTGGCAACAGCGCGCTTGGATCGCATCCAATGGCGTTTTACGCAATTTCATGCTCAATGAGCCACGTGGTGGGGTGTTTCGCCACGTGAATTTGCTGTTGCCCCCTACCGATCCTGTGGCTGATGCCGCTTGGATCATCATGGAGCCGGAAGACACACCGCCGATGTCGGGCTCAAACTCCATCTGCGTGACAATCGTCTTGCTCGAAACCGGGATCTTGCCCATGCAAGAACCCGTCACCCACCTGACCCTACAAGCTCCCGGCGGCTTGGTGTCGATTGAAGCCCAATGCGCCGGCGGCAAGGTGACAAAAGTGACGGTGGAAAACCTCCCCAGCTTTGCAGCTCAGATCGATGTCACCCTCAACGTGCCCGGCCTAGGTGACCTCAAGGTTGATACCGCCTTTGGGGGAGACAGCTTTGTGATTGTGGACGCGGCGGATCTTGGCTTTGCTATTCAGCCTCACGAAGCCCACCAAATTGTTGAGCTGGGCCTGCGCATCACCAAAGCCGCCAACGATCAGCTGGGGTTTTATCACCCGATGCAGCCCGAATGGCAGCATATCTCATTTTGTCAAATTGCTGGTCCCCTATACCGAGAGGGTGAAGATTTGGCTGGGCGCAACGCCGTCGTTATTCAACCGGGAAAGATTGACCGCTCTCCTTGCGGTACGGGCGTATCTGCACGCATGGCGGTTTTGCATGCCAAGGGTCAAATGCAGGTCGACGAAAAGCTGATCGGCAGATCCGTCATTAATTCGCGTTTTGAAGGGCAGATTTTAGGGCGTACAACTGTCGGTGGACTTGATGCCATTCGGCCAACGATTTCTGGGCAAGGCTGGATCACTGGCACCCATCAGTACAGGTTGGATCCAACCGACCCTTGGCCCGAAGGATACCGGATATCTGACACCTGGCCGGAAAAACTATAAACAAAAAGGGCGACCCGAAAGCCGCCCAATTGCGTCTTAAAACATACCTCTCTACGCGAGGCCTGCTTTAGTGATTACTCGATGATTTTAGAAACAACGCCAGCGCCGACTGTGCGGCCACCTTCGCGGATCGCGAAGCGCAGGCCCATTTCCATGGCGATAGGGGCAATCAGCTCAACGTTGAACTTCAAGTTATCGCCTGGCATGACCATTTCTGTGCCCTCAGGAAGAACAACTGTGCCCGTTACGTCTGTGGTCCGGAAGTAGAACTGTGGACGGTAGTTGGCGAAGAATGGTGTGTGACGACCACCCTCATCTTTGGTCAGAATATAGGCTTCTGCTTCGAACTTAGTGTGTGGCTTAACAGAACCTGGTTTGCAAAGAATCTGGCCGCGCTCAACGCCTGCACGGTCGATCCCGCGCAAAAGAACACCAACATTGTCGCCAGCTTCCCCACGATCCAACAATTTGCGGAACATTTCAACACCGGTACAAACACTTTTTGATGTGTCGCGGATGCCCACGATTTCGATCTCTTCGCCCACGTTGATAACGCCACGCTCAATACGGCCAGTGACAACTGTACCACGACCTGAGATCGAGAATACATCCTCGATTGGCAGCAAAAACGGTTGGTCAACAGCGCGTGCTGGTGTTGGGATATATTCGTCAACAGCCGCCATCAATTTTGCGATGGATTCTGAGCCGATAGCTGGGTCACGATCTTCCAAAGCAGCCAAGGCAGAGCCTGGGATCACTGGAATGTCGTCGCCAGGGTATTCGTATTTGGACAACAACTCACGGATTTCCATTTCAACCAATTCCAACAACTCATCGTCGTCAACTTGGTCAACTTTATTCATGTAAACGACCATGTAAGGGATGCCAACTTGGCGACCCAACAAGATGTGCTCACGGGTTTGTGGCATCGGGCCATCAGCCGCATTCACAACCAAGATCGCACCATCCATTTGTGCCGCACCCGTGATCATGTTTTTCACATAGTCAGCGTGGCCTGGGCAATCAACGTGAGCGTAGTGACGGGCTTCGGTCTCATACTCAACGTGAGCAGTCGAGATCGTAATACCACGTGCGCGCTCTTCAGGGGCCGAGTCAATCGACGCATAATCCTGAAAGTCACCAAATTGCTTGGTGATCGCAGCCGTCAAGGTTGTCTTGCCATGGTCAACGTGACCAATCGTGCCGATATTTACGTGTGGTTTTGAACGTTCAAACTTTGCTTTGGCCATGGGAGGCAACCTTATGTTAAAGGGGCCATCGGCCCACGTTTGTGATATGGCCGCGCAGATATTGGACTGCTAGATAAAAATCAAGGCCCTTGTGTCAACAGCTTAAAAAACGATGCTATTGAGTTGCACTTTCCCCAACAGATGGCTCCAGATTGTCGGGCAATTCAACAATAGTGTCAGGTCCGTCAAACCAGGGTTGCGTGCGCAGCCAATTTTCCGTGGCGCGGGCCGCTTGTTGGGCCAAATCGGTCAATTGTTCTTCCCGCCTACGGGTGAACCCTGAGCCTAAGAACGACCCCCCGCTCAACTGCTCAATCACCGTTATCTGATGCGGTTTTTCGGTGAGGGTTTTGCCGGTGTGGTCTTCCAATACAATCACGGTAAAAATGAGGATTGATTTCGGCGCCCCTATGACGGGAATACCGGGCTTGGCAAGAACATAACCCGCAGCGGTGATGCCCAGATGATAGTATGACCCACCTTCAAACCTTGAAAACCGTGAATTAAAGGCCAGACCTAAAGCATCCATCCAGTCTTCCCGGCTGGCTAACGCGCGAAAATGGCCCCTTGGTCAGTTCAGCCTCGGCCCTTGGCACAATTTCACCCAATCTAAAATTACCGATGGGAACCACTTCAGAGTTGAAATCCTGCGTGGGTGCGGAACATCCCGCTAACAGCAGGAGACAAAGAGATGCGGCGCGCCAAAACATGGTAACTCCTTAAAGCTGCCTTACTGCTAGCAAGGCCAGCAAAGCTATTCAACACAAACCCTTGGAAACCATGCCCTCAAGCCCTAGCTTGTGGATCACAGTAGATTATTTTGAGTAACGTACGCATCCCGGTGAAGGTGACATTGGTCACACAGCCTCTCAGCGTTTTACAAACCCTACGCACAATGCGGCGTAATGTATTGGAAATTCTGCCGCAGCTGTCCGTTGAGCAACCCATGGTCAGCGGCAAGATCGCTATGGTTAGCTGGCATATGGTCAATGACCCGCAAGCCCTCCGGCGCGTGATGGCCGATAACGTTACAAATTATCCAAAATCCGTCGTGATGAACAATGTGCTGACCCTCGGGTTGGGTCACAGCTTATTCACCGCCGAAGGCAAAAACTGGCGTTGGCAACTACGTGCGGCCAGTCCCGCGTTTTCCCACCGAAATGTGCAGCATCGGCTTATAGAGCATACTCCAATGGCCACCTTGCTCCATCTTTGCAACGCCATACCACATGCGATCCGCCATATGCTTTTCAAGCTTGAAATGCGCCAAGTGCATAAGAATCCTAGGGTCACCAGCGCCAACCCATAAAAGACCAGCCCGCGCCACACATAACCCCAAGTCTCTTTGTCCATTGCAAAGCGCAAGCCCCGCCACCGGGTGCGCAACAGCACATATCTGCGGGCACTATATTGCGCAAAAAGAGCCAACGGCGCCAGTGCTAGAAAAGTAAGGTAGATCCCACTAAGCTGTAGGGCCGCATCCGTTGGTGATGAGGCATCCCCGACCAACGCCCCCAACAGGTTGAACCCCACAAAGGTCAGTACAACTTGCAAAATGCCCAAATAGAAGGCCAAAATCACCAAAGCGATCAGAAACCCTAAGAACTTCTCAAGTCCCGTACCAGTGTATTCAAAAGCATCGCCTCCGGGCATGATCCCCGACCAAATATAACATCTGATCCGACTGCGGGCCCAAAACCGATAAATACCGAGTGTAATGAGGGTTAGAAACCCGGTCCATATGCCAAGCCAAAGCAGTTCCAACTTACGGTAATAGAAGTAGCCACTTAAACGAGAATTTCATGCATCCTCAGATGCCTCTTGAGGTAAAGTAATATCACTCATCTCAAACTTCTCTATCAATTCAACTTAATGTTGTGTCAAGATCACTTTGTGAAACGATTGTCACGTGGAAATCCGCGCGGGGCCATGCGGCCTGCACTGGCGCGTTTGCCTGTCCATTCCAAAAGCTCGGCTTGCTCCACAGTGCGGGTGCGGCCAGCAGGGTCTTTCCAAGCCAAGCCTTCTTGTATCGCAAAGGTCGTGGCATCTGACAGCCCGCCGTCCTTATATTTCTGCAAACGCACGCCCTTGCCGCGCCCCATTTCGGGCAACTCATCAAGCGAGAAGACCAAAACCTTGCGGTTTTCGCCGACACAGGCCACATGATCCCCGGTCACAGGTTGTGCCAAGAGAGCTTTCACATCCCCCTTCACATTCAACACCTGTCTCCCACTTCGGGTTTGCGCCACGATCTCAGCTTCCGGCACGATGAACCCGTCACCTGCGGTTGAGGCGACCAAGCGTTTGACCGATAGGTTGTGGATAAAAAAATCGACAATATCAACATCATTTGGCAAATCGATCATAAGCCGTAGAGGTTCGCCCATGCCGCGCCCACCCGGTAGGTTGTCAGCCACCAGAGTATAAAAGCGGCCATTGCTACCAAATACGATCAATTTATCGGTAGTTTCTGCATGGAAAACGAAGCGAGCTTCGTCACCATCTTTATATTTCAGCGCCTTCTCGAGTACCAAGTGACCGGACATTGCGCGGATCCAGCCCATTTTCGAGCAGACGACCGTCACAGGTTCACGCTCAATCATCGCCTCAAGCGGCACTTCTTCCACTTCGCCGGCCACAGCAAAGGCCGTCCGGCGTGCGCCACCGGCATAATCTTTGCCAAATGCTTTGCGGGTGGCCCGCAGTTGTTCACTTATTTTTGCCCATTGCAGGCCCGTGTCCACCATCAAATAATCAAGATTGGCACGTTCTTGTTGCAGCTCATCGCGCTCGCGGCGCAGCTCCATTTCTTCCAAGCGCCGCAAACTGCGCAGGCGCATGTTCAAAATGGCTTCGGCTTGCACGTCACTCAGCTCTTCTTGACCCTCTTCAACCTTACGATAGGTCAAGGGCCCAACGTAGTCGCTTTCCGCCATCGCGCGCGGGTGATCCCGTGCCCATTCTTCAAACATCAATGCAGTTTTCGGTTCGTTGTCATACCTAATGATATCAATCACACGATCCAAATTCAGGAAGGCCAGAATGAAGCCTTCGAGCACTTCCAACCTATGATCAATTTTGGACAAACGATGCGCAGAGCGGCGCACCAAAACTTCTTGCCGGTGATCCAAGAATGCGCGCAGCACTTCTTTCATGCTACAGACTTTTGGCGTGAGGCCATCTATCAGCACGTTCATGTTCAAACTGAACCGCAGTTCAAGATCACTGTTGCGATACAGCATGCCCATCAGCAGCTCAGGATCTACATTCTTGCTGCGTGGCTCGAGAACCACCCGCAGATCTTCTGCAGATTCGTCGCGCACATCGCCCAAGATTGGCACTTTTTTTGTTTGAATAACTTCAGCCAGTTTTTCGATCAATTTCGACTTTTGGACCTGATAGGGAATTTCAGTGACTACGATTTGCCACAACCCGCGCCCCAGATCCTCAATCTCCCATTTGCACCGCAAACGAAATGAGCCCCGGCCCGTGCGATAGGCCTGCGCTATGTTTTCCGGAGGTTCCACCAAAATTCCACCGGTCGGAAAATCGGGGCCTGGAACATATTGCAACAATGTATCGTCGCGTGCGTCTGGCGTTTTGATCAAATGCAAGCAGGCATCGATCAGCTCCGGGATATTGTGAGGTGGGATATTGGTCGCCATGCCCACTGCAATGCCGCTGCTGCCATTGGCCAAAAGGTTTGGGAAGGTGGCTGGCAAAACGATAGGTTCGGTCAACGTACCGTCGTAATTTTCCCTAAAATCAACGGCGTTTTCCGATAAGCCCTCAAGCAGAGCCTCAGCCACGATGGTCATTCGCGCTTCAGTATACCGGCTCGCAGCGGGGTTATCGCCATCAATGTTTCCAAAGTTCCCTTGGCCATCTACCAAAGGATAGCGCACGTTGAAATCCTGCGCCAAGCGCGCCATTGCGTCATAGATCGCGGCATCGCCATGCGGGTGATAGTTGCCCATTACATCACCAGAGATTTTCGCGGATTTTCTAAACCCACCATTGGCATGAAGTTTCAACTCGCGCATCGCATATAAAATACGCCGGTGCACAGGTTTCAGCCCATCACGGGCATCCGGCAAGGCACGGTGCATGATCGTTGAGAGCGCATAGGTAAGATAACGCTCCCCGATCGCACGGCGCAGCGGCTCTGTAATTTCACTCGGCGGGGTACTGGTATCGTTCAACTGATCTGACATAGATTTTGTGTAGCTGCGCAAATCTAGTAGGTCCAGCCCAACCCGCATGAGTTCTGAGGTAAATCTGTAGTGAGTGCAGAAAATTTCACACTCAGCTCCACTTTTCTAAATTTTTGTTTAGATTTTTATAAAAATTCAACCTATTAAATGCGAGAGGATATAATTCCAAGTTTGGACCATATTTATGTCGAAACTTATATTCTGTTTTTGCGTTTTTTTGCTTTGGGATTTTATTTGCTCAAAAGCAGATCTGATCTTACGTTACCAAAAATGCCAAAAAATTATACACAATTAATTCCTGTCCCGAACAGAATGACGCCCAAAACCCAAACTCAACAGACCGCAGCAGCGCAGCCTAGGGCTGCCAAACCACGCCTTTAACGATTGTACCAGCAGATCGTGAGGCAATCGCCGAAGCTCTCCAGGTCACAAATCCCGACTATCAACAGGCCATGGTCTTCGAACGAGAAGTTGCGCTTCATCTGGAACGAGAGCTACAGGCAAAATTCGATTCACCCACGCCAACGCCCGCACCACGGGTCTAGAACATCTGGCAGGTAAAGTGGGATCGGGTGAACCTGCGGACGCGGCAATCCACGTCGGCAACCATTTTGGCGGTGTTAACCAAAGGCGCCGCAGTCACCATATTGGACAGCTCGCAAACCGATTGGGTGATGCTCTTCGTTGAATCAAGCGGGACGGATGGCCGAACGGATGTTGACCGCACCCCTCGAATGACGGCAAGCTTGTCGTGAAATTTACTGGGGCCAACATGCAAAAAACGATCCTCATCACAGGCTGTTCTTCAGGCATCGGGCTAGATTGTGCCCAAACTCTTCATGCGATGGGATGGTTGGTTTTCGCCAGCTGCCGCAAACAGGAAGATTGTGACCGCCTCACAGCATTGGGCCTAGACGCACCACGGCTGGATCATGCGGACGCTCAATCTATCACAGAGACGCTCGTGCATATTACCCAAAAAACCGGTGGCACGCTAGATGCTGTATTTAACAATGGCGCTTTTGCGATTCCGGGTGCAGTGGAAGATCTCCCAACGGATGCCTTGCGTTCTATCTATGAGACAAATGTATTCGGCTACCACGAAGTAGTTCGCCAAGTATTGCCCATCATGCGCGCACAGGGCCATGGTCGGGTACTGAATTGCTCATCGGTCTTAGGCCTGGTTGTCCTGCCATGGCGCGGGGCTTATAATTCCACCAAATTTGCACTTGAAGCGCTTACCGATACTCTGCGCATTGAAATGCGCGATACCAATATCAAAGTCATCTTGATAGAACCCGGTCCGATTGGTACGAAAATTCGGGAAAACTCTATCCCTCATTTTGAGAAATGGGTTGATTGGAAAAACTCCCCTCGGAAGGCTCAATATGAGACAGGGCTGATCAAACGGCTCTACACTCCTTCAAAGGGCCCAGACACGTTTGAGCTGCCCGCATCCGCCGTCACAGCAAAGGTCATAAAAGCCTTGGAAAGCCCCAATCCAGATCCCCGTTACTATGTCACCACAGCGACTTATCTAATGGGGTTTTTCCGCCGTATATTTTCAACGCGCGCGCTGGATTGGATCATCATACGGTTGTAATGTCGCATGGGATTGGTCTTTTCGACGATCTCGCCTACATGTTTAGGCAATCTAAAGGAGCACCGCTATGGATAAAGATCCGCTTTTCATTATCGCCACCATTGCTTGCATCGTGGTGCTTGC
>CAJJBJ010000004.1 GCA_905182455.1 uncultured Planktomarina sp.
AATCACGCTGGGGCAAAGTGGCCCCAATGCGGATGAATTGCGCAAGTTGAACCGTTACATCAAAGGTGGTGGCATGATCTTGTTTGACACCAGAGACAGCGAGATTGCCCAATATGGAGAAAGCACCAAAGAGGGTCGCCTGTTGCAGAAAATCGCAGCTGGTCTGAATTTGCCGCCCATCGCTCCAATTTCACAAGATCACGTCCTGACAAGAAGCTTTTATCTTTTGCAAGGATTCCCGGGGCGGTCATCGCGCGGCACGGTCTGGGTGGAGGCACCCCAAAGCGCCGGCGAGGTAATTGAAGGTATGCCCTTTCGTAACCTCAACGATGGGGTGACGCCGGTGGTGATTGGTGGCAATGATTGGGCGGCGGCTTGGGCAGTGGACCCGGTGGGCCAACCGCTCTTACCTGTTGGGCGCGGTCTCTCTGGTGAACGGCAACGTGAGATTGCGCTGCGGTTTGGCATAAATTTGATCATGCATGTGCTGACCGGGAATTATAAATCTGATCAGGTCCATGTGCCGGAGCTGTTAAAGAGGTTAGGCGAATGACGGGCAGTACTCTTCTGTTTGATCCTTTGGTTCCGCTGGTTGTCCTACTGGGCCTGTCTTTGGCTCTTTTTACTCTGTTGGTTTTCGCGATGGTGCGACGTCTGGCGGGCTGGTCTTGGCGCGGATTTGCGGTAATTTGTGTGGTATTGGCCTTGTTCAACCCGTCTGTGAAGACCGAAGATCGCCAACCTGAGACCGATATTGTGATTGTGATAATGGACCGTTCATCAAGCCAAAAGCTGGCCGGTCGCCCTGACCAGAGTGTAACGGCTTTGGCGCATCTGACCATGGCGCTCGAGACGCGGCCCAATACCCAAATGCGGCTTGTAGAAGTGTCTGACGCGCAGGGTGTTGGTGGCTCGTTGGTCATGTCAGCCTTGGCGCAGGCTTTGGCGGAAGAGCCGAAAAATCGGGTCTCTGCAGCTGTTATCATCTCTGATGGTCAGATTCATGATCTGGAGTTGGTTCCGAATTTGGACGTGCCTCTGCATCTCTTGGTGACTGGCGAGCCGGAGGATTGGGATCGTCGATTGGTGGTGAAAAATGCACCGGGTTTCGCTATTTTGGGCGAACCCGTGCTGTTATCATTGATGGTGGAAGATCAAGGGGCAGCACCTGACGCAGGGTTTGCGGATCTCTTTCTCTCGGTAGATGGTGATCCGGAGCAACGATACCAAATTCCCGTGAACCAAGAGGTTGAGGTTGAAGTGGCCTTGGCCCATGGCGGTATGAATATTCTGCAATTTTCGACACCCCAACTGACCGGTGAACTCACGGATCGTAACAATGCTGCAGTGGTGCAAATCAATGCTCTGCGTGACCGACTACGGGTTTTGCTCGTATCGGGCGTGCCCCACCCTGGCGAGAGAACTTGGCGTAATTTGTTGAAATCTGACAGTAGTGTGGATCTGGTCCATTTTACAATTCTACGCCCACCCGAGAAACAAGATGGCGTGCCCGTGACGGAATTGTCTTTGATTGCCTTCCCAACGCGCGAATTATTCCTCGAGAAAATCGGCGAGTTTGATTTGATCATTTTTGATCGTTACAAACGCCGTGGCCTTTTGCCTGCGGAGTATTTTGAAAGTATCGTTAACTATGTCCGAACTGGTGGGGCTATTTTGGTGGCTGCTGGGCCGGATTATGCTGGGGTGAACAGCCTGTACCGATCACCTTTGGGTGCCATCTTGCCAGGCCGTCCGACGTCGCGGGTTTTTGAGGAGCCGATCTTGCCCGCGGTGACGGATCTGGGCCACAAACATCCGGTGAGCGAAAGCCTTGAGGCTTTTGCGCCGGAGGGAGGCTGGGGCCGTTGGATGCGGCAGATTGAGCTTGAGGCGACATCAGGTGATGTTTTGATGACCGGTCTACAAGAGCGCCCCTTGCTTTTGGTGGATCGCGTCGGGGCAGGGCGCGTGGCGCTGTTGGCTTCGGATCATGCATGGCTGTGGGATCGCGGTTTTGAGGGCGGTGGCCCACAGGCAGAGATGCTGCGCCGCGTGGCGCATTGGTCGATGCGGGAACCTGACTTGGAAGAAGAAGCGCTTCTTGCAACGGTCACCGAAACTGGTTTGTTGGCCACCCGTCGCAGTCTGACCGATGACGCTGTATCAGCGCTCGGGGTGACCACGCCAAGTGGAGAGATCTTGACAATCCCCTTTGAAGAGGTGGCTCCAGGGCGTTATGAGGCGCTAATTTCAAATGGGGAATTGGGGCTTTATCGGCTGCGATCTGATGATTTGGAAGTGGTCGCGGCCCTAGGTCCGGCGGCGCCCCGAGAATTTGTCCAAACCATTGCATCGGCTAAGATTTTGGCACCGGTGCTGGCGCAAACGGGCGGTGGCTCAATGGCAATATCGCAGGGTCTGCCGAAGCTGCGTGATGTTCGAAGTGGACGGCCTGCCCATGGACGTGGCTGGATTGGCTTGGTCGCGCGTGATGCCTATACGGTGCAAGGCGTGCAGATCGCACCGTTCGTGCCTGCTTGGATTTATCTGCTGTTGTCGGCTGCGGGTTTGCTTGCCGGTTGGTTGCGCGAAGGCCGCCGTACTTAGCTATCGGCGCTAGTGCCGGATTTCAAAAGTGTGCTGGCTTGAGATGAAAATTCACGGTTCCACAGCATCCATAACGTTACTAAAAATGCCGCTAGCAAGACGGGCGCTCCGGCCAACCATGCCAGCGAGGCGAGGGCGAAATACATCGCTCTTAGTCCGCGGTTAAAGCTCAGAGCGGCACGAATGTTGATCTCCCCGGCCATAATGGCGCGAGGGATGGCTTGTGGGTGGTTTGGGTTATTGGGCACAGCAGCCATCAAAACCGCGCAATAGCCAAACAGGCGACTGGACCAAACGAATTTCAAAAACGCATAGACCAAAAACAAGGCAGCAAAGGCCAGCTTGATTTGCAGTTTTAACGAGGTTGCCTCCTGCGTCTGTGTTAAAGCATGGGTGAGCTCAACCAAGCGATCTGGTGAGCCCATCATTGCCAAAAGGCCACCGATCGAGATCAAGGCTGTGGAGCCAAAAAAGGCCGTGCTTTGGCGTAAAGATGCGAGGGTTTGCGCATCAAAGATCCGCGGGTCTCGATCCACAAAGGTTAACATCCATGCGCGGCGATAGAATGACATCAAGGCCGTGACAGAGGGCCTCCGTGCGGGCGGGTTTTCTATGAAATGGCCCATGACAAGGGCGGCTATGAGGCCGAAGCTCACCACCATAAGGTCCCAAGGCGTCAAAGCCGATAAAATTACATCAAAAATCATGGGTAGATAGTAACAGATGATTTGGCCTTGCGATCCCCTTAAATTGGTTATATTTATTTACCAATTGGAGGGTTTAATATGGAAATGCCACAGCCGAATTCGGAAATCTTGTTGAAAAAGGCAAAAGTTGCCGCTGCTTTGCGGGCTGTTTTGCCCCATGATGCGGTGATCGATGATCCGTCTGAAACCCGTGCCTATGAATGCGATGCGCTGACGGCCTACCGCTGTCCGCCGATGATTGCAGTTCTGCCCTCTACGACTCAGCAAGTGTCGGATGTTTTGAAAATTTGCCATCGCGAAGGCGTGCCTGTGGTGCCGCGCGGATCTGGAACATCGCTGGCGGGTGGTGCATTGCCTACGGCTGACTGTGTTATTTTGGGCGTGGCGAAGATGAGCCAAGTTTTGGAAACAGATTACGAAAATCGATTGATCCGTGTTCAAAGTGGCCGCACGAATTTGAGTGTTTCTGGGGCGGTTGAGGAGGAAGATTTCTTCTATGCGCCCGATCCATCAAGCCAGCTAGCTTGCGCCATTGCGGGCAATATCGCCATGAATTCAGGGGGTGCGCATTGTTTGAAATATGGGGTGACCACCAACAACTTGCTCGGTGTGACCATGGTGATGATGGACGGTGAAATTGTTGAAATTGGCGGAGGTCACCTTGATTCCTCTGGTTTGGACATTCTTGGAATCATTTGCGGATCTGAAGGTCAGCTGGGTGTGGTGACCGAAGCCACCCTGCGCATTTTGCCCAAACCCGAAGGCGCCCGCCCGGTGATGATTGCTTTTGACAGCAACGAAGTGGCCGGTGCCTGTGTGGCCGATATCATCAAGGCTGGTGTTCTGCCGGTGGCGATTGAATTTATGGATCGCCCTATTATTGAGATTTGTGAAAACTTTGCCAAAGCTGGATATCCTGAGTGTGAAGCGCTATTGATCGTAGAAGTCGAAGGGTCTGAGACCGAGATACAAGATCAATTGGACCGCATTTGCACGATTGCTCAAAAGCACAATCCTGTGGAGCTGCGCCAAAGTCAGTCTGATGCCGAAAGTGCTGCAATCTGGTTGGGCCGCAAGTCTGCCTTCGGAGCCGTGGGACAGGTCGCCGACTATATGTGTCTGGACGGCACGATCCCAGTTTCTGCGCTGCCGGAAGTGCTGCGACGGATTAAAGAACTATCCAAGCATTATGGGTTGCGCGTGGGCAATGTATTTCACGCAGGAGATGGGAATATGCATCCTTTGATCATGTTTGATGCGAATAAAGAGGGTGACCTTGAGCTGTGTGAGGCCATGGGCGCGGATGTTTTGCGGTTGTGTGTCGAAGTTGGTGGTTGCTTGACCGGTGAGCACGGTGTTGGCATCGAAAAGCGCGACTTGATGGAAGATCAATACAGCGCCTCTGATCTGGAAATTCAGATGGCGGTGAAGGATGTGTTTGATCCCGGTTGGTTGCTCAATCCGGCCAAGGTTTTTCCATTGTCAGTATCTGAATCACGGCGGGCATCATGAGTGCACCATTATTTCCTCAAGACGAAGCGGAACTTTCGGCTGCGATTATCGATGCTGCTGGACCTTTACAGATTTTGGGCGGTGGCACACGGACCATTGGTCGGATCTCTGAGGGGCAGAAGCTCAGCACTGCACAGCTTAAAGGCATTGTGCTTTATGAGCCCGGTGCCCTGACGCTTGTAGCCAAAACAGGCACGTCGATTGCGGATATTGTAACCGCATTGGCCGCTGAAAACCAAAAGTTGGCTTTCGAACCGATGGATCACCGCATCATGCTAGGGACAGAAGGCACGCCAACTCTGGGTGGTGTTATGGCGGCAAATGTTTCTGGGCCGCGGCGTATCCAAGTGGGTGCTGCGCGTGATTTTGCTTTGGGTGTTTCCTTTGTGGATGGCTCGGGGCGGTTTCTCAAGAATGGCGGCCGGGTGATGAAGAATGTCACTGGCTATGATCTGGTTAAATTGATGGCGGGATCTTGGGGCACGCTTGGTGTTTTGAGCGAAGTGGCTCTCAAGGTTTTGCCGGTGAGCGAAACCCAAGCCACCTTAAAAATCCATGTCTCCTATTGGGACCATGCTGTCGCTTGTATGTCTGCGGCACTGGGCACACCATTTGATGTCAGCGGCGCAGCCACGGTACGTGACGCTGCTGGCGGGTTAGGTGTGATCATTCGGGTTGAAGGATTTGAAGCCTCAATCAGATACCGCATGACCGAATTGAAGGCTCGCCTCGCAAAATTCGGTGAGACAGAAGAGATATCTGATCCTTGGGCTGAGGTGAAAGACCTCCCCGCTTGGGCTCCGCTCGACACTGTTTGGAAGGTGTCTGTGCGCCCTACGGACGCGCTGAATGTTATTGCTATGATGAAGGAGCTGCAAAAAGATTATGGATTCAGCTGTCAGTTGGATTGGGGTGGTGGGCTCATGTGGCTGGGGCTTGATGCTAAACAAGCCCGCGATTTACCGGCCTGCATCCAGGTGCACACGGCGCTTCAGGGGGCTGTGGCTCAACTGGGCGGTCACGCGACTTTGATGAAATCTGATATTTTGAGTGAGCAAGATATTCCCCATTTCCAGCCCCTTAGCCGACCGGTAGAGATGATTACGCAAACCCTGCGTGGTAAGTTTGATCCGCGCGGAATTCTGAACCCGGGACGGATGAACTGATGCAAACACATTTCACAGAAACGCAGCTTAAAGACCCACAGATCAAGCGTACCAACGACATTTTGCGCAGCTGTATTCATTGTGGGTTCTGTACAGCGACTTGTCCCACCTATCAGGTTTTAGGCGATGAGTTGGACAGTCCGCGCGGCCGCATCTACCTGATCAAGGATATGTTGGAAAATCAGCGGATTCCAGACGAAAAAACTGTAAAGCATGTGGATCGTTGTTTGTCCTGCTTGGCCTGTATGTCCACCTGCCCATCGGGTGTGAACTATATGCACCTGGTCGACCATGCACGGGCCTATATTGAACAAACCTACAAGAGAAGCTGGTCTGACCGTTTGCTGCGTTGGACCTTGGCGCGGATTTTGCCCTATCCAAATCGTTTCCGTCTGGCTTTGCTGTGCGCGCGGATGATGCGGCCTTTACGGCATTTGATGCCTGATCCGCGATTGAAGGCGATGCTGGAAATGGCACCGAAGCAAATTCCAGCTCGGAGCGTTAACGATGATGCGCAGATTTTCCCGGCTCAGGGCTCCCAAAAAATGCGTGTGGCGTTGATGACAGGTTGTGCGCAGCGGGCTTTGAATACGGATATTAATGATGCCACCATTAGGCTTTTGACGCGGCATGGCGCCGAGGTTGTGGTGCTCAAGCAGGGGTGTTGTGGTGCCCTAACCCACCACATGGGCAAGGTTGATGAAAGCCATAGAACGGCGGCTGTAAATATTGAAGCCTTTGCCGCAGAAGACGCTGCACATGGGCTGGACGCAGTAGTGATCAATACCTCAGGCTGCGGGACAACTGTAAAAGATTACGGTCATATGTTTGAGGGCGCGCCCTTGGCTGAGAAAGCCAAACGCATAGCGGCTTTGGCGCGGGATGTCAGCGAAGTTTTGATGGATCTTGATCTGCCTAAGTTGCCAGATCAAGGCTTGAGGGTGGCATACCACGCGGCATGTTCCTTGCAGCATGGTCAACAAATCAAAACCTCGCCGAAGGAGCTGTTGCGTCGGGTTGGATATAAAGTTCTGGAACCAGCAGATAGTCATCTGTGCTGTGGATCGGCTGGTACTTACAATTTGATGCAGCCAGAGATCTCAGGCCAATTGAAGGCTCGCAAAATTGAGACTTTGGAGGCGAAAACCCCCGATGTGATCTCAGCGGGTAATCTGGGCTGTATGATCCAAATTGGCAGTGGCACGGACATTCCAATCATGCACACGGTCGAATTGTTGGACTGGGCGACAGGTGGACCGAAGCCTGCGTCCCTATCGGGGTCATCCGGTCCGGGAAAAGTCCCTATTTTGCGATAAAGCGACGCGCGAACGGCGGTTTGGGATTCCTTTCCAAACCGCTTTTGGCGTAGAGTGACCGCATGCGTATTCTTCTATCTTTGATCGTTTTTTTGCTTTGTCTGAGCCCGCTGGTTTCGGCGCAAAATGCGGTGTCCAAGCTCAGCAAGCCGGATCAGGCCAAACTTTGGTTGGCGGTGGGGCGGTTGAACGTGACTGACGGCGGGTTTTGCACCGCGACATTGATCGGTCGGTTGCACGTTCTGACTGCTGCGCATTGCATATATGATGCCGAGACCGGTACCCAGGTGGATGTTGAGCGTTTGGAATTTCGAGCTGGTTGGCAGGGTGGACAAGCAGAGGCTTATCGCAAAATTGGGTCAATCGAAGTGCATCCGGATTTCTCATTCCTAGGGCAAACTGGCTTGCAACGGGTCTCAAGCGACTTGGCTATATTGCGCCTGCTCACCCCTATTCAACGCCCCGATATCAACCCGTTTTCCGTGGCGCAAATGCCTTTAAAGGGGGCCTATGTGGCCGTGGTGTCTTATGCCCATGATCGCAGTGAGGCCCCCCGGTTTCATGATGGCTGCCGTATTTTGGGCCGTAAAGAAAATGTGCAGGTGTTTAGCTGTGAGGTAGATTATGGATCCTCTGGCGCGCCGGTGTTTCGGTTAGATTTGGGCGTACCGATGATTGTGTCGGTGATCTCTGCCAAGTCGACTTATGCGGGCCAGCCGATTTCACTGGGCGCCTCCGCAGTCGAGAAAGTTGTGATTTTGACCGATGTGGCATCCAGCATCACAACCGATCCAATGGCCTCACGCGGGGCGAGTTTTTTACGGCCCTGACGCTCGAGTGCCCCCTTGAACTGCACAATAGTGCTTCCTACATAAGATATAGATCGCCCATACGGGGATCTATATCGAAGGTCACGCCCGAATGGGGTGGCCAATTTGGAATCGCTTTTGAAAGGATACTCCTATGCGTTCGTTTGATTTTGCACCGCTCTACCGGGCCACTATTGGCTTTGATCAAATCGCTGACATGATGGACCGTGTTTCAGCTCATGACGTGGGGCAATCGAGCTACCCTCCCTACAATATTGAGAAAACCGCCGAAGATGGGTACCGCATTTCGATTGCTGTGGCTGGCTTTTCGGAGGTCGATCTCGGCATTGAAGTTAAAGAAAATACACTGCATGTCTCAGCTCGAAAATCTGAACCTGTGGATGAGAAGACATATCTGCATCGTGGCATTGCCACTCGAGCCTTTGACCGCAAGTTTCACCTCGCTGATCATGTGCGCGCCACGGGAGCGAGCCATGCGGATGGGATGTTGCACATTGATTTAATCCGCGAAGTGCCGGAAGCCCTGAAACCCCGCCGGATAGAAATCCAATCTAAAGCGCCCTTGCTGGTGGAAGCCGCCATCGCGTAACAGCATTAAGTTCTCCCAAAACTTATAGAAAAAGGCAGGGAAATCCCTGCCTTTTTTGCTTATATGATGTACGGTTTTAGACCGACATACAGATGTATTTCAACTCAAGATATTCATCCATGCCATGGTGGCTGCCTTCGCGACCAAGCCCAGATTGCTTGATGCCGCCAAAGGGGGCGACTTCGGTTGAAATGATGCCCGTGTTGACGCCGATGATGCCATATTCCAAAGCTTCGGCGACTTTGTAAACCCGGCTGAGGTCCTTGGCGTAGAAGTAGGCTGCAAGGCCAAAGATGGTGTCATTAGCCATGGCAATCACGTCATCTTCATCTTCAAACTCAAACAAAGGTGCCATTGGACCGAAGGTTTCTTCCTGGCTAACCTGCATATCTTGGGTCACGCCGGTCAAGATTGTGGGTTGGAAAAATGTTCCACCCAAATCATGGGGCTTGCCGCCGGTGGCCACAACAGCCCCTTTGGCCAGCGCATCTGCGATATGTTCTTGTACCTTCGCAAGTGCAGGTTTTGATATCAATGGGCCCAAATCGGCCCCTTCGAACCCATCTCCAACCTGCATCGCTTCCACGGCTTTTTTGAACCGAGCGGTGAAGTCTCCGTAGACGCCGGACTGCACGTAGATCCGGTTGGCGCAGACGCAGGTTTGGCCATTGTTGCGGAATTTGCACGCCATGGCGCCGATCACGGCTTCATCGAGATCTGCATCGTTGAACACGATAAACGGAGCGTTGCCACCCAATTCCATCGAGCATTTTTTGACCTGTTCAGCAGCTTGCGCAAGCAAAATTCGGCCCACACGGGTGGAGCCCGTAAAGGTGATTTTGCGCACTTTTGGATTTTCACAGAATTCTTTGCCGGAGGCTGAGGCGTCATTGGATGGTACAATCTGCAAAATACCGGCGGGAAGGCCCGCACGTTCTGCCAAAACACCCAAGGCTAAAGCGGACAGTGGCGTCAGTTCAGAAGGGCGCGCCACAAAGGCACAGCCTGCGGCCAGAGCCGGGGCGGCTTTGCGGGTGATCATTGCATTTGGGAAGTTCCAAGGCGTGATAGAGGCTGCAACCCCAATGGGTTGTTTTATTACTGTGATCCGCTTATCGGCCTGATGGCCGGGAATGGTTTCGCCGTAATTGCGTTTGGCCTCTTCTGCGAAAAACTCAACAAAGGACGAGCCATAGGCGATTTCACCCATGGATTCCGCCAGTGGTTTGCCCATTTCAGCGGTCAGAATTTTGGCAAGATCAGCCTGATTTTCCATCATCAAGTTGTACCAAGCCCGCAGGATGTTTGAGCGTTCCTTGGCGGAGATGGCAGCCCATTTCTTTTGCGCGATTTCGGCACCAGAGATGGCACGGGCAAGATCTGTGCGTGTGAGATCAGCAACTTGTGCGATCACATCTCCGCGTGCTGGGTTTTTAACGTCAAAAGTCGCTTCATTTTCAGCATCAACCCATTGGTTGTTGATGAATGCTCGCGTTTGGAGCAAGCTGGGGTCTGATAACATGGATTTTAAGTCTGTGGATGAATCAAGCATTTTCGCCTCCCTAGGTATGAAATGTGAGATCATTTGATCGCTCATTTGTCCAGAGGAGATACGCTTTGAGCCTTGATGATGACTATGCAAATGCGGCCTATATCCCAGATGCCGAAAGCTTTCTTGAGTATTGGGATGAGGCGGCGCGCAACTACCGTGAGGCTGAGCATACGCTTGGCCGGGCACAGTTGAACCAGCCCTATGGCCCACATTCAGATCAGGCGTTTGATCTGTTTTATCCCGCAGGGCGGCCTTTGGGTTTGGTGGTGTTTGTACATGGTGGTTATTGGTTGCGCTTTGGGCGGCGTGATTTTTCACATTTGGCACAGGGGGCGTGTTTGCGTGATTGGGCTGTTGCGATGCCTAGCTATCCGCTTGCCCCTGAGGCCTCTATTCCTGAGATAACCCGATCTGTTGCCATGGCCATCACCGAAGCCGCCTCGCGGATTGCAGGTCCGATTGTGCTGGCTGGTCATTCGGCTGGTGGTCATTTAGTGGCGCGGATGGGTCAGGATGACGTGGGTCTGCCAAGCGCTGTGCGCGGGCGTATTCAAAAAATTGTACCCATCTCGCCGGTGGCTGATTTATTGCCGCTAATGCAAACTGAGATGAACGTCACCCTGAAGCTCACTAAAGCTAGCGCCAAAGCCGAAAGCCCGGCATATCGGCCTAGGCCGAATGACACCGATGTGCATATTTGGGTTGGAGCCGAGGAACGCCCTGTCTTTTTAGAGCAGGCCAAGCTTTTGGCGACCAATTGGCAAGCGGGTCTTACCATTGAGGTTTCCAAACATCATTTCGACATTATCGCCGGTTTGGAAGATCCCGACAGTTCCTTGATGGCGGCGTTGCTTGAGGATTAACGGCTGCTAAGGACGATGGCGCAGCGCCACAAAGGAGCCGAGATATGTTAACCTATCGGAGCCAGTGGTGTCCAAATCAGCCTTGGCATGTTCAAATATAATCACGCAGGTGGTGTTTAGGCCGAGATCATCCTCAACAGCCGCACAATCGGCCTTTGAGAACCAATGATTGAGGCGCGGAATAGGGTTTTCATTGCAGATGACTTCAACCCTGCTGGGAATGAAATCGTCACCCGCATGTTTGCGAAGATGTGAGAACACCAGTCTCTGGCTGTCAAACTCCCCAGCAAAGACATCTGCCGTTTGCCCGCTCGAATTGGGCTGGGTCAAATGCAACGCCCGCCGTCAACTTCAAGCGCGACCCCTGTGATCATACTGGCCTCGTCGCTGCACAAAAAACTGGCGGCATTGCCCATATCTTGTGGTGTGGAAAAGCGGTTGAGTGGGATGGTTGCCAGAAACTTTGCCCGCATCTCTGGAGTGTCTTCTCCCATGAAACTCGCCAAAAGCGGCGTTTCGCCTGCTACGGGATTAAGGGCGTTTACTCGGATGTTAAAAGGCGCAAGCTCCACCGCCATGGCCTTGGTTGCAGTGATCATCCAGCCCTTTGACGCATTGTACCAATTCAAGTTTGGCCGTGGTGAAATGCCAGCGGTTGAGGCGATGTTGAGGATCACTCCGGAATTTTGGCGTTTCAGAAGAGGAACTATATGGCGGGCTGTCAGATAGACTGATTTAGCATTTACTGCAAAAACCCGATCAAATTCATCTTCGCTCACATCTTCCATGGGGGTGGGCAGATGGGTAATCCCGGCGTTGTTGACAAGAATATCAATGTGGCCCCAATGTGCCTCAGCGGCGGTGATCATCTGCTGTACAGAAGCATTACTGGCCACATCGACGTGTTGGGCCAAGCCGCCGATGGAATTTGCCACCGTTTGGGCTGCATCCATGTTGATATCGGACACCATCACCTGCGCGCCTTCTTGCGCAAATTTCTGCGCAATACCGGCCCCAAATCCGGATCCTGCTCCGGTTACAATCGCTGTTTTTCCATTAAGTCGCATTTCAACCTCCGAGCTGTCGTAAATACGATGGCCATCACGCGCAAAATTGGCAATAGTAAACCTGCATTCAGCGATGGCGTCGCTGGTGGGTGGCATATTCCACCTGCGCAAAATAGATCCTGAACGCCGGGATTTGTTTTTCAATGAGGTGTCGACATGACCCAAACACAACGCCCAGATTTTCACCGATTTCATAATGGATCAAAAGTGGCTCTGCCCTTTTCTGATGCAGAATACGAAGCCCGCCTTGCGGGTCTGCGCGCCATCATGGGCGAAACCGGTGTCACTGCGGCCATTTTCACCTCGATGCACAATATCGCCTATTATTGTGGCTTTCTGTATTGTGCCTTTGGCCGGCCCTATGGGCTGGTTGTGACAGATACAGAATGTGTCACCATTTCTGCAGGCATCGACGCGGGGCAACCTTGGCGTCGCAGCTTTGGCGACAACATCACCTATACGGATTGGCAGCGAAACAATTATTGGTGTGCGATTGCTTCGGTTGTGGGACAAGGAGCTGTGGTCGGCTATGAAGGCGATCACATGTCGTTGGTCCAAGCTACTGCAATGGATTCGTTTTTAAACCCAGCGGCACGGGTTGATATGGCTCAGGCTACGATGACGCAACGATTGATGAAATCTCCGGCTGAGATCATGCTTATCCGCGCTGGAGCGGCCGCTGCCGATGTGGGCGGTTACGCGATCAAAGAGGCGGTATGCGCGGGTGCGCGGGAGATTGATGTGGCCATGGCTGGCCGCGACGCTATGGAGGCTCATATCGCGCGTGAATTCCCTGATGCTGAATACCGTGACACTTGGGTTTGGTTTCAATCCGGCTTGAACACTGACGGGGCGCATAACCCTGTGACAGGCCGTGTTTTGCAGCGGGGGGATATTCTCAGCCTCAATACATTCCCAATGATTTCCGGCTATTACACAGCCCTGGAACGCACGATGTTTGTGGAAACGGTTGACCCGGCTTCGCTTGCGTATTGGGAAGCCAATATCGCCGCCCATGAACTTGGTATGCGATTGTTGAAACCGGGCGTCAGTTGCGCGGAGGTTACGGCTGGGGTGAATGCCTTCTTTGAAGAGCGCGATTTGCTGCAATATCGCTCTTTCGGGTATGGTCACTCGTTCGGTGTGCTGAGCCACTACTACGGTCGCGAAGCTGGGCTAGAGCTGCGTGAAGATATCGACACGGTTTTGGAGCAGGGCATGGTGATCTCTATGGAGCCTATGATCACAATCCCTGAGGGCCAGCCCGGCGCCGGTGGTTACCGTGAGCATGATATTTTGATCATCACCGAAGATGGCAACGAAAATATCACCCACTACCCCTATGGCCCGGAGTTCAATGTGGTCGCTGCTTGATAATTGATTTGGGCACCGCTTAAAGATTTGCGGTGCCCATTCGAAAGGGCAATCACGAGTTTTAGGCTTGCACACCTGTATTTTGGGTTGGCGATCTTAGCCTGACAGACATATATGTGGTTAAGTAGTTGAAGCGGAGACGCCGCCTATACAATGCTTACCTCACAAACAGGCCATCCCACGCCATGATCCCCTTGCTCGCCTTTCCACTCCCACTTTTGATAGCTCTTATTTTAGGACGCCGAGCTGGAATGCGGGATCCTCGGGGCGTGGCGGAGTTTTGGCGGGAAGGGGCCGTGGCGCTGGCTTGGGCCTCGGTGACGATCTTCTTGTGGCATTGTCTTTGGATCACCTCACTTTTACCTGCGCCTTGGCAGGATACTTTGGTCTCGGGTGCCATGTGGAGCTTGGGGACGGGCGCTGTCTGGGGACCCGTCTTGATGACTTGTTATGTGATTTGCGCGCTCAAAGCGCGGCGTGATGGGTGATTTGCACAATTCGAATAGGAGGGGTTATGATCCTTCTGGTTCCTTCCTATATAGGGTGGAACTGCCGGGGCTGACGCCGAGCAAACTGTAGTCATGGCGGGTGTGATGGCAGCAAAGGAGAAGGCTTGATGCTGACCAAATTGAAATGGATCTTTGGGCTTTTGCTCTTTGTGACGGTCTTCGTTGTTTTGCATTATAATTTACCACAGCGTGACATCGTCAGGATCACCGGGACTGAAGTACTGCGCAAAGATTTCTCAGGCTGGACCCGTATGTTTTATGCGAAGCCTGACACGGGCGATGCGCTGTCGTTTAACCGTGACTTGCGATTGATCAATTCAGTGCAGATCAATGGTAAGGTGAGCGTCTACCGCAACGAGGACACCGGATTCGACTGGCCTCCCTATTTCAAGTTGGACAGCTCAAATCTACAGGCTCAGGCCGAAGATGCGATTTCAAATCGCGACAAGCCCGAATGGTATGTCGTGCGCCATTATGGTTGGCGCAATACCTTTCTCTCGATCTACCCCAATGCTGTGAGCATCAAGCCCATATCTGGGCCAGAAGTGCGGTTGATCCCGTGGTTCAATAGCGTATTATTGACCGCACTCGCGGCCTTGTTTTGGGCGGTCTATGTGCGGGCTCGTGGATTTTGGAACCGAAGAATAAACCCCGTAATCGAAAATATTGATGCCGCAGCAGACGAAACCACCAGCCGCATTGGCGGATGGTTTCGACGTAAATAACGCTTAGTCTCGGTCAAATTATTCGCCGTAGGGGATCCAGATGGTTTTGATCTCAGTGCCCGCGTCCAACCAGCTCAGGTGATCTTCCGGCGCGGCGCCTGTCCAAACGCGTTTGATGTTGCTGCTAGCTTTGGCCTTTACGGCCTGTGTTGCACCTTCGCCAGATAGGCACCAAACACTGTCTATATCCATATGCGCCCCAAGATGGGGGGCCAAATCGGCTTGCGATCCGGTTAGAATATTTACCGCACCTGCGGGGACATCTGAGGCCTCTATGATGTGATAAAAATCGGTGGCGGCCAAGGGGAAGGGTTGGCTTGCGCAAAGGGTTATGGTGTTGCCGGTCGACAGTGCGGCGGCCATTGGCATGACCAAGCCCAGCAGTGGCGCTGCATCCGGGCAAAGGGCGGCGATCCGCCCTACCGGTTCGCGCATGGCCAAAGCCACACCACGAATTGGCACAGATTTCGCGCGGCCTTCAAATTTATCGGCCCAAGCGGCATAGGTGAATAAGATATCAACCGCTGCATCCACTTCAGATGCACCGGTCGTGGTGCCGGTCATGGCATCCAAACGAGCCGCAAAGCCTGTGGCTTGAGCCGTCAGGTTTTCCGCGATGTAATAGAGTATTTGGGCGCGCAGATGGCCGGAGATTTTGCCCCAACCACAGGCCGCTTGGGCCTGAATGGCATTGCGAATGTCTTTGCGACTAGCGATGGGCGCATGGCCCAAGAGTAGACCTTTTGCACCAAAGACGGCTTGGCTGTATCCGCTGTCAGGGCGGGTTTGTTTACCGCCGATATAGAGCTTGGCGGTCCGATCCACAGTTTCACCTGTTGTGCCTTGGCCTGAGAATGCCGCGATGCTTGCGGGCGGTGCTATGGCTGTGGCTGGTTTGCTATAGGCTTGCAGGCCTTCCCAGCCGCCTTCACGACCAAATCCGCTTTCACGCAACCCGCCAAACCCAGCCGCTGCGTCAAACAGATTGGTCGCATTGACCCAAACCACGCCAGCCACCAGCTTCGGCGCGATGTCGAGTGCGAGGTTTATATTTTCAGTCCAAATAGTGGCGGCTAGCCCGTATTTGGTGTTGTTGGCGATTTCAATGGCTTCGGCTTGCGTGCGGAAGGTGGTGGAAACCAAGACAGGTCCAAAAATTTCTTCCTGCATCAAGGTATCGGCCGCATGAAGACCTGTTATCAAGGTCGGCGGGTAGAAACATCCCTCCGGCACAGGCGTATTTGCATGATAGGTTTCACCCGCGTCATTGGCGGCAACGAGGCGTTGAATTTGGGCCAATTGAATCGGGTCTACGATTGCGCCCACGTCTATTGATTTGTCGAGCGGGTCACCGATCCTCAGCTTGTCCATACGCGCTTTGAGACGATGATGAAAATCATCCGCAATGGCTTCATGCACCAACAAGCGCGAGCCGGCGCAGCAAACTTGGCCCTGATTGAACCAAATTGCGTCGACCAAGCCCTCAATCGCACTGTCGATATCCGCATCATCAAATACGATATAAGGAGATTTACCGCCCAGCTCTAGGGTGAGGGATTTACTGCTGGTTGCTGTTGCATTCTGAATTCGCCGCCCAACGGCAGTGGAACCAGTGAATGCAATCTTGTCGACATTTGAGGCCGTCAAAGCCTCTCCTGTGCTGCCATCGCCGGTAATGATATTGACGACACCGGGTGGCACGCCGGCTTGTGCACAAATGTCGGCAAAAAGCATAGCTGTCATCGGCGTATATTCTGCGGGCTTCAAAACCACGGTGTTGCCCATGGCCAAAGCTGGGGCGATTTTCCAAGCCAGCATCAACAGCGGGAAGTTCCACGGGATAATCTGACCACAGACCCCAAGGGCCACGCGATCTGCTAACGCGGTTGGCATCAATTGTGCGTGACCGGCGTGATGGTAAAAGTGCCGAATGGCCAGAGGGATATCAATATCTCGGCTTTCACGGATGGGTTTGCCGTTGTCCAAGGACTCCATGACGGACAAGAGCCGCGCATGTTTTTGCATCAACCGCGCGATGGCATAAAGCACGCGGGCCCGTGCGGGCCCACCTGAGGCCTCCCATGCAGGCTGTGCTTTGCGGGCGGCTGCAACTGCGGCTGCGACCTCATCAGCAGAGGTAATTGTCATCCCGGCCAGCTTTTCGCCGGTGGCAGGGTTGCATACGGGCATGTCATCGCGAAACGGGCCCCATGTGCCGTTCACATAGGGGCCGGAAATTCCGCCATGATCTGCAATCCACTGAAGCGCTGCACGGCGATCTTCTGGGGCCGTGCCGTAATCCATTGTGTCGAAAATTGTTTCAATGCTCATAGGATTATCCGATCGGGTGACGGTGATTGGCAGAATAGGCGCCGGTGAGGTGATGTTCGAGCTGGCGTTCAATATCGCCCAATAGGGAGGATGCGCCAAAGCGGAAAAGATCTGGGCGCAACCAACGATCGCCCAACTCTTCTTTGATCAAGGCGAGGTAGGTTATGGCATCCTTGGCTTTGGAAATGCCTCCTGCGGGTTTGTAGCCAACGCGAAAATCGGTGCGACTGTGATAGGCCCGAATGGCACGCAGCATCACCAAGGTTACAGGCAGGGTTGCATTTACGCTTTCTTTGCCGGTGGATGTTTTGATGAAATCGGCCCCGGCCATCATGCAAATCAAACTGGCGCGCCCAACGTTGCGCAGGCTGCCCAATTCGCCAGTAGCCAAAATGGCTTTGACATGAGCATCACCGCAAGCGTTGCGGAAGGCAGCCATCTCTTCGTAGAGGGCTTGCCAATTTTGCGTTAGAACATGGCGGCGCGAAATGACGATGTCGATCTCGGAGGCCCCGGCCTTCACGCTTTCACGAATTTCCTCGATGCGCAGATGCAAAGGCGAAAGTCCTGCTGGAAAGCCGGTGCTCACCGCGGCGACGGGAATGCCAGTGCCTTGTAGAGCTTCAACGGCCGTTGCGACCATATCGTGATAGACGCATACCGCGCCTGTAGTCAGATGGGGTAGGCCAATCCGATCCAAAATATCTTGCCGTGCCGGTTGGCGCGCTTTGGCGCAAAGGCGTTTGACCCGACCTGATGTATCGTCGCCCGAGAGCGTGGTCAGGTCGATGCAGCTAATAGCGCGGGCAAGCCATGCCGCCTGGTGGTCTTTTTTGACTGACCGTCGGCCAGGCAGGGTGGCGCAGCGGCGTTCAATGGCTGAGGTATTGGCTTGCACCGAAAGGGCCCAATCCAAATCAAGCGGAATGCCCGCGTTGCGAGGTTCTGTGGTTTGCGGCAGATGCGCAATTGAGGTGGTGATCTGTTCCATTCAACTTGTGTGCATGGGATTGTCCGACAGTTCAAGCATTCTAACGCGTGACAATCATGCTTCATCGGGATAATTGCAACAAAACGAAGTAAAGGTGAGCCCATGTCTTTTGATCGATCCGTAAAAATAGCCCCCTCAATCTTATCTGCGGATTTCGCGAATTTTGGCGAGGAAATCCGCTGCGTCGAGGCTCAAGGCGCAGATTGGATCCATGTTGATGTGATGGATGGGCATTTTGTCCCCAATATCACCTTTGGTCCCAGCACATGCGCAGCCATTCGGCCTCATATTTCAACCGTCATGGATGTGCATCTGATGATTGCGCCGGTTGATCCCTATATCGAAGCCTTTGCTGAAGCGGGCGCTGATGTGATCACTGCGCATGTGGAAGCCGGCGCGCATATTCACCGCTCATTGCAGGCGATTCGGGCCAATGGCGCGAAAGCAGGCGTGGCGCTCAATCCCGGTACACCCGTCAGTGCGGTTGCGCATTTGCTCGATCATGCTGACTTGGTTTGTGTGATGACTGTAAACCCGGGCTTTGGTGGTCAATCCTTTATCCCACTGGAAGGCAAAGTTGCAGAACTGCGTGCTATGATTGGCGACCGGCCGATCCACATTGAGATTGACGGTGGCGTCACCCCTTTGACTGCGCCGGGTCTTGTGCGTGCGGGTGCGGATGTTTTGGTCGCAGGATCTGCAGTTTTTAAAGGTGGATCAGTTTCAAATTCTGCGCCTTATGGCGTGAATATCAACGCAATCCGTGCGGCTGTTGCTTAGGCATTCTAGGCTTTAAATAAAGTTGAAATCATCTGAGCTGCCAGCATCGCTCTCTGTAGAGGCATCTCCGGTCAAAGCTCCATACGTATAGGCCACAGCTTTGGCTTGCGCTGAAACACATGCAAACGCTTCTTGAATTGCGCTTAAGGCCTTAAGCGTCCGTAAATATTAACGATGATTTACTGGCCGGACGTTTTTGCAAACAATTTATGCAAAACTAGCCCTTAACGCCTGAGACTTGGGCCAAAGCTCTTGACCCTCGCCATGTTTGCAGCCTTCCTGCTGCAAAGCGAATGGGAGCAGATTATGGCATGGGAATTTTGGGTCGACCGTGGCGGCACATTCACCGATATTGTGGCGCAAGATCCTGAAGGTCACCTTCACAGCCATAAGCTTTTGTCTGAAAACCCAGAGCAATATAAAGATGCAGCGGTGCAAGGCATCTCTAACATCTTAGGTGATGTCCCGATTGCGAAGGCAGACATCGGTGCGGTTAAGATGGGCACAACTGTGGCCACCAACGCGCTATTGGAACGCAAAGGAGCGGCTGTTTTGCTGATGATCACCGAAGGGTTCGGCGATTTGCTGGAAATTGGCTATCAGACAAGGCCGGATCTGTTTGCCATGCATATCAAGCGGCCTCAACTATTGTATCAATCCGTTGTGGAAGTGTCGGAGCGCTTGGATGCGCAGGGACAGGTCTTGACCCCGCTGGAGATGGCGCAGGCCCGGGTGGGCATGCAAGCGGCGCGGGCGGCGGGTGTGGACTCCATCGCTATCGCCTTGTTGCATGCTTATCTCAATCCCAGTCATGAACAGCAATTGGCACAGTTGGCCCGCGACCTTGGGTTTGAACAGGTTTCTACCTCCCATGAGGTGTCGGGGCTGGCCAAATTGGTGGGGCGCGGTGATACAACCGTGGTGGATGCCTACCTGTCGCCAATCCTGCGGCGCTATGTTGATCAAGTGGCTGATGCGTTAAACGTCGGTGAAAACTGCAAGGCCTTGATGTTTATGCAATCCAACGGTGGCTTGACCGATGCACGAAAATTCCAAGGCAAAGACGCGATTTTATCGGGGCCTGCCGGTGGAATTGTTGGGATGGTGCAAACGGGTCAGCAGGCTGGTTTCGACCGCTTGATCGGTTTTGATATGGGCGGCACTTCAACCGATGTCAGCCATTTTGCTGGAAAGTTTGAGCGTAGTTTTGAGACCGAAGTCGCCGGAGTGCGAATGCGTGCGCCGATGATGGATATTCATACAGTGGCGGCTGGTGGTGGCTCGATTTGTAGCTACCGCGACGGTAGGTTCCAAGTGGGTCCTGAAAGCGCCGGCGCAGATCCCGGTCCGGCCAGCTATCGCCGCGGTGGGCCCTTGACGGTCACCGATTGTAATCTGCTTTTGGGTGCTGTCTCTGCGGATTATTTTCCCGCTGTGTTTGGAGCTTCAGGGGATATGCCTTTGGAACTAGAGGCCGCTCGATTGCGCATCCAAGACTTGGCGGTGCAAAACGCCCTGCAAGGGTCACCGGAAGATATGGCGCAGGGATTTCTCGAAATTGCAGTCCAAAATATGGCCAATGCCATCAAAAAAATTAGTGTTGAGCGGGGCCATGATATTACCACCTATACCCTGCAAAGCTTTGGGGGCGCGGGGGGGCAGCATGCCTGTTTGGTGGCAGAAGCTCTGGGCATGTCTCGGGTGATGGTGCACCCGTTTGCAGGCGTGCTTTCCGCCTATGGCATGGGTCTTGCAGATTTGCGGTGCCTGCGCGAGGGGCAGCTCGATTGTGAACTAGAGGATGATGCGCAGGTGCAAGCCACCTTGGTCACTCTACAAGATGCCGCCCTGCAAGAGCTGGCGGGACAAGGCATTCCGCAGCCGCGCATCGAAATAATGGCACATCTGCGCTATGAAGGCTCGCACCAAGCTTTGGAGGTGTCCTATGGCCCGGCCGCACAAATGGCTGAGGATTTTGAAGCGGCTCATATAGCTCGTTTTGGCTTTTCGTCACCGGACCGAAAGCTACAATTTGAGATGCTGAGTGTTGAGGCCATTGGTGAGATGAAGGGTGCAGCCAATCCGGTGCAAACCTTTGGCGATGGCGTGCCGATAGGGCAAGGTCAGCTCTACCGCCAAGGCTGGCATGACACGGAGGTCTATGACCGAACCAAGCTGCGGTCCGATCAAGTAATAAACGGCCCGGCGATTGTGCTTGAACCAACCGGCACAAATGTTGTGGAACCCGGATGGCAGGCGCAGCAAGATACGTTTGGCAATTTGATTTTTGAACATGTGGCGCGCCCGTTGCGCGATTTGGCCAGTACCAAGGCAGATCCTATTCTGTTGGAGGTTATGTCGAACCGCTTCATGTCGATTGCCGATCAAATGGGCGCCACTTTGGCTAACACCAGCTGGTCTGTGAATATCAAGGAACGGTTTGATTTCTCCTGTGCCATTTTTGATGAGCATGGAGATTTGGTGGCGAATGCGCCGCATGTGCCTGTGCATTTGGGCTCAATGTCAGACAGCATTAAAACCGTGATGCAGCAAAATTTAGGGATCGCTGAGGGGGATGCCTACATGCTCAACTCACCCTACAACGGTGGCACGCATTTACCGGATGTGACCGTTGTCACCCCAGTATTTGTCGAGGGTAAAGCGGTCTATTGGCTGGGCTCGCGTGGGCATCATGCGGATATTGGCGGACGCACGCCCGGTTCCGCGCCGCCCGATAGCACGCATATTGAGCAAGAAGGTGTGCTGATTGATAACGTACAATTGGTTCGTGCGGGGCGTCTGTGTGAAGATGAAGCGATCAAGACATTGTCGTCTGGAAAATACCCTTGTCGCAATATCCCGCAAAATATGGCCGATCTGAAAGCTCAAGTCGCGGCCAATGAAACTGGACGCCGTGAATTGCTGCGGATGGTGGCCAGCTATGGGCAGCCTGCTGTGACCGCTTATATGGTACATGTGCAAGACAACGCCGAAGAAAGCGTGCGCGAGGTCATCGCTGGGCTCGAAGATGGCAATTTCCTCTATAAAATGGACACTGGCCAGCAAGTGCAGGTAGCCATCACGATCGACCATGAAACGCGCTCAGCTCGGGTAGATTTTACCGGCACCAGCGCTCAGCATGCGGGCAATTACAACGCACCCTTTGCCGTGTCGCGGGCAGTAGTACTCTATGTGTTTCGCTTGATGGTTGGTAAAAATATTCCGTTGAATGAGGGCTGTCTCAAACCTTTGGATATCATTGTGCCCGAAAACTCGATGCTCAATCCACAATACCCGGCGGCGGTTATTGCGGGCAATACAGAGGTGAGCCAAGCGGCCTGCAATGCTTTGATTGGGGCCTTGGGCATCCTTGCTGGCAGCCAAGGGACAATGAATAATTTTGTTTGGGGCAATGAGACCTTCCAGAACTATGAGACCATCGCTGGCGGCACTGGGGCAGGGCCAAGCTTCAATGGCTGTGATGCGGTGCAAACCCATATGACAAATACCAAGATGACCGACCCGGAAATTTTGGAAAAACGCTTTCCAGTTCGGTTGCGCACCTTCGCCATTCGCGGTGGATCTGGCGGTGCTGGAGCCTATCGTGGCGGCCATGGCGCGCTGCGTCGGTTAGAGTTTTTAACTGATGTAACCGTGACCACCCTATGCTCGCATCGTGTGATCCCGCCCTTTGGTGTGGCTGGTGGAGACAGTGGGGCTACGGGTCAAAACTGGGCGGAGTTGCCCGATGGCAGCCGCGTTGAATTGAAAGGCAATGATGAGATTGACTTGCCAGCGGGCTCGATTTTCGGATTGGCCACGCCAGGTGGAGGGGGATGGGGGGCCGCCTAACCTGATAGGCGACCCGGTAATGATTTAAAGTGCTGAAAGACCTCTGCGCAGGTCGGCCAAGATCTTGGCGATATCGGCCTCGGTTACGACCAGTGGTGGTGACATCAACAGATTGTTGCCGCCAATTCGGACCATGGTACCAGCTTCATATGTAGCTTTATGCGCGCGTTTAATGACGCCCATCTCCAGCGGTGCTTTGGTGCCTCGGTCTGAGACTAGCTCAATCGCGGCCATCAACCCATGGCCACCGCGGACATCACCAATGATATCAAAATCTACCTGTAGCGCTTTCAAGCCCTCATAAAGCTGCGTTCCGCGCACGGCGGCATTGGATTTGAGATCCAAACGCAGTGTTTCACTCACGCAGGCATTGACCGCCGCCATGCCCACCGGATGGGCTGAGTAGGTATAGCCATGCCAGATGGAACCTTCGCCCGATTGATCGCTCTCAAAGGTCTCCGCCATTTTAGCGTTGACCAATGTGGCCCCCACTGGAAAATAGGCTGAGGTGATCCCCTTGGCGACGGTCATCATATCAGGTTGAACTCCCCAATGGCGCGCGCCAGACCAATCGCCAGTGCGGCCAAAGCCTGTGATAACCTCATCAGATATCATCAGAATCCCGTGTTTGTCGCAGATGTCGCGGGCCAGTTTCATAAAGGAGGCATCGGGCACAATCACACCGCCTGCCCCTTGGATCGGCTCCATGATGAAGGCGGCAATGGTTGAGGGATCTTGGAACATGATCTCATCTTCCATCGCCTGTGCCACCAACTGCGCCAATTTGACGGGATCACTTTCATGAAACGGATTGCGATAGCTATAGGGCGAGGGTAGGTGATAGCAGCCGGGCAGCAAGGGTTCATAGGCCGTGCGGAACCTTGGATTACCATTGACCGAAGCGCCGCCAAAATGCGTACCGTGATAGCCCTTCTTAAGACTCAGGTATTTGATGCGTTGGGGCTGGCCGCGCAAGCGGTGATACTGCCGTGCCATGCGCATTGCTGTGTCCACAGAGTCAGAACCGCCTGAAGTGAAAAACACCCGTGCCATGCCGTCCTCTTGGAAGAAATTCACCACGGCTTCCGCCGCTTCAATTGCTGGGGCGTTGCTGGTTCCTGCGAAGGCCGAATAATAAGGCAGCTTAAACAGCTGATCTGAAATGGCCTGTTTCACCACATTATTGGAGTAGCCAAGATTGGCGCACCAAAGGCCACCGACTGCATCAACGGCTTCATGGCCGTCCAAGTCGATAATGCGGACACCTTCGGCGCGGTCAATGATGGTCGGAGCGTTGGATTGTAAATCACCGGGGTGACCCATGGGGTGCCACAGTTGTTTTGCATTGAGGTCTTTTAACTCTTGGATATCTTTCATGTCGTATCTCCTGAGACCGTGAAGGGGTGTTCAAACCAATACTCTTCTAAATTCGCGCTATTGCCTATCCGGTCCACGACAGCAAATAAGCCGGGTGCGAACAAAGGTGTCAAAACACCGTGCCAAACGTTGGGGTGCAAGTTGATTCCTTGGCCGGGTGCGGTGCGAAAGGCCAAGGGTCTCCCTGGAGTGCCATCTTCGTCCAGGGCTACAATTACCAAAAAGGGGTTTTGGGTCATCGGCAAAAAAGCCTGTGAGCCTTCCGGATGGCGCTCAACCAGTTCTAGGCGATAGGGCAGGCTGCGCGGTGTGGCGTCAAACAGGCTGATGCCCGCGCTGCCGTCTGGCCCAAAATCTAACGCTGCCAAATCGTGATGCCGCCCGCATAAGCCCTGATTGATGAGCTTGTCCGGGCTATCTTTCAGAGTGATGATATCACCGAAGGCTGCAAAAGCGTCTTGGGTGAGTGGGTGGATCAAGATGTCAGACATGGGGCAAACTCTCCAGAAATTTGGATTTACCCTAGACCTTCCGCCGAAAAGGTCCAGCTGGTGATTTGCTCATATCGGGCGCCGGGGCGTAAAATGATATCTGGAAAATGGGCGTGGTCGAGTGATCCAGGCCAACTTTGCGCCTCTAACGCTGGAGCGGCATAGGGGTCATATGACGCGCCGTGGTGAGTGCCGTGGCCGGGCGCGTGGATTGTGCCGCCATCGTAGAGTTGAAGCCCGCACTCCGTGGTTGCCATCTCCATCCGTACGCCTTCGGTCCCGGTCAGAGTTGCCACAATGGTCAGGGGGCGTTTTTGATCAGCCATACAAAAGTTGAAGTCGTAAAACTGCGAGTTGTCCCCGGCCATGATGCTGCCGCTACGGAAATCATATTGGCTGCCTGCAACCGGTAAGATCTGACCCGTGGGCATCAGGTTTTCGTCTGGCTCGCTATAGTGATCTGAGTGTACCTGAAAAGTTTGCCCCGAAAAGCCAACCGTTGGGTCGAGCGACCAATAGGAATGATTGGCGGGATTGAACGGGGTGGGCGCGTCAGTTATGGCCTGCACTGTCATGCTGATCGACGCCTGATGCACGGTGTAGCGAAGCTCAATCTCCCGGTTGCCGGGAAATCCTCCCAAACCATCGGCCAGAGCCAATTTCAGCACCACAAAATCTGGCCCATGATCCGCAATACTCCAGACTTTTCGGTGCATACCAGTGTTACCAGAATGTTGTGTAAGATCGCCGGAATGATGTTTCTCGAAGGTAAATACCTGCCCATCGATTTCGGCTGAACAGCCCTTGATCCGATTGATCACCGGACCCATCAAGGAGCCAAAGCTGCTCATTCTGCCTTCATAAGCCGCAACCTCTGAACTGCCCAAGGTCAAAGGCCAAGCAATCCCGGCCAGCCGTACGTCATTGAGCACGCCGCCGAGGGTTAAGATTTTTACGGCCAACAGATCTGAGCCAATGGCGATTTGCGCGATATCGCGACCATCTTCGGTGGTTCCGAAAGGGGTGATTTGTGTCATAGGATCTCCCAATGAACCCCAGCGGCAGGCAGAGTCATATCATTCCACATGACCGGTTTTGGGCCATAGTTAAACCAAAATCTATGGGTCTGGGTGTCGCGAATTCGAATGTCTCGGGGCAGGTCCATTATCGGCAGGCCTTGCTCTTGCGCCACTTGTACCAGCAAGCGCCGCCAAAGGCTGGGATTGGGCCAGCCTGCGAGATAGATCATATCGTCCGCGCGGACAGCGGCTGGGGCGCCATCTTCAAGCTGCAAGATCACAGCATCGTCGGTTTCTATTGCTTCTCGCCATTTTTCAAATGCACCTCCCCCTTTGAGGGACATTGGGGCAAAGGGCGGCAGGCTTTCCACATAGGTGACTTTGGTCGCAAGCCCTGCAATCTGAGGAACAAGACTTTCAGGTATGGTCAGCTCTTCAGTTTTTGAGCCCGCCCGTGGGCCGGCGACAACCAATCCGCCGGAAAGGCTGGTAGGAACTGTCAAAAGGCCGGGTGCAAATGTGATTTTATATGTCGACGGATCGACTGTTTTAGGGACGACATCCACCGACCAGCCGGCCCGGCGTAATGCGCGGTAGCAGTCAAACACCATTTGGAAATAGTCAAAATCTGCACCCTGTGGCTGGGTCTCCCAAGCATAGGCGCTGTCGTAATCAAACACCAAAGCCACTTGAGCTTGAGCTGTGCCCACATCTGGAAGTTCGGCCAATTCTGCGGCGACCTGTGCTGCATCGCCCAAAGCCGGGGCCGCAGTTGAGTCGGGCTGCAATAGGCCTGCATGCATCTGCTCCTGTGCAAAGGGCGCTTGCCGCCAACGGAAATAGCAGACGGTTTCCGCACCATGTGCGAAGGCCTCCCATGCCCAAAGTCGTGGCATGCCAGGCAAGGGCGCTGGGTTCCATGGGGCCCAATTCACCGGTCCCGGTTGTTGCTCCATGATCCACCACCGTCCATTGGATGTGGCGCGGTAGAGATCGTGATGGAAAGCTTGGAAATCCGGATCCCCTTGGCGCAGAAAATGCGCCTTATCATCATCTGTGGCGCCAACCCGGTCTAGCAGGAAACCCATAGGGTAGCTGTCCCAAGAGGAAATATCCAAATCCGCTCCAACATCATAGTGATCAAACGAGGTGATCCGCCCCATGAAGTTATGGATAATAGGAGCTTGGGAATTCTTGCGAATTTCATCACATTGCACGCGGTTAAACAAAACTACTTGATCAGAAGAAAACCTGCGGAAGGCTAAGACATGGCTCGGGTTGGGCTCGGTCACGGTTTGGTTGGGCAGTCCCAGTTGATCAAAGCTGTCATAGTCCATCGACCAAAACACATTGCCCCAAGCCGAATTGAGCGCATCGGGGGATTGATAGCGCTGCGCGCACCAATCTTGAAACGCGCCGTACGCATGAGGCGAATAGCTGATTGCGGTATCGTGACAGTCATATTCATTGTCCGTTTGCCAAGCGGCGATATAAGGATTTTTGCCATAGCGTTCCGCCATCAAACGGGTGATCCGGCGGGCTTCTTGGCGGTAGCCATCATGGCTGAAGCAATAATGCCGGCGTGAGCCAAATTTTCGGATTGTGCCCGCCTCATCATGGGCCAGCATATCGGGATGCTTGTTGAGCATCCAAAGTGGCGGCGTGGCTGTGGGCGTGCCTAAGATCACCTTCAATCCAGCGGCCCCTAGGGTCTCGATAGCTCGGTCTAGCCAGTCCCATTCGAAGTGCCCGGGCTTGGGTTCCATGCGGGACCACGCGAACTCTCCGATCCTCACCCAGCTTAATCCAGCCTCCGCCATACGCCGCGCATCTGTAGCCCAGATGTCCTCTGGCCAGTGTTCCGGATAATAACAAACTCCGATGGTGCGCTTCATGTTTGATCTCACAAAATGATTTGATGTTCGAGTTGCCCGGTCGCTGAGACTTGAGTTTCAAAGGTTTGCCCATCGGCTGGCGTCAGCTCATCTGCCCTGCGCCCTTGGGTGGCGCTGGTGCAAAAAAGGCGTGAAGTGGCGCCAGCAAAGGCGGGGCAGGTGGCATGGGCGGCAGGTAGTGCGATGGTTTCGAGCAGTTGGCCCTGAGGGCTGTAACAGGCCAAGCGTGCCGCCCCCCATTGCGCGTTCCAGATATTGCCTGCGGCATCGACGACAGCACCATCAGGATTTTTGCCCGTTTGGGTGAGATCAACGGCCAATCTTGCTTTGGAAATGGGCCAGCCGTCCACATCCAAATCTACAGTCAAAATTTGCTGGGTCGGGGTGTCTGTGTAATAGGCATTTTTGCCATCTGGGGCAAAACAGATCGCATTTGGGATGGTCAGGCCGGTGACCAATTTTTTCAAGGTCCCGCGATGATAACGGTAAATCGCACCAGCATTGGCCTCGGCATTCTTGCCCATGGTGCCAATCCAAAACCCGCCCTGTGGATCTGCGCGGCCATCATTGGAGCGAGTCACCGGGTTGCGGGCTTCCAGGTCACAGATTTTTGTCTGAGTTTTTGTGATCAGATCAAAGCTGAACAGCTGGCTTTCTGAAGCGATCAAGAGCTGGTCATGGCTGATCCAACCCGCCGCGGAGACATATTCGTCAAACTGCCAAACTTGAGTGGCGCTCAACAGCTGATGGGCTGTGATATCGAACCAAAACAGGTCTTCGCGCAGCGGGTGCCACAGTGGTCCCTCGCCGAGGCCACAAGGGCGGGGGTTGAAGAGCATCATCATATTGCGTCGAAGGCGGCCACAATGGCCTGCGCTTTTGTGGCGACCGTTTCGGGAGTGTCGCCGGGTTTGTAAATTGCTGATCCAAGTCCAAAGCCATCGGCGCTGGCTGCGACCCATTCGGCAAAGTTTTCAGGGCCTGCGCCACCGACGGCATAAACCTGTGTACCTACAGGCAATATCGCACGCATGGCTTTCAGACCCTTTGGGCCAGCGACGTCACTGGGGAAAAGCTTCAGGCCTGTGGCCCCTGCTTGCAGCGCGGTGAAGGCTTCGGAGGTGGTGAAAATACCCGGCCAGCTTTGCATGCCTGCAGCAATCGTGGCGGCAATCACAGCCGGGTCACAATTGGGCGATACCACCAATTGGCCACCCGCCGCTTTGACCTGTTGCACCTGTACGGCCGTGAGTACGGTTCCAGCTCCAATCAGGGCGCGATTCCCGTAGGCTTCAGCAATGGCGCTTATGCTCTCAAGAGGCGAGGGCGAATTGAGGGGCACTTCTATTTTATCGATACCAGCCGCTAATATAACGCCAGAGATGGCCACGGCTTCGGCAGGTTGCACCCCACGCAGGATGGCAATTATTGGGCGGCTCATAGGGTTTCCTTCCAAGTGGCATAGGCGGCTTTCAGGCCGGCCAAGGTCATCTGTGCTGTATCGGTGCGGGTGACGGGGACATGCTGAGCTGCCAAAGCTGCGGCATAGCCATCCCCCATAGATTTAGGCCCGATCATGGCCAAAGATTGACCCAGCCAATAGGGTTTGGCGGCCGCCAGCTCTGCGCCGATCAAAAGCCCGGAAAGCCTAGATTTCGCGGTGGTGGCGGGCAGGTCGTTCAACAGGCTTCCAGCGCGCAGCCCAAATAGACGTGCGGCAATGGCCTCGGGGCGGGATATGGCCTCATCGACGGCTTGATCAAAGGCCTCTTGATCCCAGCCGTTACTGTTTACCGAATGTCGTAACACCGATGCTGTTGAGAGCAGGTCAAACATCTCGCCGGTCATGAAGGTCTGAAAGCTGACAATTTCACCGGCGCTCATCTGGACCCATTTGGTATGGGTGCCGGGCAGGCAAATCACCCCATCCCAATTTGGATTGAGCTTTTGGAAGCCGGCGATTTGGGTTTCCTCACCGCGCATCACATCGGCCGGTTGGGTTTGTGAGACACCTGCGATGATCCGAACATTCAATCTTGGGTCGGTTGTGGGCGCTTTTGTTAATCTTCGATTGCGGTTTACAGGGCGTCACATCATAGGGCGCTTCAATCCAACCTTGCCGCGCTCCAACCATGCCGCAGGCGATCACATCGGTTGGACCCGCAGATAGCCAAGGCTCCACCAAAGCGCAGAGGGCGGCTTCAAACTCAGAGGGCGCCAACGTCCCCATGCCTTGATCCGATGAGGCTGTGGATAGATCATGACCCTCAGCATCCATCGCCCAAGCGCGCAGCGAGGACGTCCCCCAATCCACAGCGATCCACTTAGCTTTGACGCTCATCCTGTGGTCACCACGCCGCCGTCAATCACCAAGGCTTGACCGGTCATCATCTTGGAGCTTTGCGAGGCCAAAAATAGGCAACCTCCCAGGATATCCTCTGGTTCGAGAGTTTCGTTGAGACATTGCCGCGCCACATGGGCTGCTAACCCTTCTTCGGTCACCCAAAGGTCTTTTTGCTTTTGCGTCAGAACCCAACCGGGGGCCAAGGCGTTGACCCGGATTTTTTCGTGGCCAAACTCACGCGCCAAGCTGCGCGACAATCCGTTGATGGCGGAGTTGCAGGCGGTGTAAATTGGATATCCTGAATTGCCCATCATATAGCTGATAGAGCTGAAATTTATGATCGAACCAAAGCCCGCTTGGCGCATTTGCGGCAAGACTGTTTGGCAGGCAAAGAAATAGGCTTTGAGATTGACCTCAATCATCCAATCCCAAAATTCAGGCGTCACCTCTTCAGCGCTGTGGCGTTTGTCATTGGCGGCGTTGTTGATCAGGGTTGTGATCGGGCCATGTGCGTCTGCGGCCTGCGCCATGCTGGCTTTAAGGGCTGCGGTATCAGTGATGTCGCCTTGTATGAACAAGGGGCGATTGCCGTATTTGGTCTCCAGCTCCGCGCAAAATGCACTGGCATCAGACCGACCGATGAAAGCCACACGCGCGCCTTGGGCTACAAAACCCTCGGTGAGTGCCGCCCCAATGCCTAAGCCGCCGCCGGTAATGTAGACAGAAGCGTCTTTGAGGTCGCTGTATTGCGCGGTGGACATGATAGGTCTCCTTAAGTGAACAGCATTAGAATGTAGGAAGGCTACAGTGAGAGCTTTCGGCCTTCAATAACCCAGATTGAGCTGGGCACAGCATAGGGCAAGTTTAAACCCTGTGCCATCAACCAAGCCCCTGAGGCCTGAAGCTCCTGGCTCTTGAGAAGGAGATTGCCGCGTGACAGTGGATGAACCTTGTCGCGGTTGAGCAGATGCACGGCAAAGATGGCATTGGGATCCAGTTGGGTCAGTCGTAGAGGGCGGGAGTTGATCTGAGCAGAGCTGTCGAGTTGGTTGGAAAAGACCACAAACCGCGAGCCGTCTCGGGCCAATTGCATTTCCGCCAAAACCGATGGATCAGCGCTATCGAGGCGCAAAATATCTCCATTGGCCATCCATGCCCGGTTATCTTTGTACCATTGGGTGATGTCTTTTAGGGCCAGCGCTTCAATCTCGGTCAACTCGCGTGGATCCATCTCAAAACCCATATGGCGCTGGGCAGCCACCCAAGCGCGGTATTGCATATCGAACGTGCGCCCGGAGGTGTGGCACAGTCTCGGGCCAACGTGGCTGCCGGTCACAGCGGAGGGCAAAAATAATGCCGCACCGTGTTGAATGCGGCTGCGCTCTAAGGCGTCGTTGCTGTCAGACAGCCAAACCCTTTGAGTGTGTTGCAATATCCCAAAATCAATCCGTCCGCCGCCTGATGCGCAGGTCTCGATTTCCACATGTGGAAAGGCTGCTCGCAACCGCGCTAGCAAAGCATAGCTGCTGCGAGTTTGGGCGGCATCGGAGATTGGCAAGGTTCGGTTGTGATCCCATTTTATATAGCTGATATCGTAGTCGTGCAGCAGTGCTCCAATGCTGTCGAATAAATAGTCTCCGACCTGGGGCAGTGCCATGTTGAGTACCATCTGCTGGCGGCCCAAAAGCTGATCTTCCGGACCTAAGGCCCAGTCGGGATGGGCGCGATATAAAGCGCTGTCAGGGTTGACCATTTCTGGTTCAAACCACAGGCCAAACTGCATTCCCAAAGCGATGACATGATCTACTATTGGCCCTAGGCCATCGGGATACTTACGAGGATCAATTTGCCAATCGCCTAAGGAGCTGGTGTCATCATCGCGTTGGCCAAACCAACCGTCGTCCAGTACAAAGCGCTCAGCACCTAAAGCTTTGGCTTGGCTGGCGATATCTTGTAAAATAGGGATGTCATGGTCAAAATAAATCGCTTCCCAGCAATTGTAATGTACAGGGCGCGGCTGTGCGGATTGGGGGAATGTCACGATGTGATCACGCAGGTGGCGCTGGAAAGCGACGGCGCAACCGTTTAATCCGTGATCAGAAAACACCGCATAGAGTTTCGCGGTTTCAAAGTGCAAACCGGCCGTGAGCTCGGAATCAGTGGCATTGCCAAATTGTACCTGCCTGCGGCCATCGGGCAGCTCTTCGGCAATCATTCTATGGCCGCCAGACCAGCCGTAGTGAAACCCATAGGCTTTACCGGCGGTATTGCTTGTGCCGCATTCGGGGATGATCAAGCCGGGGAAATGCTCATGCCCGCTGCGGCCTGTGCGACTTTCCCGCATATGCATGCCCGCAGTCCATGGCACGGAGTTAACCTGAAATTCGCCGATCCAGCTGCCGGACAGGCTCAACATCTCGGTACTATAGTGTGGCGCTGGAAAAACTGGGGCGGCCAACCAATGGAGAAGAATGGGATTAGTGGCGGTTACTGTGGCCCAAGTGCTGATCAAACCTGTGTCCGGTGTTAGAGCAAAATGGGCTTGATAGGTCAGGCCAAGCTTTGGATCGCTGTAAGTCAGCGCCAAAGCCTGCCAGCCTTCTTCGGCCGAGACGAACCGAAACTTTGGATGCAACACAGCTCCCTGTGCATCGCGGCACCGCAGGCCCGGCTGGCCAGGAAAAGATTGGCTGGCCTCGGGGCAGAGTGACAGATCAGGGTTGCCGTCCAGCATTCCGCCCGTGAAATCTTGTTTATGCGCCGCGGCCAAGTCGTCGCAATCCTCAGAACCGGCAAGAGCTTGCCCCCAATAGATAACTTGAGGCAACAAATCGTCTGTCGCGGCCAAGACCAGCGTTTGGTGACCGTCGTCTAAGCGCCAAGAGTTCGACATGGCAAGCTCCTTAGCTTTTGTGCTATTTTACCGCGCCAAGGGTGAGACCCGCAATGAAATGTTTCTGCATCAAGAAAAACATCAAAACAGGTGGCAAAGCCGCGATGATCGAGCCTGCGCTCATCAGATGATACATCGCGCGAAACTGTGCGTTAAAACTGGTGATTCCGGCAGTGACGGGCTGGGCATTCTCGCCTTGGGTGAGCACAATAGCCCAGAAGTAATCATTCCAGATGAAGGTGAAAATTAGGACCGAAAGCGCTGCAATTGCGGGCTTCATCAAGGGCAAAACCACATACCAGAATATCCGCCATTCTGCGATTCCCTCGACACGTGCCGCTTCTATTAGCTCATAGGGCAGGGCCTTGATGAAATTGCGCATAAATAGGGTGCAAAATCCGGTTTGGAATGCGATGTGAAACAGTACCAAGCCGGTTTTGGTGTTATAAAGTCCCATGTCCAGCGTCAGGTCACGAACCGGCACCATCAGGATTTGGAAGGGTACGAAATTGCCCGCAATGAACATGAAAAAAATCAGCAAATTGCCACGAAATTTGTAAACGCCAAGCGCAAAACCCGTCATACAGCTTAGCGCCACCGCGCCGATCACCGTGGGGATGGTGATCAGGAATGAATTCATGATGTAGCGCGGCATGGCGGAACCAAACACCATGCCGTAGTTTTTGATCATCTCAAAGGACGACGGCCAGCCCCAGTAATTGCCAACTAGAAAATCTGAGTCCGGTCTTATCGAGAACAGCGCTACGGCCAGTAAGGGGGCAAGCCAAAGCAACATCACGATGGGCAATAGGGCCTGATAACCAAGCTGCCAAGCGCGCGATGATTTTTTGATGGGTTTCGGAAACATCCGTTATAGCTCCAAAGCGGCAAGATTGGATTTCATCGGTTAGCGGCTTTCTCATCTTGGTACATCCGCCACAAAAAGTAGCCAATGAACATCATCATGATCAGAAATAGGATCACCGCAATCGCGGCGCCGTAGCCCATTTTGAACCCGTATTCTGACAGGGACTTTTCAAACATATAAAAGCTGAGCACCCGCGACGACCCGAACGGGCCGCCATTGGTCATGATCGAGATTAAATCAAACGACCGCAATGAGCCGATCACCGTCACTACAAATGCGATGAATGTGGCGGGGCGCAGTTGCGGCAAGATAACGTGCCAAAGCATTCTCATGCCCTTGGCACCATCCAAACGTGCTGCTTCGATTTGCTCGGGGTCAACGGAGTTTAGGCCGGTGAGATAAAGGATCATGCAATATGCCGTCTGTGGCCAAAGCCCAGCCGCGATGACCCCATAGGTCGATAAGGTGGGGTCGCCCAAAACATTTATCGGCTCAAAGCCAACAAAGCCAATAATCCCGTTGAATAGCCCGTATTGTGGATCATAAAACCACGTAAAAACCAAACCAACAACGATTTGAGAAATCACGAAGGGGAAGAAAAAGAGTGATTTATAAAGCCGAATGCCGCGCACGGTTTGATTGAGGAATAATGCGATAAACAGCCCGGCCGGAATTGAGGCCAGATAAAAAATCAGCCACTTGAGATTGTTCCAAAGTGAAATATTGAAGGAGCGGTCTCGGGTCAGAAGCTTTTCATAATTTGCCATCCCAATGTATTCGCCATGTGTGGCCAATGATCCAAGGCCATCCCATTTGAATAAGGAGATACGGAAGCTTTGAAAAATCGGGAAGACCACGTAAATCGCAAACATGATGAGACCTGGCACCAAAAACAGCCACGGCGTAATCGCGATTTCATTTCGCTTGTACCAGCCCTGTTTGACCAATGTTTTGTTCCATGGGGATGTGGTGGCCATCGAGTCGCCTCCGCGGGGAGTGAAGGTCTAAAAAATCAGCAAAGAGAAACGGCAGTCGCTTGTCATTAGTGATTGCGAGGGCGGATGCGCAGGTTGCCCTGCGCATCCGATAATCGGTGAGTTGAAAGTCAGTTCCCGTATTTGATTTTAGTAAGCTTCTTGACGAACACCCTCGATGCGGTCAAGGATATCATCCAAGTTATCTGGGATAAATCATGAATTCTTGGAAGCCCTCCATGGCAGCTTGTGCCATTTCAGCAGGGAAGTCACGGTCAAAGAACTGTGCTACGCCGCCTGGACTGTTTGAAGACAGCATTTCAAAGCCTTGATTCAAGAATTTATCATCGTCCACGGACGCTTTAGAATTAACTGGCAGTTGTCCCAAATTAGCGCCATTATTCATCTCAGTTTGAGCATCAGCAGAAACAATATATGCTAAGAAAGCTCTAGCGTTGTCTTTATTTTTAGCATTCGGCAGCAATATGAAATGTATCTGTGGGAGCATCTTCTGCCATAGCAACGCCAGCAGTGATTGCCGGGAATTGATGGAAGTCTAATTGATCGTCGGTCAATCCACCTTCACGCAATGGCGAAACTGCAAAGTTGCCCATTAAAATGGCCCCTGCAGAACCATCAATCATAAACGGCAGTGACTGCTGCCAGTCTTTATTTTGATTGTCGTCAATGAACGCGCCCATGCGACCATTAGTTTACCCCAGTTAGCGAATGTTTCACGAACTCGTGGATCGGTCCACTTCAATTTCGCCGCGCAGCCATTTGCATGTGGAAGTCAAATCCGTTGAGTCCGCAAATTGAGGTAATCGAACCATCCAGCACCGGTCCAAAGCCATTTGTTTCCTATGGTGTAACATTTGCGCCCAGACGCAATCATTGCTTCACAATTAGACAGCATATCATCAAAATTAGCAGGCTCTGAGAGGCCTAATTCTTGGTAGATGTCTTTTCTGTAATAGATTCCCCACTGATAGTATGTGTATGGAACACCCCATTGTTTGCCGTCAATTGTCAGCGCACCTTTTGTAGATGCTAATTCATTAGCAATGTCTGTACCATCAGCCCACATGTCAGATACATCTTCTAACAAGCCAGCCTCAACATAGGGCTTCATCCGGTTGGCGGCGTACCATGTTAGAACGTCAGGCGCATCGGCTGATAAAAAGTTACGTATTTGCGTTTTGTACGCCTCACGATCAATTACATTAGTTGTGATGTTTAATGCCGGATTCGCAGCTTGGAATTTTGCGATTAAAGTTTCCATTGTTGCACGTGGTGCAGGATTGGATGTATCGAGATTAATTTTCAAGTTGCCAGTTAGATCAGCGGATGCTGGGCCAGCCAGTGCAACAACTGTGGCTAGCGACGCTACTGTCGCCTTTAATATGGAACGCATGGTGTCCTCCCCTAGTGGTTCAGTTTTTAAGTGTCTCAAATAATGAAACTCGGTTTTATATATTGATATTCTAATCGCGACTCGCCTATGCTTGTCAACAAGTTCATATCTCCACGAGATAGAATCTTTGGTGTGGCCTCGGCCAACTTTTAAAAATAACCGGTATAGTCAGTTAATGGGACCGATGACGTAAATGTATAATGTTTCAAATGCAGATGGCACTGTTGGCAAGGCGATTCAGGTCTTGGACCAAGTGGCCTCTTTTCGCCGTCCCGTCCGGTTTTCTGAATTGTTGGCCAATAGCCCGTTTCCAAAGCCGACCCTCTACCGACTTGTGCAAACATTATCCAATCAAGGCATGCTGGCGTTTGATCCCGAGCGCCAAACCTATTCTATGGGCATACGCTTGGTGCGCTTGGCGCATTCCGCTTGGCGGTACAGCTCCCTGGTTCCGGTGGCGCGCCCCTATATTGAAGCGCTGGCGGCAAAGGTTGGTGAAGCGGTGCACTTGGCGCAGCTCGACAATGGGCATGTGCTCTTCGTTGATAAGTGCAAAGCCACCGATCATTTTGAAACATTGGCCCAGGCTGGAAAAATTGCTCCAGGATATTGCACCGGTGTCGGGAAGGCGATTTTGGCCTTTATGCCAGAGGTCGAGCAAAACCGGGCGTTGGATCAGCAATCTTATACGGCATATACACCTTTCACGCTCACAAATCGCGCCGCACTTATGACTGAGATTGCGCAGATCAAGGAGGATGGCTTTGCTTATGACCGCGAAGAGCATGAGCAAGGGATCATCTCGATTGCCTGCCCCATCCTAAATGGTCAGGGTCGGGTTGTTGGGGCAGTGTCTATTGCGACATCGACCAATCGATACACAATTAAAAATCTGGAAAAACAAAGACCCAATTTGATGAGGTCAGCAAATTTAATTGGGGCCGAAGCAGAATTATGGCAGGTCCCAATTTGGAACTGAACAATGGGAGAACTGGTTAAATGTCAGGCGTAACACTTTCAAACATCATTAAAAAATATGGTGAAGTTCAAGTGATCCATGGGATCAATCTTGATATTCAAGACGGCGAATTTTGCGTCTTTGTTGGACCGTCTGGTTGCGGAAAATCCACCTTGTTGCGGATGGTGGCAGGGTTGGAGGACACAACTGGCGGCGCGATCACCATCGGTGAACGTGATGTCACCCTCGAAGACCCAGCCCGGCGTGGGGTGTCGATGGTGTTTCAAACCTATGCACTTTACCCGCATATGACGGTTCAAGAAAACATGGGATTTGGCCTGCGAATGAATGGCTACCCCAAGGCCGAAATTGCTGAAAAAGTGGCCGAAGCCAGCCGTATTTTGAAGTTGGACGATTACCTAAGACGTAAGCCCGCAGCTTTGTCTGGTGGGCAGCGTCAGAGGGTTTCAATCGGCAGGGCTATTGTGCGTGGACCAGAGGTATTCTTGTTCGATGAGCCGCTGTCAAACCTCGATGCAGAGCTTCGGGTTGAAATGCGCGTTGAAATCGCGCGGTTGCACAAAGAGATTGGTGCAACCATGATCTATGTCACCCATGATCAAGTTGAAGCTATGACTTTGGCTGATAAGATTGTGGTGCTGCGGGCGGGTGTGATTGAGCAGGTCGGCGCGCCAATGGATCTTTACCGCAATCCGGATAATAAATTTGTTGCGGGCTTCATTGGTAGCCCGGCGATGAACTTTTTAAGCGCTAAAGTGTGCAAGGGTGTTATTGATGTGCCGGGATTGCAAGCCTCCGTTAAGATGAATGTAACCCTGCCTGCGGAAGGCACCGCCGTTGAATTGGGTCTGCGGCCAGAACATTTGGCGATTGATCCCAAGGGTGACACCCACCGTATTGAGATGACAGAAAGCCTTGGCGGCGTGTCTTATGCCTATCTGATGGGGGCATCGGGCGAGAAAATTGTGGTCGAAGAACGTGGGGATTTGCGTTCGCAAGAAGGGGCCACTGTGGGGCTGAAAGTAGATGCTTTATCTGCCCGCCTGTTCGATGCGATCACGGAAGCGCGGATTCGCTAAAGCTTGTGGCTAAGCCTTGAGGATCAATCTGATGATCCCGGTGCTGGCCAATGCAATCAAAAGTGTGAGGCAAAATGGCTTGTAGAGATGTTCCCATTTGGGTTGAAAAAATAGCTTTCCCAGTACAACACCTAACCCGGCGGGCATGGCCATCACTAGGCCGCGTGTCACGGCAGTTTTATCCATGACACCAAACGACCATAGGCTGATCATTTCCGCGGCCGTTCCAACGAATAAAAACAATACTAAGGATGCACGCATTTGCCGCGGCTGGGCCCTCTGGGCCAGCACGTAGAGTGCGACCACCATCCCTCCGACGCTAGCCAAACCTGTTACGACACCAGCTAGCCAACCGGAGCAATAGAGACCCCAATTACTGGCTAGAAATGGTATTCGCACCCGCGCTAATTGCAGAGAGGCAAGTGCGATAATTACACCTAAAGCCACTAATTTTGAAAGCTCTGGGTCGATGGCGATTGTCAAGGCTAGCCCGAAGGGAACGCCGAGAGTAGAGCCAATAGCCAGACCAATTGCTACCTTACGGTTTGCCTCCTGCCAACCACTTCGCAGCATGAATAGGGAAGCGGTCATCTCGAGCCACCAGCATATGGGAATCAGCTGCACTGGGGGGATGATCAAAGCGCCAGAGGCCATCACCATCGCCGACAGTGCGAAGCCGGAAAATCCGCGCACCATCCCGCCGATAAGGCAAATTACTGCGAGAATTATGACCTCGTTGCCTGTCAACGCAAGCAACGTCGCCAAATCTGTCATCATGGATGCATCTCGCTGGCGATCAAAGCCACACCATCCGATATTTTATGGACTGGCAGCGAGCTATATGCCAAACGGTAATAGTTTTTTGGGGCATCCTCAGTGGTAAAGAAGGGTTTGCCCGGTTCGATCAAAACGCCTTTGCTCCGCAACCGTTCCGCCACAATTTCCGTATCCACACCCTCTGGCGCGCACATCCAAAATGAGCTGCCACCAAAGGCGCCTTGGCCCGCGACAGTGAGGCCATGGAGTAAAAACGCCTCTTCCATAGCCAGCCGCCGCTCGTGAAAGGCTTTGCCCATCCGTCGGATCAAAGCGTCATAATGGCCCAGCGACAGGAAATAGGCCGCAGTGCGTTGAATATGGCCCGGGGGATGGCGCAGGACGGTTGAGCGCAGCGCGCGTGCCTCGCGGATGAAATGTTTTGAGCCAACCAAATAGCCAAGCCGCAGCCCGGGAAATAAAGATTTGGAGAAGCTGCCCACATAGATCACCCGGCCTTCTCGGTCCAAGGATTTCAGAGCGGGCGACGGAGCCTTGAGAAAGGACATCTCAAATTCGTAATCATCCTCAACGATCAAAAAATCCTGCTCAGAGGCGCGTTGCAACAGCGCCCGCCTGCGGTCCAAAGGCATGGTGGTCGCCGTGGGGCATTGATGCGATGGGGTTGTAAACACCACATCAATATCTACCGGCAAAGCATCTGGTGGCAGCCCGCCAGCATCCACTTCGACCGAGGCCACTTGGCACCGCGATTGAGTAAGGATATCGCGCAGAGACGGGTAGCAGGGGTTTTCTAAAGCGGCGGTACGCCGTTGGTTGAGTAAAACATTGGCCGATAGCCACAGCGCATTCTGTGCGCCCATAGTGACCAAAACCTCATCAGGCTCCGCCTTGATCCCGCGGCGAGGCAGGGTGTGGCGCAAGATGAATTCGATCAGCTTGGGATCATCGCGATCAAAATAATCGGATGTTAAAGCGTCATAATCTTTGGACCCCAAAGCCTGCAAAGCACAGAGCCGCCAGTTGGACCGATCAAATAGGGTTTCATCGGCCTGCCCGTAGATAAAGGGATATTTGTACTTCCCCCAATCTTGCGGTTTGGTTAGGGACACTCCACCGGAAAATTTCTGACCAATAGCTCGGCTCCAGTCGACCTTATCCTCGCGCGGGGTGATGGCGAATTTGGGCGGTTGTGGCGCGTTATCACTGATGTAATAGCCACTTCGGCCCCGGCTGGTGAGGTAATCATCGGCTAAAAGCTCGGTATAGGCCAAGGTTACTGTGATGCGGCTGACAGACAAATGCTTGGCCAGTTTGCGGCTCGAGGGCATCTTCTCACCGGGGCGAAACCGTCCACTGAGGATCGCCTCGGCTACCAGCTGTTGAATCTGGTTTTGCAGCGTGCCTTCCGCATCGGGTGGCAAAAAGAATGTCTCTTCGGGAATCGCCATTTTGGACTGAAGCCTGTGTATGTTCTGGACCTAATCATTGGCCAGATTTGTCCTCTGTGTCTAGAAGATTTTCCAATTTGAATCTGTTGGCACTGGCTCAGCCATAATGGCCTACAGATTTAGTAAAATTTTAACCACATGTTATTAATTAATATAATTATATGTCTAAATATAGCTTTCGTAACATTTGCAGATTATTGGAACGTAAACTCAATTACAAAAATAAATCCATCTCTTAGGCGGGTGCAATGAAACTCATCACAAATACCATAGAATGGCTCAACGGGATTGTATCGGGAGGCACCAATGTTGGTCTTCATACTTGGTGTTGACCTATATCTCACGTTTGGTCTTAGACTGTTAGCCGTGATCAAAAATCCATTCGGGTTTGACCTAGTCTCAAAGGGGTAAATTTTGGTGACGATAAGGGCATCGGCCCGTTCAACGCACTAATGACGTCTCTGGCCGCAACAATTGGGACCGGTAACATCGCAGGGGTGGCGATAGCCATCTTCCTTGGTGGACCTGGCGCTGTGTTCCGGATGTGGATGACCGCTCGGGTGGGCATGGCGACCAAATACGACGAAGCCGTGCTGGCCGTGCGCTTTCGGGTAACTGATCAAAACGGCAAGCAAGTTGGCGGTCCGATTTATTGCATCCAAAACGGTCTGGGCAAAATGGAAATGGTTGGCAAGCGCTTCGTTCTTTTCGCTAGTATTGTAGGTTTTGGGATTGGCAATATGGTTCAGGCTAATTCAATCGCAAACGCGCTGAACGCCAATTTCTCCATTCCAGAATGGGTCACTAGTGTTGTCTTTTTAGTGCTTTTTAGCGTCGTTCTTTTGGGTGGCATCGATCGAATTTCCACCATTACTGGTAAATTGGTACCGCTCATGGTGGTCTCCTATATCGGTGCTGCAACGATTGTTTGTTGCTCAACGCTACTGCAATCCCAAACGCTTTTGACTTAATTTTTACCCATGACTTCAGATCTACCGCCACCACTGGTGGCTTTGCCGGCGCTGCAGTTTGGGCGACAATTCGCTTTGGCATCGCCCGGGGTGTGTTCTCGAATAAAGCCGATCACTGCTCGGCGCCCATCGCCCATGCGCAGCCTCGACCAAAGGCCCTGTAAGCCGAGGTTTGGTGGCCATGTCAGGATAACCTTCATCGTGTGTTCCTTCACCGCCCTTGCTATCATCTCAACAGACGCATGGACCAACGGTGAGACCGGTGCAGCACTGACCCTCACATGCCTTTGATTTTAGGATCAGGTCGTCAGCGCTTGCCGTAGTATAGACCCACCACATGCTCCGCCTCTGCAAAAAATAGCCAACGTTGAGCGAAGGTGCCTGTTGCATGTAAAATCGCCGCCAATATAACCATTGGAACCTCACAAGAGACCATCAGCAGGCCAAGAGGCGCAACGATCATGAGTACGAAAGCAATGATCCGCAGCTTTACCGCATGTTTGCGGCCAACCTTATGCACCATCTCTTTCAGAAGATAGTTGTTGCCCGTATGAGGTGGCTCAAAAGCGCGCACGATACCGCGCACCCCAAGACCTGTGGCGGTGCCGATATCTGTGCCTCGGCTCTCAAAACGGCCATCGCCAGAAAGCCATGCTACCAGCTGCATCACCCCAACCAGCGCCAGAAGGATCATCGCAGGCCACACCTGCATCGCAAGCAAGCCGCCGCCACCCAAGGATAGTAACATGAACAAAACAGGCGTGCTCCAGTGGTTCCAGCGCGGCACAGTTTTGAGCTGCGCATAGATCATGGAAGTAGCAAACACCGTCAGCACCGCAAGCACAGCCCCGATATACCCCAAGGGTTGCCAAACGGTAGACATCAACGCCCCAATCGCAAACAGGCCCAGCACGGTCAGGGCGGCCACGGCAAGACAGCCCTCACGGCTTAACCAGCTACTGCGCCACTGTGAGAAGGCCTTCAAAAACCGTTGCGGGTTTCCAAGGTGGAAGGTTGAGGCCAAAAGCCCGCCCCCCGCTAAGCCAAAGCCCAAAGCATAATACCAAAATGCCGCCCAGCCGCGCACGTCGGGTAGACCAAGGCCGAGCCATGTGAGCAATCCAAATCCAAGCCCAGAGGACACGGTAAAGACAATTACAGAACCAGCGGGATTCATCAGATTTTCTCCAGAGCTTTATCAAGCCAACCCAAAAAACCTTTTTGAGTGCTAGCCACCGGCTCCAAATACGGAGCCAGAATGTCAAATTCTGGGATCACATCCTTGGGACGTGGGGGCAGATATTTGTTGACAGGTTTGGTGCCCAGCTCTGGCATCAAATCCATCCCGCCGCGCGCCGCGACCAATTTCGATACCTCGGAGGTTTCATCGCCCAAGTCCCCAAAATGCCGCGCGCCGGATGGGCAGGTGCGGACGCAGGAGGGGACCCGGTCCACTTCGGGCAGGTTTTCGTTGTAAATTCGGTCAACGCAGAGGGTGCATTTTTTCATCACACCGGCAGCTTGGTCCATCTCGCGCGCACCATAAGGGCAGGCCCAAGCGCATAGCCCACACCCGATGCAGGCATCTTCATTGACCAATACAATCCCATCCTCTTGGCGCTTATAGCTCGCACCGGTGGGGCAAACCGTGACGCAGGGCGCATCATCGCAATGCAGGCAAGATTTGGGAAAATGGATCAACTGCGCCGGTCCAGCCTCAGGCTGGACTTCATAGGAATGCACACGGTTGAGGAACGTCCCCGAAGGATCGGCGCCATAAGCATCCTGATCGGATAAGGGCGCACCATAGTTCTCGGTATTCCAGCCTTTGCAGGACACCACACAGGCATGACAGCCCACACAGGTGTCCAAATCAATGACCAGACCTAGTTTCTTTTGGGTGGTTTTGGGTAGGGTTGTCATCTCATGGGTCCCCGTCTTGGTTGTGTTGCATTGCAGTGCTGAGGTGCGATCGCCCCGCTGAAAAATCCTGCACGCCCTTGGCGTACCCGTGGCCGATCCGCCGCCCATCGGGGCGGTCGCGGTTGTGCCCCATCTCATGTGGTTCGTCCACGGGGAGGATGTCAGCCGGCAGACCCGCGAAGCATCGGGTCGCGAAGGCGGTGAGATCAGCGTTGAAGGCCTCTGACTCTTCCCAGAAGGGGGAATGGCCGGAGTTTTGGTAGAGTTGGCCCTGTGAATTCGGGAAATGGGCCAAGGCCTGTTCGCCCATATCAGAGGGGGCCAGACGTTCATGCACGCCCCAAGCCACCCAGCAGGGTTTGGTTGTGGCTTCAGCCACCGCCCGGCGATCCTCTTGGCGCAACCGTGAGGCCGCGCGGACCACAGGCGGCACCAGCATGTTATAACCCACGGCCTTGGCCATCACCTCAGCCTCAGGCTTTTGATAAAAACAGACATCAACAAAGGCATGCACCGCAGCCAGATTTTCGACCAGATCATCAGAATACATCCCCGCAGCCTTGGCCGATGGGTCATTGCGCACCTGTGCGGCTGAAGGCGGCAAATGCCGGCCTGTGGTGATCGAGGAGCCGATCAGCCCCACACCGGCCAAAGCCGCATCACCGAAATGCTCAAGATAATCCATCACTACCCAGCCGCCCATGGACCACCCCACCAAAAGTGGGGATTTCAGATCAAGGGTTTGGATGATCGTCTGGATGTCTTCCGCCCAAGGGCCGCTACTGTCATAGCAGGCCGGCTCCAAAGGTTTGTCAGATTGCCCATGGCCGCGCAGATCTGGCAAGATCAGCCGAAACTGACCCGCCAAAGCCGCTTGCCGCTCAAACGACAGGTGGCATTGTGACCAGCCATGCACCAAGATGATCGCTGGAGCCGCTTCCGGCCCCAGATCATGCACGCGAAGCTCAACACCGCCATGGCCTGTTATGAGGTGGCTGCGTCTCACTTGCCTACCTTCCACTCCAGATCCTTAGGCCCTTGGCCCACCGGCGATTTGATCGGCGGCAGTTCTGGCGAACATTCGTCTGGGGCTTCACAGGCCTCGATCTTGACGCGCAGATCAAACCAAGCAGCTTGCCCGGTGACAGGATCAGAATTGGACCAGCGCATGCCATCGCCTTTTTCCGGCATCAGCTCATGTATCAGGTGGTTGAGCAAAAAGCCTTTGGTGGCCTCTGGTGCTTTTTCGTCCAAGGCCCAAGCGCCCTTTCGTTTGCCGATGGCGTTCCAGGTCCAGACCGTGTCCTCATTCAGGGCCGCCATATGGGCCACCGGAACCACAATCGCTCCATGTGCCGAGCTCACCCGTGCCCAGTCCCCTTCAGCAAAGCCATTAGCCTCCCAAATCTTTGTGGGGACAAATAGAGGGTTTTGCCCGTGGATCTGCCGCAGCCAGGCATTTTGCGTGCCCCAGCTGTGATACATCGCCATAGGGCGTTGGGTCAGGGCGTGGACGTTAAACTCAGAGGTGTCGACATTGTCGTCTTCAAAAGGCGCATACCAGATTGGCAGAGGGTCCAAGGTTTTTTTGATCCGTTCGCGCAGATGCTCTGGGGGTTGCCGTTCCCCATGGCCTTCTGCGGCCAGCTGGAATTTGCGCATTGGTTCGGAATAAATGTCGAACACATAGGGTTGAGGCGCGTCATAGATGCCAATCTTTACGGCCCAATCTTGATAGGCCGCATTCCAAGGTTTGTAGTAATTCGCCCCCTCCGGCACGTGGATTTCATAAAATCCGCCGTTGTCGATGTACGACTGCATCTGATCAGGGTTTGGCTTGCCGCGCCCTTCTTCTGTGCCATCCTCACCACGAAAGCCTATTAAAGGCCCCACGCCGGGGCGGCGTTCATGGTTCACGATGTAATCAGCATAATTTTTGTACTTCGCGGAACCATCGTCATTTACAAAGCCCTTTAGACCTATGCGGGCGCCCAAATCAACCAAGACAGATTGGAAACCCCGCACATCACGGTCCGGCTCCACTACGGGCCAACGGATGCTATCCGCCGCGCCATCAGCCTCGCAAATTGGGCGGTCCAACATTGAGATACAGTCGTGGCGTTCAAGATAGGTGGTGTCTGGCAAAATCAGATCTGCATAGGCCACCATCTCTGAAGAGTAGGCATCAGAGTAGATGATCTTTGGAATCACATAGTCGCCGTTTTCATCCTTATCGGTCAGCATCTTCATGACGCCACCAGTGTTCATCGATGAATTCCAGCTCATATTTGCCATATACATAAACAAAACATCGATTTTATAGGGATCTCCCGCATGAGCGTTGGAGATTACCATATGCATCAACCCATGGGCCGACATTGGGTTTTCCCAAGTATAGGCCTTATCGATGCGCGCTGGGCTGCCATCTTCTTTGAGGCATAGATCATCGGGCCCCTGCACATACCCCAAATGTGGACCATCCAGAGCAGCACCTGGGGTCACTTTGCAATGCGGTTTTGGATGTGCGGACACAGGTTTGGGATAGGGCGGTTTGAAACGGAACCCGCCGGGCACTTCAACGGTGCCGAGGATGATTTGCAAAAGGTGTAAACTGCGGCAGGTCTGAAAGCCGTTCGAATGAGCTGAGACGCCGCGCATGGCATGAAATGACACCGGACGACCGATCATTGTCTCATGCTTGTTCCCGCGGAAATCTGTCCAAGGGTGGTCCAATTCAAAAGATTCGTCAAAGGCCACACGGGCCAAATCAGCGGCGATCGCACGGATGCGTTCGGGTGCGATTCCGCAGCGTTCTGAGACATTTTCAGGCGCGTATTCATCAGACATATAGCGCTCAGCCAGATGCTGAAACACTGTGCGGTGGCCTTGATAGGTTGCGGCTAAGTCTGGGGTGATACCCTTGGTGTCAAAGGCCACTGGTTTGCCAGTTTTGCGATCGATAACCAAAAGTTTGCCGTCTTTGCCGCGCAAAAGTAGACCCTTGTTTGGGCCTTCAGTGCTGTCTACCAGCGCAGGCGCATTAGTCAGCTGGGCCAAATAGTTGAGATCAACCTTGCCGGCTTTCAAAAGCAAATGCACCATCGATAAAATAAACAGACCATCGGTGCCGGGTGTGATGCCAACCCATTCATCTGCAATAGCGTTATAGCCGGTGCGGATGGGATTGACTCCTATTACCTTCGCGCCACGCGCCTTCAGCTTGCCCAGACCCATTTTTATCGGGTTGCTATCGTGATCTTCTGCCACGCCAAACAGCATGAACAATTTGGTGCGATCCCAATCGGGCTGGCCGAACTCCCAAAATGCGCCACCCATGGTGTAGATGCCACCGGCCGCCATGTTCACCGAACAAAAGCCACCGTGGGCTGCATAATTTGGTGTGCCAAAACCCTGCGCCCAAAAGGAGGTAAAGCTTTGCGATTGATCGCGGCCCGTGAAAAACGCCAGCTTTTCTGGATTCTTTTTGTGAACCGGCTCAAGCCAATTTTGGGCCAATTGCAGCGCTTCATCCCAGGAAATTTCCTCAAACTCACCCGAGCCACGTGGTCCCACGCGTTTCAAAGGCGCGCGCAAGCGTGAGGGGGCGTTTACCTGCATGATGCCGGCTGAGCCTTTGGCGCAGAGCACACCTTTGTTAACCGGATGATCGCGGTTGCCCTCGATATAGGCGACTTTGCCCTCTTTCATATGCACGTTAATCCCACAGCGGCAGGCGCACATATAGCAGGTGGTCTTGCGGATCTCGTCGCTCACTTTGGGTGACAAGTTCAGTTTTGGTTCTTCAAATCCCATAATAGGACCCCCTATTGCCTGCTGGTCAGGTGTTTTGTGCAGCGGATTGCGCCACTGTAACAGAAATCATGTCGACGATATCACCGGCGGTACAACCGCGCGATAAATCATTTGCAGGCTTTGCAAGCCCTTGTAAGATGGGCCCAATGGCCTTGCCGCCACCGAACCGTTGTGCGATTTTATAGCCAATATTGCCTGCATCAAGGTTGGGGAATATAAAAACATTGGCCTGTCCTGCCACCGGTGAGTTAGGGGCTTTGGCGGCTCCAACTGAGGGCACCATCGCAGCATCAAATTGCAACTCGCCATCAACGGCGAGATCTGGCCGCAGATCGCGCACCAATGCAGTGGCGTCAGCCACTTTGGTCACGCTGGCATGTTTGGCGCTACCATGGGTCGAGAATGACAGCATTGCGATTTTGGGATCAATGCCGGTCAATGCGCGCAGTGACTCTGCTGAGGAAATCGCAATATCGGCCAGCTCTTGCGCGGTTGGATCGATCACCAAGCCACAATCCGCAAAGACATTTACTTCGCTGGGCAGGTCCGGGCGATTTTCAAACAGCATGAAAAAGAAGGATGATAAAAGCTTGGTGTCAGGCGCGGTGCCAATCACCTTCAGGGCGGCGCGAATGATGTCAGGTGTCGGATAAACCGCGCCACCAATGGTGCCATCGGCATCCCCTGCTGCGACCATAGCTGCGGAAAAGAAATTGGCTTGCGACAGCTCGGCATGGGCCTTCTCTTGTGTCATGCCCTTGGCCGCGCGTTTTTGCACGTAGCTGTCAACATAGCCCGCAAGGCGTAGACTGGTCTTGGGATCTTCAATTCTGATATTACCCTTAGTGCCTGCAGCGGTGAGCGCTGACTGCACCGCAGAGGCTTCACCCACACAAATAATCGTGGCCAAATTGGAAACGGAGGCCGCAACTGCGGCCTCTGCAACGCGGGGGTCTGCACCCTCGCTTAATACAATGATAGGTTTGACGTCTGAGGTGACGGCAAGAATGTCTCGAAATGCCGTCACTACCAATCTCCCTATTCTGCGGCCATATCTGCCGCGTCAATACCAGCCACTTGAACAGGCCTTTTCATCGCATCGCGACGGAAAGGCTCGCCCAGCTCTTGGTTCAAGATCACTTCTATCAAAGTGGTTTTGTTGTTTTCCATTTGATCTTTGATGGCTAGGTTCAATGCCGCTGTCAGCTCATCCATGGTTTTAACCTGAACACCGAGAAGGCCACAGGCCTGTGCTATACCTGCGTAAGATACTTTCGTATCCAGCTCAGTGCCTACAAAGTTATCATCAAACCATAGTGTTGAGTTGCGCTTTTCAGCACCCCACTGATAATTTCGGAATACGATCTGCGTCACAGCTGGCCACTCGTCACGACCGATAGCTGTCAGCTCATTAACCGCAATCCCAAAAGCGCCATCGCCTGAAAAACCTACAACCGGCACATGTGGCTGACCGATTTTTGCCCCCACAATCGATGGTAGACCGTAGCCACAAGGACCAAACAGGCCCGGCGCTAGATATTTGCGGCCTTCGTCGAAAGATGGATAGGCATTGCCGATGGCGCAGTTGTTGCCGATATCAGAAGAGATAATAGCATCTTTAGGCAAAGCTGATTGAATAGCACGCCAAGCCATACGAGGCGACATCCAGTCAGGCTTGTCAGCGCGCGCACGTTGGTTCCAAGTTGTGCCCGGATCGTCGTCTTCGTGATCCATAGAGGTCAGCTCTTGTGCCCAAGCAGATTTGGTTGTTGCGATCAAATTTTTACGATCTTCACGACCCGTATCGCCGGCACTGTCTGTCAGACGCGCCAAAATGCCTTGAGCCACTTTTTTCGCGTCACCAATTATACCAACCGCAACCGGCTTGGTCAAACCAATACGATCTGGGTTTATATCAACCTGAATGATCTTCGCGTCCTTTGGCCAGTAATCAATGCCATAGCCCGGCAGTGTTGAGAACGGGTTCAAACGTGTACCCAAGGCCAGAACCACGTCAGCCCGTGAGATCAATTCCATGCCTGCCTTGGAGCCGTTATAGCCCAAAGGACCTGCAAACAAAGGGTGTGAGCCTGGAAAGGCGTCATTGTGCTGATAGCCCACGCAAACCGGCGAATCCAAACGCTCAGCCAATGCGGTTACGGCGTCAAACGCATTGGCCAAAACCACGCCGGCACCGTTCAAGATTACTGGAAATTTCGCGTTGGAGATCAGAGCCGCTGCTTCTGCAACTGCTTCATCACCGCCCTGTGGGCGCTCAAATGCAATGATTTTTGGAAGCTCAATGTCCACAACCTGTGTCCACATATCTCGCGGGATGTTGATCTGCGCTGGGGCAGATGCACGATGTGCTTGCATAATCACACGGCTGAGAACTTCTACAACCCGTGTTGGGTCACGTACTTCTTCTTGATAAGCCACCATGTCTTCGAACAATTTCATTTGTTCAACTTCTTGGAATCCACCTTGGCCGATTGTTTTGTTTGCGGCTTGTGGTGTGACCAGCAACAATGGTGTGTGGTTCCAATAGGCTGTTTTAACAGCTGTCACAAAATTGGTAATGCCTGGACCGTTTTGCGCGATCATCATCGACATTTCACCCGTGGCGCGTGTGAAGCCATCGGCCATCATGCCGGCAGAGCCTTCATGGGCACAGTCCCAGAACATGATCCCAGCTTTTGGGAAAATATCAGAAATTGGCATCATGGCAGAACCAATGATCCCAAATGCGTTACGAATGCCGTGCATTTGAAGCGTTTTTACAAATGCCTCTTCGGTAGTCATTTTCATGGGGCAGCTCCTTAAAAGCGTAATAAGGCCACGGGAATCCCCCACGGCATGTCTAGGTTCTAATTCTGCCTTCCTATTAGGGCATAGGCAATGACATATTTAGGGCCAGTTAATACCCTCGGATAAGGCCACATCAGATTTTGGCTCAGTTGGTTAAATTTTGAGACCGCTGGCGCTCTATTTTAACGAGCCAATCTGCTGCGGGCGCCAGGTAGCCAAAAAAATAGCCTTGCGTCCGCGTGTTTCTCAGTGCGCGGACATCATCCAACTGACTTTGCATTTTCAATGTCCTCTGCAATAATTTTAGCCCAATTACATTGGTTATTTTGATGAGACCACGCATGATTCTGATGTAACTTTCACCGATTAAGTTTTGTATGGAACTTCGGACCATCTTTAAGATGTCGATCGCTTCTTCCATCGTTTGATCAGGGTACAATTCACCGACCCTCACCGTTACCGTGCGCATGAACTTGCGTCCTGAGACCGTAAAATATATGTCAATTGCCGCTCTGCTAAAACGCTCCGCCACCTGCGCCCCATCTCCAAACTACAGCCATGCAGAACCACCCAAAACTCATCGCGTCCCAAGACGATCGACAAAATCTCCCGGACCATAAACCGCGACCATCGCGTCGGTGATTATGATCAAAAGCACATCACCCTCCTCGTGACCATAGGTGTCATTGACCGTTTTGGATCGTCCAAATCGACGAACCGAGATAGCTGGGAGTTCGATCGGCGCGATTTGCGAATTTTGCACGCGGATCTTGCGCCGTTCTCGCTGCATCTGGGTCAACCGCCAGATTGCCGCCCTAGGCGTAACGGACATCAATTATGAAATTAACGCACTGAATATAAATATATAATTCTAAGATTAAACGCGAGTCTTGGGTTAAAAGCATGATGGAAACACAGCGCTAAATGACAGAAATGCCTATTCACCTAACGGCAGTAGCGCAATTTCTCACACTGGAACGCTTGAGCTATCGCCGTTTGCGGTTTACCACCTGTGAAGAAAAAATTCTAACACTGGAGCTCTCCTATGGCCGACTATAAGTTCGACACCCTATCGTTACATGCTGGTCAAAGCCCTGATTCACGCTTCGGCAGCCGCGCCGTTCCTATTCACCAAACCACCAGTTATGTGTTCGACAGCACCGAGCATGCGGCGGCCTTGTTTAACATGGAAGTTGGCGGGCATATCTATTCGCGACTGACCAATCCGACAGTGGCCGTGCTAGAGCAACGCTTGGCGGCGCTTGATGGCGGGGTGGCCGCGATTGCCACCGCTTCGGGCATGTCGGCCTTGTTCGTGACGGTCTTGGCGCTGTGTTCTGCGGGTGATCACATTGTCAGCTCATCACAGATGTATGGCGCGAACATCAACCTGTTTGAGCATACACTAAAGCGCTACGGCATCGAAACCACATTCGTCCCACCCAACAATCCAGCCGCCATAAAAGATGCCATTCGGCCCAATACAAAGATGGTCTTTGGAGAGGTGATCGGCAATCCTGGCATGGACATCATGGATGTGCCCGCCGTGGCCGAAATCACCAAAGCTGCAGGCATTCCTTTGGTCATTGATGCCACGTTCAACACCCCTTGGATGATCAAACCCATTGAATTGGGCGCCAATGTGGTAATCCATTCCCTTACCAAATGGATGGGTGGCCATGGCATCGCCTTGGGTGGCGCGGTTATTGATGGCGGCAACTTCGATTGGGGGCAAAACGACAAGTTTCCAACCCTGACCACGCCTCATTTTGGCTATCAGGGCGCCATCCTTTGGGAGGAGTTTGGCCCCGCAGCATTGTCCGTGCGCATTAGAACTGAAGGCATGATGAACGTGGGACCCTGCATGTCGCCGCAGAATGCATTCTACATTTTGCAGGGCCTCGAAACTCTTGGGCTGCGCATGGAAAAACATATGTCCAATACTGCAGAGATGCTGGATTTCTTGGTCAATCACGAACAAATCGCCTGGGTCAAACACCCCAGTCTCGCCAATCACCCTGACCATGAAGCCGCCATGCGCTTGATGCCAAAAGGCCAAGGCTCAATTATTGCTTGTGGCATAAAAGGAGGCCGCGATGCTGGCCGTGCCTTCATTGAAAACGTACAATTGGCAAGCCATTTAGCCAATGTTGGTGACGCAAAAACGCTGGTCATTCATCCAGGATCAACCACCCATTCGCATATTTCAGCCGATGCGATGGCGTCAGCCGGTTTGACTGATGACTTGATCCGAATTTCTGTGGGTCTTGAGGATATCAAAGACCTTAAGGATGACTTCAAACAAGCGCTCCGAACCGCAGGGAAATTGACCGCTGCGAAAGGAGCAGGCGCATGAGGATCACGCTAAACAATACCGAAATCTTCGCCTCTACCGGCGGCCGGGACTTTGATCCCGCTGGCAACGTGGTGCTATTCATCCATGGATCGGGCCAGTCCCACCTCGGCTTCATGCTGCAACACCGCTTCTTTGCAAACCGGGGCTGGCAATGCATCACCCCTGATATGCCAGGCCACGGCCTATCCAAGGGCGAGTCTCTGACAACAGTTGAAGCCATGGCCGATTGGTACGCTGAGTTCATGCAGGCCACTGGCATCACCCAAGCGATATTGGTCGGCCATTCTATGGGCGGCTTGATTGAGTTGGAATTGGCAAGCCGTTACCCGCATCTGGTCTCCAAAGCCGCTTTTATCAGCACTGCTTTGGCCATTCCAGTAAATGATGCTTTAGTGGATTTGGCCGCCACAAAGGAAAGTGCCGCCATCGCTGCCATGATGGATTGGGGCCATGGCCCCTCGGGCCATATTCACGAGCATACGATGCCCGGCACCTCACATATGCTCTTTGGTAGTCGATTGATGGCTGGAAACTCTTCCGGGGCGCTGCATGCGGGTCTTGCGGCCTGCAATGCCTATAGCAACGGCCCCACAGCCGCCGCCGCTGTCACCTGCCCAACGCTGACAATCGTCTGTGGTCAAGATCGAATGACGCCCCGTAAAACTGGATTGGCCCTGCACATCGCGCTAAACGGGGCCTTGGTTGAGATACCCCATTCGGGCCATATGTCGATCACCGAGCAACCCTTCGACGTCAACAAAGCCCTCCGGGATTTTTTCTAATAAAAGCGAACACGGCATGACATTTAAACGCATCGCAGTCATTGGCGCTGGCACCATGGGATCCGGTATTGCGGGACAAATCGCAAATGCGGGCCATAAGGTTTTGCTGCTGGATCTCACCACCAAAGCCACAGATTACGCTTTGGAGCGGTTGCAAAAATCTGAACCGGCACCTTTGCATCAGCACAGCAATATCGAGCTGATAGAGACCGGCACGATTGAAGCTGACTTTTACAAGCTGGCGGACTGCGATTGGATCGTCGAAGCCGTTGTGGAGCGCCTTGATATCAAGCGCGATCTCTACAAGCGTCTGGACGCAGTGATCAGTGACACCTGCATCGTCACCTCCAACACCTCCACCATTCCAATCAAGCTTTTGGTCGCCGAGATGCCTCTGGCCTTCCGGCAACGCTTTGCCATCACTCATTATTTCAACCCGGTGCGCTATATGCGCCTGTTGGAATTGGTGCGCGGCGCTGATACACGCCCTGAGGTCATAGAGCGCCTGTCCGCCTATAATGACGAGGTCTTGGGCAAAGGTGTGGTGCCCTGTCATGACACTCCAGGGTTTCTAGGAAATCGCGTGGGGGTATTTGCGCTCCAAGTGGGCATGGATGAGGCCTTCAAACAGGGACTCTGCATCGAAGACGCAGATGCTCTGATGGGCCGCCCGATGGGTATTCCCAAAACTGGGGTCTTTGGGTTGTATGATATGATCGGCGTCGATTTGATGTCTGATGTGGTCGACACATTGGGCGACATTCTGCCCGAGCAAGACGTATTTCACGCGGTCGGTCGCTCTAACAATCCAGCAAATACCTTGATCAGTCAGATGATTTCTGAGGACTTCACGGGTCAGAAATCTGGCAAGGGTGGGTTTTACCGCGACGATAAGGCGATTGATCTCACCACGGGCATCCTGCGGCCGCGGATCTCCGCGTTGCCACCCATGGCCCAACAAGCGGCCATGGCTCAACAAGAGAACCGAGAAACTCTGTCATTAATGATCTCTGGCGAGGGCCCACACAGTCAATTTTGCCGCAACTTTCTAGGCCGTGTGCTGGCCTATGCATCCGCTTTGATCCCCGAAGTCACCCGTACCCCGCAAGATATAGATGACGCCATGAAAATGGGTTTCAATTGGATCCGTGGCCCGTTTGAAATGATCGACGCTTTGGGTGCGCAAACGGTGATCAAATTGGCCCAAGAGGCTGGTTGTGAGATCCCAATGGCACTTGCAGCCTCTGCAGAACAAGGACCGTTCTATGCGGTCGAAAACCAAACCTTGATGGTGCGTTGCTTCGACGACATGCACGTGCTGAAACCTGTCAGCCTGCCCGAAGGCACCCAGCGTTTTAGCCTCACCCGGCGCACCCTTCACCCCATCGCCAGCAACAGTGCCGCCAGCCTATGGGCTCTGCCTGGTAATTTGCGGCTGGTAGAGTTTCATTCCAAAGCCAATGCTCTGACGGCTGACAGCATGGCCATTGTCCGCGAAGCCGCTGCAGATCATGGCAAGGGTATTCTCATTCATAATGATGCGCAGCATTTCAGCGCAGGTGTCGATCTCAATCGGTTTTCTGATTTTATCGCTCGTGAAGCGTGGGACGAGATGGACAGCTTTCTCAATGACTTTCAGCAGGCGGTAGCCGCGTTGAAATACTGCCCCGTGCCCGTAATCGGCGCGCCCTCTGGCCTATCGCTTGGTGGCGGATTTGAAGTCCTTTTGCATTGTGACAAACTTATCATCCATGCAAATTCCGTGCTCGGTTTGGTCGAAAGTGGCGTGGGTGTGGTGCCCGGCGGTGGGGGCGTGAAAGCTACCTATCAGCGCTGGCTTGCAGCCAGCCAAGACCCGGAAGTCGCCGCTTGGGAAACGTGGATGCAAATTGGCTATGGCAAAACTGGTGAAAGCCCTGAACAGGCTGCAAAACTGCGCTACTTCGTCCCCGGTCACGATGAAACGGTGATGAACCGCGACAAACTGATCACCCGTGCCACGGCCATGCTTGCGGATATGGCTCCGTGCTACCGCCCGCCCGCGCTCCTCAAAATGACCCTACCGGGCAAGGCCATCTATGACAAAATGGAGTGCTTCATGGCCAATGGTTTGGCTAAAGGTTGGTTCAAAACCCACAATAAAACCACCGCCATGGAAATCGCCACGATCGTGGTCAACACCGCTTCGGATGCGCCCTTGGAGGTCACCGAACAAGATATGTTTGACCGCGAGCGCGCCGCCTTTCTGCGACTGGCCAAAACACTCGACACAAAACGTTGGATCACGGCCATGCTATTGGGCGTTGCGATAGAATAAGACTTCTTCTGGCCAAAAGTACTCTGGCCGAAGGCGCGGCTAAACCTACCCGTAGCGAGTCCCATGTCTAATCCGTATTGAATGACTGAGTAAGAGTGGTGCACTCAGTGGCATTGGGTCAAGTGAAATTAGTCACACGGGTCATGTTGACCAAATAAATAAAGCTATCTGGAGATTTGAGCTTGACCTTATGGAACTGTTTTCTGCCAAATGACCCAGAAAGGTTTTTGTAATGCATCCAAATCCCATCTACCGCTCCAGCCACAGTCCAGAAGATATTTCCTTCCTCCAAGATCGCGGCTTTGGGGTGCTCGCGGTGAATGGGGACGCTGGGCCGCTGTTGAGCCATATCCCCTTTCAGCTCAGTCCTGACACTATATACATTGAGGCGCATTTGGTGCGCTCGAACCCAATATGGCGCGCTTTGTCAGAAGGGCCATTGTCTGCAGTCATGGCGGTTAGCGGTGGTGACAGTTATGTCAGCCCTGATTGGTATGATATGCCCGATCAAGTGCCCACTTGGAACTATGTGGCGGTGCATCTGCGCGGGACTTTGCGACAGTTACCACAAGAAGAGCTGCTTGGCATTTTGGAGCGCTTATCTGGAGAATTTGAGCGTAGGCTCTTGCCAAAGCCGCCTTGGCTTATCACAAAAATGACACCTGACGCCCTTGAGCGCATGCTTCGCCAAATTGTTCCAATAGCCTTGGACATTCACTCGATTGAGGGCACTTGGAAGATGAGTCAAAATAAGCCAGCCCCAGTTCGCGCCGGTGTGGTGCAGGGCTTGGCCACGAGCCCTATTGGACAAAATGTATCACAAATTTCCGATCTGATGAGCGCGGCACTAAAAGAGGTAACACCATGACGATGCGGTTTCACGACTCCAATTCTGCAATCAGCAACGTTTTCGTATCAAGCCTAATATTATTTGGCTATATACAGGGTTATTATCTGGCCCTATTTTGAACTGGAAATTTCTGCGCTGATAGAAGACTAGTTTCTGGGTGTAGAATTCAGCAACCCCCTATCCCAAAGGAGCATGTCTTATGGACGGCAATCTGCAAAATGACTTGACTGAAGTTGTCGCCAACGACAAAGCCCACGTTTGGCATCACCTTATCCAACACAAAATGTTTGAGACGGTAGACCCGAATATCATCGTTGAAGGCAAGGGCATGAGGGTTTGGAATCAAGCCGGCAAAGAGCACCTCGATGCTGTCTCCGGCGGCGTTTGGACCGTCAACGTAGGCTACGGCCGCGAAAGCATCGCCGATGCGGTGCGCGATCAATTGGTCAAAATGAACTATTTTGCTGGGGCCGCTGGATCCATTCCCGCAGCCAATTTCGCGAAACGTTTGATCGAGAAAATGCCCGGCATGAGCCGCGTTTATTTTTCTAATTCAGGATCAGAAGCCAACGAAAAAGGCTTTAAAATGATCCGTCAGATTGCCCATAAGAAATATGGTGGCAAGAAAAACAAAATACTGTTCCGTGAGCGGGATTATCACGGCACAACCATCGCGACACTGGCCGCTGGTGGTCAGCATGAACGTAGCGCGCAATACGGCCCCTTCCCAGAAGGCTTCATCTCGGTTCCTCATTGCTTGGAATACCGCGAGGCGGCGCAGGACAATTTAGGCAAAGGCGAAACTTACGGTCTGCGTGCGGCCAATGCGATTGAGGATGTCATCCTGCGTGAGGGTGCGGATACCGTGGGCGGCTTGATTCTTGAGCCGATCACAGCTGGTGGTGGCGTTATCGTACCACCAGAGGGTTACTGGGAGCGGGTGCAAGAAATCTGTACTAAATATGATGTGCTCTTGATGATCGATGAAGTGGTCTGTGGCCTTGGCCGCACCGGTACATGGTTTGGTTATCAGCATTACAACGTGCAACCTGACATCGTGACAATGGCAAAGGGCGTGGCCTCTGGCTATGCGGCGATCTCTTTGACTGTCACCACTGAAGCCGTGTTCGACCTATTCAAAAATGACAGCGACCCGATGGGCTATTTCCGCGATATCTCCACCTTCGGTGGATGCACGGCGGGCCCGGCGGCTGCGCTGGAAAATATGAGGATCATCGAAGATGAAGGTCTTTTGGAAAACTGTATTGCCCGCGGTGCGCAGCTGATTGGTAACCTGGAAGTGCTTGCAGAAAAGCACCCCTGCATCGGCCAAGTGCGCGGCAAGGGCCTATTTTGCGGTGCGGAGCTGGTGGTAGATCGTGAGACCCGTGAGCCTATGGCGGAAGCGAGGGTCATGGCCGTGGTCAAAGACTGCATGGCGCAGGGAGTGATTATAGGGGCGACCAACCGCTCGGTGCCGGGTTTCAACAACACGCTTTGCCTGTCGCCAGCCTTGATTTGCACAGCTGAAGATATCGACCTGATCACCGATGCAATTGACCAAGCGCTAACCCGCGTCTTCGGCTAGGGCCATCGCGACACATTATGACGAAAGGCAGGGCCTCGGCTCTGTCTTTTGCATTTCCCCAACACCCCCTGACTTAATATTGAAATCAAACAAATTTCCGTAAAATTCCCCCAAGCCTGCGCCATTTTTGTGCATATACGATATTTCCGAGATCTTTTGACAGCTGCATAATAGATCCTTCAGCCCTAATAAGATGCAGGCAAAGGCAGGCCGCTGACAAAGGGTTTGGTCTCAAGCCTCGCCAAGCCGAAGATTTGGCTTTGGCTCTAAATCGGTTTCAAGGCCCTGTTCGATGTAATCCCATGAGGCCATGGCAATCATAGCGGCATTGTCGGTCGCCCATTTCTGCGGGGGTAAGCACAGGCTGATGCCGGCCTCGTCGGTGATCATTTGCATGCGAGCGCGGACTTGTGGACTGGCCGCAACGCCACCCACCACTGCCAATGTCGCCGGTTGTTTATTTTCAATCGCACGCAGAACCTTGGTGGACAGCACATCCAAACAGGCGTCCACAAAGGCCGCTGCTACATCGTTGACATCAAATTCCGCATGAGTTTCAACATAACGCGCGACGCTGGATTTCAGGCCTGAGAAGGAGAACTCATAGCCTGATTTGATCATGGGACGGGGAAATTTGATACGGGACGTGCCCGCAGCGGCCATCCGATCAATCGCGGGGCCGCCGGGCATGCCAAGCCCAAGGGTCCGAGCCACTTTATCATAGCACTCGCCCACTGAATCGTCTCGGGTTGTGCCCAAAAGCTCATAGGAATTTTGATCCTGTAAGAACGCCAAAAGCGTATGGCCGCCCGAGACCAGCAAGACCAGCGCCGGGTAGGAGAGCCGTTTTTCTTCCAAATCCACGCTTCGGATATGGCCACGCAGGTGGTTCACACCGTAGGTTGGGACGTCCCAAGCCATGCCCAGTGCCTGTGCTGTGGACAGGCCCACCAGCAAAGAACCCATCAGCCCCGGTCCCCGCGTCACGCCAATAGCCCGAAGGTCAGAGGGCGTCACCTGAGCCGTGGTCATCACCTTTTTGATGACCGGCAAAATTGCCTCCAAATGCGCGCGGCTGGCCAATTCTGGATAGACGCCGCCGAATTCAGAGTGAATTTCATATTGCGATACGGTTTCAATCGCTGCAACATTGCCCCGCTGATCCACCAAAGCGACCGACGTGTCGTCGCAAGAGGTTTCAATGCCCAAAATCAGTTTAGTCATGTTGCACTGCCAACCATTGAGAGAGCTCTGCCACTGAAACTGCACCGATGCGTTCGATCACTGCGGGGCTGTAGCTACAATTGACCAGTGTTGAAGCCACATCTGCGCCGGTTTTGCCCTCAACTACCAAATCAGGTCGCCCGGTCAGTTGCTCCAAAACACCCGGCGCTGTACTCGGCGTTGGGGCGCCAGCCAGGTTCGCACTTGTAACCAAAAGCGGGCCGATCTGTGTCAAAACATCGAGCAAAAGTGCGGAATTTGGAATGCGAAACGCCACCTCCTCGCGTCCCTGTAACCAGTAGGGGCAGTTTCGTGGATCTATTGGGGCTGCAATGGTTAAGGCACCGGGCACGAAGGGGCAGTTTAAGGCCTGTTCTATGGCTGGGCTCATGATCACACCAAGCTCAGCCACTTGAGTTGCATTGGCCAGCATGATTGGTAAAGCTTTGGCCCGCGGTCGGGCCTTCAAAGCATATAGGCGATCAACCCCCTCAGCTTTGGTGGGCATAACGGCAAGCCCAAAGACTGTATCCGTCGGTAATAGCACAACGCCACCAGTGCGCAGGCAAGCCACTATGTCTGATGGTGTCAGGGGAGATTTACTTGCTGCTAAATTAGTCACTGGCGGTCACCACTAGGTTTTCAATAATTGGGTAGATCCGTGTTGAACGCATGCCCTTTTCGTATTTGCCCAAGGCCACTGCCAAAAATGAGACCATAGATGCCGAATTGGCACTTGGCACGGGCCAATCGGACTCAGGCGCGCCTTCAACTGCGGCAAAGGAAAACTTTCCAGCAAAGCCTGCGGTGTCTTGGTGGCGTCGTACAAAACTTTTGACCGTATTTGTGTCAACAAAGCTAAACTCAGATAATTCACCTTGGTCGTAAAGCGCCACATAGTAGTTGGGGCGGGCCGCAGGGCGGATGCAAACCACAGGCTTTTGCACCGTTTTCGCTACGTGATAGCCGATCAATTCAAAGGCGTGGATTCCGATAACAGGGATGGTTTTGGCAAAGCCCAAGGCATTAGCAAAGGCTGCTGTTGTGCGTGTGGCGCCCAATCCGCCGGGTCCTATATCTGCAAATACGCAGGTCACATTTGCCATGGTCTTGCCTGTGTGGGTGAAGGCGGCGCGGACATAGGCTTCGACGTTACGCGATCCGGCCAGATCCACATCCACCGTGCTATCGAATAACACTTGGTCGCCTTCAGCCAAGCCAACCGACATTTGCCCCGCCGAATTTTGCATAAGAAGGGAGATCATTGCCATGACGCGTCACAGCCGTGTTGAAATGCTGCCAGCAGCCGGGTGGATCGAGGCCCCTGCGCCGATATATCGAAGCTCCGTACATCGTCTTGGCCGGGCACAAGCAAAATTGAAATCTGCATATAATCCTCAAAAGCCGCCGCAATCCGCGTGCCCCACTCGATCAAGCAAATGGAGGTTTCAATCTCAAGTTCAAGGCCCAAGTTATGAAACTCCTGCGCATTGGCCAAGCGATATGCATCCACATGCAGCACATCGCATTTTTGCGTCTGATAGATATTTGCGATGGTATAGGTTGGGCTGGAGATGTCATCTTCGGTTTTTAACGTTTCGACCACATGACGGGTAAAATACGTTTTGCCGGCCGCTAAGCTCCCATCCAGAAGCACCGCATCGCCAGGCTCAAGCAGTGGCGCCAAACGCATGGCAATCTGAACTGTCACAGCTTCGCTGGCCGCCAGCAGGCCAAAGGCTGAAGGTTTATTTGTCTGGAGATTTGAAGGGCCAGATGCTGCGATCACGGTATGGTTCCACCAATTAGGTTCATGTTAGCGCTCCTTTTAGGGGCTGTCTGGGGGAAATGAAAGCAGGTTGCGCATATCGAGAGCTGCCGGTTGTGCCCTCCAGCCCGCACGCTTAGACTATGGATCTCGGGCTTTTCATGCGCAGATCTTGTGCCAACTTCACGGAGTGGTTGCAGCCCCCAATTTAGGAGCTTTGGCATGGTCAAATTCTCAGCAAACCTTGGATTTTTATGGGCAGATATCCCATTGCCGGCGGCCATTCTTGCTGCAAAATCCGCTGGATTTGATGCGGTTGAATGTCATTGGCCCTATGACACTGCGGCCACTGAGATTGTGAAAGCTTTAGACGACACGGGACTTGCGATGCTTGGGATCAACACGTTCAAAGGCGATGATAAGGGCGGTGGGTTTGGGCTGTCAGCGGTTCCTGGACAGCAAGCCGCAGCCCGTTTGGCTATTGATCAAGCCATTTTCTTTGCTGCGCAAATTGGGGCTGAAGCGGTGCATGTCATGGCGGGCAAAGCTGCGGGGGCGGGGGCAAAGACGGTATTTGAAGCAAACCTCGCCTATGCCTGTACCAAGGCGTTAAACTATGACCTGACAATCCTAATAGAGCCACTCAACCCGTATGACGCGCCTGGGTATTTTCTCAACAGCCTTGAGCAAGCCGCACAAATTATCGCGCGGTCGGGTCTGAAAAATCTAAAATTGATGTTCGATTGCTATCATGTAGGACGAACCGAGGGGGATATCATAGGCCATTTGCGCGCCCTATATCCCATCATTGGCCATATCCAATTTGCCTCGGTGCCATCGCGACAAAGACCAGATCAAGGCAAAGTTGATTTTGCTGAGATCTTTTCCGTGATTGATGGCATGGGTTGGACCCGCCCTATTGGCGCTGAGTACAAGCCAATTGGTAAAACTGAGGATAGTTTAGGTTGGATGCAAGGCATGGGGCGATCATCTTTGGGCGTGAAACCTTAAGAGTTCTAGGCTTAGCCAATCAGCGAGCGCATGGAAGACTCCGCGCTTAGGCTAAAACCTAAGCCAAAGACGCCCCATATTGAGATATTCTACCCCAGTCGAATTCCACGCCAATGCCAGCTATATTTTGCGCAACGGCCATGTTGTTTTGGATTACAAGTGGGCGTATCGTGTAGTGGTCGATTGGGAATGAATAGACCTCTAACCAACCCGCGTCGGGTTGTGACGACAGCTGGCTTTTGTTGTGGCTCGTGGGTTTTTGTCGTGTGTGGCCTTAGTGCAATTAGGGCGGCATCTGTCACCCACTTTAGATATTAATTTGTGTGAATGGCACCCTCATCGAGCGAAAAGTCTCGGAAAGGCGGCTGATCATTGCATTTTTGACGTAATTGCGGCAAGGCAGGGCGAACGAGTCGTACACCTTACAAACTTGAAAGATCGATCCAAAACCATGACAAATATTGCATCGCCAGATATTATTTACACCAAAGTTGACGAAGCCCCACAGCTGGCTTCTGTTTCGCTTTTGCCTGTCATTCAATCTTTTGCATCCGCAGCTGGGGTTTCAGTTGGGGTTAAGGATATTTCGCTTGCAGGCCGTATCATTGCGGCGTTTCCAGACAATTTGAGCGCGGATCAACGTCAAGCTGACGATCTTGCTGAACTGGGCGAATTGGTCAAAAACCCAAATGCCAATGTTATCAAGCTTCCAAATATTTCGGCTTCGGCGCCTCAACTTATGGCGGCTATAAAGGAACTGCAGGACAAGGGCTACGCCATTCCTGACTATCCAGAGAATCCAAAAACCGTAGCGGAAAAAGCCATTCGCAACCGTTTTGATGCGATTAAAGGCTCGGCGGTGAACCCGGTTCTGCGCGAAGGCAATTCGGATCGTCGTGCGGCTGTTGCCGTCAAAAATTACGCAATGTCCAACCCGCATTCGATGGGTGAATGGGTGCCAGACAGCAAGACCGTTGTGTCTACCATGTCTAGCGATGATTTCTTTTCTAACGAAAAATCTGTCACGTTGACCGCAGAGCAAGCGGGTGCAGCACGAATTGAACTGGTGGCGCAAGATGGCAGCATCACTGTTCTGAAGGAGAGCGTCTCCTATAGTGCGGGCACTGTTGTGGATGCGACATTCATGTCGGGCCGTGCGCTTGATTTGTTTTTGGCCGATCAGATTGAACAGACCAAAGCGGCTGGTGTTTTGTTCTCCATACACTTGAAGGCCACTATGATGAAGGTTTCTGACCCGATCATTTTTGGCCATGCGGTTAGGGTTTTTCTGCAACCGGTTTTTGATGCCTTTGGTGAAAAGCTGGCGGCAAGTGGCGTGAACCCAAATTCGGGTCTTGGGGCGCTGCTAGATCAAGTGGCTGATATGCCTGAGGCTGAAGAGATTTTGGCTGCAATCGCCGCGGTTATGGCGGATCGCCCGGCGCTTTATATGGTGAACTCGGACAAAGGCATCACGAATTTGCACGTGCCGTCTGATGTTATTATTGACGCTTCCCTGCCGGCTTTGATCCGAGCAGGTGGCAAAGGATGGGGGCCAGATGGTGCCGCCGCTGATACAAACTGCGTCATTCCTGATAGCTCCTACGCTCCAATCTATGACGAGTCTGTTGAGTATTTCAAAGAAACCGGTGCTTTTGATCCGGCAACCGCGGGCACAGTTCAAAACGTGGGTCTTATGGCTCAAAAGGCTGAAGAATACGGCTCGCACCCGACAACCTTTGAAATTCCACATGATGGCACGGTGCGTATTGTTTTGGCTAATGGTGATATGTCGCTGACACATGAGGTTGTGGCAGGTGATATCTGGCGTTCGGCATCAACCAAACAAGCGCCCATCGAAGATTGGGTGCAATTGGCCATCAGCCGTCAGAAATCTGAAGGCTGTCAGTCAATTTTCTGGCTCGACGAGAGCCGGGCGCATGATGCGGAGCTGCTCAAATATGTGACGCCAATCCTCGCGGCTGCCGCTGTTTCAGACAAGTTTCAAATTTTGACACCCCGCGCGGCCACACGTTTGTCTCTGGAAACCATCCGTCAGGGCAAAAACTCTATCGCCGTGACGGGCAATGTCCTGCGCGATTATCTCACAGATCTGTTCCCAATTTTGGAGCTTGGCACCTCAGCAAAAATGCTGTCGATCGTGAAGTTGATGAACGGTGGTGGCTTGTTTGAAACTGGGGCAGGCGGGTCCGCACCGAAGCATGTGCAGCAGTTGATGCAAGAAAACCATCTGCGTTGGGATTCACTTGGTGAATTTTGTGCGCTGGGTGAGAGCTTGAAGTTTTTGGCCGATACGAAAGCCAACGACAAAGCGCGAGTTCTCGGACGTGCGGTTGATCGTGCGACTCAGGATATTCTGGATCGCAACAAATCACCACGGGCAAAAGTTGGTCAAACTGACAATCGCAGCAGCCACTACTACTTTGCACTCTATTGGTCACAGGCTTTGGCCACTCAGAACGAAGACCAAACCCTGATTGCCAAATTCGCGCCGATTGCTGTGGCATTGGCAGAAAACGAATCCCAGATTTTGGAAGAACTGGCTTCGAATGAGGGCAGCCCTGCCGATTTGGGCGGGTATTTTCTGACAGACGTGCAGAAAACCGAAAAAGTAATGCGCCCATCACAAACCTTGCTCCGTATACTCGGCGAACTCTAAGACTTCGATCTCCACCAAGCTTTGGTGGAGATTACCCCCATCTCCGATACTTTGGGATCATATCTGTAGTGGTAACGGGCGGTGAAGAGGGCAGACAGTTTCACTGATATGGTGAAATAAATCGACGCACATCAAAATCTTTTGGCCTCAGCCGCCGTTCACCCGTAATCACTGCGTATGGTTGAGCAATCTATTTTTCTTAATTTAACCTTAAGTTTTCCACTCTGGCACCTCACCTCATTCCAATCGGACCAACGACAATCAATTAGGCCGGTGTTCTGGTAGGCGAGTTTTACGCGAATCTAAATTTTTCAGAATCTTGAGGCCTGGATTTTTTAGGCCGCCGCAAAATATAAATTAAGTGCATCAAATTTAAGCGGCGCCGTGAAGTTATGCGGAAAAACTAGCAACCACGCGCGTGGCCGCAAATAAAATTCTCTGATCCATTCACTTCGTGTAGGCATCGTTTGAAGGTGTAGTAGCTCAATTGAGCGTCTCAATGCCACGCGAGGGTGCAATCCTGGCAGATAACGACCCTCGCATGGCTGCAACATAGAGCTGCGTTATCAACATATCCCATTGTCTTGGCTTTGCCCAGCAATCTGGTTCGATGCGTGGCTAAAATAGGGGGATTATCCTTTGAATATCCGTACAACTCTGCTTTCAACCATTTCCGCAAGCGTCCTTTCAATGGCAGGTAGCGCCGTCCTAGCTGGCAGCCACTGTGAAGCGCCTATAAAAGTTGGCGTGCTGCATTCCCTTTCAGGTTCGATGGCGATTTCTGAAACAACATTGAAAGATGTCATGCTAATGTTAATAGAACAGCAAAACGCCAAGGGCGGCGTGCTGGGCTGTGAATTGGAGGCAATCGTTGTAGACCCTGCTTCCGATTGGCCATTATTTGCAGAAAAAGCACGCGAACTTTTGACCGTTCATGATGTTGATGTTATTTTTGGAAACTGGACATCTGTGTCACGCAAATCGGTTTTGCCGGTAATAGAAGAGCTCAACGGCTTACTATTTTATCCTGTGCAATATGAGGGTGAAGAAAGCTCTAAAAATGTATTCTACACCGGCGCCGCACCAAACCAGCAAGCCATTCCTGCGACCGATTACTTTCTAGAGGAACTTGGCGTTCAGAAATTTGCATTGCTTGGCACGGACTATGTATATCCGCGCACAACGAACAATATTCTTGAGCAATACCTGAAAGATAACGGCATTTCTGCTGAAGATATTTTTGTGAATTATACACCATTCGGACATTCTGATTGGGCAACAATTGTTGCTGATGTTGTGGCTTTGGGTGAAGACGGCAAACAGGTTGGCGTGATTTCTACAATTAACGGTGATGCTAATATTGGTTTCTACAAAGAGCTCGCTTCGGCGGGTATCTCCGCTGATGACATTCCCGTTGTTGCGTTCTCGGTCGGTGAAGAAGAACTGTCTGGCCTAGATACGACAAATCTAGTTGGCCACTTAGCTGCATGGAATTATTTCCAGTCGGCTGAATCGACAGCAAATGAAGAGTTCATCGCCGCGTGGAAAGCTTTTGCCGGCGAAGAGCGCGTGACTAACGACCCAATGGAGGCTCATTATATCGGGTTTAACATGTGGGTAAATGCGGCGACTACGGCCAAAACTACAGATGTGGATGCAGTTCGTACGGCCATGTACGGTCAAGAATTTCCAAATCTGACGGGTGGCACTGCTGTTATGTTGTCGAATCACCACTTGGCAAAACCAGTATTAATAGGTGAAATTGCTGCGGACGGTCAGTTCGATATTATTAGCCAGACCACAGAGGTTCTGGGCGATGCTTGGACAGATTTTTTGCCAGCCTCAGCTGTCTTGAAATCAGATTGGAAAGACCTTGGTTGCGGAATGTATAACACTGAAACCGAAACCTGTGTGCAGTTGACGTCTAACTACTAAACACTCTTCGCAGGTGCATAGGGATCCCTATGCGCCTGCCTCTCCACATATGTGAAAGAAGCTTATGCGCTCTACAATTCTTGCGGTGATGCTTTGGGTGTCTGTCGCTTCTATGGCCCTGGGTCAAAATCTGCAACCAATTCTACAACGTTATGCGGAAGAAATTGCAAAGCCGTCACGCAATTCCGTTGGGCAAGCACTCCGCGCAATTGCAGCGTCACGCGCGCCGCAAACCGCCGTGTTTCTGGAACAGTGGTCCGAGAAAAATGTGTGGCAAGGGCAGGACGGTAAATTTTACTTAGGCACCATGTCAGATGACAGTTTGGACTTGCGCGACATTGACACAGACTTGGTAATTTCCGGGCGTAAGGGGGATTATAAGCAACTCAAACCCAATGGTGGGGTGCGGCGCTTGATCGGAACCGCTCTGGTGGAGTTTCAGTTAACTGATCCTGATTTGGTCCGCCGTGAAACTGCTGTCGTCTCAATCGCACGGCGACCGGAGGCCGCGCAATTGACCCCTCTGTTGGCCTCCATCGCCAACGAAGTTAATCAAGATTTAAAGCTGCGAAAAACACAACTTGCCAATTTAATGTCAGCGCTATTCGCGGTGTCTGCCGTTGATAGGATTACGGCCATCACCAGCCTCTCCAATGCCTCCTCGGTCGAGGCTCGGGCTGTTCTGAACCAAATTTTAAGTAAATCGAGTGATGTTGCCGGCACGCTTCCAGAGGGAAACATTGCGTCTATTCTCAATCAATTCGAGGCCCCTGAAGACGCATATGCGGCATTGGTCTCTGCCAATCTTGCGCCTGCACGGCAATCACAATCTGATATCAAACGTGCCCTTGAGGACCATATCAAAGGGGGCCGCATCGGTGGTTTTCCACTGGGGCAGATGGACGACCCCCTCAAAAGGGCCGCCGCTTATGCTGCGCTGTCTCGGGAGGGTCTTGTCCCTGTGCTTGTTACGGACGCCGCCATGGCGACGACACTAAGGGATTACATATTTTTTGAGATATACGACGAACCAAACCAAAATATTACGGAAGCGGCCAAAGCTGCGCAAGCTTTGGTCGACACTCGTGTCGCGACGGGGCAGGTAGTTGACTTGACGCTCGACGCGCTTTCCCTGGCCTCGATTTTCTTTCTTGCGGCCATCGGTCTCGCGATCACCTTTGGCGTGATGGGCGTCATCAACATGGCGCATGGTGAATTTATTATGATGGGCGCTTACACGGGCTATGTGGTGCAGTTGATCATCCCCAATTACACGGTGGCGATCTTTCTCGCTTTGCCCTTGGCCTTTGCGGTGACCTTCGGGGCAGGAGTTGTCATGGAGCGGTTGGTGATCCGGCGGTTGTATCACCGGCCTTTGGAAACTCTACTTGCAACCTTTGGGATTTCCATTTCATTGCAGCAGTTGGCTAAAAATATCTTTGGAACCCAAGCCCGCCCCTTGACCTCACCAGATTGGCTTGCAGGGGCTTGGGTGTTCAATGATGTGATCCAAATCAGCTATATCCGAATCGCTATTTTCGTTATGGCTTTGATGTTCCTAGGGCTTATTATCTATATTTTGAAGCGTACGCGTTTGGGGTTGGAGGTGCGGGCTGTGACGCAAAACCCGGGCATGGCTTCATCGATGGGGATCAACCCTGACCGGATCAATATGTTAACCTTTGGGCTTGGCTCAGGCATTGCTGGCATCGCAGGCGTTGCGATTGGGCTTTACGCCAAAGTCACGTCAGAAATGGGGTCCGATTATATTGTGCAAAGCTTCATGACTGTAGTAGTCGGAGGCGTTGGTAATGTCTGGGGAACCTTGGCGGGTGCTGCGATGATTGGCTTTGGTCAAAAGGGTATAGAATGGCTGAACCCATCGAATACTTTGGCGGCGCAAACCTATATGATCTTATTCGTCATCTTGTTCATTCAATTTCGACCTAAGGGCATTGTTGCCCTTAAAGGTCGTGCGGCGGGAGATTGACTGTGAGCCAATCCTTTATTGCTAGAAATCCCTCCGTACTGTGGTTCCTGCTTTTATTGGCGGTGTTTACCATTTGTATTTCTGTGCTCAGTGAAGCCGCCGGTAGTTCTGTAGTCTCGACATCCTTTCTCAAAACGCTTGGCAAGACGCTTTGCCTCTGCCTGGTTGCCGTGGCGATGGATGTTGTTTGGGGCTATTGTGGTATTCTCAGCCTTGGACATTTTGCGTTTTTCGGAATTGGTGGTTACGCAATCGGGATGTGGTTGATGTATGAACGCACCAAAGACATTGTCATTGCGTCGCTGGACAACAATATTCTGCCTGCCACCCCCGACGAGATCACCCAGGCCATTGGGTCGCAGATTTTTGGTGTTGTTGGCAGTGCAGATTTTCCGATGATTTGGGCTTTTTCACATTCGTTGACTTTGCAACTTTTAGCCGTGGTCCTGGTTCCAGGCATCTTGGCACTTATTTTTGGCTGGTTAGCATTTCGTAGTCGTGTTGCGGGGGTTTATCTGTCTATTTTGACCCAAGCCATGACCCTAGCCTTGGCGCTTTACTTTTTTCAAAATGACTCTGGTCTGCGAGGCAATAACGGCTTGTCTGGGTTGCAAAACATACCTGGGTTGGAAGATGTATCGCAGGCGACTTTATCTTTGTGGTTTTTCTGGGCATCTGCCGTGGCGCTAGGTGCGGGGTATCTGATGTTTGCGGGAATGATTTCAGGAAAATTTGGCTCCGTGATCCGAGCCATTCGCGACAATGAAGCCCGGGTGCGATTTTTGGGATATCATGTTGAAAGCTACAAGCTGTTTATCTTTACTGTGACGGCCATGGTAGCGGGCATCGCAGGGGCATTGTATTACCCGCAGGCCGGCATCATCAATCCTGCAGAGATTGCTCCCATCGCGTCGATCTATCTCGCGGTTTGGGTGGCCATCGGTGGCCGTGGGCGGCTTTATGGGGCGGTCATCGGCGCGGCTCTCGTGTCTCTTATGTCGTCATGGTTTACGGGCGGCAGCGCGCCCAATATTAACCTCGGGTTTTATAGTCTGCAATGGACCGACTGGTGGTTGGTTCTGTTGGGGCTGGCCTTCGTCTCTGTCACCTTGTTTTCTCCCAAGGGGATTGGTGGCCTTTTTGATCTCTGGCCCAGCCGCAAGGGGGATGGTGCGTGAATACGCTTCTTGAAGTCTCAGGGGTGAGCGTCAGCTTTGACGGGTTTAAGGCGATCAATAATCTGTCAATGCAGATCGGGGAACCAGAATTGCGCGCCATCATCGGGCCGAACGGTGCTGGTAAAACCACCTTCATGGATATTGTGACTGGGAAAACCAAGCCCGATGAGGGCAGGGTAATCTGGGGCAAAAAGTCCATTTCTCTTCTCGACATGAGTGAAAGTCAAATTGCTCAGGCAGGCATTGGCCGGAAGTTTCAAAAACCGACGGTTTTTGAGTCGCAGAGCGTCCGTGAAAACATCACTATGTCATTGAAAAATCCACGCCGCCCGTTTGACTTGCTGTTCAGCCGGGCTGCTGCCGATACCGAGGGTCGGGTGCGTGGGGTCAGCGATGAAATAGGTCTCACAGATGTGCTGGATCAAAATTCAGGTGCGTTGAGCCATGGGCAAAAGCAATGGCTGGAAATCGGCATGTTACTTGCGCAAGATCCGAGGCTGCTTTTGGTCGATGAGCCTGCCGCGGGCATGTCGCTTGAAGAGCGTGAGCATACCACTGAGCTGTTGGTTAGGGCCGCCAAAACGCGTGCGGTACTGGTGGTGGAGCATGATATGGATTTTGTGCGCCGCCTGAATTGTCGGGTCACGGTCTTGCACCAAGGATCTGTCTTGGCCGAAGGGTCGCTGGACCATGTCACACAAAATAAAGACGTCATTGACGTTTATTTGGGACGATAGATATGCTGGATATTCAAAATCTCACGCTGAAATACGGGCAAAGCCAAATCTTGAATAACATGCACCTCACCGCACGTGCTGGTGAAGTCTCGGTTGTGATGGGTACGAATGGTGTTGGTAAAACCAGTCTTCTAAAAGCCATCGCAGGTCGCCACGCTTATAGCCAAGGTACGATCATGCTGGATGGTTCAGGTCTGCACCATGTGAGCCCTTTTGAGGCCGCAAAGGCAGGGATTGCCTATGTACCGCAAGGGCGTGAAGTGTTTCCATTGATGACGGTTACCGAAAACCTTCAAACTGGGTTCGCCTGTCTCGACAAGGCGGCGCACAGCATTCCTGATCACATATATGACCTGTTCCCAGTTTTGCACGATATGGCTGATAGGCGGGGCGGAGATTTGTCGGGCGGCCAGCAACAACAGTTGGCAATCGCGCGCGCTTTGATCACACGGCCGAAGGTTTTGCTCTTGGATGAGCCAACAGAAGGCATTCAACCCAATATCATCCAACAGATTGGCCGCGTGATCCGTATTCTTTGCGATCAAGGAGACATGGCGATTGTCTTGGTTGAGCAGTTTTTTGACTTTGCTTTTGAGCTTGGCGACACGTTTACAGTGATGAAGCGCGGCGCGGTTTTGTTCAACCAGCGGGCTGATGGTTTGGACCGAGATACGCTATATCAACAGGTGATCGTCTAAGCTGGGGGTAGGTCAAATCCACCGATGCTCGCCAAAAGATGGATCACATCAGCCGCTCCATTGCCGCAGCGCAGATTGGTAAACACAAAGGGTTTGTCCCCGCGCATACGCTTTGCGTCCCGGTCCATAACGTCCAAAGAGGCGCCCACATGAGGGGCAAGGTCAATTTTGTTGATCACCAAAATATCTGATTTTGTGATCGCAGGCCCCCCCTTGCGCGGTATTTCTTCGCCTGCCGCCACATCGATCACATAGACCGTCACGTCAGCGAGCTCCGGGCTGAAAGTTGCAGAAAGATTGTCGCCGCCACTTTCAATAAGAACGATTTCAACATCTGGATGACGGCTTCGCATTTCCGCAATGGCTGCAAGATTGATCGACGCATCCTCACGAATCGCCGTATGGGGGCAGCCGCCCGTCTCTACGCCGATGACGCGATCCTGTGGCAAGATCTGCATGCGCATCAAAGCCTCGGCATCTTCTTGAGTGTAGATATCATTAGTGATGACCCCGATAGACATATAGGGGTGTAAAATCCTTGCTAAGGCCGCGGTGAGCGTCGTTTTTCCCGCCCCAACAGGGCCGCCAATTCCAATGCGCAGGGGGCCGTTTTGCGATGCCATGATGGATCCTTTTCTAAGTGCGAAAGATGCGGGAATATTGGGTTTCGTGTCGCATGGAGGCAATGTCTGACATCCAAGCGCTGTTGTGCACGTCATCCAGCGTGGCGCCTTGGCAGTGTTTGGCTATCTCTGCGCAATTGGGTTTGAGGGCCGCTTGGATTTTTTGCCCGTCAACTTGGCCCAAAGGCACCAATCGCAGGGCCACTGAACACAGGTTTCCAACAAAGGCTTGGAGATACATGGCGGTTGCGAGTTGGGCATCCAAGCCCAGATCTGAGACTGCTTGCCCAAGAGCCACGGGATAGCACAGCCTGCCAAGCTCAAGGCCCCAAACGGCGCGAACCGTGTCGCAAAATGCTGCACCTTGCAGGTCGGTTTCCTTCAACCGTTCGGCTGAGGCCGAAAAGGCCCGAGCCTGCGCCTCTATTATCGGGATGTCATCTTTGCCAGCCTGATAAGCCATGTTTAAAAAGACTGCATCTGAGCGGAGGCCGCCATAGTGTAGAAGATCGAAAATCCAAGCCTCCAGAGTTACAGCAGAGGTGATAGCCCCGTCCTGGATCGCAGTTTCTAGTCCGTGGGAATATGCAAAGGCGCCTACTGGAAAGCTGGGCGACAGCAGCTGTGAGAGTGTCAAAACATCAGTGGTCATGTGCCGTGGCCCCATGGTCATGGCTGTGGGTGCGCCCATGCCCATATGCGCCCCCTTCTGGGGTGAACTGGGCATTGATAGAGGTGACGGTTGCTCCGAGGTGCTCAAGCATATGTCCGATCACGGGATCGCTCTGGATCAGAAGGCGGTCCGGCTCAAGCTGGCAGGGCGTATGGCGATTGCCAATGTGCCAAGCCAATTGTACCAGATCTCCGGTGATTTGCAGTAAGGGTTCTTCAGCGGCTGTTACTTCGATCAGGCTAAGGTCTGGTAGTTCAAAGGCATCGCCGTGATCCAGTGATACCGTATGGGCCAAGTCAACCAAAAGCGTTTTGCCCTGAGCGGTCTTTATGACCTTGCGCCGTAGAAACCGCTCTTCATAGGTCAAAACACATTGTGCAAATGCGCCGGTCCATGTGCCCGCTTTACGTATGATTTGGGAGGTGAAGTCTGCCATCAAAACAAGAAATATCGCTGTGCCATAGGCAGCTCGGTGGCGGGTTCACAGGTTAGCAATTCACCGTCGGCACGTACTTCATAGGTTTCCGGGTTCACCTCCATATGCGGTGTCGCAGTGTTCAGCATCAGGCTGGATTTCCCGATGTTGCGGGTGTTTTGCACGGCGATGGTTTGTTTGGCCAAGCCAAGCTTGTCGCCAATGCCATCCGCCTGAGCGGCTGCAGACACAAAACAGACTGCAGAGCGTTCAACCGAGCGGCCAAAAGCACCAAACATTGGGCGCGAATAAACCGGCTGCGGCGTTGGGATTGATGCGTTTGGATCTCCCATTTGAGCGCATACAATGGTGCCAGCCATCAGTACAATTTCAGGCTTCACCCCAAAAAAAGCAGGGTTCCACAGTACCAGATCAGCGCGCTTGCCCTCGGCAATGCTTCCGATCTCTTGGCTGATGCCATGAGCGATTGCCGGGTTGATTGTATATTTGGCAATATATCGACGTACCCGGAAATTATCGTTGTTACCGGTTTCCTCGGGTAAGCGGCCCCGCTGCTTTTTCATCTTATCGGCAGTCTGCCATGTGCGGATCAAAACTTCACCCACTCGGCCCATGGCTTGACTGTCAGATGCAATGATCGAGAAAGCGCCCATATCGTGTAAAATATCCTCAGCAGCAATGGTTTCGCGACGGATCCGACTTTCGGCAAAGGCCACATCCTCAGGGATGGATTTGTCCAAATGATGACAGACCATCAGCATGTCGAGGTGTTCCTCTAACGTATTGACCGTATAGGGACGCGTAGGGTTTGTTGATGACGGCAGGACATGCTCTTCGCCGCAAATTTTGATAATATCTGGCGCATGACCCCCACCCGCGCCTTCGGTATGAAAGGCGTGAATTGTGCGGCCCTTTATGGCTGCAACGGTGGTTTCGACAAAGCCAGATTCATTCAGCGTGTCTGTGTGAATCATTACCTGAACGTCCATGTCGTCGGCAACAGAGAGACAACAATCGATTGCCGCCGGTGTGGTGCCCCAGTCCTCGTGCAATTTAAGCGCACAGGCCCCGCCCTCGACCATTTCGACCAATGCATCCGGCTGGCTGGCGTTGCCCTTGCCGGCAAAGGCAAGGTTCATGGGAAAGGCATCGGCCGCTTGCAACATGCGTCCAATATGCCATGGTCCAGGGGTGCAGGTTGTCGCCAATGTTCCATGTGCCGGGCCTGTGCCTCCGCCCAACATTGTGGTCAGACCGGAATGCAATGCGTCCTCAATCTGTTGCGGGCAGATAAAGTGGATGTGGCTGTCAAAGCCACCCGCAGTCAAAATTCGGCCCTCGCCTGCAATCACTTCGGTGCCGGGCCCCACGATGATATCGACGCCCGGTTGGGTGTCGGGGTTGCCGGCTTTGCCGATCTTGTGAATGCGGCCACTGCGCAGACCCACATCTGCCTTGTAGATGCCGGAATGATCAACAATCAGAGCGTTAGTGATGACCGTATCAACAGCCCCTTGCGCGCGAGTGACCTGTGATTGCCCCATGCCGTCACGGATCACCTTGCCACCACCGAATTTCACTTCTTCGCCATAAGACATGCCATTTGCACCATTGGCGCGTTCTGCTGTCAGATCGCGTTCGACTTCGATGATCAAATCAGTGTCTGCCAGCCTGATTTTATCGCCCACAGTTGGGCCAAACATGGCCGCATAGTCTGCACGGTTGATTGATGTGGCCATTACAGATCTCCCATCACTTTAGCGTTGAACCCAAAAATGCGGCGGGCTCCTGAAATTTCAATCAGATTGACCTCGCGGCGCTGGCCCGGCTCAAAGCGCACGGCTGTGCCCGGCGCTATATCAAGCCTGCGCCCGTGAGCTGCTTCGCGGTCAAATTCCAAGGCGGCGTTGCTTTCGGAAAAATGATAGTGGCTACCAATCTGTACGGGTCGATCGCCGGTATTTGCGACCATCACTGTGATCGCCTCACGGCCTTCGTTGAGGATGAGGTCGCCATCGGCGGGGAAAATTTCTCCTGGGATCATGATGGGCTCCTTCAACGGATCGGGTTGTGTACGGTGACAAGCTTGGTGCCATCGGGGAATGTGGCTTCAACTTGAACATCTTTGATCATCTCAGGGATGCCTTCCATACATTGCGCACGGGTTATGACGTGAGCCCCTGCCTCCATCATATCAGCCACTGAATGCCCATCCCGCGCACCCTCAACCACAGCGTCGGCGATCAGTGCAATGGCTTCTGGATAGTTCAGCTTAACGCCACGGGCCAATCGTTTGCGCGCTACCTCAGCGGCCATGGCTACCAAAAGCTTGTCTTTTTCGCGGGGGGTCAGTTGCATGGGTTACAATCTCCAGTTTTTTGGAACGGCATCATTGGTTAAGAGGGTGAGAATGGGCAAAAGCGCCTGCCTTAGGGCAAAGCTATCGGCAGCAAGCATACGGATGACCAGAACCGAGTCTGCCAGCAAACTTGCGCCAGCTGTGGGGGGCAATAAGTCTCGAACTGGGCCAAGCATTCGCTTTGCCGCTGGATCCACAAGCACAATATTGGCTAAGGCGCGGGCTCCATTTGCAATCGCTGCACGTTGCAAGAGGGCACACACATCTCCATCAATTGATATACAATCGATGTACAATGGCTTGCCAGCACAGGTGATTTTAACCCTGTCATTGATAAAGCAGGATCGCAGATCTTCGCCGGAGGCTTGGCGGCCAAACACCAGTGGTTCTAGCATCAAAAACTTGGCTGACGGGGCCACATCGACATCTAGGCGACGCTGTAGGCGGGAGTGATTAAACAAGATGGTTTCCTGTGGCACCCAATAGAGCTGGCCACGGTCTTTGACCCGCAGATCCGTCTGGATCACACCGGGGGTGGTGTCTGGGGCGCGGTAAATGCGCTCGGAGGCCTGTGTGGTCACGCTGATCTGTGCGGTTTGCTCGGCTGTGATCGATATTTCAAACTTGTCGCCGCCGGTCACCCCGCCTGCGGTATTGATTACTACAGCCTCAATTTGACCGCCGATGGCGCGGGGAAAGATGACCCGGTAAGACCCTTCTTGGCGCAAATTCTGAAGTCTGGTTATCTCGCCGGGGGCCCGCATGCCGCTGATCGTCAAAGCGCCCCGAGCGCGTTGGAACACTGGTGTGGCAGATATGGGAAGATGTGCTGTCACAGAACCCTCGTTGAGCTGCAGTCGTCTGAACCGTGACTGTGTTTTTAGAACCGAGCAAGCTGGCCATGGCAATCCAAACAAATATAGTGAATTTTGACATAAATGCACAATTTTTAAACAGCAATGATCAAGATTTGTGCAAACCTGAAACGCAAACCTTATAGCGGCGCTGAGCTGCTTCTGTCATGATTAGGAGGAATTTTCTGCGCAGCGGGCATGAGTAAAAAAGGCTTAATTGGTGGACATTTACCTGCGGCCAACCACAATATCTTTTTTGCAAAACTGTCGATTCGACACATAGCCTAAAGATCAACGAGGATTAACGATGAAAACAGTGACAAATTTCGATAGAATTGGTGAGGAAAACGCCTTTGCCGTGCTCGGACGTGCGGGGCAATTGGCCGCCAGTGGTATGGATGTCATCAATCTTGGGATTGGGCAGCCTGATTTTCCGACACCCGACAATATCGTCGAAGCTGCGGTGCGCGCGTTACGCGATGGCCACCACGGGTACACCGATGCCACAGGAATTTTGCCACTGCGCGAAGCCGTGAGCGCTGACCTTTACCGTCGTTACAAAACTGAAGTGAGCCCAGGCAATGTGCTGATTGTTCCCGGTGGAAAAGTCACCATGTTTACCGCCATCTTGATGTTCGGCGAAGCGGGGGGCGAAATTCTTTACCCTGATCCAGGCTTTCCAATTTATCGTTCTATGATCGAATACACTGGGGCGACGCCAATTGCGATTCCGATCCGCGAAGAGAATGGCTTTGCATTCTCAGCTGAGGAAACTCTGAAGTTGATTGGCCCAAATACCCGACTGATTATTTTGAACTCTCCGGCCAATCCCTGTGGAGGGATTACGCCGCGGGTTGAAATTGATAAGTTGGTTGCCGGTTTGGCTGATTATCCACATGTCGCCGTTTTGTCTGACGAAATCTACGACCAGATGCTCTATGATGGCGAGGAACATGTCAGCCTTTTGACATATCCTGAAATTCGCGACCGTCTCATTGTTCTGAACGGTTGGTCTAAGACCTATGCGATGACTGGCTGGCGGTTGGGCTATTCCATTTGGCCGGATGAGCTATACAATAAAGCACGCAAATTGGCGGTCAATGCTTGGTCTTGTGTCAATGCCCCGGCGCAATATGCAGCCCTTGAAGCCCTGACCGGGCCACAGACAGCCGTAGGTGAAATGGTGGCGGAGTTTGATACCCGCCGCAAAGCTGTCGTTACGCTTTTGAACGATATTCCAGGTGTCTCCTGTATCACTCCTAAAGGTGCGTTTTATGCTTTTCCAAATGTCTCACAGACCGGATGGAAGGCGAAGGATCTGGCGAGCCAATTACTTGAAAAAACTGGTGTTGCCACTATTGGCGGCCCAGATTTTGGGACTCTAGGTGAGGGCTACATTCGGCTCTCCTATGCCAATAGCCAAGAAAACATTTCGCGTGCTTTGCTCCGCATGAAAGAGTTTTTGGCGACGACAAAACCTTAATGAAAATGGGTGGCAGGACCTAGAGTTCTGCCGTCCCTTGCCGACGCCCGGCCTTATAAGACGGGGCAAAGCCCCCCATCCAAATTGATCGCAGTTCCCGTGATGTAAGAGGCTCGTGCTGAGCTGAGGAAGGCCACCAGATCGGCGTATTCTTCGGCCTCACCCACGCGCCCCATCGGTATTTTCTGTGCAAAACTATCATAAATTGCGCTCGGGTCACCATCGTCTGAGCGTCGAACCCATTGCATGGACTTCAGAAATCCGATGCATATGGCATTGACCCGAATGCCACTGGCTGCAAATTCCTGTGCGAGTGATTTGGTCAGATTCAGACCAGCAGACCGCATGACGCTTGTGGGTAAAGATCCTGCATTTGGGGCTTTGCCGCCACCAATACTCGCATTGATAATTGCACCTCCGCCGCGGACCTTCATTGAGGGAATGATGAGACGCGATAGACGCACGGCGGCCATGACTTTAAGATTGAAATCCGCCAACCAAAGATCATCATCGGCCAGTTCTAAACCCATAGCGGCCGAGGCGCCTGCGTTGTTCACCAAAATATCAAGACGGCCATAGGATTGCATGACGTCCGCAACCAAATTTTCACAATCATCTAATTTGGTGACATCAGCACCCAACCCAATGACCACGCCGCCAAGGCTACTGGATCCTGCTTCTTCTAATTTTTGATTGATCGCATCGGCGGTCTGGCTGGCATGAGCTGTGCGCCTGCCACAGATCACAACCGTCGCGCCTTCCATGGCCAGTCTCGTTGCAGCTGCTCGGCCCAGCCCATCGCTCCCGCCGGTGACCAACGCAACTTTTCCACTTAATTCTAAATCAAACAAACTTAACTCCTGTCATTTTAGCAAGGGCATCGCCCTATTCTGGTGCCCAGGTGTGGGCTTTAGGTCTGATTGAGACTACTGACCGCAACTCTCCGTCTTGCCGTTTTGGCGGTCTCGATTTCTCTTGGCTGTTAGGCTGAAGCAAAATACGGATCAAGGCAAGGATGGGTCAAATCTGGCTTGGTATTTACACTTCTGTGGCAAGCGGATCTACCAAGGTCCAAGCAATCGAGCACGATAGGGATCTCCTCATGAACACATCAGTCGTAAATTCAGTAGTTTTGACAGAGTTGACCAAGACGGGAAAGCTGCGGGCAGGAGTTAATCTGAGTAATTTCTTACTGGTAACAGATAGGGCCGCCAATGGTGACCCCATCGGAGTTTCGCCTGATATTGCCCAGGAAATTGCAAGCCGTCTTGGCGTGGAGGTTGAGTTTGTCTGCTACCCGGATCCAGGTGCCGTTTGCGATGCTGCAGAGCTTGGCGAATGGGACATTGGAAATATTGGAGCCGAGCCGCAGCGTGCGGAGACGATTGCTTTCACGTCCGCCTATTGTGAAATAGAGGCCACGTATTTGGTGCCTGCCGGATCACGGCTGCAGTCCATTAACGATGTCGACCAAAGTGGTATCCGGATTGCCACAAAGGGACGTGCGGCCTATGGCTTGTGGCTCGAAAAAAATCTGCGACATGCGCAACTTGTTAGGTCTGGCAGTATTGATGCCTCCTTTGATGATTTTGTTGCCCAAGGGCTTGAGGTGCTTGCAGGCTTGAAGCCGCGACTATTGCGCGATGTCGAGCGATTGCCTGGCGCGCGAATTCTTGAGGGTAAGTTCAGTGCGGTGCAGCAATCTGTGGGCACGCCGCGCAAAAATACAAATGCAGCCGCATGGCTTGCGGCGACGGTTGAAGAGTTGAAAGCATCAGGTTTCGTCGCGGGCGCAATCGCAAAACACAACGTCCAAGGCCTGACCGTCGCCCCATGACCGCAAGCCGCTTTCGTCAAAGTGGGACGAGGTTGGAAATTTCTGACGTTGTATAGGGGCTAAAAATAGGTAACCCTTTGGCAAGCTGGCGCATCGTAAACGCAATGATGTCTGGAAACGTAACACTGGAGTCGCAAGTATGACCACCAAGATTGACCCGTTCTTTCAGCCGGTATCGGCTATGGATTTGCCGCGCTATGCGGGTGTTCCTACCTTTATGCGCCTACCCAATTTGACGCCTGAGCATCCTCGCTATTGTGATGTTGAGCTGGGATTGGTGGGAGTTCCATGGGATGGGGGCACGACCAACCGGCCCGGGGCAAGGCATGGTCCACGACAATTGCGTGACTATTCCACAATGATCCGAGCGATGAACCCGGTGACGGGTATCAATCCGTTCGCTTCGGTAAATTGTGCTGATCTGGGGGATGTTCCGCCCAACCCAATTGATATTCACGACAGTCTGGACCGGGTGACGCGATTTTATAGCAATCTGAAGGCGCAAAATATTACCCCAATGACGGCCGGTGGGGATCATTTGGTGACCTTGCCTATCTTGCGGGCTTTGGCTGTGGATGCGCCGGTGGGCCTAATCCAATTCGACAGCCACACGGATCTTTTTGACAGCTATTTTGGGGGCAATAAGTTCACCCACGGCACGCCTTTTCGCCGTGCTATTGAAGAGGGGCTGGTTGATCCCAAACGGTTCGTGCAAATCGGTATCCGTGGCACAGCCTATAACACGGAAGACATCGACTGGGGGCTGGATCAAGGCGTACGGATCATCCGCGTGGAAGAATTGTTTGAACGTGGCATTCGTGATGTTATGGCCGAGGTCCGCGAAATTGTTGGCCTGCAGCCGACCTATTGCACCTATGACATCGACTTTGTGGATCCGACCTTCGCCCCTGGAACTGGTACGCCTGAAATTGGGGGGCCTAATAGCTTTCAGGCGCAGCAGGTGATCCGCGAGCTGTCTGGGGTCAATTTGATCGGTGCTGATTTGGTTGAGGTGTCTCCGCCATTTGATGCCGTCGGAAACACAGCTTGGCTTGGCGTGTCTCTCATGTTCGAATTGATGTGTGTATTGTCGCAGTCGATTGGTATGGGACCTCATCAGTAGTCTTGCTTATGGTGGTTCTTGGCCTCCTGTCGCCATATTTAATAAAGAAAAACCCCCGCGGCCAGTCGGCTGCGGGGGTTTTTATGAGGTCAAGCGATAGAGTGATATGCCCTATGCTTCACGCTCCAATTTTTTGCGTGCCAGTTTGCGCGAGCGACGAATCGCTTCAGCTTTATTGCGCGCTTTTTTCTCAGAAGGCTTCTCAAAATGTTGCTTGAGCTTCATTTCACGAAACACGCCTTCACGCTGCAACTTCTTTTTCAAGGCCCGAAGCGCCTGATCTACATTGTTTTCACGAACACTAACTTGCATGTGATTTCCACAACCTCTTGATTATAAGTTTGCAACGAACTGCATTTGAAGCCCCACTATCAAGGCCGGGGACTTTTGTCGAGCATGCTATGCGCAGTAAACAGAGTTAATGAACTGCGGTGCGTAATCGTCTGCCGTCAGCTTCCGATATTATCCTCTAAAAAGCGCAGGAATGCGTTCCAAGACCCTTGTTCTGCCGCCTGATCATAATCCCGCGAGCCTTCAATGGTAAATGAATGGCGCGCACCGCCAAAGATCTCGGCTCCATGGGGGATATTTGCCTCTTGGAGCTGGTTTAACGCCGCAGCCAAGTCGCCCATGCCGGACACTGGGTCCGCTGATCCATGTAGTAGAAGTACCGGGCCGCTGGTGGCCGAGTAATCTTGGCCTTCGGGCGTGCCAAGTCCACCATGAAAGCTGACAAAACCATCCAGGTCCAAACCCGCGCGGGCGGCTTCCAGAACGGCAGCGCCACCGAAGCAATACCCGATTAAGATTTCCTTTAAGTCAGCATCAAATGTGGCTGACGCCGCAGATATCGCCGCATTCAAGCGGGCACGAAATTCGGCGCGGTTGCCATATAGAGCGCCGGCTTCGCGTCTGTAATCCTCGAAGCCTTCGAGCTTTGCCCCAACGCCAAACAGATCTAGGGCTATGGCTTGGTAACCCAGTTCCGCGAGCATATCAGCGCGCTTCTTTTCGTAGTCTGTAAGGCCGTCCCAATCGTGCACAATAAAGACTTTGCCCTTTGGTGCGGACGCGGGCTGCGCCACATAGGCTTGAAATGCTTTGCCATTCACTTCGTAGCTTACAAATTTTTCATGGCCACCAGCAGAGGCGACCCCTGTTAAACATAGGCTCAATATTACACATGATTGAAGAAGTTTTCGCATTTTATCCTCCGAAAAAACAGTCATCTACAACTGAGAATTGTAACGATGCGATCCAAAGTCAAGGTTGGTGGGAGTTGTCGCCTCTCGTGCAGAGTGGCGGCAACCCTTATCCTCATGCGCCCCCTGGCTTGAAATGCAATCAAGCTTGTGGTGTCCACATGATTTAATTTACTTTTTTCCACCAATGGAAAGCGCTGGCCGTCCTGCGAGTGAGTTGGCGGTTGCAGAAACTTTCACCTTCTCTTTTTTTGGCTTCTTCGTTTCTTTTTTGCTATTTTTACCTTTGGCCATAGTATGTCCTTTTACAATGCAGCGGTTCGATACCACAATGGCATGAGTGACTGCGGGTGTTCACAGATAGTACATTTAGCCGCTACCTTTTCAACAGGTAGCACGGAGCATGATATCAGGATGCAGGGCGTGGAGTTAGCCCCTAAAATTTTCTGAGATTATGGCAGAGTAAGAGGGCGGAATTATTTACCTTCGAGGAAATGGTAGGCCTCAATAATGGTGTCGGTCAGCCCCTCAAAAAAACCGGGTGCTGTGACATCGATAAGGCTTTGATTTGCCTGTGCCTCATCTCTAGGATCCGCCGGTGGTGCTGTGACGGCGAAAAGGGATGTAGGTGACTTGAGCAATTCGCGATAGCTCGCACCTTTTCCGTGTTTCAACACGTTAACCGCCAGATAATATTTGTGTAGACGATCTGCTAAGTCTGGCTGCTTGGACTCTAAAAGAAGAGTTTTTAGCTTGCGTGAAAACGGGCCGCGCTTGAAATGGTGCTGCATCCGAGCTTCGAAAGTTGAGAATATATCGACCGCCACCAGTTCCAAAGCCTTAGACGCGCGCCGTAGTTCCTTTGCATGCAGCTCGGTCTCATTTGACCCGCCCAAATGGATCAGAGCTTGCGAAATGCGATCTTCAGACAGTTTGGCCGTGACCTGCGCTGTCGCCACAAGTTCAAGTAAGCTCGGTGAAGCTGCCATCTTTTATTCTCCCTAAGATAACGTCACCCTTAAGCTATGCGGCTGGAAATGATAGGGGCAGCACAGGTTATTTATGCGCGTCCTGCACTACAGCTCAGGTCATCTATTGCTCACCACTTGATTATTTGATCAATGTGGCCAAAGGCATGCGCATGGGTTTGTTGCGAAAGCATGAGTGTCGTTTTGAAAGCTCGGGGTCAGCAAATTGTTTGAAATACTAACGCATGATATTTTACCGGTTTTTTCGGTTATGGTTTTGGGCTTCGCAATGGGGCGGCTGAAGTTTGTCTCGAATGCTGAGGCCACGACGCTCAACCGTATTGCCTTTTTAATCCTCCAGCCCGCGTTGATTTTTCCGCTGGTGAATGGTGTGGACTTAAGCGCCTTTTATTTCGACGCTATTGCCATTTATGCCGTTGCACAGGTTGTTGTTTTCACCTGCGCGCTGCTGGTGGGTGTCTTTATCCTCAAATGCGCGGTGGTCGAAGCATGGCTGCTGGCCATGGCTACAGTGTTTGTAAACTCATTGCTCTATATCTGGCCTATTTCATCGCTCATTTATGGAGATGATGGTAATTTACCGATCACCGCGGTTGTCGTTTGGGATGCAACGGTCACATTTGCCTTTTTCATTATCACGACGGACTTGCTGGTCAATAAAGGCCAATCTGTCGCCCAAAGCATCCTGAGGTTGGTCAAAAACCCAGTTTTGATTGCCATTACCTTGGGGCTTGCGACGAATGTCTTAGGCCTCCTCGCTGCTGAACCTATTTTGGTGGCCTGTAAGTTTGCCGGTGCCGGTGCCGCGCCTTTGACATTGTTTGCCCTTGGCGTGATTTTGTCTGGTCATCGGTTGCTGCCGACCAAAAAGGTCACCGCGATTGCCGCAATCAAATTGTGCCTGCTGCCGGTTATAGTTGCGGTCTTGCTGCAATGGGGCGATCGGCCAGTTGAGTGGAACGAATTGCTGTTGCTCAATGCGGCCGGGCCTTCCGGTGCAATGGCTTTCGCATTGGCGATGATGTACAAAGTCAGGACCGACACAATCGCGCCAGTTATCATTTGGACGTCGGTTTTGACCTTGGTATCTCTCGCGTGGTTGGCTTAATCGCCGTTCGCAATATGGGCTTGATTTACTGTGTCAGGCCCTGTCGCAGCAGTCGGCGCAGGATCTTCCCAGAGGGCGATTTTGGTATCTCAGTAACGAAATAAACGTGATGCAGTTGCTTGTAATGGGACAAACTACTGGCGATATAGGCTTGGATCTCCGCCTCACTCGGTGCGGGGTCGATTGCGATCACAAAGGCTACAGGCACCTCCCCGGCTTCCTCGTCGGGCTTGCCGATTACGGCTGCATCTTGAACTTGAGGATGCCCCACAAGGGCGGCCTCCAACTCGGCTGGGGCCACTTGAAACCCTTTGTATTTGATCAATTCTTTAAGCCGATCAACAATGAACATATAGCCGTCCTCATCGATGATTGCCACGTCTCCCGTTTTTAGCCAGCCATCGGGAGTTAGAGTGTCTTTGGTGGCCTGCTCATTGTTCAAATAGCCAATCATCACTTGCGGACCTTTGATCCAAAGCTCGCCTTCCTCTCCTGGCGCCATATCGTCGCCACTGTCGGGGTTCACGATGCGACAGAGTGTATTGGGCACTGCCAAACCAGATGCACCAGAGCGGGGAGAGGATAGGGGGGTGACGTGGGAGACCGGTGCAAGCTCGGTCATGCCAAAGCCTTGCAACATGGCGCAATTGAGGCGCGCTGCAACCGCGTCTGATAGTTTGCGTCCCATGGGAGCTGCGCCAGAGAAAACCTGATCCACATTGCTCAGATCATAATTGTTGATCGACGGGTGTTTGGCCAAGGCCAAGGCGACCGGTGGCACAATCCACATTCGGCGTGCGGCATGATCCTGACAAATTCGCAAAAACAGCTCTAAATCGAAGCGGGGCATCGTGACCAAAACACCCCCACAGGCCAGATGCATATTCATCATCACGGTCATGCCGTAGATGTGAAAGAACGGCAAAAATGCAGCGGCTGTTTCGCCTTTTTGAAATTCAGCTGCAGCGGCAACTTGGTCGATGTTCATCACAAGGTTGCGATGCGACAGGCAGACACCCTTGGGCAGACCCGTTGTGCCAGAAGAATAGGGCAGCACCACGCTGTGGTGGTCCAAATCAACGGGCACTTGTTGTTGTAATGCTGTGGCAAAAAACTGGGACAGGGAGGGTGCGCCGTCCGCCGCGCCAATGACACAGACGTCCACACCGGTCAGCGCTGCCGCCGCTTGCTGCGCAGCTTCCAAAGTTGCGGGGATCGTGATCAGGAGTTCAGCACCAGAATCTTTAAGCTGATGTTGGATCTCACTCGAGGTGTAGGTTGGATTAAGAGTTGTAATCGTCCCACCTGCCCAAGCGACCGCATGAAAGATGATGCAATATTCTGGAGAGTTTGGCGCCATGAGGGCCACTGTCTTGCCTTGGATATGTCCCGCTTGGGTGAGTCCACCCGCAAGGCGTTTGACCTGATCCATAAATTCTGCGGCTGTGAACATGCGTCCATCGACGCCATCTATCAACACGATGTCATCCAAGCGATCTGTAAGCCCGACAAAAACGCGCTCGGTCACACTGAGATTGGAAATAGGCAGGTCTTTGGCAGCAGTTTTGTACAAGCTCATGAATTATATCTCCCTTTTGAGAAGCTAGAAGCCAAGCTCGAATTTGTCGACCCGTTTATTGCGGTGGCTCAATCGAGCGGCCCAATCCGAAACGTCTGAGGTTAAAGGGTTGGCGGGGCGTCCTTGCGTCGGCCCTCTTTGATCAAAAACCCTGTGAGGCAGATCACGACGATGGCCCCCCCAATCAGCATGCTATTGGTCGGGACCTCCCCGATGCCCCACCAGATCCAAAGCGGTCCGAGCACAGTTTCCAACAGCATGATGAGGCTGACGGTGGATGAGGAGACAAACCGCGCTGCGTAAGACAGGGTGACGAAAGACACTCGGCAATATAATAATCCCGGTCAAAGCAATCGCCGCCATATTCCCCAGCGGTGGCCAATAAAGCGCATCGGCGCACACAGCCCCAAGCGCCGCGGCCATAAATGCGCCAAGGGCGATAGCCAGGACGAAAGGGACGTCTTTATCTTTGCGGATAATGGTGAAGTTCATGGCCAATGAAAAGGCAACGCCGAGCCCCAAAACCGCTCCTTGTAGAGTGGTTTTATCAAGTATGATCTCTGAGCCCTCTTGTCCCAGAACGGAGATATAAAGCCCGATTATAACAAGGATCGCAGTTGCGATGGTGAGAGCTGAAAGAGGTTCACCCAAAATGATCCGCGACAGCGCGGCTGCAAACACAGGCACGGTGGCGACCCCGATCAACACAACCGCCACCGGGGCCACCGCAATTGCGAGGCTGAACAAGGTGGCGTTGAGCATCTGACACAGAATAATTACGCCAAAGCTTACGGTGAAGATATTTGGCATTTTGCGCTCAACGCGTAAGCTGAGCCACAGCCAAATGAGCAGATAGGCGACGCCGCTTAAGCCACCGCGCCACACGAGCATAGAAAATCCATCTAACTCTGACAGGCGCATAAACAGCGTATCAGGGGTTAATAAGAGCGCACCAAAAATGGCAAGTGCGAGGCCGATGCTGTTTCGGGTGTGACGTGTGTTCATTTGTGACACCTACAGGGGAGCGGCCCGTGATAAAAGCGTGATATCGGCCGGCTGTGAAAAGTCGTGCTCCGGATCAGAGGTCGCAGACCACTATGTCAGGCCCCTAGGGTCTTAAAGATCAGGCTCAAGACCATGAGGAACAGCAAAATTTGGATCACATCATCAAACTGCCGCGTGGGGGATTTTGACATCAACCACTCGCCAAAGGGCATGCCCAAAAAGATTAAGCCTGTGCCAATAACGCCGTAGCTGACCATAGGGAGGGTCAATATTCCGTAGCTGGCGAGCATTGGGATTTGCACCACAGACATGCCAACAAAAAACATTGAGACCACGGCAATGAAGGTCAATCTTGGTAATTTTATAGCATTCAAAAATGTGATGGACACAGGGGCGGAAATACCCGCAGCACCTTGCAATGTACCACCGACGAAGCCAACCAACGGCCCAAAGCGCCGCGCGACGCTCATCGGCAAAATCCAATTGGGTTTCAATCTACGAAATATCAAATAGGCAACGACAATGGCGCTGAGAATGAGCGACAGAAGCGAGGGCGAAAGATAGGCTAACCCGGTTGTCCCAACTGCTGCCCCAAGCAGGCCAAAGCCCGCAAATGCCCAAGCAAATATGCCAGTGATTTGATGGCTGCGACGGCTGTGGGCACATCATACAGGAGCGAAATGATGGGAATGGCGATGATCGGAGCTCCTGCCCCAGTGGCACCCTTCAACACGCCACCAAAATAAAACGCCAGCACCAAGTAGGCGATATTGAACCAATCCATCAATATTGATCCGATACCGCAACCTGCAACCCGCAAGTCGAGTAGAACTTGGCGTTTTTCCTCTCGGATCACTCGCAGCGCGCGTTGCAATGCGCTGGGCAAGTCCTGAGGGTTGAGCACCTGCTCAGCATGAGCGCGGGACGCCTGAGCTATCATTGAAAAATTCGGTGCCGGTTCGAGAGAGGTAAGGGGCATAGTATTCGACTGGGCGGCCGTGCCATCCGGATAGGCCTTCACGACCGATCGGCGCACCGCATTCCACATGCCGTTGTTTTTAATAATTATCAAAATAGGCAGTTCCAATGCTTCGGCAATTTGATGACAGGCTGTTGGATTGGTAAACATATAAGACCCATCGCCCACCACCGAAATCACCAATCGATTACGATCCGCCAATTGCGCCCCAAGCGCCGCAGGAATAGCCCAACCCAAACCACCGGCATGGACGTTGAAAAAGACCCGGTTGGGGCCAGAAAGGGACATATACTGCGGTAAAAGCCCCAGCTCGGTGAAGGCCACGGCTTCTTCATCCATAATGTCTGATATGCATTTGCTCCACTTCCGGCCTGCTGACTTTTGTTTTTAAAATTGATCTTGATTTTAGAAAGGTGCTCTCCCAGAAAACGTAAGCACTTTCCCGAAACACGTTTTTGCTGCTTCTGTGTTGAATTCCATGGGCGGGTATGAAATTATTTAGTGTGATGACAGCTAAGAATAATTCGAGTATCGAAAAATGAATAAAACTACTACTCGAACCTCAAATTATAATAAATTTTTGGGCAGGAAAACTTTGTATTTACCTAAGCATATAGATAGAAAACGTAAATCTGCGTGGTCGGGCCATATCCCATTTAGCCATTCATTTATTAAAAAAATCAATCCAAATAAATTTGTTGAGTTAGGTACTCATCATGGGGGGAGCTATTTTTCGTTTTGTGATAGTGTCTTGAAAAACAGCCTTCAAACAACATGTTATGCCGTCGATACGTGGGAGGGAGAAGAACATGCGGGGTTCTATGAAGAGGATGTGTATCAATTTGTTGATAATTACAACAAATTAAATTTTAGTCACTTTTCCAACTTACTCCAAATGACTTTCGAAGGTGCGGTAAAGAAATTCGACGATCAATCAGTGGACTTAATTCATATCGACGGTTTTCATAGCTATGAGGCCGTTCATAGTGATTACGAAACCTGGAAACAAAAAATGTCACCAAATGGATTTATGTTATTTCACGATACCTCAGTGGAACAACCAGGGTTCGGTGTGAAGCGGTTCTGGAATGAGTTGATGAATAAATACCCCAACCAGTGTTTTGAATTTTATCATAGTCATGGCTTAGGAGTTTTTTCACTGGATAGTGGTTCTCCAATTTCTGAAAAATTAGGCTTCACAATGGGACGCGAAAGTGAATATAGGCAACGCTATGAAAAGCAAGCTGTAATACTAGGCCGTACTATGAAATGGCTTCCAAAGCCTTTGTGGCATCTGATTTACTGAGCTATCTGATCTGATGTGTAGTAAATGTTTAATCTTATGACTATTTTTCTGTTATTTTCAGCCCATGATTAGATTGTGAGCTTAGTTGGAGCTCGGTTAAAACTTCGGGTAACGGAGGAGGTAAAGCACCATCAAGGACTGCACGTAGGAATGTTTCACGCCAAATCAGACTTACAGGCTCACCGCTTTTTTTTAGAACAGGATAATTTAGGTGTCCTGCAGAAAGAATTGGAAACGTACTGTAAGGTTGTAATTTTTCCAGTACACTGGCTATGAATTTGTCAACGGTTAAGCGCCAATTGGATCCCTTTCCTGTCGCAAGAATTTGTGCCTCTATGTTTAGCTTTGGGTCTACAACCGACATATAATTCAATATTTCCCTAATATTTAAATCATCTGTTTTAGAAATCATGTTTTTGAAGACATCAGGTGGAAATAATGCTCCCATAGATATACCGGCATCGTTAAGCGCTTTGCCAAACCCACGTTCGCCTCTTCGTATGACTTTATATTTGTTAGAAGTTAGGCGTATCGAGTCCCAAAAATGACAGAATTCTGGTTGATCAAGCACTGACCCGCGAATTGAAAAGAAATAAGATTCTAAAAAGGCAACTTTTCCTTTCTCACGTAAAATTGTACCCACCACATCAAATGGCGCGGCTTCTGCACGCTCAATTAGCTGGTCATTAGGCCAAATAGGAAACCAGACGCTGTCGTTCATGATAATTAAACGATCAGTTTTAATGCCATCGCTACGGAGTATTAATAGGCCGTCGCGGTAACCACCAAAATCATAACCAAAGTTGGGCCGCTCCATCACTCGCCAGACACGGGATTGAAGTGATAACATGTCAATTTCTGAAATAGGAGCATTTGATACTACGAATGGTGCATACCCATTTGAAATTAAATGCTTTAATGTCATAAAAAACGAATTGGCTAATCCATTTGGCTGCCAGCAAAGCACAATTGCAACTTTGGAGTTTAAGGGTATTTCTCCTTCAGTTATTTTAAACCTTCGCGCCAACGCAATATCATGTTTCCGGCGCGCAAATGGTTCCCAAATAGCTTCAGGTATAATTTGAAATTGCTGTCGCAATCTCTCCAATTCTCTTTTTAATTTCCAACCCGGAATCATTCGACGTCCTGACAGATAAATCGCAAAGTACAAAATAACGCTATTTCTGAATTTAATACAATTAGCGAGATAATTTCGTGTTGATCTTAGTAATTGTTTTTAATTTTTCGGTTATTGATTGGTAAGAACTGCAAAGCCTTCAGTACTTTTTTTTGACCTCATTTATTTTTCACAGGAACGGTTAGTGCTTGGTGGGTATTGAAAATCATAAAATAGATCTTTGCATTGAACATACTTTTGATTTCAAGTTACTCTACCTCAAAATATGATAAGAATAACGTTTTAGAATAACTAAAATTCGCTTTAAACGATTGGTGCATTGGCGACATTCTTTTGCTGTCTGAATTTGGAGCTTCTAAAATAAGTACCCACTCTGATTTTGAAACTTTAAATTAAAGTATATTAACAAATTGCATAAGTGGTCCATGATAAATTTGGTTGAATTGTACATCGTTCCCAATTTATTTATAGACTTAGATATTTATGAACCTTGCAGACGTTTATTCGAACTTAAAGATCTGACAGGGTTGTCATGTTAATCCCGATTGGAATTTAGATTGGGAGGAGATATGGTTTTTTTCTGGAAATTTAAACGCGCTTCAGTGTCTTGAGGTAAGTTGAATGATTGACCATACTTGAACTAATAATAGTTCAAGGAAGAGGAAACTGAATTGGTCATGATTAAGACTTCTTTACCTGAGGTCAAACTTATTAAAACACGCCGTTATGCTGATGACCGAGGTTTTTTTGCGGAAATTTATAGCCATCGAGTTTATGCTGCTTTAGGAATATCTGATATTTTTGTTCAAGATAATCATTCGGTTTCTGAGCAGACGGGTACTTTGCGCGGATTACATTTCCAGGTGCCGCCACATGCTCAGGGAAAGCTAGTGCGCTGTGGTCGAGGGTCTATTTTTGATGTCGCTGTCGATATCCGTAGGGGCAGTCCAACCTATGGTAGCTGGGTGGGCTATGAATTGACTGCTGAAAATGGCCATCAACTCTATATTCCCAGTGGGTTTGCTCATGGGTTTCAGACACTTAAACCTGACAGCGAGATCGTGTATAAATGTACACAATATTATGCCTCAGAAGCTGAGGGTGCAGTTCGATGGGACGACCCTGATATCAAAATAAACTGGCCGTTAAATGACATCAGTGTTCTGAGTGAGAAAGATATGGCAGCCCCCTTTTTAGCAGCTCTGGACAGTCCGTTTGCATGGGATGGTGTGTAATGAAAATCTTAGTGACTGGGGGAGCGGGTTTCATAGGGTCCGCCGTGGTGCGTCTGGCTATTATGCGTGGCCATACTGTAATAAATGTTGACGTTCTAACTTATGCGGCATGCTTGGAAAATGTAGCGTCGGTATCCGAAAACCCTCTTTATAAACTTGAGAAAGTTGATATCCGCGATGGTGAAGAACTTGACCGTATATTTGTGAAGTATGCGCCAGATCTAGTTATGCATCTAGCGGCTGAAAGCCATGTTGACCGTTCGATAGACGCGCCCGCTGATTTCATTGAAACTAACATTACGGGAACATTCAACGTGCTTGAAGCCGCTCGTAAATACTGGGATGCAACAGGTAAGCCAAAGGCCTTCCGCTTTCACCATATTTCAACGGATGAGGTTTTTGGCTCATTGCCATCCAATAAATCGATCCAGTTTACTGAAAACACAGCCTACGATCCGCGTAGCCCGTATGCAGCCTCAAAAGCTAGCGCCGATCATCTTGTACGGGCATGGCACGAGACATATGGTCTGCCCGTGGTTATCACGAATTGCTCAAACAATTATGGCCCCTTTCACTTCCCGGAGAAGTTGATCCCAGTAGTAATCTTAAATGCCCTCGCCGATAAGCCATTACCTATATATGGCGATGGAGCAAACGTCAGAGATTGGCTTTTTGTAGAAGATCACGCCAATGCGCTTCTTCTTGTCTTGGAAAAGGGTCAAGTAGGACGGAGTTATAATATTGGTGGGGAGAACGAGTTGAGCAATCTCGAGTTGGTAAATAAGATCTGTGAAATCCTTGATCGAATTCGACCCCGCTCAGAGGGACTATATGCCGAGCTAATCACTTTTGTGATGGACCGCCCCGGTCATGATGCGCGCTATGCCATCGATCCCTCACGGATGCGGCTTGAACTAAATTGGAGACCTTCTGTGACTATAGAGGAGGGCTTGGAACTTACTGTGCGGTGGTATCTCGACAATGAAGCTTGGTGGCGACCACTTCTGAACCGTGAGGGCGTAGGCGAACGTCTTGGAGCATTAAAAAAATGAGTAACCACGAATGACTGTGCTCGTCTTCGGTAAGACTGGGCAAGTGGCTACAGAATTGCAACTATTGCCTTGCGTCGTGGCCTTGGGGCGCGAAGAGGCAGACCTTTCTGATCCTGCAGCCTGTGCTGCAGTGATCTATGCGCAAAAACCCAAAGCAGTAATTAACGCCGCGGCTTATACTGCGGTGGACCGCGCTGAGAGTGACGAGGACTTGGCGACCTGCATTAATGGGAAGGCTCCCGAAGCCATGGCGACCGCTTGTGCGGAGCTTGGCATCCCCTTCGTTCATATTTCAACGGATTATGTCTTTCGCGGCGATGGTTTAGCGCCTTGGACACCGTCGATCCGCGCAGCCCCACAAAATGCTTATGGACGATCAAAACTGCGAGGTGAAAAAGCTGTCCAGTCCATAGGTGGACGATATGCGATCTTGCGCACATCTTGGGTCTTTTCGGCCCATGGTACAAATTTTGTAAAAACTATGCTAAGACTGTCTGAAACACACTCTACTATTAGCGTTGTATCTGATCAGATTGGCGGACCAACACCGGCACGTGCTATTGCCAAAACCTGCTATGAAATGGCAGTAAAACTTATGAAAGATACAAGCGTTGCAGGTACATATCACCTAAGTGGTTTGCCCTACGTAAGTTGGGCTGAATTTGCAGAAGAAGTTTTTGCGCAAGCGTCGCTTCGCACTACCGTTTCTCATATCCCCAGTAGCGATTATCCCACCACCGCAATGCGACCAATGAATTCTCGGCTCGACTGCCACCTGACCGAACAGGTTTTTAACCTAAAGTGTCCAGATTGGCGCCTAAGCCTGACTCAAACTTTGAGAGATTTGGAGCAAAGCGCATGACACAACGAAAAGGTATTATTCTCGCTGGTGGCTCTGGCACAAGGCTTTACCCAATTACCATTGGAGTTTCGAAGCAGTTACTGCCCGTGTATGACAAGCCCATGATCTATTACCCGCTAACAGTTTTGATGCTCGCTGGAATTACTGAGATACTCATAATCACTACTCCGCAAGATAAAGAACAATTCCATCGCGCGCTCGGTGACGGTAGCCAGTGGGGTATCTCGCTCGAGTATATCACTCAAGCCACCCCTGATGGCTTGGCACAGGCTTTTATTTTGGGTGAAAAGTTTCTTTCTGGCCGTCCATCTGTACTTATTTTGGGTGACAATATATTTTTTGGGCATGGGCTGCCTGAATTACTGAAAGATGCTGATCAAATTTCTGAAGGTGCGACTGTGTTTGCTTATCGCGTGTCCGATCCCGAACGTTATGGAGTGGTCGATTATAATGCTAGCACACCGTCAATTCTATTATCGAAAAACCGCTCACACCACCCTCAAATTATGCAGTTACGGGTCTTTACTTTGTCGATGGAACGGCCCCTGGTCGTGCTAAAAAACTAAAACCATCTGCCCGCGGGGAATTGGAAATTTCATCACTTTTAGAAAGTTATCTCCGCGATGATGCTCTTTCAGTTAAACGAATGGGCCGTGGTTACTCCTGGTTCGACACTGGCACTCACAGCTCGCTACTTGATGCTGGAAATTTTGTTAGAACTGTTACTGAACGTCAAGGTCAACAAGTAGGGTCACCCGACGAGGTAGCGTTTGAAACGGGCTTGATAAGTAGCGACACATTAAACGCACGTGCAAAAAAATTTGGTAAGAACAACTATGGCAAATATCTTAAGGATATTGCAAATAAGATTTAAATGCGCATTCAGCATAAATATGAGCAAGTTGCTTGCAGATTTGCAATCTATTTGGATTCTAAACTTAGAGAATTAGTATTCTTAAATACCAGATGACTAATCTAGTTTTTGCACCAGAACTCGCTTTTTTTATTTTAGCTTAAAATTCTTCCTTACGTATTTCTACGTATCTAAAAAATGGTCATGCAGTATTATATTAGAACGTCTGAGGTGCTGGACTCTGTCAGTTTGCAGCCTTTGCCTCTCATTGAGTGTTCACCGATATCACGCCTCTTTTTTCTCATTATTAAAAGTGGCGACAGACCTCAATCACGATGTCGCAATTCTGCTGCTGCGGATTGTGACAATGGACCCAGAGCAAACAGCACGCCGGTGATCAATGTCGCCCCAACGCCCCCCAATATTATGAGTGCAGCATTAGACCAGATAACCTCAAAGCTGCTTTCAAACACAAAGTTACTGACGGCCCAACCGCCCAGCAAACCGGCCCCCAAAGCCACGCTGGCGGCCAATGCTCCAACCATGGCGGAGCGCAGCGCAAAGGAGACTAAAATCTCGCGGCGGGTGGCCCCGAGGGTTTTGAGGATGGCGGTTTCATAGGCGCGTTGCTCGCTGCTTGCGGAAGCCGCCCCGATGAGGATCAAAAAACCAGTGATCAAGGTGGCGATTGCGCCAATGGATGCCGCAGAGGCAATTGATGACACAATCCCGGACACCATAAGCACAGCTTCACGTATTTGGATGCCGGTCACATTGGGGAAGGCCTGTCCCAATTCGTCCAATATCGGTATTTCTGCTGCTTCGGACGCGTAGACTGTTGCGATATGGGAATGAGGCGCGCCGGCCAGTGCGGCGGCATTCAACAGGATCACGAACCCCATGCCCGCATTAGAAAAATCAACATCGCGCAGGCTTGTGATTGTTGCGGTGATGTCACGCCCGAGGACATTCAGGGTCAAGCTGTCACCGAGGCTGATGCCAATCTCTTCTGCGGCCTCTGCTGAAAAGCTGATTTGAGCGGGGCCAGAATAGTCGTCTGGCCACCATTGCCCAGCGGTCAAAGATGTTTTTTCTGGCATTCCGGCGGCATAGCTGATCCCGCGGTCGCCCCGCAAAACCCAGTGATCGCCCCCAACCTCAGCCGCGGGCTTGCCGTTGATCTGTGTCACCAAACCGCGCAGCATGGGGGCGGTTTCAACCCGGTCGACTTCTGTATTGTCTGACAGCCTTTGATTGAACTCGTCTAATTGACCCGATTGAATATCTAGAAAAAAGAAACTTGGGGCCTTGTCGGGCAAAGATTTGGTCATCGAGTTGCGAAGATTACCGTCAATTTGCCAACCGCCGCCAGAACCGCCAAGCCCAGCCCTATACCCATTACGACCGGGCCTGCGCGTTCGGTGCCACTGGCAATTGCGCTTACGGCGGCACGGAGGGCAAGGCGCCCCTGAAGGGCCTTGCTGCGCACCACCCGTTTCAATATCAGTTGGAATAGCCCGGCCATCAAAGCCAAAAAGAGCAGGGCCAGTGAAATGCCCCCAAGCAACCAAAACGTCATAGTGATCGATCCAGAGAATTGGACCGCGCCCCAAAGAGCTCCGCCCAGTAAGATCACCAGAACTATGACGTAACGCGCGGCTGGCCAGCTTTGTGGCGTGCCGCCTCGAAATAAATTGGCTGGGCGGATTTGCTCGGTTTGCGCCAAGGGCCAAATCGAAAATATAGCCGCCGCCAATGCGCCATAGGTGGCGGCTTCTAACAAGGCAGCCAGGGTATACAGAAATCACCGCCACAGCGCTTAGACTTTCCGGCAAGAATGGCCTCGCAAGAAAAGGAGCAACGGCGCCAAGGAGAACCCCAAGAATGACGGCCACGACGGTATAGGCGATGATTTGCAGCGTATAGATCCAAAAGATTTGGCGTGGGGTCGCCCCGAGTGTTTTCAACACGGCGATATTGCCAGTCTTTTTTGCCACAAAGGCCCGCACGGCAGCGCTGACGCCAATGCCGCCCACCACAAGCCCTGATAGGCCAATGAGCACTAAGAAGGTGCTAAGACGATCAATGGCTCTTGCCGCTCCGGGCGAGGCGTTTCGGGCGTCTTTCCACTTGCCACCAGCTGTTGCCCAGTCGGTCTCAAACACGGCTTTTACCTTATCAAAATCAGCGCCGTTGGGAAGAATGAGGCGATATTTACTGGAAAAAATTGTGCCCTGTGACAGGAGGCCCGAACCTTCTAGATCCTGCGCCAAAACGATGCTGCGTGGGCCAAGGGCGAAGTTGCCAAAATTGTCGGGTTCCTTCTCAAGCGTTGCCATCACAACAAACTCTTGTTCACCCAGCTGCATGATATCGCCCAGATTGAGCTGCAATCTACGCATCAATGCCGGCGCCACCACAACGCCGGGCAGATCATTTTGACCCGCCAGGGCTTCTGGCAAGCCCATGCCGTTCGACAGCACAATCTCGCCCACCAAAGGATAGGCGGCATCCACAGCTTTCACTTGGGTCAAAATTCGCTTCGAGGTGTCTCTGGCCACGGCCATCGACCTGAAAGTCCAGAATTTCGGACTTCTGAAGGCTCTGTTGCGCCATCCAGTCGTTTTCCTGAGGGCTGGCCCTTCGGTATGTCAGCTCAATCTCTGCATCTCCTCCGAGAAAAACCCGACCATTGCTGTTGAGACCAGCCTCAATAGCTCCGCGCAGAGATCCGATGGTGGCGATAGATGCCACGCCAAAAATTAGACAGAGCATCAAGATTCTGAACCCGTGCAATCGGTCTTTTAAAGCGGCGGTCAGCTCGCGCTGTGCAATTTTGAGTGCGATCACGACGACAGACCCTTCGGCGACTTTACCATCGCGCAGGTTCACGATCCGATCACAGCGCGCGGCCAATTCGGCATCGTGGGTGACCAAAATTAAGGTCGTGTCAGGCTGGGCCTCGGTCAGGGTAAATAAGATATCCGCGATGCTCGCACCGTTTGCCGCGTCAAGGTTGCCGGTAGGCTCATCGGCAAACACAATTTTAGGATCAGACGCCAGCGCGCGGGCCAAAGCCACCCTTTGCTGCTCTCCGCCGGACAATTGTTTTGGGAAATGATCACTGCGATGGGCCAAGCCAACCTCCGCTAATTTTTGAGCGGCGCGGTCGAATGGATCGGACGCACCGGCCAGTTCAAGTGCGGTGGCCACATTTTGCAACGCGGTCATAGAGGGGATAAGATGGAAGGATTGGAACACTACGCCGACTTGGCCTCGCCGAAACTGCGCAAGTTCGTTTTCTGGCATGGATGAAATATCCTGCCCCAACACACACACACGGCCTCTGGTGGCCTTTTCTAGACCTGCCATGACCATCAGAAGGCTCGATTTTCCCGAACCAGACGGTCCTACTAAAGCGCAGCTGCTTCCTTGAGTTATCCTCAGGTCAATACTATGTAGAATCTCGATCTTGCCGGCATTGCCCTCGAGCGAAAGATAGACCTGCTTGAGATCAACTGCATTTTGTTCTGACACGGGGACCATCCTATGAAATTCTATCTCCTTTCGATATGGCCCTTTTGTCGGTCTATGCAACGCCTTGTTAATAATTCTTTTGAGTGGGGCCTCAACGCTGCGCGCGGACCCTAAGACAATTGTGGCATTTGGTGACAGTCTTACCCAGGGCTATGGTCTGCCGGCAGATGCCGGGTTTGTGCCGCAGATGGGCGCATGGCTGGCGGCGCAGGGCGCCTCGGTGCGCATGGTCAATGCTGGGGTTTCGGGAGATACAACCGCAGGTGGGTTGGCGCGTTTGGACTGGACGTTGGCTGAACCGGCCGACCTTGTCATCGTCAATCTTGGCTCAAATGATATGCTGCGGGGCTTGGATCCGAACCTGGCTTATGAAAATTTGAAACAAATCATGGACAAACTTGAAGCCAAAAATATGTCAACCTTGCTGATCGGACATCTAGGCCCGTTGAATTATGGCGCCGAGTATAAAGCCGACTACGATGGGGCGTTTAAAAAGCTGGCTGCATCATATGAGATGGTCTTTTATCCATTCTTTTTTCAAGATGCTTATGGCCGCAGATGGGGTAACCCCAAACCTGCAGCTCTATTTTCAGCCCGACGGCATGCATCCCAATGCGGAGGGGGTTCAGGCTGTGGTGTCGGACATGGGCCCCTATGTCCTGCGCGCCCTGCAGCAATAGGTGGTGCCGTTTACACCACGTAAAATATACCGTGCCCGAATAGATATGGCTCGCTGACGACATTTAGGGCGCCTAAGATTGAATGAAACGTCGCATGTTGCGCCGGCACAGGCTTGGTCTCAACGCCAGATGTACCTCGTGATTTCTTGAAAGTATAGGACATCCAAATCAAAAACGACATTTTCAATTGCTCATCTGGCGCTTCATCAAACGACGTGCAATGCCTATAATTGTCTTTTTCACCAACTATTTCCCATGGTCCTGCCGCAAGGAAACCGTGACGCTATCGACAAACGTGATAACGATGCGCACTCTTAGGAAAGTAAGTTTCGCGTAAATTCTATACACCAGCCTTTGCCAACACAACATGCAAGGGCCGCTCTTTGATGGGTAGGTGTACGATGGCACTAAATAGACCGACGCCGACGCCGACCCACCAAACGGCGGTATAGGTGCCGTAGATGTCATACATCTTGCCGCCAAGCCAGACGCCCAGAAAGCTGCCCAGTTGGTGCGAGAAGAACACAATCCCATAGAGCGTGCCCATATAACGCAGCCCATAGATATGAGCGACCAAGCCTGAGGTGAGCGGCACAGTGGCCAGCCAGAGCGAGCCCATCGCGAAGGAGAAGATCACCACGGACATCGGGGTGATGGGCAGGGCAATGAACAGCGCGGCGATCACCGTGCGGCCCAGATATATCCCGGCCAATAGATATTTCTTCGAATAACGTTTGCCCAGATAGCCCGCCGTGAGCGTGCCGATTATATTGGCAATACCGATCAGAGATATAGCCAGCGCCCCCAACCGTGAGGTGGTGGTGATCCCGATAGAGTGCAGCGCGCCGCCGGGCATAATCGGCCCACATAGCTCGGTCACAAAAGCTGGAAAATGTGCGGTGATGAAGGCCAGTTGATAGCCGCAGGAAAAGAAGCCAAGGAAAATCAGCGAATAGCTTGGGTCTTTGAAGGCTTTCATCAAGACTTGGCCAATGCTTTCTTCCAGCTCGGCCTTGCTGGCCACCCGCTCGGTTTTCATCATCGGCAGGAAGATCAACGAGCCAATCACGATGGCGGCAAAGGCGATAAAGACGTTTTGCCAAACCATAAAGCTCAGCAAATACTCAGCCAGCGGCGCACCAATCACTTGACCGGCAGAGCCAGCCGCGGTGGCAATGGCCAAAGACATTGATCTGTTGTCGTCAGAGGCGGCACGGCCCACAACCGCCAAGATCACGCCAAAGCCCGTACCCGCGATGCCAAAGCCCACCAAAATGCCATAGAGTTGCATCGCACCTGGGGTGACTGCTGTAGAGGATAAAACCAAACCGAGCGCGTAGACCAATCCGCCCAAGACGATGGCTTTGCGGTCTGTCATTTTATCAGCAATAGCACCAAATATCGGCTGTCCAATGCCCCAAAATAAGTTTTGCAAAGCAATGGCCATGGAAAATTCTGTCCGCAACCAGCCAAACTCTTCCGCCACCGGGATCTGAAACACGCCAAACGAGGCGCGCACTGCAAAGCTGAGCATCACAATAATGCAGCCTGCGATTAAGACGGGGGTGAAAAGAGCGGTTTGTTTCATTGAGTGACCCTAGGAGTTATTACAACCCGCGCAAGAGCATTTCAGCGCTTCATAGAATGTGACGTTTAATAAAATCCAGCGTTTGCACCCGCCGCTGGGCGCGGGTAATGGAGGGTATGAGCTTGATCCAAATATATTCTGAGGCGGTGCGCCTTGGCGCGTTGCAGGCGGACTTCGCCCAAGAAGCGGCTTTGCCGGAATTGGAGCGGCTGCGCTTGCAGTTGCAGCAACCCAGTAAAAAAGGATGGTTTCGCAAACCAGGACCTGCACCCCGTGGAATTTATCTCTGGGGCGGGGTTGGGCGCGGCAAATCTATGTTGATGGACATGTTTGCCCGCAGCATGGGCGCCTCTGTCCGGCGTGTGCATTTCCATGCCTTCATGCAAGAGGTTCACAGCGGCATTGCCCGCGCCAAAGCGCAGGGGACCGTGGACGCGATACAGCCCGTTGCGCGGGAGATGGCTGATGGGATCACTTGTCTGGCCTTCGACGAAATGCAGATTACTGATATCACAGATGCGATGTTGGTGGGGCGCTTGTTTGAAGCGCTATTCGAAGCGGGTATCGCGATTGTTGCCACCTCTAATCGACATCCTAATGATCTTTATAAAAACGGCTTGAATCGGCAATTGTTTTTGCCTTTTATCGCACTGTTGCAGCAAAAGATGGTGGTGCATGAGCTGGCCTCTTTGACGGACTACCGGCAAAATCGCATGGCTGGTCAGAAAAGTTATTTCACGCCCCTGGGTGCGGATGCGCGCGCAGGTATGGATCAGATATGGCTGAAACTGGCGGGTGGGCCGGGGCAAACTTTTGTACTTGAGGTGAAGTCGCGGCAGGTTATCATCCCCTCATTTCGCAATGGCATAGCCCGAATTTCCTTTTCAGAGATTTGTGGTCAACCGCTTGGTGCTGGAGATTATCTGGCTCTGGCGCAGGAGGCCAAAGTGTTAATGCTGGAGGATATCCCGCAGCTTGGCCGGGACAATGCCAGCGAGGCCAAACGGTTTGTGACCCTGATTGATGCGGTCTATGAGGCGGGTATTGGCTTTATTGCCTCTGCGGCGGCGCCACCGGAGGCTCTATATCCCACGGGCACAGGCAGCTTTGAATTTGAACGCACCGCATCGCGTCTGCGTGAAATGCAGGCCGACGATTGGGGCCAAAGGTGATCAGGGTTTGAGTTAAGCGCTTTCGTCGTTTTCGCGCAAAACATGTCCTGCCAAATAAAGCGACCCGCAAATGAGGATCCGTGCCTCAGGATGGCGCTGTGCCAAGCCTGCCAAGACCTGGTTGATAGGGCCCCCTTCAGCGCTGGATATCCCACAAGCTTGTCCGGCCGCCGCCAAATCTGCCGCAGGCACGGCATTTGGTTCGTTGGGGATGGTGATGGCGGTCAAGGATACGCAGTGCTCTGCGATTGGGGCCAAGAAGCCTTGCACGTCTTTGGTGTTGATCATGCCGCAAATGATATGCGTTTCGCGCCGGGCCAAACTGGCTAGAGTGGCAGCAATTGCGCGACCGGCTGCGGGGTTGTGGCCGCCGTCGAGCCAAATCTCATTGCTGGAAAGGTTTTCCACCAATGGACCGCTGCGGAGCCTTTGCATGCGCGCGGGCCAATGGGCTTGGCTAACTGCGGCAGTGCAGGCTATTTCGCCCATACCAAGATGGCGTAGAGTTGCAATGGCAGCACCCGCGTTTTGGACTTGATGCGGGCCGGGCAGGTTGGGCAATGGCAGATCCAACAGACCAGTTTCATCTTGGTAGATCAACCGTTCAGCTTCAACACTCACATGCCAATGTTGTCCATGCACCAACAATGGCGAGCCGATTTTTGCGGCTTGGCGCTCGATGACCTCAAGCGCTTCGTCTTGCTGTGGCCCCACGATGGCGGTGACGCCGCGTTTTAAAATGCCGGCCTTTTCAAAGGCGATTTTGGCCAGAGTATCGCCCAAGAATTGTTGGTGATCGAGATCAACTGGCGTGATGATACAGGCTACAGGGTGGTCTACCACATTGGTAACATCCAGACGTCCGCCCATACCGGTTTCCAGCAAGGTGTAATCTGCATGAGCCTCGGTGAAGGCTTGCAAGGCGGCGCAGGTGGTGATTTCAAAATAGGTGATGGTCTCGCCGTTGTTAGCCTCGTAGCAAGCATCCAGCTGCGCTGTTAAAGCAACTTCGCTGATAAAATCGCCGGCAATCCGAATGCGTTCATGAAACTTTGCTAGATGCGGAGATGTATAGGCGTGAACCACATGGCCTTCGCCCTCCATCCCGGCACGGATCATCGCTTGGGTGCTACCTTTGCCATTGGTGCCCGCCAGATGCACCACCGGCGGCAAGCGGTCTTGAGGATTACCCAAAGCCGCCAACAGTCGCCAAACCCGATCCAAGTTCAGATCAATGATCTTGGGATGCAGCGCCATCATCCGCTCAAGGATGATGTCCGAAGATTTCGATGTCACGTTGTTTGATCCGTTCCTGCTGCGGCTTCTTCGGCAGAAGGTTTGGGCAAGTCACCTTTGATCGCGGGAGATTTTTTGAGCAGCATCCGCGTGATTGTGATCAGCTCATCTCGCAAGGCTGCACGGTGGGTCACCCGATCTAGCATGCCGTGATCCAAAAGGTATTCCGCCCTCTGAAAACCCTCAGGCAGTTTTTCACGAATGGTCTGTTCAATCACCCTTTGGCCTGCAAAACAGATCAGCGCATTGGGTTCGGCGATATGAACATCGCCCAACATGGCATAGGAGGCGGTCACGCCCCCAGTGGTTGGGTGGGTCAGCACAACGATATAAGGCAATCCTGCCTCTTTGAGCATTTGAACCGCGACCGTGGTGCGCGGCATTTGCATCAAAGACAGGATACCTTCTTGCATGCGTGCGCCACCGGCGGCTGAAAACAGTATCAAAGGACGTTTCAGCTCAACGGCGCGTTGGGCCGCGGCGATAATGGCATTGCCGACATACATGCCCATGGATCCACCCATAAAGGCAAAATCTTGGCAAGCGGCTACAATGCCTGTGCGTCCAATATCGCCCTCGACTACCAGCATGGCCTCGGCCTCACCGGTTTTCTTCTGCGCGGCTTTCATCCGATCAGGATATTTCTTTTGATCGCGGAAATGCAGAGGATCAGTGATGGGCTTGGGCACATCAACCTCGACAAAAATACCACCATCAAATAAAGCTTCCATGCGCGCCCGTGGGCTGATGCCCATATGGTGGTCGCAATGGGTGCAGACGTTCAAATTGTCCGACAACTCACGGTGAAACAACATGGTGCCGCATTCGGCGCATTTGGTCCAAAGATTTTCGGGTACTTCGCGGCGCGAAAACAGCGAGTTTATCTTTGGTCGGACGTAGTTAGAAATCCAATTCAACGGCTGTGGTTCCCTGTTTCATGTAACTTAGCTTCAGTTAATCACCTGTACGGAAAATTGCAACTCACCTCCGCAGGGCAAGGCGCACTGAAAGATAGGCCAAGAGCATGCCAATGGCATCTACCGGCAGATATGACATCAACCTCTCGGTCTCCGTGACCGAGAATGGGTAAATATATAATGTCAGCCCGCCAAGATAATCTCCAAAACCGATCAATGCTATGGCCATGAAGTTCACCGCAAAGTGAAAGGCAATCGCGGGGCCTAAAGTGCCACTGCGCGCGGTGAGATCTGCGGCCAATATGCCAAAGCCAATGGTCCAGATCACAATCCAAGGTGCGGCTTCGCCCATGACGGTGGGATCATAATGCAGCAGGCCGAATAGGACTGATGGTAGCAAAATCCAAATGCTTTTGTGCAACCCACGGGCCGCCAGTTGGCTTTGGAGGTAACCGCGAAATAGCAATTCTTCTGCGCTGACTTGGATCAGCAAGAAAAATAGAGTGAGGGGCAGGAGGCTCAACCACAGGCCAAACGAGAGATTGGATTGTAAGTCTTCTGCGAAGAAAGTGAATGCGCCGATTAACGCCAGATAGGGGATCAATCCGCGCATGGAGCGTAGGAATTGCGCTCCAGAGGGTCTCCATCCGCCCAGAATTGTGACTGGGTGGCGATGGTGCAGCAGGATCACTGCCAAGCAAACAGCGGCAATCATAAAGCCAAAACTAGCCAAAATAGTGAGCATTTGAGCGGGTGTGGTCAGGCCGGGCGTCATGGCCGCCGTTTGCACCCAAGCGTCGCCCATAATGGAGGATGCGAGAGATCCACCCAGCATCAGCATCACGACGTACAGCAAAGCGGTGGCCACCAATCCAACGATCAAACGCAAAATGTCTGACTTTTCGCGGGCGGGAGCAACAAGACTTTCATGTGGTTCGTATGACATAGCCCTCTTTTAAATTGTGCATGATGGCATGGAAAGGTAAAAATTATTACGCTTAAACAATATAGTATTAATTAATTTGTGATAGCTGTGTACGAACACATGCTCGGATTGGAACTGTCGACTTGCCCCCCGCTGCATCTCCGCCTAAACAATTGGAAAAGCTTTAAACAAAGGGTTCCGCAATGAATAAGCATGTATTCGACAAATCCAAATTGCCCAGCCGTCACGTGTCGGTGGGTCCTGAGCGTGCGCCGCATCGTTCATTCTACTATGCGATGGGCATGACCGCCGAAGAGATTGCACAGCCGTTCATCGGTGTGGCAACGTGTTGGAATGAAGCGGCTCCGTGTAATATTTCCCTAAACCGGCAAGCCCAGGCCGCCAAACTTGGCGTGAAAAATGCCGCTGGCACGCCGCGCGAATTCACCACCATCACCGTGACGGACGGGATCGCAATGGGCCACGAGGGCATGCGCTCTTCTTTGGCCAGTCGCGAAGCAATCTCTGACAGCGTTGAGCTGACCATGCGTGGTCACTGCTATGATGCGCTGGTGGGACTTGCAGGCTGTGACAAATCCCTGCCGGGTATGATGATGGCCATGGTGCGTTTGAACGTCCCATCTGTCTTTATCTATGGTGGATCCATCCTGCCGGGGCGGATGAATGACAAAGATGTTACTGTACAAGACGTGTTTGAAGCTGTGGGCCAACATCAGGCCGGCACTCTGTCGACCTGTGAACTGGAAAAACTGGAAGCTGTCGCCTGCCCCTCTGCAGGTGCTTGTGGCGGTCAGTTTACGGCCAACACAATGGCCTGTGTGGCAGAGGCCATTGGTCTTGCTTTGCCAAACTCAACTGGAGCCCCCGCACCCTATGAATCGCGTGACCAATATGCGATTGCTGCAGGTGAAGCGGTGATGAACCTGCTGGAGAAAAATATCCGTGCCCGTGATATTGTGACGATGAAGTCACTTGAAAACGCGGCTCGGGTTGTGGCCTGTACTGGTGGTTCCACGAACGCTGGCCTGCACCTGCCGGCGATTGCCCATGAGGCGGGTTTGGAATTCTATCTTGATGACGTTTGCGATATTTTCCGCGACACACCTTATTTCGTCGATCTAAAGCCCGGTGGCCAATATGTGGCCAAGGATCTTTATGAAGTGGGCGGTGTGCCGGTGGTTATGAAAGAGCTGCGCAAAGCGGGCTTGATGCATGAAGATTGCATCACCGCAACGGGCCGCTCCATGGGCGAAGAGCTTGATCTTATCGAGCGGGAGGCCGATGGCCGCGTGATCTATCCTGTCGAAACACCGATCACCAAAACTGGTGGTGTTGTTGGTCTCAAAGGCAACTTGGCTCCTGAGGGTGCGATTGTGAAAGTTGCGGGCATCAGTGCGCAGCACCAAATCTTTACTGGGCCAGCCCGGGTTTTTGAATGTGAAGAAGATGCATTTGAAGCGGTGAAACAACGTGCCTATGAAGAGGGTGACGTGTTGGTTATTCGCAATGAAGGCCCATCTGGTGGCCCAGGCATGCGCGAAATGCTCTCAACCACAGCGGCGCTTTCTGGTCAAGGCATGGGCAAGAAGGTGGCATTGATCACCGATGGCCGCTTCTCTGGCGCGACCCGGGGCTTCTGCGTGGGTCACGTTGGTCCTGAAGCTGCAGCTGGTGGTCCAATTGCTTTGATCAACACAGGTGATGTGGTGACGATCAATGCCATTTCCGGTGAATTGTCAGTGGCTCTCAGCGATGAAGAGCTCGCCGAGCGCAAAGCCAAGTGGAAAGGTCCTCGCGAAACGATCTACGCAAGTGGTGCTCTTTGGAAATATGCTCAGCTGGTTGGCGCGACCTACAAGGGGGCGGTAACCCATCCGGGTGCAAAAGCAGAACGGCATGAGTATTTTGATCTCTAGAATAATATTGGCAGCCAGCGTGCTTTTGTTGGCTGGCTGCCAATTAGCAGATATTTCCATTAGTAATAGCCTATTTGCATCCGCGCCGATGTCTTCTGGTAAGCTAGCCGGAGGCGTGATTGTGCAGGCTCCTGAGGGGTATTGTCTGGATCAAAGCAGCACTCGGCGCGGCGTCACGCGCACCGGTTTGGTTTTTGCCAGCTGTGTGCGTTTGCAGGGCAGCAATGAATTCGATCCAACCTATGGCCATGTTTTAACGGTGACCAACGCCGGGCCAAAAATTGATTTGTCGGTGTTGTCAGGCTACATCAAATCTGCCGCGGGTCGGGCGGCGCTGTCAGATGACGATCAATCTACAGGAATTGTCATTCACGAAACCAAAGTCACGCGGAACGCTGTTTATGTGGAGTACACCGACGCCGCGCGTCCAGTCCATTTGGGTCAAAGGGGCTGGAAAGCCTTCGTGGTGGTGGCAGATAAATTGGTACTTTTAGGTATATACGCCGGTGTAGGGGTAACGGTGTCGGGCATAGACGGTGAAGAAACTCTGCGCAAATTCGCCCAGTTGATATTGATGGAGGCAAAGAAATTTATTTGATTTTTTAACAATGTTTCAGGGTGAAGTTATTGTAAAAATTTTATTTAGTTTGGTTATATGGACTAGCATTATGTGTTTCATTTGGAAAAATAATGTTTAATTACTTCGGCCTTTTGGGTCGATTGGGTGCCAAGCTTAGTTTGAGATTTTGGTGCATTCGCGAGTTGGCCAGTATTTGATACTTGGGCGCTGCGAATACAGCTGGAGCGTTTCATTCTCAGCGCTAATCAATGTTTGCAAACGCCGCAGCGGGGCTCCGAATATTTACGGTATGAACCCAACACTGAGCAATTGGCCCATGACCAAAGAGCTCATGCTGATGATTTATGATTTGAATTTGATTTGCAGCGTAAAAACATACAAAAAGCGTATTGAAAATATCTGGGTTGATTTAATGTTCGAGACACCTGCCTATAATAAAATATCCACACGCGATGTTACGTTTAGCAAAAGCTAAAGGGCGGAGCTTTAACATGAGGAACTGTTAACATATCGTACTTCACAGGTTCGGAATTGAAGGACAGAATTTGGCATGGCCGCGTTGTTGGCATGGCGGATCAAACAGAAATTGTTGCGTTACACAACGGTGATGAAGTCTCCGGTGTAGAGGTGCAAGCCACTGAAAAAAGGCGTTTGGACACTGCGGGTCCCTACACCTTTGGCGATATTTTCAGATGAGGTTCATAGCTGCGTGGTGTCATTGGCCAACGGGGACCTATTGGGCAAGTTTACTGTGATTTCTGGTGAGCCTTTGGCCTATGAACTTCAAGCTGAAATTAGTCGCAACGTGCGGAGTTGGATTTATTGAAATTGGTAGTGCGCAGGGCAATGGTGGACGCTGAGGCGTAGTCGTCCGCGGGCCAGATTGTTAAGCTGAAGTCAGTTGGCTGGCGCAAGGATGACCTCAACGCGGCGGTTCATTTCGCGCCCCTCTGGCGTCGCGTTACTTGCTACGGGGGAAAAGTACCCTAGGCCTTCAGAGGCCACCCGCTCAGGCGCGATCTCCGGAAATTGTGCGAGCAACATTGCGCGTACCGCTTTGGCCCGTTGTTTTGACAGCTCTAGGTTTTTGTCATGTAATCCACTAGAATCGGTATGGCCCACCAACACAATCGATTGATCCGGTCTGGCACTCAAAAAATCTGCAAGTGCTTTTAAAGATGGAAATGCATTGCCGTTTAACGTTTCCAAGCCTGCCCCAAAAGAGAGATCTGACAGCATGAAATGTCCTGTTTCCATCAACTGAGGCGCCATTTGATCGGGGCTTGTGGGGATGGGAAGGGCAGAAAACTGTACCTCGACATCGCTGGCAGGGCTTATCTGAGTAATCTGCAAATGCGTCCTGTTCAACGATCGGCTGGCCAATAGCCACACCGCCCGATTTTTGCCTTTATAGGCGCTGAGAAACGTATAACTTCCAAGGTCTACATACATTGCAGGCGGGGGCATAATGGGCAAGGCAAACTTGAAATCATATCCACCGCAGTCACGATCTGCACATTGCAGCGCGAGCGTATAGCCTTGGCCGGTTAGCTGCTGTAGCAATGTCGCCGCCACAATATCGGGCTTGGTTGAGACATCAGATTGAAAAGCGGTATGGGTGACGGCACCTGTCAATTGCACACTGGGCACGCTGGTTCCGTCCCAAACCTGCACTGGCAATTCTATCGTCGCCAAGGCGCTTTCCTCTTGGGCAATTTGTTTCAAGCCAACAGGCATGCCAAAGTCCAAAGCTTGGGCTGAGACAGGCAATATCAATAAGAGTGCAAGTGTGCGAAGCATCTATTTCCTAACGGTTTTGCGCGTGATATTCTGGGTTGGGACGCATATCCGTCGCGCTGGCCACACGGTTGGTCATATTGAAAAACCCTGCGACCGCGGCAATATCCCAAATATCGCGATCTGAAAACCCAACGGCGCGCAGGGCGCCTCGATCTGCCTCTTCAATATGTTGGCTGCTTTCCGTCATTAAGGCGGCAAAGTCGAGCATGGCTTTTTGTCGCGCATCCAGATTTGCGGAACGGTAATTCATAACCAGTTGCTCGCCCAGTATCGGGTCACCCGACAATTGCCGCACGGCGGCGCCATGGGCGGTGAGGCAGTAAAAGCATTTGTTAATGGACGAGACCACCACTGCAATCATCTCGCGTTCCAGTTTCGATAGTCCACTGTCTGCAAGCATTACATCATTGTACAAAGTGGTGAAGGCATTCAGCTTGTCGATGTCAAACGCATAGGCCTGAAGTACGTTGGGAATTATCCCGAGCTTGTCTTGGCATATGTCGAAATATTTTTGCGTCGCTTCAGGCAGCGTCTCAACCATCGGTAAATCCAAAGCGGTGGGCGTTTCGGTCATGCGCTTTCCTTTATGCGGTAGTGGTAGGTTCCCGCGGGGATCATCCCCATGGATAGGTATAATTCATTTGCGGCGGCGTTATGCGTTGTGGTCATCAAGCCCATATAGTTAGCCCCGTTATCTTGCGCCCATTTGGCCGCCTGCGCCATCAATTTCCGCGCAACGCCAGTGCGACGAAAGCTGTCCAAAACCTCGACCGCATGGATCATGGCAATATCGCCATCCAGTGCCAGAAATGCGGCACCAGCGGGCGTGTCGGCGCTGCGGGCAAGCAAACCAGTTTTGGGGCCCTGAACCCGGTGCATCAGTTCGATCCGCTCAGGAGTGATGCCGCCTGCAGCCCAAATCTCACGCATCACCTGCAAGGGTTCCCAAATTGCATAACTCTGCGCCCGGGGCAGCATCTCAGGAACAAGCGCCGCATTTTCGCAGACATAAAGCGTCACCGGATCGATGATTTCATATCCACGCGCTGCAAGTGCCATGTCTAACTCGGTGTCGTTTTGACGGATCATGAACAGCTTGGTCTGACCTAAAGCCAGCATCGCCAGCTCAGCGACTGCAATATCAGCTATGCTCTCTTGGGCCAAGGTGGCGGCTGATGCTCGCTTGCCGCCGCCTGCACCGTTGCGGATATCCCAGCCCTCATGCCGCCTTACGCTTAGGGCAGGCCATGTGGCATTGGTGGTGTCATAGAGCCTTTGGATATCCGGAAAATTCATGAAGGGAACTCTGCTTTCAACTGCGCCATAGCTTGGTCCAGCATGCCAGAATCCGTGCCACGTATCACCACATTCGCGCCAAATAGACCGTCCTTTTGGAAAGGATAACACCCAATCGAAAGTTCGGGGAAGGCCTCGGCCAACGCGCCAAGCGGTGCGGCTATGTCACCTTCGCCGCGTTCAATGCGATACGTTTGGGAGATCAAAGGTTGACCGCCGGTGAGGCTTGGCAAGACGCTGGCTGTCATGGCTTGGAAAATCGAAGGGACCCCGGCCATGACATGAACATTTTTCAAGGTGAAGCCTGGCGCTTTGCTGACCGGATTGTCGATTAGGCTGGCCCCAACTGGAATCCGAGCCATGCGCAGGCGGGCCTCGTTGAGTGGTTGTTTCTGCGCGTCATAATGCGCCTGAAGGATGGCGCGGGCATCGTCGCGAACGTTGATATGCACACCAAAGGCTTTGGCGATGCAATCGGCGGTGATGTCATCATGGGTGGGGCCAATGCCGCCGCTGGTGAATACATGGGTGTAGCTGTCACTTAAGGATTGGACAGCGGCAATAATGGCTTTGGGATCATCACTGACCACGCGCACCTCTTTGAGATCTATCCCCTGCTCTGTAAGCTGCCCAGCCAAATGGTACATATTGGCGTCACGGGTGCGTCCAGAGAGGATTTCATCGCCAATGACAAGCATTGCGGCGGTTGGGTTGGTCATGTGGCATCCTTGCGTTCGAATATTCTATAGGTATAGGCCTGCAGCATGCGCTTTCAAACCCCTCTTGTGCCTGGCAGGCTGATCAAACGCTACAAACGCTTTTTGGCGGATGTGCAATTGGAAGATGGTCGTGTGGTGACCGCGCATTGCGCCAATCCTGGTGCGATGATTGGCCTGAAAAATCCTGGCTTGCGGGTCTGGCTGGAGCCTAATGACGACCCCAAGAAAAAATTGAAATTTGGTTGGAAAGTGGCGCAGTTGGACGGCGGGGCTTGGGTTGGCATTGATACTAGCGTTCCGAACAAAGTGATAAAAGAGGCCTTACACGCCAAACAAATCGCTGAACTGTCCGCCTATGACACCATTTTGCCCGAGCAAAAATATGGCGCCAATTCACGGGTGGATTTTCTGTTGCGTGGGTATGGTCTACCTGATGCCTATGTTGAGGTGAAAAATGTACACCTCTGCCGACAGGATGATTGGGCTGAATTTCCTGATACTGTGACTGCGCGTGGCTTGAAACATTTGGGGGTATTAGGCGATATGGCCGAGGCGGGGCATCGGGCTGTGTTGATCTATTGTGTGCAGCATACTGGCTGTGGCCGGTTTCGGTTGGCACATGACCTTGATCCTGCCTATGCAGCGGCTTGCGTGCACGCGAAAGTGCGGGGCGTTGAGATGCTGTGTTACACCTGTGATGTGAGCATCACCGAAATTACCTTGCGTGGGGCTTTACCCTTGGGCTCGAGCGCCGCTTAAGCGGGGTGAATTTTTCACTGCACGGTCTGGTCGTGTGGAAAGGCTTCCACTATACAAAGTAAATATTTCAAATAGGAGCCTCCCCGTGACCTCAGCCCGTGGACGATTGACCAAAGACGGTATCCGAATTTATCAACTCGGTGATTTTGCAGGCATGGCAGAGGCTGGCCGCATCGCTGCTGTGATCTTAGATGATATCATCCCACACATTTTTGTGGGTCAAACCACCGCTGAAATCGATCGGATCATCACCGAAATGGTGACTGCCCATGGTGCCAAATCCGCGACCATTGGGTATAAGGGCTATATGCATGCCAGCTGTATTTCGGTCAACCATGTGGTCTGCCATGGTATCCCCAGTGATAAGAAAATCAAGGATGGCGACATTCTGAACATTGATGTGACCGTGATTATTGACGGTTGGTTTGGCGATACCAGCCGGATGTATGTGGCAGGAAAATTGGCCCGTAAGTCTGAGCGCCTAATCGAAGTGACCCACGAGGCCCTGTTTAAAGGGATTGAGGCTGTAAAGCCCGGCAATACCTTTGGCGATATTGGCCATGCCATCCAAAGCTTTGTCGAAGGTCATCGGATGAGTGTTGTTAAGGATTTTTGTGGTCACGGTTTGGGCCAAGTGTTCCACGCTCCGCCGAATGTATTGCACTATGGCCGGGCTGGAACTGGGCCTGTGCTGGAAGAGGGCATGTTTTTCACCATCGAGCCGATGGTCAATCTTGGGCGCTCTGAAACTAAGGTTCTGGCCGATGACTGGACTGCGGTGACCCGAGATAAATCCCTTTCAGCGCAGTTTGAACATTCTGTCGGGGTTACGGCGACAGGGGTCGAAATTTTCACCCTGTCACCGAATAATGTATTTCACCCAACATATGGGTGAGCTTAGGTTTTACGCCTGTGGGCGTCGTGGTTTGGCATTGCCGCCTACATTCGGCTTGCCTTTAAACTGACCAGGACGTCCACCGGGTTTGCCGCCTCGACCTTGGGGTTTCCCGCCGGGCTTGCCACCAAATTTTGAGGATGACGGGCCACGGTGATTGCGCTCACCATGTGGCACGGCGCCTTGTGGCAATTCTGCAGATGCCCCATGGGACTTGCGTGCCTTAGGTTTTGGAGCCTGCATGGCAGGACCATCATTGGTTGGATCCCAACGGCCTTCGAGTACGGGCTTCGCGTCATAACTTGGCTTGCCGCTGCCGGACGGTTTGCCACCGCCAGAGAATTTACCGCCAGCTTTTGCGCCAGGACGACCGCCATGGGATTTGTCTTTGCCCCAATTGTCACTGTCACGGCGTTGACCACCTGGGCCACCGCGGCCGGTCGGCTGCTTGCGTTTGGGTTTGCGGGTGTCTACGCCGGGGACGAGATCCCACCGACGGCCACTGGCGATTGGAATTTCCGCCTTCAACACTTTTTCCACATCCTTCAATTCACCCATCTCATCAGGTGCAACAAAGGCAATGGCCCGACCATCACGGCCTGCACGCGCAGTCCGGCCGATCCGGTGTATGTAATTTTCAGGCACATTTGGCAGGTCATAGTTGTAAACAAAGCGTACGTCTGGAATGTCCAAACCACGGGCGGCCACATCGGTGGCCACCAAAACTTTGATTTTGCCGGTGCGCAAGGAATCAATCGCGCGTTGGCGCTGACCTTGTGATTTATTTCCATGCACAGAATCTGTGGCGTAGCCAGATTTTTCGAGGGCTTTCATCAGGCGCTCGGAGCCGTGTTTGGTCCGGGCAAAAACGATGGCTGCATCGTCGCGGTGCTCGGCAAGTTTTTCTATCAGAAATTCAGTTTTGGCAACGCCGGCCACAAAGTGTACTTCTTGTGTGATCTTATCTGCAACCTCACCGGGACGCGACACGGCAACCCGCTCTGGGTTTTTCAGGTAGGTGTCTGCCAATTCGTTCATGTGTTTTGGCATGGTTGCCGAAAACAGCATTGTTTGGCGTTCTTTGGCAAGCAACGGCGCGATTTGGCGCAGCGCATGGATAAAGCCAAGATCCAGCATTTGGTCGGCTTCATCGAGCACCAGAAATTGTGTTTGTGACAGATCAACGGCTTTGCGCTCAATCAAATCAATTAGGCGACCGGGCGTGGCGATCAAAAGATCTGTGCCACGGGCCAAACGGTTGATCTGTGAGCTGATGGACATGCCGCCCACAACCAAACCGACCTTTATATGGGTACCTTGTGAGTAGGCGGACAGATTGTCTTTGATCTGACCAGCCAGCTCGCGGGTGGGGGCCAAGATCAAACCACGCACTGATTTAGGCATAGGCTTGCTGCCCACTTTCAGCAAATGGTTCATGATTGGCAGGCCGAAGGCCGCAGTTTTACCGGTGCCCGTCTGTGCCAGGCCCATCACGTCGCGGCCAGCCAGGGCATGCGGAATGGCTTGGACTTGGATTGGGGTTGGATCAACGATGCCTTGTGCGGCCAGTTGTTCCACGAGGCGAGGCATTAAGCCCAGTTCTTCAAACGTCATAATTTATCCCTTGCGCCGAAAAGCGCATAGTTGGCGGATCACTTCGATCATTTGGGCGGGATTGCCCTTTGACTGTAACACGCATCCCCAAGGCAAAGCCTTGGGTTCGGTCAGGTCAAAGTGCTGCGTAAGCAGTCAGAATTGCCAACCGGACAGGGGCGCAGGTAGGCGCTGACTTGTAAGAAGTCAATCCCAACTATCACGCGATGCTTAACGTGGGCTTAACAGTGTGAGGGTTGTGCCACCAAATTTGCGGGTGTCTTGCATGATGAAACCTTCGGGGGTCATGGCGGAAGCTTCTTCAAAAACAATCAGAGCGTCTGGCGCGATCCAGCCTTGGGCCCGCGCGCTGGTCAAAGCCTGTTCGCCAAGTGACTGGCCATAGGGCGGATCCAAAAACACCAAATCACAAGGTGCACCTGGTGTCAGCTTTGTGGCGTCTTGTGTCAGCAAAGTGGTGCCGTCAGAGGCTCTCATCAGGGTGATATTTTGCTGTATTAGTTTTTGTCCCACCCGACCGTTTTCGACAAAAGTGGCATGCTGCGCACCGCGCGACAGGGCCTCCAGCCCTAAAGCCCCCGTGCCGGCAAATAGATCCAAAACTCGAAGGCCGTTAAAATTCACCCAGTTTTGCAGAATATTAAACAGGCTTTCGCGCACCCGGTCTGTGGTGGGACGCAGATGTGCTGCCATGTCACCCTTGCCCAGATCGGCCAATTTCAGTCCACGATTTTTGCCGGCAATTATTCTCATCCTTGCAGTAGCGCCTTAAGGTCACTCTGCGGATCAGCTGCAATGGCGGGATCTGCGGATTTACCAGCCTCAATAAGCCGCTTGGCCACCATATAGGCCCGGGGATCATTCATGGCGTCGACAGCCAGTAGGGTTCCGGACTTATAGTACCAATGTGAGCGCGCAGTGCCGCTGTCGCGCACGACGACATCTGTGAAACCGGTGTTCAAACCAGCAATCTGCAATTTTACGCTGTATTGATCGGACCAGAACCACGGCGTCGCGGTATAGTCTTGCCCAGCACCCATCATATTCGCGGCTACAACCTCGGCCTGATCAATTGCATTGGGCACGCTTTCCAACCGGATGCGCCCGTCTTGATAGGGGAAGCTGGCGCAATCACCCGCAGCCCAAATATTTGGCACGGATGTTTGACCTTGGCTGTTGGTTTCTATGCCGTTGTTGAGTGTGAGCCCGGCGGCTTCGGCTAACCCTGTACCGGGCAAAATCCCAACCCCGACAATTGCAAAATCAATTTCAAGTGTTTGGCCATTACTGAGAGCTGCGCCAGTGACGTGACCCTCGCCGGTCAACCGCTCTAAGCCCACGCCCTCGAGGATCGTCACCCCATGGCTTTGGTGCAAGACGCGGAAGTAGTCTGAGGTTTCCGCACAGGCTACCCGTTGCAAAATTCTGTCAGCCATTTCCACCAATGTAACCTTTAAGCCCTTGGCCGCGGCCACTGCCGCCGCTTCGAGTCCGATATACCCGCCACCAATGATCAACACATGGCCACCACGCCCAAAGGCAGGCTGCATCGCATCCACATCAGCCAAGCTGCGCACCGCAAACACACCATCCAGTCTGCCGCCAATAGCCGCTGGAAGTAGGCGTGGGGTGGAGCCTGTGGTGAGGGCCAGATGGTCATAGCTGAGTGTCTCATCTCCGATGGAAATGCTATTTTCAGCGGAATTGATCGTCGTGACTTGGGTGTTCAGGCGCAAGGAAATCAGTTGTTCGGTGTAAAGGTCACGGGGGCGCAAATATAATCGGTCTAGAGCCATATCGCCCAAAAGGTATTTTTTAGACAAGGGAGGGCGTTGGTAGGGTGGGACTGGTTCATCGCCAATTAGCGTCACGTCGCCGTCATAGCCCAAGGCGCGCAATTTGATTGCCAAGGATGAACCCGCCTGACCTGCTCCAATAATAACAATTCCCGACATTGCGCGCGACCTCTGGTAACTTGATCCAAGTATCCTATATCTAAGCGCAGTAGATTTACAATGAATGAAGGATCAATGAAATGGCAATATCTCAAGGTGACAAACTACCATCAACAATACTTCGACGCATGGGGAATGATGGTCCTGAGGAAGTCACAATTGATGCTCTGACGTCTGGTCGAAAAATCGTCCTCTTTGGCCTGCCTGGGGCATTCACACCTACCTGTTCTTCGGCACATGTACCATCCTTCATTAGAACGATTGATCAATTCAGAGCTAAAGGTGTGGATGAGATCGTATGCGTTGCGGTGAACGACGTCCATGTGATGCGGGAGTGGAGCAAAGTAAGTGGTGCCGCCGCCGCGGGTCTGTCTATGTGGGCCGATCCGGTCAGCGCTTTTACAACAGCGATCGGCATGAATTTTGATGTTGAGGCAGTGGGCTTTGTTGGGCGTTCATCACGCTATGCGATGCTGGTGGATGACGGTGTTGTTAGCATCTTAAACTTAGAAACTGCGCGGGGCATTTGCGACATCTCCGGTGGAGAGAACTTGCTCGCCGACATGGGTTAACTTACCCGCTCAGATATTAGCTGGCCGCCGTGTCCATACGTTCGGCCAGTTTTACATCCAGATCCGACAAGCCATCACAATCATGAGTGGTCAAAATCACCTGAACACGGTTGTAGGTGTTGGACCATTCCGGATGGTGATCCAGCTTTTCGGCCCAGAGAGCCATCTCGGTCATCCAAGCCCAGGCCTGACGAAAAGTTTTGAATTTAAAATCCTTTGTCAAAGCATCGCGCCCTTCAACCATGGACCAGCCGGATCCAAAAAGAGGGTCTAAGGTGCTTCGGTCTGTCAGGGCTTTGGTCATTGTTGTTCCTCAATCTCTACTTTTTTAAAGGGGCCATAGCTGGTCAGTACGTCAATTTCGTCGTCGACCGCTTCACGCTCGGCTTGTAAGTACCGTGCAACCGCGTCGGAAAATCCGGCATCGCCGAACCAATGCAGCGAATGGGTGACAACCGGCAAATACCCACGGGCCAGCTTGTGAGCGCCTTGGGCACCAGCCTCTACACGCAGCAGGCGCTGGGAAATGGCGAAGTCGATGGCTTGATAGTAGCACAATTCGAAATGCAGGCAGGGGAAATCCTGAACACAGCCCCAATATCGGCCGTAAAGCGCATCACGCCCTATAAAGTTTAGTGCTCCGGCCACATATCTGCAATCGATTTTCGCCAAAACTAATAGCATGTCATGGCGCAGATGCGCTTGGGCTTCATTGAAAAACTGGCGTGTAAGATAGGGCGTGCCCCATTTGCGCGCGCCGGTATCTTGATAGAATGTCCAAAAGGCATCCCAATGATGTGGTTGAATATCATCCCCTGTCAAAATTTCGATATCACCACCAAAATCTTGAGCTTGGGTGCGTTCTTTGCGGATGTTCTTGCGCTTGCGGCTGCTGAGATTGGCCAGAAAATCATCGAAACTGTCGTAACCGTCATTAATCCAATGAAATTGCTGCGATTTGCGTGGATGTAGGCCCATTTGCGCCCCGGCCTCTGCTTCGGATTGGGTGCAAAAAGTAATGTGGAGGGAGGATAGCTTATGTTCTGCAGCCAGTTGTACTGCGCCCTGAACTAAAGCGGATCGAGCGATCTCGACATGCTCTGGTGCCACCAAAAGCCGCCGTCCAGTGGCAGGGGTATGGGGCACGGCCATCTGCAATTTAGGGTAATACTCGCCACCAGAGTTTTCATAGGCCTGCGCAAAATTATGATCGAAGATATATTCACCTTGGCTGTGGCTTTTGCCGTAGAGTGGGGCCACGCCGATGGTTTTACCTTCCTGTTTGGCCTGTAAATAATGCGGGGTCCAACCGGTACCGGTCCCGACGGAATGGCTGTCTTCCAGCGCCTTCAAAAAGCGATGCGTGGTAAAGGGATCTGCAGGACGGCCATCTTTGGCCTCCGGGCAGGCACAGCTGTCCCACTCTGCCTCAGAGATTTGAGACAGGTTGGTGAGCACGTTGATTTCTATTTTCGTCTCTTGACCCACGGTGCTCTCAGTATATTGCTTATATTCAAAATGCGGCATGATGGCCAAAGGTCAAGCGAGATAACCGTCGAAGGTGATATTGTCTGCAATGGTTTGGGCTTTTACTGCATCGGCTCGTGATTGCACGGTCCAACAAAGGATAGGCACACCCTGAGCTTTAAGATCGGTGACCACTTGATCATCTAATTGTGCATGATTGTGGGAAATAAAACAGGCGCCGACCCTATCAAAATCAGAAACCTTACTCAGATATTCGCGGGTGTTGGAGGAAAGTGTTGGCCAATCAGTGGCCGTAAACCGATCTGTTACCAAACCGACCGGTGTTTCAGGGCTCAGCGCCGCAAAGACAGCTATTGCATTTGGGTTGAAGGACATCACGGCCACGTCGCCGTCATAGGATTTCAACGCCGCCGCAACGGCTTCTTCAAGCGGGCCCACATCGCCGCCCATATTGCCGTCTTGATCTTTGATTTCGATCAACAGCGGAACCCGACCTGCCACCAACGCCAAAGTTTGCTCTAAGCTTGGTATGGTCTCTTGCCCGCCTGTTAGGATGATTTCCGACAGAGCTTGTGCGCTGTGCAGGGCAAGGGCACCGGTTTGGGATGTGAGGCGACCAAGGTGATAGTCATGAAACACCATCGCGGTCGCATCGCTTGACAGCTGCACGTCAATTTCAATGCCATAGTCCGCCGCAATCGCTGCATTTAGAGCCGCAGGCGAATTTTCAGCGCGCCCATCCGCTGCACAATGTAATCCACGATGGGCAATGGGGCGGGCTAGGAAACTGGCGGGCAGGTTTGTCATGCGATTTGGAAGATCCCTTCGATCTCCACCGCAACGCCCATGGGCAATGAGGGCGATGAAACCGCAGCACGAGCATGTTTGCCGGCATCTCCAAGGGCTTCCACCAAGAAATCCGATGCGCCGTTTATGACTTTGGGCTGTTCAGTATAATCTTGGGTGGAATTCACAAACCCTGACAGTTTCACCACGCGTACCAAACGATCCAGATCGCCGCCGCATGCGGCCTTGACTTGAGCCAATAAAGCAATGGCGCATGTGCGCGCTGCGGAAGCACCATCTTCGGTCGACATATTGTCACCAAGTTTTCCAATGATGAATCCATCGGCATTTTGACTTATCTGACCCGACACGTAAACTAAGTCACCGACCTGTACATAGGGTACATAATTTGCAGCAGGTGCGGGCGCGTCTGGCAATGTGACGCCCAATTCAGCGAGTCTTGTTTCAAATGTTCTAGCCATCTTGAGTCTCCCAATCAATTTTCTTAACCAGCGATATGCTTAAATATCATCTGAGAAAAGCGTAAAACTGGCTTTGTTGTACAGTGCTCGCAAAGTAATTTGCGATCAGTTGTAGAAAATAAGTCAATGGGCTGCGATCTTGGTGTGCAAGAATACCTCCAGAGGGATGCCAGTACGGGAGTTTGGTGAACTCATGTTTTTCGTCGTGAAAATCAATTTCCATGGTCCTGCACCAAATGGAGTAATTTCAGAGGCCTGTAACTCGTTTGCAACAACTCATAGGTGGAAATTGCTTACCATTTGCCGAACATGCCACAAGAAACTAAGACAAGGGTTAGCAATAGGTGGATCAATGTTTGAACACGTTAGACGCGTAATAATTCTAATCGCTACGGGGCTAATACTGCTACTGTCTGCCTGCAGCCCGCGCTCGGGGGCGGTGTTAGATGACCCGTTCGAGCGGCTCAACCGAGCCACTCATGCCTTTAACAAAGGGCTGGATCGCAACCTATTATCCCCTGTTTCTAAGGGCTATACTGCTGTTGTTCCCGACCCGGTCGAAAATGGTATTTCAAACTTTGCCAGCAATCTGAGTTTGCCAGGCAAGGTGGTGAACAATATTTTGCAATTGGATATCTCAGCGGCTTCCAGCAATACGTTCCGATTCGTCATCAACAGCACATTTGGGCTGGTGGGCCTTTTTGACCCGTCTGGTTCGATGGGCTTTGAGGAACGCGATGCCGATTTCGGCCAAACGCTACAGCTTTGGGGCGTGGGTGAGGGTGCCTATGCTGAATTGCCGGTATTCGGTCCGTCGAATATGCGCGATGGCATTGGCCTTATCGTCGATATGGTTCTCCTGGATCCCGCGAGCTCATACATTAAAGTCTCCAGTGACCACCTACCGAACCGGATCACGAGTTGGTGAAGTGTTGCAAAAACGACAAATTTATGGCGCCCAAATCGATGAAATTCTATATAAAAGTGCTGATAGCTATGCCCAATCTCGGCTTGTCTATTTGCAAAGCCGCCGTTTCCAATTGAAAGATAACCCAAGCGATGCTTACATTGACCCCTATGCTGACCTTGAATAAACAGCCCATCGCGCGCCGTTCTTTTTTGCTTGGTCTGACCTCAACTATGGTTGCTGGTCCGGCTTTCGCATTGGACAAGGCCACGGCCACACAATTGGTCGATAGGTTGGTTGCTGAGATTAACCGCGCGATTAATTTTGGCGGTTCAGAAACCAAATTGATTAGGGCGTTTGAAAATATTTTTGCGCAATATGCAGATGTAAATATCATCGCTCGGTCCGCTTTGGGCCCAGCGGCGCGTTCCGCAAGTTCTTCAGAGTTGAGCGCGTTTATCCTTGCGTTTAGAGGTTATATCGCGCGAAAATATGGCAAGCGGTTCCAAGAATTTATTGGCAGTGAGATTGTAGTCAAGGGTACCAAAAATCGTGGAAAATTCTTTGAGGTTGAGGCTTCGGTACGGCTCAAAGGGACAACTCCCTTCGAAGTGTCGTTCCGCGTGTCGGATCGGTCAGGTGAGAATTTGTTTTTTGATATTATCATTGAAGGCATCAGTTTACTGTCGTCTGAACGCGTTGAAATCGGCGCATTGTTGGACGCACGCAATGGCAACATTGCGCGGCTGACCCGAGATTTAGTAAACCTAGGCTAGTTCTTACCGGTTAATATTCCAAATAACGTATCGAAGATCGTCGTGCCAGATTTGGTTTTCACAGCTGGCTCTATAGGCTCGAGTTGCTGTGAAATTTGAACCGGACCGCGCAGCATGGGCAGTGGACCCGGTGCGGATTGATTGGTGATTGCAATCATTGTCTCGCGCCAAATATCCGTTGGGATGCCGCCACCGGTCACACCTTTCAGCGGCGTATTATCGTCATAGCCCATCCAAACACCCACTACGAATTCTGAGGTGAAGCCAATGAACCATGCATCACGAGCGGCTTGGGTGGTGCCCGTCTTGCCTGCGATTTCAACACCTTCAATCTTGGCTCTTTGCCCGGTGCCGCTTTGGACAACTTCATACATCATATAGGTAAGGGCTTGGGCCGCCTTTGTATCGATAACCCTTTCGCCGATGCCGCCCGCGCGCCCTGCAAGGGGTTCGGTATCGCCCAGAAGTTTGATCTGCTCCAAGCCGTAAGGCCGTACCGATGAGCCGCCGTTCAATATTCCCGCATAGGCACCCGTCATTTCGATCAATGTGCTTTCTGATGCTCCGAGCGCCAAAGCTGGCCCGGCGGCCAATTCATTGGCGATGCCAAAATCTGTTGCCACTTTGCGTACCAGATCACGGCCGACGTGCTCAGAGATCTTGATGGCAGGAATGTTCAAGGATTCGGCCAAAGCTCGGGTGAAGGTTACATCGCCGGCAAATTGATTGTTGTAATTGGTCGGACTCCAAGCACCGGAGCCTGCAATGTTATAGGTGATAGGCTCATCGCGCACGATATCAAAGGGCGTGTAGCCAAGCTCAAGAGCCGTGGCATAGACGAATGGTTTGAAGGCTGATCCGGTTTGCCGTTTGGCTTGTGTTGCGCGGTTGAAGGCGCCTGTGGTTCGGGTGTTGCGACCGCCAATCATCGCGCGCACTGCGCCATCAGCGCTCATAACTACCACGGCCACTTGGGCTTTAGAACTTTCGTCAATCTTGTCTGTCAAATATGGAACGTACCGCCTGTTCGGTTGCCGTTTGGATGTTTTGATCCAGCGTTGTGTTGATCAACACGTCTTCTGTGGTGTTGCGCGTGAAAAACTCAGGTCCAGAGGCCATCACCCAATCGGCAAAATATCCCCCCGCTCGATCTGTTGCGGCAGCAGTCAGGGTTGCGGGTTGAGCGATTGAGGAAGTGGCCTCAGCTTTGGACAGGTAGTTTTCCTGCTGCATTAGGCCGATTACAATGGCTGCACGTGCCTGTGCACCGGCCAAATTGTCGGTGGGGGCAAGGCGTGAAGGGGCTTTCAGCAATCCCGCCATCATGGCAGCTTCAGCGGCATTCACCTGTGTCGCTGACTTGCCAAAATAGCGTTGTGCTGCGGCTTCAAAACCGCGGGCACCCGCGCCAAGAAATGTACGGTTTAGGTAAATAGTGAGGATTTCATCCTTTGAAAACTTCACCTCCATCGCTAGGGCGAAAGTGGCCTCTTTGATCTTGCGCCACAGGGTGGAGCGTCGGCACTCACGCTCATAGTTACGTTCAGATTTCCAGAGGTCTGGATCATAGTTCACGCCAAGGCAGATCAATTTGGCGGTTTGTTGGGTAATGGTCGACCCACCATTGCCGGATAGTGGCCCACGACCCGCGCGCAGGTTGATGCGCACGGCAGAGGCCACACCGCGCGGGCTCAGCCCGAAGTGACGGTAAAATCTGCGATCTTCAGTGGCCACAACCGCATTCTTAAGGAAAGGTGACACGGTTTGTGCGGTGACAATGCCACCGAATTGATCGCCACGCCATGCGAAGACAGCGCCATTGCGGTCCATCAATGTGACAGAGCCTTTGGCCCGACCGTCCACTAGAGCGCTGACCTCCGGCAGATTGGCCGCGAAATAAGCGACCCCAAGACCCACCAGCAAGAATATAACCAGCCCCAAACGCCACGCCATCGCCCAAATCATCCGAAAAGGCAGCAAGAAGGCCCGCCACAAAGCTGCACGCAGTCTGGAAAACCGCTTCGGAGCAGGCTTTTGCAGCGTTGCTTTGCGCTTGCGCGGTGAAGGGGAGGGTGGCGTTCGGCGATCTGCGGTAAGACGCTTTCGTGAGCCTGATTTTTTCTCTGCCATATACCTGTTCGATTTTGCCCTTTGTGGCGCAAGGTAGCGCGCAATTTTGGGATTGTTGAGCATTGTTTCGCATGATCGGCGATTCTTTACCATCTCAAGCAGAGCTGGAGATTAAAATGGCGCCCAAAGGCGCCAGATTACATGTCACAACTGTGAAGGCCGCAGCACAACGGCCTATTTGGTGGTCTGAGCCAGCGCGTTGGCCAAAATTGGAACTGTCTGAGCATTCAAGCCAGCGATATTGATCCGACTGTCACCAATCATGTAGATGCCAAAATCAGTGCGAATTGTTTCGACGGCTTCTGCCGATACGCCCAAACGAGAGAACATCCCGCGATGGGTGGCTAGAAAATCAAACCGATCTGAATTTGTCCGTTGGCGAAGCTCATCCGACAGATGTTGGCGCAGGCCCAGCATGCCGAGGCGGGTTTGCTCAAGCTCGGTGGCCCAAGTGGAGCGCAGGCTGTCGTCGCCCAAGATCATGGTCACTAGACGCGCGCCGTGATCTGGTGGGAAAGAGAAGTTTTGCCGGTTCAAAAATGCCATATTGTCTTGGGTTACGGCTTGCAGTGAGGCACTGGGCGAGATTGCCATCAAGATGCCTGTGCGTTCGCGGTAGATGCCAAAGTTCTTTGAACAGCTGGCGGCGATTAGGCATTCAGGTAACTGGCTGGCAATTTTGCGTGTAAAGCGGGCGTCTTCGTCTAGACCATCGCCGAAGCCTTGATAGGCAATGTCGACAAATGGGATCGCGCCGGAGGTAGCCAGTGCTGCAATGATTTGATCTTCTTGCTCTGATGTCAGGTTCGCGCCTGTAGGATTGTGGCAGCAGCCATGCAAAAGCACCACGTCGCCCGCAGGGATCGCTTTGATATCTGCCAACATGCCATCGAAATCCACGGCGCCGTTTTCAGCATCAAAATAGCGGTATTCAGCCAAGGTCATGCCCAGATATTTTACAATCGAGGGGTGGTTCGGCCAAGTGGGGTTGGACAGCCAAACCGTGGTCTTTGGAGAGGCGATTTTGATCAGCTCTAAAGCTTGACGTACAGCGCCGGTACCGCCGGGCGTGGCTACAGCTGACAGGCGGTCCGCAGATACGGCCCCGTCCAATACCAAGTCATACATGGCCGCCGAGAATGCTCGGATCACCCGCAAGGCCAACGTATGACTTAGTTTCTTGCACCTGCCAAAGCAGCTGTTCGGCTGATTTGATGGCCCGCATGATTGGCGTGGCGCCGGTGGCATCTTTGTACACGCCGACACCGAGGTCAATTTTATCTAGCCGAGGGTCGGCCCGATAGGCGCCCATAAGGGCAAGAATTTTGTCTTGAGGTTGTGCGGTAAGGTTGCTGAGCATCAGCTATCTCCAGTGGCGACATTAAGGGTTGGGAATTGGCCCCATTCGGTCCAGCTTCCATCATACAGGGAATGGTCTTTCTTACCGATGCGCTCCAGCGCCAAAGACAAGACCGCAGCTGTCACACCTGAGCCGCAGGTTGTGATCGCAGGCTTTGATAGATCCACGCCAGCTTTTTGAAACTCACCGGCCATTTCGGGGATGGTTTTCATGGTGTGGTCACCATTGAGCAATTGGGTGAACGGCAGATTTTTTGAGCCTGGAATATGGCCTGCGCGCAAACCTTGGCGCGGTTCAGGGGCTTCCCCCCGAAAACGCGCAGCGGCACGGGCGTCAATGATTTCATGATCCCGCAGTTTGGCGGCATGGGCCACTTGCGTCACGTCGCGCACCATATGCGGTTGCGGTTGCGCTGTCATATGACGGTCGCGGATCACAGGGGCAGCGGTCTCAATTGTGTTGCCTTCGGCGATCCATTTGGGCAAGCCGCCGTCTAGCACCGCGATAGCCTCATGACCCATCATTCGAAACAGCCACCAAACCCGCGCAGCGGAAAACAGGCCTTTGCTGTCGTACACCACGATCTGATGGCCGTCACCCACACCCAAGGCACGCACGCGCGACATGAATTTCTCAACAGGTGGCACCATATGCGGAAGGGCTGAGCGATGATCAGAGATATCATCAATGTCAAAAAACCGCGCAGTCGGGATATGGCCAAGTGCAAACTCTGCGGCCGGATCACGGTTCTCAGTGGGCAGATGCCAACTGGCATCCAAGACCCGCAAGTCTGGATGTTTCAAATTTGCTTTGAGCCAATTTGTCGAAACAAGTGTTTTTGGATCGTCTTGTACCATGCAGCCCCCTTGGGATCACCTCGGATTTAGCGGGGCTGGGGCAACAAAACAAGAGGGATTGCCCCAAGGTTTCGTGAATGATCATGCTGGGTGGTTTGAATGGTACAAATGACGGGGTCACATGCCCTGTTTCAAAAGTCTCTGCTTTTGACGTCCCCAATCGCGCTTGGCCTCAGTGGCGCGTTTGTCGTGGTTCTTTTTGCCCTTGGCGATGCCCAATTTTATTTTGACCCGGCCAACATGGTTAAAATACATTACCAAAGGAACAAGGGTCATGCCCTCGCGTTGGGTGGAGTTCCATAGCCGTGAGAGCTCGCGCTTGGACACCAGCAATTTACGCCGACGTTTTTCCACATGTCCCCAAGTTTTGGCTTGCTCATAGGGGGCGATGTAGGAATTTATCAACCACAGTTCGCCCTCTTCTACGGCAGCATAGCTTTCAGCGATATTGCCAGAAATTTCACGCAGAGATTTGACCTCAGAGCCCATGAGCATGACGCCGCATTCAATATCGCTTTCAATTGCATAATCATACCGCGCGCGGCGATATTCAGCGATGATTCGATAATTGGGATCTGATTTTGTATTGACCATAGTGGGGTATATATATGGTGACCAAGGAGCCTTGCCAATGGGTCCGATCGAGTTATCACAATTGAGCGGCACAAATTGAGACGATATCTAAACTGTTCGGATCAAATGCTATGGTGAGAAGTTTGGGCCGGGTGTATGAGCGCCCAGCCCGATCCAAATCAGTTGATCAAGCCTGCGTGGCGTAAAGCGGAATCCATCGTGGCCTTTGCTTCATCGGTGAGACCGACCAAAGGCGAGCGTACCTCTTCAGAGCATAGGCCCAGCTTTGACAGCCCGTATTTCGCGCTGACCAAGCCTGGTTCCTGGAATGTAGCGAGGTGCAGGGGCATCAATTTGTCGGTAATTTTAAGTGCTGTGGCATAGTCACCCGCGAGGGTTGCCTCTTGCATTTGCGCGCAAAGGGCCGGGGCCATATTTGCGGTGACCGAGATGCAACCAATGCCGCCATGGGCGTTAAACCCAAGTGCTGTTGCATCTTCGCCCGACAGCTGAATGAAGTTTTTACCACAGCTAAGGCGTTGTTTTGGAACGCGAGATAAATCTCCCGTTGCATCCTTCACGCCAATAATGTGCTTGTGCTGGGCCAATTCGCCCATAGTTTCAACACTCATATCAACGGCGGATCTGCCGGGGATATTATAGATGATCACATCCATGCCACAATCGGCTGCGGCCAAGAAGTGGGCTTTCAGCCCGGCCTGAGTAGGTTTGTTGTAATAGGGCGTAACCACCAATGCGGCGGTTGCGCCGGCCTCTTTGGCCGCCTTGACCAGACGCACGGTTTCATCTGTGTTGTTAGAGCCTGCGCCCGCGATGACCGGTACACGACCCGCGGCTTGGTCCACGACAATTTCAACAACCAAGTCATGCTCTTCATGGGTGAGTGTCGGGCTTTCGCCAGTCGTCCCCACAGGCACCAGCCCATGGCTCCCTTGGTCAATATGCCAATCTACAAGTTTCTTGAGTGCAGCTATATCCACTTTGCCGTTCGTAAACGGCGTGACAAGTGCAGGCAAAGATCCTGTAATCATAGCGCTTCCTTTCAAGTGGGGCATGATCGCCCGAGGTTCAGTCGGCGGACCCTAGCTTGCTCAGTAAGATTTGCCAAGATTTGCGATTGAAAGTTTTTGCTACAAAGCGCAGGTTTGTAGCGATGAAAATTTTCCTTTCTCTTTTGATGTCATTTTTTATTGGCAGTCCAGTTGTGGCGCAAAATGCTGTGGCCTCGGATGCTTTACGCGCTGCCTATTCTGCTAAGGAAAAAGGAAATTGGGAAGAGGCGCTTCGCCTTGTGCGTCCAGCGGGGGACGTCGGAGTTGACCTGATCGAATGGGATAGGTTGCGTGCCGGCAAGGGTGAGTTTGCCGCGACCACCGCGTTTTTGACGCGCAGGCCAGATTGGCCGGGTTTGCCCTATTTGCGCAAACGCTCTGAAATCACGATTGAGGCCGACGCACCGCCGAACGATGTCGTTGCTTTTTTTGAAGGCCACCCGCCGGGCACCGCTCAGGGTTCTTTGCGATTGGCGCAGGCTTTAACCAAGCAAGGCCAATCCAAAGCAGCTCTTGCTGCGGCGCAATGGGGCTGGAGCAGTTTCAGCATGGACGAAGCATTGGAGCAAGAATTCCAAGATAGCTTTGGCGCTGATTTAACCTCCATGCACGTAGCGCGTTTGGATATGCTGCTGTGGCAGGGGGCGACGTCATCAGCCGAAAGAATGCTGCCACGCGTAAACTCAGCGCAGGCAAACTTGGCAAAGGCCCGTTTGGCGTTGCAGAACAACGAAAATGGCGTGACTCGTTTGCTAGCAAATATTCCGCAAAGCTTAAAATCAGATCCCGGTTTGGCCTTCGATCGTTTTCAATGGCGTCTTGGACGTCAGCAAACACAGGGTGCCATCGAAATGCTTGCGGCCCAATCGACCTCAGCCATCACGTTGGGCCTACCTGAGAAATGGGCGGGGCGCCGGATGTCACTGGCCCGCGATTTGCTTTGGGATGAGAATTATCAAAGAGCCTATGACTTGGCTGCCAACCATCACTTAGATTTGGGTGATGACTATGCCGCTCTGGAATGGTTGGCGGGCTTTATCGCTTTGCGCAAACTGAAAAAACCAAAGCTGGCTTTGTCACATTTCAAACGCCATCAATCGGCGGTTGGCAGTGAAATCTCTCTTGGGCGTACGTATTATTGGCAGGGCCGGGCATTGAAGGCCATGGGGCAATCTGAGCCTGCCCAAATGGCCTTTGCCAATGGGGCGAAATACCAAACGTCTTTTTATGGGCTGTTGGCTGCGGAAGAGGCAGGCCTGCCCATGCAAGCGGGCCTTGCGGGCAATGTGGTTGATCCGGATTGGCGTCAGGCAGATTTTGTGAACTCCAGCGTGTTTAAAGCAGGCTTGTTGTTGATAAGTGTCGAGCGGTCCCGGTTTGGTGTGCGGTTTTTGACCCATTTGGCTGAGAGCCAAAGTCCCAAAGGTATGGCGCAGCTTGGTGGGATGGCGGAGGAGCTTGGCATTCCCTACCTTGAATTGATGCTGGGTAAACGCGCGTCGCGGTATGGCACGATGATGGAGCGGCACTTTTATCCCCTGTCGCCGCTGTTGGTGCAAACGGATGAGGTTGCCCCTGAGCTGGCTTTGGCCATTGCGCGCCGTGAAAGTGAGTTTTTTGCAGGCGCAGTATCAGGTGTTGGGGCCTTAGGCTTGATGCAGGTTATGCCGCGCACAGCCAAGGAAATGGCCGGAAAATTGGGGCTGCGGTATTCGCGTAGCAAAATGCTAAAAGATCCTAAATTCAACGCCAAGATTGGCATCCGATATCTTGAGGAACTGACCGAGGAGTTTGGCAACAGCCCGGTGCATATCGCGGCTGCTTACAACGCTGGGCCTAGCCGTGCGCGCAATTGGACCGATAAGCTGGGGGATCCACGTTTGGGCAAAGTTGATGTCATAGATTGGATTGAGCAAATCCCATTCAACGAAACACGAAATTACGTGATGCGGGTGACCGAAAGTCTGCCAAATTATCGCGCCCGTTTGGCTGGACAGGCTGTGCCATTAAACTTTTTGGCTGAGCTGAAAGGCAATTACACAACCCCACCGGCCTTTGCAGCCCCTGCGATGTCCATGCGCCCGGTCAGTCGGTCTCAGTAAGCGCCACTCTTGCGCGCCAGAGGGTGAACAGCCCGGCAGAGACCACAAGCACAGCTCCGATAGCCACATTGGGTTTGATCACTTCGCCAAAGACCAAGACGCCAATGGTGGATCCAAAGACCAATTGCAAATAGGTAAAAGGCTGCACCGCGCTGGCTTCGGCCACTTCGTAGCAGCGGATCAGCAGCCAATGGCCGGTCGCGCCCGTGCAGCATAGGCAAAGCATTAAGACCCAATCAATGGCGGTCATATTTTCAAAATGAAACGCCCCAACCATTGTCATCACAATACAGCCCATCACGCCAGTCCAGAAAAAACTTGTGGCCGTGCTGTCCAAGCGGGCAACATAGCGGGTGAGCAGGCTGTAAAGTGCGAACATAAAGGCCGCCATCACTGGAATGATTGCATAGGGTGAAAAGACTCCCATTCCGGGTTTTAGGATGATCAACACGCCACAAAACCCAACGCCAATCGCCAGCCATCGTCGCCAGCCCACAGTTTCACCCAAGATTGGCCCGGATAATGCGGCAACAATCAATGTATAGGCGGAGAATATGGCGAGGCTTTCTACAAGCCCCAAAAAGGTAAACCCAGTCACCATCACGCTTATTTCTGTAGCCAAAAGTACGCCCCGAAACCCTTGCAAGAGGGGTTGCTTGGTGCGGGCCGCATTGCGCAAGCCACCGGCTTGTTTTGCTGAAACGGTCATCACAAAAGCGGCAAAAAACCAGTAACGGACCATAACAACCATATAAACGTTATAGGCCGATGACAGATGCAGGCTCAGGCCGTCTTGAATGGCAAAGATCATCGTCGTCCCGACCATCAGCAAAACGCCAAGTTTTGTGTTGTTGCCTGCGCTCATAGTTTTATTCCTTGGGTCATATGTCTTTTGCGACCGAAGCCGGGGCCGCGGGTAATCTTAAAACCACCCTCTTGCAGGCCGCGACGCACAAAGCCCGCAGCGGTATAGGTGGCGCAGCTGCCGCCCGGGTTGGTGTGATGGGCCACTTCAGCCATAAGTGCGGGTTCCCAGAGCTCTGGATTTTTTGCGGGGGAAAACCCGTCCAAAAACCAAGCATCGGCGGCTTCGGCCCACTTGGGAAGGGTGTCACGCGCATCGCCCAAGATCAGCTGGAACTGCAAATCTGGTAGGGCGATCGTGCTGCCCCATCGTGGTGCGAGTTCTGCGGCCAGCTCTTGGAGTTGGGGAAAGGCTTCATGGGCCTTGATCATCTGCGCAGGATCGAGCGGGAAGGCCTCAAAGCTGGTGAAGTACAAAATGCCTTTTGCACCGGACTGTCGCCAAGCTACCAGTGCAACCAAAAGGTTTAACCCGGTGCCAAATCCGAGCTCTGCAATGTGAAAGCCATCGGTAAATCGTGCTGGCAAGCCATTTCCGGACAGGAAAACATGCTGGGTTTCGGCCAGACCATTGTCTACTGAGTAATATGGGTCGTCAAATTGTGTGGAGAAGGGGACGTTTGCACGCCATTCTATGTTATCAGGCTGGTGGTTGAGCATGGTCTACCCTAAGCATTTTTTAGACCATGCAGAAGGGCGAAGATTTTGGCAACTGCTGATGTAACGATTTTAGGGGCAGGGGTGTTTGGACTGTCGGTTGCGTTTTGCTGCGCGCAACGTGGTGCTCGGGTGCGGGTGATCGATCCTGCTGGAGTGGCCAGCGGCGCAAGCGGCGGCATCGTGGGGGCATTGGCGCCCCATACCCCGGACCTGTGGTTGCCTAAGAAGCAATTTCAATTGGAAAGCCTGCTCTATTCCCGCCGCTTTTGGCCAGAGGTTGAAGCCATATCCGGACTGACTACAGGATTTGCCAACCATGGGCGCTTGCAGCCGATCAATGAGGAGCGCTTGATTGCTTTGGCTCTTTCTCGCATTGCAGATGCCGAGAAAAATTGGGGCGATGCCGCGGTCTGGGAGGTGATCTCAAGCAGTGAGGCCGGTGAATGGGCCCCGCCCTCGGCGACAGGCCAGTTGGTTTATGACACATTGTCAGCGCACATACACCCGCAGCAAGCCACCCAAGCGCTGGGTCGGGCAGTTGAGGAGTTGGGGGGGGTGATCACTCCTGCAGGTGCGCGTCAGGGGGCGATTGTTGATGCACGTGGGTGGCGTGGACTGGTGGAGATGTCTGAAACTTTGGGCCAAGAGATTGGCAACGGGGTCAAAGGCCAAGCGGCCTTGCTAGATTTTGCCCGCCCCGGTGAGCCGCAGTTGTTTGCGGATGGCTTGCATATTGTGCCGCATTTAGATGGCACTGTTGCGATTGGCTCTACCAGCGAACGCTATTTCAAGTCGGTGACCGATACTGATGGGCAACTCAATGATCTGATTGCCAAGGCCAAGCAGTTGTTTCCCGTGTTGCGAGATGCTCCGGTTCTGGCGCGCTGGGCGGGGGTCAGGCCGCGCGCTTTTACCCGCGCACCGATGCTGGGAGTCCATCCGGTGACGCCGGATTGGTTTGTGGCAAATGGTGGGTTTAAAATTGGATTTGGCATGGCGCCGAAAATCGGCCAAGTTATGGCAAGCCTCATTTTGGAGGGAGAAGATCATATCCCAGATGATTTCCGTGCCAGCGCCAGTTTGAGACCGAAAGGCTAACAGACATGACCACACCTCATATTTCCGCATTGGATCATCTGGTGCTAACCGTGGCCGACATTGCGCAGAGCGTCGCATTTTATCGCGATGTTTTGGGCATGCAGGCGCTGGAGTTTCCGGTCGCCGATGGCAGCAAGCGGTGGGCCTTGGCCTTTGGTGCGCAGAAAATCAACCTGCATCAGGCTGGCGTATCCTTTGCCCCGCATGCGGCGTCGCCCTGCTCTGGCACTGCGGACCTGTGCTTTCTCTCTCCAACCCCGCTTGTGGATTGGCAGTCGCATTTGGCCACTCAGGGCGTTGACGTGATCGATGGGCCGGTGGCGCGCAGGGGCGCGCAGGGGCCGATACAATCGCTGTATATCCGCGACCTGGATGGCAACCTGCTGGAGATTTCTAACGCGGAGTGAGCCTAGGCCCGATCTCCAAGGTAGGGTAGAAATGCTTCCACTGCGGCACTGGCAATCACGATCACATTGCCATTGTCTGGGTTGACCACATTCAACCCACCGACAACCGCAGTTACCTCAGCGCGCCCACGGGGCAATGCCGAGACTAAGGCTTCGGTATCCACCAGATCTGGCTGCTGCACGCCAATCGTGACCTGCACACGCATGTCTTGTGGCGTGAGCCCAAGTGACGGTTCGAGCGCTTGAAACATGGGGATTGCGGAATGGCGCAGCGCGTCTTCAATCGCACGGCGGGCCGCTTTGGTGTAGTCTTGACCATATTGATCGTTGCCCATGCCCATTTCAATAATGAATCTTTGATCGCTCATGAGGGCACTCCCAAATCTAAAGACACTGAGATTGCGACATTGGCCATGACTGTTGGATGGCCTTCTGAGCGCGGCACATCTAACCCGCCCTGCACGACCGCGACAGTGACCTGACCATAGGGAAAAATCTCGGCCACAGCCGCGCGATCCACCGCGCTAGGATCTTGAACGCCGACTTGGACATCGATCAACATCTCTGCTTTGTCTTTGCCAAACAGTTCTGCCAAATTGATTGAATTGTGCCAAAGCGCATCCTTAACCGCGCGCACAGCGGCTTGGGTGTAGTCGCGCCGGCGCAGAGAAGAGCCCATGCCAAATTCGGTGAGCAATCGTTTAACCGCCATTATCAAATCCTACTTCAGAGGCAGACCTTTTGGTCCACAATTAGCGCATGCTCACTTCAGCACGCAGCGCGGCCATCAATGCACCCACGGCCTTTTGATAGCGTTCATTGATCAAAATTCCAGACGCAAATGCGTCATGTGCCGATCCGACCAAGACCTCAGGCCCATTCAAGAGCCGTGGTGCAAAGGGTTGCAGGCATAGTCTCAAAGAGTTTTGCGCTCGCTCACCGCCGGAGCGTCCGGCGGTGGCTGACATAATCGCCACAGGTTTTCTGGCCCAAGGATTGCCTGGTGTCCGGCTAACCCAATCCAGCGCGTTTTTCAAAACACCTGAAATATTTTTATTATATTCGGGCGTGGAGATGATCACGGCATCAGTACTTGCGATTTGATCTGCCAATGTTTGCACCAAGACAGGGATCCCAGCCTCTTCGATATCCGCAGAGTATAATGGTAGGTTCAGATCTGCGAGCTGGTAGTCGGTGCTGATTTCCCGTGCGGCATGGCGCACCAGCAGAGTGTTCAATGAGGCTTTGCGCAGAGCGCCAGAAATCGCGAGGAGTTTCATTGTATCCGTTCCAAATCACATGTGAACTTACACCCAAGGGACAGCAGCCGTGGCAATTACTTTATTTAGAGGCCCCGCCTAAAATTCAACACCAATCTGGGCTTTGATCCCTGAGCGAAACGGATGTTTGACCAACTCCATTTCCGTGACCAAATCGGCGACTTCAATCAAGTCTGCATGTGCGTTGCGTCCGGTTAGAACCACATGCGTCATATGTGGCTTTTCTTTTTGCAAAAAGCTCACAACTTCAGCGATGTCGAGATAATCATAGCGCAGCGCGATGTTTATCTCATCCAAAAGCACCATGTGATTGCTCTCATCCAAAATCAACTCTTTGGCTTTGGCCCAAGCGGCCTGTGCCATTTCGGTATCACGGGTCTTGTCTTGAGTCTCCCAGGTGAAGCCTTCACCCATGGTGTGAAACGCGCAAAGATCTGTAAAGTGTTCGAGGATCAAATCTCGTTCACCGGTGCTCATCCCGCCTTTGATGAATTGCACCACAGCGCTTTTGCGTTTGTGGGCGATGTGGCGGAAGATCATGTTGAAAGCGGCGGAGGATTTGCCTTTGCCTTTGCCGGTGTGCACGATCACCAAGCCCTTTTCATCGGTTTTTGTCGCCATGATCTTGTCACGGGCAGCTTTCTTTTTGGCCATTTTCATGGCATGGCGTTCGACATCTTCGGTCATGGCATGCTCCTGCTGTTATCGGCACTCTATCGCCTGTCAGTGCAGACGCAAGCAACGCTTTATTAACCTTGCGAGTTCACAAAAAGATTTATGCGCTACCCGGCACTCTTTGTTATGCTTTTGGCCTGTGCTACCCTGTCGCGCGCCGCGCCAGAGCAATCCAATACTCCAAAACCGCTCGCTGGATTGTAGCTTTTTTGACAGCACGTCAGATGTTTTAATTTGCGATGAAATCATTCCCTTGGCCAAGCCGGGCGGATAGGGCGGCCCTAAACCAGATGGCAGGCGGTGCGATGGCCGTTGGTATCTGACTTCAATTCAGGCTCCACAGTTTGGCAGATCGCCTGCGCCGCGGGGCAGCGATTTGCAAATCGGCAACCGGCGGGCAAATTCACAGGGTCCGGCGCATCACCGGGAATGAGGATACGTTTTTGCTGGGCGCGTTTGGCGCGATCCACGGTGGGCACAGCTGAGAGCAAAGCTTGAGTGTAAGGATGGCGTGGCGTTTGGAAAAGGCTCAGTCGATCCGCATGTTCCACCACTTTGCCCATGTACATAACAGCGATACTGTCGCTCATATGCTGAACGACGCCAAGGTCATGGCTGATAAACAGATATGTGAGGCCAAAGTCTTTTTGCAGTTTACGCAGGAGGTTGAGAATTTGCGCCTGCACCGCCACATCCAACGCAGAGACCGGCTCATCACAAATAATCAATTCTGGTTGGGTCGCTAAGGCGCGGGCGATGCCTATGCGCTGACGCTGTCCTCCAGAAAACTGATGTGGAAACAAGCGCTGTTGTTCTGGCCGTAGCCCTACGGCTTCGAACAAGTCGTCGACAATCTTGGTTTTCTCATCTTCTGATTTGCGTGACAGGCTGTCCAAAGGTTCCCTCACGATGGCCTCAGCCCGTTTGCGCGGATTGAGGCTGCTATAGGGGTCCTGAAATATGAATTGTACTTTTTGGCGGGTTTGACGGAGGGCCTCCGCCTCTTTTTGCAAGATGTCTTCTCCGGCCAAGGCCACCTTGCCGCTATAGGCTTTGACCAAGCGGGCGACAGCGAGGGCGGCGGTTGTTTTGCCAGAGCCACTTTCGCCGACAATGGCCAGAGTTTCCCCTTTCTTAACGGTAAATGACACGTCATCCACCGCGTAGAGGTATGATTTTTTATTCCAGCCGCCGCCGCGCTTTACTTCAAATCGCACGGTCAAATTTTCAACTTTTAACAGGTCTGACATTACAGGCCCTCCGCATGCCAACAATCGGCGCTTTGCCCATTGGCGAATAGTTTTTCAGTTGGACGAGATGCGAGGCAGGCTTCTGTTAAATAGGCGCAGCGGGACGCAAATAGGCACTGATCTTTGCCAAACTCACGTAGGCTTGGCACTATACCGGGCACCTCAACCAGATCATGCCGCTCTAGGCTGGGATCGCTTTGGATATGGGGCACGCATTCGATCAAACCCTTGGTGTAGGGGTGTCGAGGATGCTCAATGATCTGATCAACCGGACCCAATTCCGCCTTGCGGCCCGCATACATGACAATCATCCGCTCAGCCATTTCCGCGACTGCGCCCATGTCATGGGTGATCAAAATAATGGCCGCACCGGTTTGCTTGCGCAAATCGGTGAGCAAATCAAAAATTTGGGCCTGCACGGTAACATCGAGGGCTGTGGTAGGTTCATCAGCAATTAGAATTTTCGGTTGACAGGCCAATGCCATGGCAATCATGGCCCGTTGTCTTTGACCGCCGGACATTTGAAACGGGTAATCACTTACGCGGCTTTTTGCATTTGGAATACGCACAGCGTTCAAAAGTTCAATCGATTGCGCCCAAGCGGCTTTGCGCGACAGCCCTTGATGCGCACGCAGCACTTCGGCAATTTGCTCGCCAATGGTGAAGACCGGATTGAGGGAGGTCATGGGTTCTTGGAAAATCATCGAGATTTCATTGCCCCGAATCGCGCGCAGACGCTCATCACTGGCTTGGGACAAATCCTCACCGTCGAAAATGATATTGCCCGCAGCTACCCGTCCCACTTTTTCTGGTAAAAGCCCCATAAGGGCCAGAGCGGTCATAGATTTTCCACAGCCGCTTTCACCGACAAAGCTCATGGTTTCGCCCGGGTTCAATGTGAAGGACAGATCGTCAATCACGGGAGCAACCCCGTCACGAGTGGTGAGTTCAATACGCAAGTTCTTGACCTCTAGGAGCGGGGACATCAGCGTTGCCTCAATTTTGGATTAAGCGCGTCGTTCAGGCCGTCGCCGACCAATGAGATGGCCAAAACCGTTACAAAAATCGCAACGCCGGGGATGGTGACTGTATATCCAGCATCAAGGATATATTGCCGGTTTGAGCCGATAATTTGCCCCCAACTGACGACATTGGGATCAGTGAGTCCAAGAAACGACAGACCGGCTTCAAACAAAATGGCTGAGCCAACCATGAGGGCGGATTGCACAATGATCGGCGGTAGCGCGTTGGGCAGGATCACGCCAAACATCAGGTTGAGATTGGAGGCTCCAGAAGCGCGGGAGGCCATGACATATTCTAGCTCACGTATGCGCAAAAACTCCGAACGGGTGATCCGGGCAACGGCAGTCCAGCTGACGATGCCAATCGCAAATGTGATCATGGGCAGGGACGCACCGAACAGCGCGACCAAAACCATAGAGAACAGCAAAGTTGGAAGGACCTGAAAAAACTCAGTGATCCTCATCAAAACTTCTTCGACAATACCTCGATAAAATCCCGCCAATGCCCCCACGGTCACGCCAATGAATACTGTCATCACGGCGGCTGATAGGCCAATCATTAAGGAGACTTTTGCGCCATTGATGATCATGGCCAGCAGATCGCGACCGAGATAATCTGTGCCCAGTAAAAAGCCTTCTTGGCCCGGGGGCGAGAATGGCATCCAAACCATTTCGAAGGGATCCGTTGGATAAAGATAGGGCCCAAAAATTGCTCCGAAGGTGATGAGGGCCAACAACCCCAGAGCCGCAACTGCGGATTTGTTTTTGCGAAACATGCCCCACGCTTCGGTGAAAGGGTGCTGCGCCTCTGGCGTCTCTTCTTCGTGGATCACCGGGCGGGTCATTTTTGGCCTCCCACACGTGGATCAACCAAGCGTAAAGCAAGATCAGTGAGCAGGTTGCCGATGATCACAACCAGGGCCGAGAAGAATAGTATGCCAAGGATGGTTGGTGTGTCACGGGCAATAATGGATTGAAATGCCAAAGTCCCAAGACCTGGCCAGCTGAACACAGCCTCGACCAATACCGCGCCGGAGAGAACGGCCGAAAACTGCAAACCTGCGAGGGTGATCACTGGCGACAGCGCATTTTTCAACGCGTGTTTGTAGACAACTTGATTGGACGTTAGACCCTTGGCTTTCGCGGTGCGAACATAATCTGAGCCCAAAACCTCCATCATCGAGGCACGAGATAGGCGAGAATAGAGGGCGAGAAAGATGGATCCCAAAGTCACCGCGGGCAAAAATAGATGGCGGGCCACATCAATAAAATGCACCCAAAAGCCACCTTCAATGGTTACATCGCGCATCCCTGCGACTGGAAACCAATGCACGTTCAAAGAGAAAGTGATCAACAACAATATACCAGTCCAAAATACCGGTGCAGAATATCCAAACAAGGCGAGGAAGGTCACGACATAATTTGACAGACCGTTGGGTTTGCGTGCTGATATAACGCCAAGGACAACCCCGATAAACAGCGCCGCAATTTGGGCTGCGATCACCAGCAATAGAGTTGCCGGCAGACGTTCTAGGATCAGTTTGGTGACGGGTTGGTTGTAGAAAAACGAATAACCCAAATCAAACTGAGCCACATTGGCGATATAGCGCCCAAGCTGCACGATGAAGGGTTGATCCAATCCGTAGCTGACGCGGATTTCGTCCAAAATCTCTTGATCCGCCCCGCCCATGGATTGGCTGATCGTGTCTGCCACATCTCCGGGGGCCAAATGCATGAGCGAAAAGTTCAGTACCAAAACTGCAACGAGCAGTAAGATGGCATAAACAACACGGAGAAGGATGGTGCGTAAAATGCCCAATGTCTTTGCCTTACTTAATAATAAATTTGCGCGGGCCAAGATGCCCCAGCCCGCACGATAGAGATTTTAGTTCTTGAGATAGGTCATATCGATGGGTGTCGATGTGCCCCAAATGCCCAAGGGAGGATTGCCTACATTATCATTATAGACCGTGTGGTAGGGCAATGTGTTGGTGTGGTAGACAGGCAGCTCGTCTGCGATGATCTCTTGGAACTCCGCATAAAGGGCTGTGCGTTTTGCCGGATCTGTTTCCACTGCGGCCATTTCCATCAGCTCGTCTACGCGGGCGTTGGCATAGCCTTGAGTGTTGGACCAAACGCCTTTCGCGATGTTGCTTGAGGAATAGGTGCGGTGAACACCGATCACTGGATCGCCCCAGTTGAAAACGGTGTCCCAAGACATGTCATAGTCCATCTCACCCATGCGAGCCGCCCAAGTTGGGAAGTCAGCAGAGGCACGAACCTCGACCGCAATTCCCACCTTCTTAAGTGCCGCTTTGACGTATTCGACCTGCGGTTTCACGCCTGGCCAGCCAAAATCTATAGTCAGGTTGAAGCGAGAGTCGCCCTTCATTGGGAAGCCAGCCTCATCGAGAAGGGCACGGGATTTGTCGAGATCTAAGTCGTAACCTTCCACATTGGCATTGTAGAACGGGCTATCTGGGTGGATGCCGGTCAAGGAATTTGAGGCGGTGCCCTCCATCAAAGCCTTGTGGATGAAGTTTTTGTCCACAGCATAGGCAATAGCTTTGCGAACCCTGACATCTTTAAGTGGACCTTTGGTGGTGTTCATCGCCAACCAATCTAGGGGGCCGATGCCGCCATAACCTTCATCGGTCACCGTCAGGTTGTCGACCTTCTTAAGACGGTTGATGATCCGAGGTAGGGATTCAAACGCGCCCATATGGATTTCCCCATTTTCATAGGCAATGGCCCGTGCTGCTGGATCTGTGATAATCCGCATTACGATTTTGTCGAGATATGGCCGACCTTCGATGAAGAAATCGTCAAAGCGTTCCAGGATAACGTGCTCACCGGATTTATATTCAACCAGTTTGAATGGGCCGGATCCCACAACGTTTTCTGTGTTGCGCGGATGAGTTTTAGGATTTTGACCATCCCCGTAGATGTGTTTTGGAATGATAGCCATCAGCTGGCCAGACATCGCCAGCATCAGAGCCGGGTGTGGTTTGCTGAGATTCAGCACCGCTGTATGTTCGTCCGGTGTGTCCACCGAGGTGACTGGGGCAAACATGGATTTGAAAGGGTGATGCGCCTTGATCGTCTCAACTGAGAAGGCCACATCTTCGGAAGTGATCGGCACCCCATCATGGAAAACGGCATTTTCGACCAAGTTTAAAGTGACGGTCAAACCATCTTCGCTCACATCCCAGCTTTTAGCCAGATAGGGTTGAGGGGTCCAGTCTTCGTCATAGCGCAGAGGGGCAGCAAAAAGCTGTGCGCCTGGATATCCGGTCACGATGCCTGATTGCACTGCTGGATTAAGATTGCGCACATTGGTGGCAATCACGGTGATTAACGTACCGCCTTTGCGCGGCGAATCTTCAGCAATTGCCCCCGTCGCCAGAACAGCAGCGGCCGCCGTCGCGGTGACTATCCCCTTAAGTATATGTTTCATTATCTTAAATCTCCCATATAGTTACATGTTTCTTCGTCATTGCGATGAGCCTAGACCAAGGTTTTTTTTACAGAAAACAGATTAATTGGGCTTCTTTACTACATTTTTTAGGGGTTTGTGCTCACGGTGAGAGCATCGAATGCACCTTTCTCCCGCAGTTCGACACAGCCTCGGATGAAGGATCTTACATTTTTGGGCTGCCTGACATTGCTAGCCGTGGCGATCCCAAAGACGGGCACTTCTGAGGAGTCGGAAATGGGCAGGGCCTTATAACGTGTGTCATTGGTGATGTAGTTGCGGGGCCGGATGTTCAAAAGTGTATAGCCGAATTCACCTTCCACCAGAGCTTTTGCGATTTCTGCTGAGCGGGTTGAATGGACTACGTTTGGCTCTAATCCGCGCTCTTTGAACAGGCCAAGAAAGTAATCGCGGGTATATGGTAGGTCGAGCATGATCATTGGCCTGCAGCTTAATTCCGCGAAAGTAACAGAATTTTGGGCGCTTATGGCCTCGGAAGCCGGCACCAAAGCATAGGGTGGGGCGTCGAACAATGGCTCGAAAGACTGGGCGTCTGGCAAGTGGGTGTCATAGGTAAACACCAGATCCACCTCTCCATTGTTGAGGTAATCCATGATCGACATCATATCACCCTCCATCACTTTGATTGAAATGCCGGGGAAGTTCTCGGTTATAGATCTCAAAATTGGCGGCAAAAAGGCGGGTGCGGCGGTAGCATAGCATGCAATGCGCACCAGCCCAGCGTCATCTCCCCCTTGCGATTGCAGTTCGGCCTCAAATTGTTGGGCTTGATTGAGAAAGTTTCGGATCAATTGCAGCGCCTCGCGGCCCGCAGATGTTGGTTGAACCCCTTTGGCTGGTGTCCTTACGAATAAGCCATAATCAAGTGAAGCCTCAAGCGCATCAATGGCAGCTGTAATGGAAGATTGAGAGATTGAGACCTCAACCGCAGCTTTGGCAATGGACCCTAAACGACCTGCCGCCTCCACGTAACGCAATTGTTTGAGCGTAAAATTCATCAATACCTTTCCCCCAAAAAATAGGTGTTTGAGAACAGCTAAATCTATTTTTCCATTTAATGAAAGCTCTTTACAATTTTCACAAACAGTTAATCCAAGAGGTGTCCGATGCCCAACACTACAATTTTCAGCGCTAAGAAAATTATCACGATGAACCCAAGCCGCCCTGAGGCCAGCCATGTGGCGGTGCGAGATGGACGTATTTTGGGAGCGGGAAGCTTGGAGGAGCTGGCAACATGGGGCGACTATACTCTGGACACGCGCTTTGAAGATAAGGTCTTGATGCCTGGGTTTGTGGAGGGCCATGCCCATGCAATGGAAGGGTCTTTGTGGGCTAAAGTCTATTGTGGTTGGTTTGATCGGGCTGATCCAAATGGCAAGCTGTGGATGGGTGTCAAAAGCGTGGATGCGGTCGTTGAGCGTTTGCAAGAGGCTGAGGCGGTCTTGGAAGACGCAACTACCCCGCTCTCAGGATGGCAATTAGATCCGATCTATATGGACAATACGACCGTCACCCGAGCCGATCTTGATCGGGTATCAACAACGCGCGCTGTGGGGGTTTTGCATGCCTCTGGCCATATTATGAATGTGAACACCAAGGCACTGGAGCTGGCCGGCATGCTAAAGCAGGGCCTCAACCATCCTGGTATTCCTTTGGGGGCGGATGGATTTCCGACTGGCGAGCTAAAAGGGCCTGAAGTCATGACACCCGTTGGCCCATTTGTGGGTTATGAGCGCAATATGCTTGATGCGGATGAGACCGGTCTGCGCAATTTTGCCAAGCTCTGCGTCCGTACAGGGACAACAACCATCACTGATCTTGCATCTCGCATGGATGACGATGCGGTTGACGTGATGCTCAGGGTCACAAATGAGCCAAATTACCCAGTACGTTTAATGCCATTTCGGTTCTTCATGGGCCTTTCTGCCAAAGAATTGATTGTAGCTGTTCTCGCATTTAAAAAAAGAAGCACTGACCGTTTGCGCTTGGGGCAGATCAAGATCGTGGTCGATGGATCAATTCAGGGTTTTTCAGCTCGCTTGCGCTGGCCTGGCTATCACAACGGCGCGCCCAACGGGCTTTGGTATATCGCACCGGAGCATTTATCGGAACTGCTGCATTTGGCGTTAGAAGCCGGTTTGCAAGTCCACACCCACACCAACGGCGATCAGGCGACCCAATTAGTGTTGGAAAAACTTGGCCCCGCCTTGCAAGCGCACCCAAACCCGGATCACCGCTTTACGCTGCAGCATTGCCAATTGGCGGATGCGGCACAGTTTCGGACTGCGGCGAAACTCGGCATGTGCGTAAATCTTTTTGCCAACCATCACTTCTACTGGGGCGATGAACATTATGCTCTCACAGTGGGGCCGGACCGCGCTACACGGATGAACGCCTGCCGGACCGCCTTGGACAGTGGCGTGCCGATGGCCATCCACTCTGACGCGCCCGTGACCCCTCTTGGGCCCTTGTTCACCGCATGGGCGGCCGTAAACCGTATCACGGCTTCGGGTCGGGTACAGGGCGAGGAAGAAAGAATACAAGTGCATGAGGCACTTTGGGCCATTACCATGGGGGCTGCTTACACGCTGCATCTCGACGGAGAGATTGGCTCAATTGAAACCGGCAAGAAGGCTGATTTTGCGGTTTTGGAGGCAGATCCAACGGCTTGTGATCCAATGCTGCTTAAAGACATTGGCGTATGGGGCACGGTTCAGGGCGGGCGTATTTTTCCAGCTGCAAGCCTATGAGGCAAGACATCCCGGTCATTGTGATCGGTGGCTATCTTGGGGCTGGCAAAACCACTTTGCTCAATCATTTGCTGCGCCACGCGGATGGTCGCAAAATTGCTATTTTGGTGAATGAGTTTGGAGATTTGCCAATTGATGCGGATTTGATTGAAGCCAAAGATGACGAAATGATTGCTATTTCTGGGGGCTGTATTTGCTGCTCCTTCGGCTCTGATATGACAGCGGCTTTGATCAAATTGGCCCAGCTGGATCCCGCCCCGGATTATGTTGTGATTGAGGCCTCGGGTGTCGCGATGCCCGGCGCTGTAGCTGCGAGCATTTCGTTTTTGGACGGCTTCAATCTTGGGGGGGTTGTGGTGCTGGCCGACAGCGAGCGCATTCGGGCGCAAGCGGCAGATGAGTATCTTGGCGATACAATGCTACGCCAAATCTCCGACGCTGATTTGATCGTGCAAACCAAAATTGATTTGATCTCAAGTGATGTCGTGCAGGACGTCAGAGACTGGCTCGGCTCAGCCAACCCCAAAGCGCAGGTTGTAGCCACCGCTCAGGGCAGGCTGCCGCCAGAGGTGATCCTTGGGGTAGAGATGGTGGCCGGGCAACCCCAAGCCTCCGCCCATGCGGATGCGGGCTATGAAAGCCGTGTCTTTAGCGAAATTCCGCCCTGTGATCCTATTAAACTGGCAAAATCTCTAGCTACTGGGGCCGTAGGGATCATTCGCGCCAAAGGCTTTGTGGCTGATCAAGCAGGGCAAAATTGGTTGATCCAAATTGTGGGAGAACGGTTTGACGTTACGCTTGCCAAAGCTAAAGAGCATATTGCCGTGGTCTGCATTGGACGCAAGGGGGCGCTAGAGACTGGTGCGATTGGGGTGATGTTCGCAGGTGATGCTGGTTGAGTAAATCAACCCCGGCACGGATGCCGCGGTGGAAAGATACTTGTACTGATCAGTGATAGCGCGTGCCAGCTTCAGAGCTTGAGATGCGTGGCACCAAAGCTTTGACCAGTTCGCGCATGTCCAGCTCTCCAACGGGCTTACCATTTTCGATCACACGATACCGCAAGGCTGTGTCGCCGCCCGAAGCTGCGATAAGGCTTTCAAGATTGTCGTTGGCATCCACATCACCCGCGAATTTATCCGCTGTGAGATCCTGCATCACGGACCGGACCCGCAATACTCTGGCGCGGTTAATGTCTGACACGAAATCCTCAATATAGGGATCGGCTGGCGCCATCAGAATGCCTTGTGGCTCACCCTGTTGAATTACGGCCCCGTCTTTCAAAATCACCAAGTGATCTGCCAGTTTTAAGGCCTCGTCGAGATCATGGGTGATGAATACGATGGTCTTTTTCAGCTCAACTTGCAACTCTAGCAGCAAATCCTGCATGTCGGTGCGGATCAGTGGGTCAAGGGCTGAGAAAGCTTCATCCATCAGCATGATATCTGAGTTCGACGTCAACGAGCGGGCAATGCCAACCCGTTGCTGCATGCCGCCAGACAGTTGCGATGGATAGTGGTTTTCATACCCGCCAAGACCTACACGATTGAGCCATTTTTGGGCTTCACGCTCTTGTTCAACTGCCGCCACTCCCTTGATGTCCAGGGCCATGGCGGCGTTTTGCAAAACTGTTCGGTGGGGCAAAAGTGCGAATTTTTGAAATACCATCGACATTTTATTTTGCCGCATGTGGCGCAATTCAAGTGTGGTCAGGTGCATGATATCTACACCATCCACTAAAATTTCCCCATCGGTGGGTTCGATTAAGCGGTTTAGGTGCCGGATCAGGGTGGACTTTCCGGAGCCGGACAGGCCCATCACAACTGTGATTTTACCGGCCTGCATCTCAACATTGATGTCCTGCAAGCCCAAGACATGTTGATGGGAGGCCAAGAGTTCTTCTTTGCCCATGCCAGCTTTTACGTGTGGCAGAACTTCTTTGTCGTCAGATCCGAAGATCTTGTAGAGGCCGCGAAGACTTACCTTTGATTTTAGTGTCATGATGTCAGCCCTCACAGTTCACTTTTGGTTCGGTCGATACGCGACAGAGCTGCTTTGGAGGTGCGGTCCAACATCACAGCCAGAAGCACAATGCAAACGCCAGCCATTAGCCCGACCCCAAGCTCAAGGTTTCTGATGCCACGCAGGACTAGCACGCCAAGACCGGGTGCTGTTACCATTGACGCAATCACAACCATGGCAAGGCTCATCATAATGGTCTGGTTGAGACCCGCCATGATGTTGGGTAAGGCCAGAGGAAGTTCAACTTTACCCAACTTTTGTGCCGGGCTCATGCCAAAGGCGTTGCCAGCTTCCACCACATCCTTGTCGACCAAGCGCACGCCAAGATCGGTAAGACGGATCACGGGGACAATGGCGTAAAGGACAATGGCGATGCCGTAGAGGCGCGACTCTCCGATGGGGAACAAAAAGATCAGTGGGATCAGGTAGACAAAGGTGGGCAGTGTTTGCAGTAGATCCAGAACTGGAATGATGGATTTCTGCAATCGGTTGTATTTCGACATTGCGATGCCAATTGGGACCCCGAGTAAGGCCGATATTATCGTGCAGACTAAGATGACCGCAAATGTTTGCATGGCAGGTTCAAAATGATCAACAAAGGCGAAAAATGATAAGCAAAAGGCGTTGAATAAGACAACTGAGATGGAGCGGGTGGCATACCAAACAGCAATTAAGATCGCGGCCATGATGATAAACCAAGGCGCTGTTGTGAACACGTAAAGGGTGCCGTCCAGCATCCATGAGAGTGGCTGAGTGACTGGGTCCAAAACCGTGCGCAAGGCGGGGCGAATTGTGAGAAATCCGTCTTCCAGCCCTTTGACCACATCGCGGGTCTGGGTAATTTGGCCACAGGCTTTGTGCAATTCATCCAAGGAGGGGAAAGCAAATGTGAATTTGGATTCAGGTGCGGCATTGCCAGTTTTGGCCAAGAGCTGGGCCATAGACATCGGGCCTTCTGATGCATCGGCATCGCACCAATGGCGCAGTCCAAACATGTTAAAGAGCCAGTCGTAAGTGGCCATGGATATTCTCCCTGAAGTCAAAAAACCCACGGACCGCATTTAGCCCGCGGGGAGATTTTAGTCTGGATTAGTTCAGAATAGCTGCCAATTTAGCTTTGGCATCTGCGCCCAACCAGTCGCCCCATACGTCTGTGTATGTAGTTAGGAAGTAGACGGCTGCTTCGTCGTAAGACGCATTGTTGTCCAAACGCCAAGCTAACACATCACCCATTTGAGCGTTTGTGAAAGTCACGTTTTTGAGTAAAGCTGCAACCTCGGGTTCACGATCCATGAACGCGCCAGAAACAGCAGTTACAACTTTTGCAGCTGGATAGGCCGAAAAGCTAGGGTTTGCACAATCAACATCACCGTTACACGCGTGAGCTTCTGCATTGTAGGCTGGCACCTCAACACGGACCATTGGGTATTTGCCTAAAACAGCTGTTGGTGCCCAGTAGTAACCAAACCATGGCGCTTTGTCCGCATAAGCGGCCGCGATGGAGGTTTGCAAAGTCTCACCAGAACCATGCTGGAACCGCTCAAGACCACCGGCCTCAGCACCTGCAGCAATCAGGTTGTTGTTATTGATTATGTCACATGCCCAACCTGATGGGCAATCGTGGAATTTGCCACCGACAGCCGCTGGGTTGGCCATGATGCCGTCCCATGTGGTCAGCTCAGGATTGGATTTTGCCAAGTAAGCTGGGATCCACCAAGCTTCAACGCCACCATCGGATAGAACGCTGGTCAGCTCGACCAATTTACCGGCGGCTAAGAGTGGCTCGTAAGATGGCGTGGAGTTAGCCCATACTTCAGTTAGAATGTCTGGTTCGCCAGTTTCGGCCAATGATGTCAGCGCAGGTACTGTTGAGGACGGTACAACTTGTACGTCACAGCCGTAGCCTTGGCTCATCAAGAAGTTTGCAACCGCAGTTACAACAGCCGATGAGGCCCAGTCCATTTCAGTGATGGATACTTTACCGCAGTCAGCGGACGCGGATGTTGCACCGAATGACAGTGCCACTGCAGCGGATGCCGCGAGCATTTTGAGTTCCATGATAGTCTCCCTGTTTAATTTGTGGCCAGATCTGTGGCCTTTACGGCTCATAGCCCGGTTAGCGATGCTGCTTAAGCACGCAAACCGCAATCTCCACACCATGAGCGGAACTCGCGCATAGGAACATAACTAAACGACACATCCAAGTCCAATTACGTCACATTTACTAAGTATTTTTGATCTGATCCTGTTTCTCTATTGGCATATGAATTGGCACACGGAGCATCACATGTATGCGGGTGTTCCATGTTATAATCTCAAAAAGCTGCATCAGGCGGTCAAGGACGATATGCCTGAGCCGCGCAGACTGGTGGGCGCTTGGCGCGAAATGCTTGAGACTTGGGAGCGACAAATGATTGATCCAACCTATCAATTTGACACGCCATTGCCTGCAACAGCGCAGTTCAAACGCCACCGCATAAGCGAAGAGGGCGAGACCTCTATAGGGGAGCTGGCGCCCAAAGGGCTGAGTTGACCGGTCTATTGGTCGTTATGCTCACCCAAGCCCGGCGCGGCGCGCTGCAGTTGAAGGCTGCTGTCGGAAAACTTAATTGGTGTCCTAACGCCGGGGATGCCTTCGGGCGAAATGCGCATTTTCCGAAACAGGGTTTGCGGGTCTTCTAAGGCTTCAGCAATTGTATTGATTGGGCCTGAGGGCACGCCGGCGGCTTCCAAGACTGGCAATACATCCAACTTGGCCCAAAGACTTAGGGTTTCTATGATCTGGCGCACAACTTCAGCCCGATTGGCGATCCGAGTGATGTTATCGGCGAAGATGGGGTCTTCGATCCAATCCTCGCGGTTCAGGGCCCGGGCCAAATTGTGGAATTGGCGATTGTTGCCGCAGGCGATGACGATATGCCCGTCGCCGACTGGAAATACTTGGTAGGGCACAATGCTTGGATGCGCGTTGCCCATGCGCTGGGGGCTTTTGCCCGTGGTTAGGTAGTTGAGGTTTTGATTGGCTTGTGCGGCCAACATGCAATCAAACAAAGCCATATCAATGTGTTGGCCCTTGCCCGTGCGGGCCCGCTGCGCCAAAGCGGCTTGAATGCCTATAACGCCGTAGAGACCTGTAAACACATCAGCGAAGGCTACGCCAACCTTTTGCGGCATACCTTCGGGCTCTCCAGTGATGTCCATAATACCGGTCATGCCTTGGATCATAAAGTCGTAGCCTGCTTTTTGCGCCCTTGGGCCGTCTTGGCCAAACCCTGTCACCGAGCAATAGACCAATTTTGGATTGTCTGGGGCCAATGTCGCGTAATCGAGACCAAATTTTTTCAAGCCGCCAACTTTGAAGTTTTCAATTAATACATCGGCGTTGGAGATCAGCTCTTTGAGATAGGTCAAGCGCTCAGGGTCTTTGAAATCAACGGTGATGCCCTGTTTGCCGCGATTTGTGCTGTGAAAATAGGCGGCGGAGCTGTCGCTGCCCTTGGTGACATAGTTTGGCCCCCAATTGCGGGTGTCGTCCCCTTCGGGGCTTTCCACCTTGATGACCTCTGCCCCAAGGTCTGCAAGAGTTTGCCCAATCCAAGGACCGGCTAAGACACGGGCAATTTCAACGACTTTCAAACCTTCGAGCGGATACATCTGGCTTCCTTTGGCATTTCATTTTGCCCATTTTGGCGCTGGACATTCACCCGTATTTGGCATGGTTTCGGTGCCAGCGCATCCATTTTCTGACTCCGAGATGCAATTGCTGTGAAAGGACATACGATGGAGCGGCCCATTCGCATTGCGATCAACGGATTTGGACGGATTGGGCGGGCTGTTGCGCGACAATGGATGCAGATGCAAGCGCCACAGATTTTTGAGCTGGTCGCGGTTAATGACATCGCCCCGATTGAAACCTGCGCATATTTGCTTGAGTTCGATAGTGTCTACGGCCCGTCGCCCGCGGCTGTGGAGCAAGCAGACGGCGCATTGATCTTGAATGGTCGCTCCGTCCGGTTCACGCAGCAAGGTGACGTAGCAAAGGTCGATATGACAGATGTCGATGTGCTCTTTGAATGTACCGGCAAAGCAAACACAGCTAAATTTGCCAGCGCTGGGCTGCGGGCTGGCGCAAAACGCGTGCTGATCTCTGGCCCCTCGGAGCATGCAGATGTGACCATCGTACTGGGTGCCAATGATCATCTGCTGCGAGATCAAAAAATCATGTCCAATGCCTCTTGCACCACAAACGCGCTTGCACCGTTGCTGCGGGTTTTGGACGATGAATTTGGTGTGACGGCAGGACATATGACAACGATTCACTGCTACACCGGCAGCCAACCCACTGTGGATGCGCCACGTGGGGATGCTTTGGAGCGCAACCGCGCGGCCGCATTGTCCATGGTTCCCACCACTACATCGGCGACAGCGCTGATCGACAAGATCCTGCCCAAACTCGCCGGACGGGTGATGGGCTGCGCCGTGCGGGTGCCAACAGCAAGCGTTTCGGCGGTTGATTTGACCTGCCAATTGGTCAAACCCACCGATGCAGCGGCTCTCATCGCGTATTTGCGTGACGCCTGCCCTGGGGTCTTAGGAATGACGGACCGCCCGCTGGTGTCATCTGACCTTAAAGCTCGTCACGAAAGCTTGGTGATCGCCGCCCCACAGCTGCAGGTGATGGGGCAGGGATTGGTGCGGATCTTTGGGTGGTATGACAATGAATGGGGATTTTCGGCGCGAATGTTTGATGTGGCGCAAAAAATGCAGTTAAGCATCGTTCAAAATGCATCTAAAATTCCTCCGCCCCTTGTCCTACCCGGGGCGCAATACTAAGACTCAGTTAGCACATCGGCTTTATGTCGGAATTCAGAACAGCAGGCGGACCTTATGAACGATCCAGTAGAAACCTATATGAACCTCGTCCCAATGGTAGTTGAACAAACAAGCCGTGGCGAACGGGCCTATGATATTTTCTCACGCTTGCTCAAAGAGCGTATAATTTTCGTGAACGGCCCGGTTCACGATGGCATGAGCACATTGATCATCGCGCAGTTGCTGCATCTCGAAGCCGAAAACCCTTCCAAAGAGATCAGCATGTATATCAACTCCCCTGGCGGCGTTGTGACCGCCGGTCTGTCGATCTACGACACGATGCAATATATCAAGCCCAAGGTGAGCACACTTTGCGTGGGCCAGGCGGCCTCAATGGGGTCCTTACTTTTGACCGCTGGCGCCAAAGATATGCGCTTCTCACTGCCAAATTCTTCAATCATGGTGCATCAACCCTCTGGTGGGTACCAAGGCCAAGCCACGGACATCATGATCCATGCGGAGTTCACTCAAAAACTGAAACGCCGTTTGAATGAAATCTACGTGACCCATACGGGCCAAGATTATGATGTTGTTGAAGCGGCTCTGGAGCGTGATAATTTCATGTCCCCTGAAGACGCGAAGGCTTGGGGCTTAATTGATCAAATCGTAACCAACCGCGAAAAAGACGACGTACCGAAGTAATGTACGGATAAATTCGGGTTGTGGCCCATTCTTTGGTGTCATAAGCTTATGATTATTTTACGACACTACCATCGGGCGGCCCTGCGGAAGCAGACCGCCCAATAATACTTAAAGGTGAGACATGGCTGATAAAGCAAGTGGCGACGGCAAAAACACTCTATATTGCAGTTTTTGCGGTAAAAGTCAGCATGAGGTGCGCAAGCTCATTGCGGGCCCTACTGTGTTTATCTGTGATGAATGTGTTGAACTTTGCATGGATATTATCCGAGAAGAAACCAAGGCCACAGGTTTGAAAAAATCTGAGGGTGTGCCAACACCTTTGGAAATCTGTGAGGTTTTGGATGATTATGTCATCGGACAAAGCCACGCAAAACGCGTGCTGTCAGTCGCGGTTCACAACCACTACAAACGCCTAAACGTTGCTGATAAATCTGATGACATCGAATTGGCAAAATCTAACATCATGTTGATCGGACCCACGGGTTGCGGCAAGACACTGCTGGCGCAAACACTGGCGCGCATTCTGGATGTGCCCTTTACAATGGCTGACGCCACCACTTTGACCGAAGCGGGCTATGTCGGCGAAGATGTGGAAAACATCATCCTAAAGCTGCTGCAAGCAAGTGAATATAACGTAGAACGGGCACAACGTGGCATCGTTTATATTGACGAAGTTGATAAAATTACCCGCAAGTCTGATAATCCGTCCATTACCCGCGACGTGTCGGGCGAAGGTGTTCAACAAGCTTTGTTGAAAATCATGGAAGGCACCGTAGCCAGCGTCCCACCCCAGGGAGGCCGCAAGCATCCGCAGCAGGAATTTTTGCAGGTAGACACCACAAATATTTTGTTCATCTGTGGCGGCGCTTTTTCAGGACTTGAAAAAATTATCGCGGCGCGTGGCAAGGGCACTTCAATTGGCTTCGGTGCTGACGTTAAAGAAAGCGACAGCCGCGGTGTGGGCGAAATGTTTGGGGAATTAGAGCCAGAAGATCTGTTGAAGTTTGGCTTGATCCCAGAATTTGTTGGCCGTTTGCCGGTGATTGCAACTCTGACCGATCTGGATGAAGAGTCACTTGTGATCATTCTAACCCAGCCAAAGAATGCATTGATCAAACAGTATCAGCGCCTGTTCGAGCTGGAAAATGTAACCCTGACGTTTACCGATGACGCTCTTGTGGCCATCGCCAAGCGCGCGATTGTGCGCAAAACTGGCGCCCGAGGTCTGCGGTCGATCTTGGAAGATATCTTGCTGGACACCATGTTTGACCTGCCGGGAATGGACAGTGTTGAAGAAGTGGTTGTTAATGAAGAGGCCGTGACTTCAAAGGCTGCGCCTTTGATGATCCACGCTGAAAAAAAGCAGGAAAAAGTGACTGCCGGTTAAGCAAGAAAAACATATAAAAACGGCGGGGGCTAGTTCGAAATTCCGCCGTTTTTGGTTTCAGACGCCACAAGCACTGGACCGCTGAAGGCATCTGAGGCATAGCTAATTCAAACCTGTTTTGGAGGACCTCATGGGCATCGTCTCAACTCTATTACGTGCTGTGACTTGGTGGAATGGCCAAACATTGAACACGCAACTGTTTACCTGGCGCAATGGCGTGAAGGTGGGCGAAGATGATGCGGGAAATATATTCTATGAAACCAAAGATAGTGCCAAACGTTGGGTGATCTTCAATGGTGAATCTGAGGCTACTCGGGTTAATCCAGATTGGCATGGTTGGCTTCATCACACGTGGAATGATCCGCCAAATAAAGTGCCTTTAACCCATAAAACATGGGAAAAACCACATCTGGCAAACCTGACAGGCACGGCCATGGCCCATGCTCCTGCGGGATCTTTGCGTCAATCTACACCGCAGTCGCGTAGCGACTACGAGGCTTGGACTCCGGAGTAATCTGATGCGTGGCGCTTGGGCAGAATTCATCACAGGTACATGCGTTCTGATCGTGGCGGTTGGATTCGCCGTGGTTGGATTTCAGCGCGGTGGTTGGGGAAGTTCAACCGAATCATATGTGCTCAACGCAAGCTTTCGTTCCATTGAGGGCGTGACCGTTGGCACTGATGTGCGATTGGCCGGCGTAAAGGTTGGCAAAGTTTCTGATATTTCACTCAATCCCGCCAGCTTTCGCGCAGATATGGAAATATCCTTGGATCTCGGCATAGAGCTGCCTGATGATACCGCCATTTTGATTTCCTCTGAAGGTCTTCTGGGGGGCAACTTTGTTGAGCTTCAGCCCGGTGGGTCGCCGTTCAATTACTCGGCCGGTGAAACCATTATGGACACGCAAGGGTCGGTCAGTTTGTTGAATTTACTGATGAAATTTGCTTCTGGCAGCTCACAGTAATGATCCGCCTGCTGGCATTTATTCTGTGTCTATGTCCTGCTTTTGGATTTGCGCAGCGCGCCAGCGAAACAAGTGGGGCCGAACTTCGGTGGTTGGACCGCACCACGGGCGAATTGCGAAGCTTTATCATCACAATTGGCAACCCGGTAACCTTGGGGCCGCTCGAGATACATTTGCAAGCCTGTCGTTATCCTGAGGGAGAATTGACCCAAGACGCTTTTGCCTTGCTGGCGATTTATGACGCCCGCAGCAAAGGGCAATTGTTTGAGGGCTGGATGGTGGCCTCATCACCGGCTATCAATGCGCTTGAGCATCCGCGCTATGACGTTTGGGCGTTGCGCTGTAAAATACTCTGAGCATCTGGCACAGGCTGTGACGTGATGGAGGCGGGTACGGTGATGGCTTCGGCCAGTTGACTGCGATAGGCGGCTCTGCTGATTTCGACCGCACCCAGACTTTGCAAATGATCCGTGATGAACTGCGTATCGAATAAGGCAAAACCACAATTTTTCAGGTGGCGCGTCAAAAATGCGAGAGCTGATTTGGACCCATTCGTGCCCAACGAAAACATACTTTCCCCGAAAAACGCCCCGCCAATGGTGAGCCCAAAGACACCACCAAGCAACGCGCCATCGCGCCAAACTTCGAAGCTGTGGCAATGCCCGAGGGCGTACAACTCTGTGTAATTGGCATGTAGTGCTTGGGTTGATCCAAGTTTCTTCACGGTCTGCACAGTGAAACAAAACAGCTTCAAAATCGGCGTTCAATGTGGCGGTGATAGCGTGGTGCTGCACAAACCGCCGCATGCTGCGCGACAGGTGAAACCCATCTAAAGGGAAAACCCCACGCCGCTTAGGATCGACCCAGAACAACTCAGGGTCGGTAGCGGTTTCGGCCATTGGAAAAATGCCTTGGGCATAGGCATGCAGCATCAACTGCGGGCTCACTGCCCCTAGGCTCATTTATCGTTAAACTTGTGTTCCAACCAATGCTCAAGCCAATGGATATTGTAATTGCCTGAATGCACATCCGGTTCTTTCAGCAGGGCATGAAACAGCGGAATTGTGGTTTCGATCCCATCAATGATCAGCTCACCCAAGGCGCGATCCAGCCGGGCTATGGCAGCGGCCCGATCAGGCGCATGTACGATCAACTTGCCAATCAAACTGTCGTAGTATGGTGGGATTGAATAGCCATCGTAGAGCGCTGAATCCATGCGCACACCGAGCCCGCCGGGCGCGTGATAGGCATTGATTCTACCGGGGCGCGGCGCAAAACCTGGAAAGGTTTCTGCATTGATCCGCACTTCAATCGCATGGCCGTTGATGACCAAATCGTCTTGGGTGAAAGACATATCATGCCCCTCAGCTACTCGGATTTGCTCGCGCACCAAATCCACACCGAAAATAGCTTCGGTGACTGGATGTTCAACCTGCAAGCGGGTGTTCATTTCGATGAAATAGAACTCGCCGTTCTCATACAAAAACTCAATCGTGCCGGCGCCGATGTAATTGATCTTGGCCACGGCATCGGCGCATACTTTACCAATACGCGCACGCTCCTCCGCATTGATCGCAGGGCCCGGCGCTTCTTCGAATACTTTTTGGTGGCGCCGCTGCAATGAGCAGTCGCGTTCGCCCAAATGCACAGCCTTGCCCTTACCGTCGCCAAAGACTTGAATTTCAATATGGCGTGGGGTGGTGAGATATTTCTCGATATAGACTTCGTCATTGCCAAAAGCAGCTTTGCCCTCAGACCGGGCCGCACTGAAAGATGTTGGCATTTCTTCAGCTGAATTGGCCACTTTCATGCCGCGTCCACCACCACCGGCGGTTGCTTTGATGATAACAGGGTAACCAAATTCTTCGCCAATTTTTAGAGCGGATTCGAGATCTGGCACACCGCCGGGAGAGCCCGGCACGCAAGGCACGCCCAAAGCGCGCATAGTGTCTTTTGCGCTGATCTTATCGCCCATGACCCTGATGTGTTCGGCGGTGGGACCAATGAAACAAATATCATGATCTTGAAGCGCCTGCACGAAGCTCGCGTTCTCGGATAGAAACCCATAGCCTGGGTGAATCGCATCAGCGCCAGTGATTTCAGCGGCGGCAATAATCGCCGGGATGCTCAAATAGCTGTCAGTACTGGACGGCGGGCCGATGCAAACAGATTCATCCGCCATACGCACGTGCATAGCATCACTGTCAGCCGTGGAGTGTACAGCAACGCTGCCAATCCCCATTTCACGGGCGGCGCGAATAACACGAAGAGCAATTTCGCCACGGTTAGCGATTAGGATTTTCTTGAACATTATTCAATAATTACCAAAGGAGATCCAAATTCAACAGCGGCGCTGTCTTCGACCAAGATACGTGTGACGGTACCTCCATGCGGCGCTGGAATTTGATTCATGGTCTTCATCGCTTCGATGATCAATATGGTGTCGCCCTCGGCAACTTTGGCGCCCACGGTGATAAAGGCCGGGCTGCCCGGTTCTGCTTGCAGATAAATTGTTCCAACCATTGGAGATGTCACGGCACCGGGATGCGAAGCTGGATCTTCAATAGCTGCGGCGGCTGGAGCAGCCGCTGCAGCGACTGGGGCTATAGCAGCCGGCGCGGCCATAGCGACAGGTGCGGCCATTTGTACAACATTTTGCGTTTTTGAAATGCGGACATTCAAGCTGTCATCTTCGCCATAGTGGCGGTTGACTTCAATTTCTGTCAGATCCTGCGCACTGAGCAGTTCTGCCAATGCTTGAATAAAGACAACGTCATTCTCGTTTGGTTTTTTAGTCATGTTATCCCTTTTCGCGGCGATTAGGCGCTATTTCTAACTGATATAGGCGAAGTTTCGTCAAAGTGGAAGAACATCCTTGCCTCAAGAGGGGTAGAATTGTGCTGATCACAAACAAAAGCTGACCAATACTACTATTGGCCAGCCTCATTTTTAATATTTTATTACAATTTTAACAGCTTGCGCGATCTAATCTCGGTTCATACGATTTGCAATTAACTCATCCACGACCGATGGGTCTGCCAAAGTTGAGGTGTCACCCAGAGCGCCAAAATCATCTTCGGCCACCTTGCGCAGAATACGGCGCATGATCTTGCCGGAGCGGGTTTTGGGCAGGCCGGGGGCCCATTGGATCAAATCTGGAGAGGCGATAGGGCCAATCTCTTTCCGCACCCAATTACGCAATTCCAGGCGCAACGCGTCGGATGGCTCTTCACCGGTCATCAAGGTGACGTAGCAATAAATGCCTTGGCCCTTGATCGCATGCGGATAGCCCACCACTGCGGCCTCGGCCACTTTGGGATGCGCGACCAAGGCGCTTTCCACTTCGGCAGTCCCCATTCGGTGGCCAGAGACGTTGATCACGTCATCGACCCGGCCCGTGATCCAGTAATAGCCATCCGCATCACGGCGGCAGCCATCTCCGGTGAAATAGTAGCCTTTGTAATCGCTGAAATAGGCTGAGATAAAACGATCATGATCTCCCCAGACTGTTCGCATTTGACCCGGCCAGCTGTCTTTGATGCACAAAACGCCATCGGCCTCGGGGTCGTTGAGTTCGGCGCCGGTGGTAGGCTCCAAAATAACGGGTTGCACGCCAAAGAATGGCAGAGTGCAGGAACCGGGCTTGGTATCTGTGGCGCCGGGCAGAGGGGTCATCAAATGGCCGCCGGTTTCGGTTTGCCACCATGTGTCTACAATCGGAGCTTTGCCCTTGCCGACCACATCATTGTACCAATTCCAAGCTTCAGGATTGATAGGCTCACCCACCGTGCCGAGTACTTTGATTGAGGACAGGTCATATTTTTCTACAAAGGCCTCACCTTGGCCCATCAATGCGCGGATGGCTGTGGGGGCGGTGTAAAATTGATTGACCTTATGTTTTTCACAAACGGCCCAAAAACGGCCTGCATCCGGATATGTTGGTACGCCCTCAAACATCAAGGTCGTCGCGCCATTGGCCAGTGGACCGTAAACGATATAGCTGTGGCCTGTGACCCAACCCACATCGGCAGTGCACCAAAATACATCGCCGTCATGATAATCGAAGGTGTATTGATGGGTCATCGAGGCATAAACGAGGTAGCCGCCAGTGGTATGCACCACGCCCTTCGGCGCGCCAGTGGACCCGGAAGTGTAAAGGATAAACAGTGGATCTTCCGCATTCATCGGCTCAGGTGCGCATTCAGCCGAAGCCTGTGCCATGGCGGCGGTGTAGCTGTGATCGCGTCCTTCTTTGGACGGAAGGTCAGCGCCGGTGCGCTCGACCACCAAAGTTGTGATGTCGCCAGAGATTTCCAGCGCCATGTCTACATTTGCCTTCAAAGGTGTGGCTTTGCCACCGCGTGGGGCTTGGTCTGCAGTCACGACCAGTTTCGCGCCACAGGCGGTGAGGCGCGCGGCCAATGCTTCGGGAGAGAATCCGCCAAAGACGATAGAATGGACAGCACCGATACGATTGCAGGCCAACATGGCATAGGCAGCTTCTGGGATCATCGGCATATAAAGAACAACCCGGTCGCCCTTGGTCACGCCCAACGACTTGTAGACATTCGCCAGTTTGCAAACTTGTGTGTGCAACTCATTATAGGTGATATGCGTACTCTCATCGGGATTGTCGCCTTCCCAGATGATCGCAGTTTGATCGCCACGGGTGGCTAGGTGGCGGTCAATGCAGTTGGCGCTGACGTTCAGTTCACCGTCTTCATACCATTTAATTGATACGTTCGAATGCTCAAATGAGGTATTTTTGACCTTGGTAAAAGGTGTCATCCAATCCAAGCGCTGGCCTTGCTCTGCCCAGAAGGCATCAGGATCGGTTATAGAGGCGGCATACATGTTTTCATAGGTGGACTTATTCGCATGCGCATTCTGTGCAAACGCAGTGGTCGGGGAGTAAATTTTATCAGCCATGGGTGTAATCCCTCTTTAAAAATATGGTTAGTGGGTAGAGAGGATGGCCCCTCAGAAGGACTTTTATATGGCAAGATATTCTGCGCGCAACTTCTCATCATCCAAGACGGCCTGTGCAGATCCGTCATAAACCACGGTGCCCGTATCCAAAATCACCGCACGGTCGGCTAATTTCAAAGCGGCCACCGCGTTTTGCTCGACGATCACGGTTGTGATCCCCTGCTCACGGATATGGTTTAGGGTTTTGGCAATTTCTTGCACAATCACTGGCGCGAGGCCTTCATACGGCTCGTCCAACAACAATACTTTGACTTCGCGAGCCAAAGCCCGGGCAATGGCCAGCATTTGCTGCTCGCCGCCAGACAGGGTCACGCCCTCTTGCTTGCGGCGCTCCCCAAGTCTTGGGAACAGCTCATAAATTTGCTCCAGAGACCAACCAATCGGTGGTGCAATCTGTGCAAGCTTAATATTTTCTTCAACTGTGAGGCCTTGGATGATCCGGCGATCTTCTGGTACCAGGCCCAAGCCCGCGCGGGAGGCTTCGTAACTTGCCATTTCGTGCAATGGATCGCCATCAAGCCAAATTTCCCCTTGGGTCACCTGCGGATCACCAATGCGGGCAATGGCGCGTAAAGTAGAGGTTTTGCCGGCGCCATTTCGCCCCAGCAATGCCAAGATTTCGCCTTCCTTAATCTCGAAGCTGACACCCTGCACAATATAGCTTTCGCCATAGTAGGCGTGGATATCGCGTACGGAGAAATAGGCGGGCGTGTCTGAAAGTGTCATCGTAGCCGCTTCCTTATACTTGGGCTTCCCCGAGGTACGCTTCGCGTACTTTCGGGTGGCCTTTGATGTTCTCAGGTGTATCTTCCACCAATGGCCGGCCCTGCGCCAGGACGGTAATCCGTTCGGCGAGGCTAAACACCACATGCATATCATGTTCGATAATTGCAATTGTGATGTCGCGCTTATCACGGATTTCTTTGAGCAGGTCGATGGTGTTGTTTGTGTCAGCCCGTGCCATGCCTGCGGTTGGCTCATCAAGCAAAAGCAGGCGCGGCTCTTGTGCCAGACACATGCCAATCTCAAGCCGCCGTTTGTCGCCGCGCGACAGGCTTGCAGAATGCATGTGGCGTTTGTCGGTCATATTCATGTCTTCCAAGGCCTGCATGGCGTGTTCGACGATATCTTTTTGGTTCCGCACAGCTGCAAAAGCAGTCATGGCGAATGAGCCGTCACGTTTGGCAAAGCAAGGGATCATCATGTTTTCCATGACGCTCAACTCTCCAAAAATCTCTGGAGTTTGAAACACACGGGAAATACCCATCTGGTTGATCTCATAGGGCTTGCGCCCCAGCACTGATTGCCCGTCAAACATCACTGAGCCGGTATCAGGAATCAGCTTGCCAACGAGACAGTTGAGCAGCGTGGATTTACCGGCCCCGTTTGGGCCGATAATTGCGTGGACCGAGTTTTCCTGCACGCTGAGGTTTACGTCCCCCAGAGCTTGCAAGCCTCCAAAGCGTTTATTTACGCCTTTGACTTCAAGGATACCCATTATTCTGTCTCCTTACCCGCAGGGGTTTCATCGGAAGGCTTATCCGCCTTGGTCCGACGGAACAGTTTACCAATACGCTGACCGCCTTCGACCAACCCACCGGGAAGGAAGATGATCACCGCCATAAACAGTAAACCCAAGGTGAGATGCCAGCCTTTGCCAACAAAGGGGTGAATGAGTGTCACCATGACGTTTTCAAATCCATCAGGAAGAAAGGCCATCCATTCATGCAACACGCTGTCGTTGATTTTGGACAGGATGTTTTTGAAATACTCGTTGAACCCAGCGCCCAAGATGGGACCAATCAGCGTGCCGACCCCGCCCAAGATGGACATGATCACTATTTCACCTGACGCGGTCCAGTGCATACGTTCTGCGCCGGCCAATGGATCCATACAGGCCAACAATCCACCCGCAAGCCCGGCATACATGCCAGAGATCACGAAGGCGGCCAGAGTATAGGGCCGGGTGTTGAGGCCAGTATAATGCAGCCGTTGTTGATTGGATTTCACTGCCCGCAACATCAAGCCAAATGGTGACCGAAATATGCGGATAGAGATGTAAAATGAGATCAGCAACAAAAGGCCGGAGAGGTAGTAACCAGCATTCAGCGTGAAATCCCAATTACCAATCAGCAAATGCGTTTCAGAGCGCATGGAAAAGCCCAACAAGTTTGGGAAATTTTGCCCAGTCGCGCTGAGAAAAATCTGCGGGTCTGAATTGTAGACCTGAAGGCCGGTTTCGCCATTCGTCAAATTGTAGCCTGAGGATGGATTACCCAAGACCGAATATGCCATGTTGAACATCATCTGCGCTAAAGCCAGCGTGAGGATCGAGAAGTAAATCCCAGAGCGCCGCAAACTGACATAGCCCACCAAAAGGCTGAACAAGCCACTGACTAAGATTGCTAAAAGGATTGCGGGTATAATATCGTAGCCCACCAATTTGAACATCCAGACTGCCGCATAAGACCCGGCGCCCAGAAAGGCAGCATGGCCAAAGGACAAGTAGCCGGTGAGGCCAAACAGAATGTTAAACCCAATCACCAAGATCCCAAAAATCGCAAAGCGCTGCATCAAATCCGGGTAACCGGCATTAAACATTTGCGCCAAAGACGAGCCTTCGGGAAAAGGGTTGAGGATAAACGGGGCGAACACCACCATGGCCGCTACGATCAGCAGAAGGGTAAAGTCTTTTTTTTCTAAACCAAGCATATTCTCAATCCTCCATAACGCCTTTGCGCCCCATAAGGCCGCGTGGACGTACCAGGATAACAACGATTGCCATTAAGTAGACGATAATTTGGTCGATGCCGGGGAGAATATTTTTCACCTCATTCATCGACGCAAAGCTTTCTACGATACCCAACAAGAAGCCTGCAAGCACCGCACCGGGCAGAGAGCCCATGCCGCCAACCACCACAACCACGAAGGAGAGCACCAGAAGCTCAACCCCGATATCATAGGTGGGCGGGGTGATGGGGGTGTACATCACACCCGCAATCCCGGCCACAGTGGCTGCAATCGCGAAGGTGATGGTGAAGCGCTTGTCGATATCAATGCCCAAGAGGCCCACTGTTTCGCGGTCCGCCATGCCTGCGCGCACAACCATCCCGAAGGTGGTAAACTGCAAAAAGGCGAAGACTGCACCGATGACCACGGCAGAGAAGAGGAAGTAGACTAACCGCCAATAGGGGTAAGCGATAGCATTCGCCTCAAAGCCTAGCCATACACCCAAATCCATTGTGCCGATGAACACTTCTGGTGGTGCCATTTGAATAGGATTGGCCCCGTAGAAAAACTTAATCACTTCTTGCAATACAATAGCCAAACCAAAGGTTACCAAGATTTGGTCCGCGTGGGGACGTTTGTAGAAGTGCTTGATCAGGCCACGTTCCATGATCACACCAACCAATAGCATGACGGGCACGGCCAATAAGATCGCCAGGGGCACCGACCAATCGGTCATCCAAGCGGCAGGATCAGGTCCGAACCAATGTTCCAAATAGGTGGTCTTGATTGTGGCTGGGTTGCCAAGAAAGTCCGTCTTTGTTGGATCAATTGTCTCAAAGCTAATTGAAAAAATTCGGTTTAATGTAACGGCACAAAAGGCGCCAATTACAAAAAGCGCACCGTGCGCGAAATTCACAACACCGAGCGTGCCGAAGATCAAAGTCAGGCCAAGCGCAATAAGCGCGTAGGCTGACCCTTTGTCGAGGCCGTTCAGAATTTGAAGAATGATGGCGTCCATGGTCCCCACCTGCGTGTTATAGTTTATTGGAAAATAGGGTGCGCAGTAGCGCACCCTATGGTCATTTTAGAAAGAGGCGCAAGGGCCCTCTAGCTGGGTTCTTAAGCTCCCGGGTTACATGCGCCTAAGTCGCCACCGGCAAACATCGGGTGATCGGGTGCGTATGATACTTGTGCTGCAGGCGTCACTTCAACGATTTCCAGAAGATCGAACTCTGATGTTGGGTTTTCTTTACCCTTCACAACGAGCACGTCTTTGAAACACTGGTGATCTTCAGCACGGTACAATGTTTTGCCATTGCCCAAGCCGTCGAACTCAAAGCCTTCCAATGCTTCACCAACACCACAAGGGTTGAACGTGCCGGCGCGGTTGCAAGCATCAGCATAAAGTAAAGTTTGGCAATATACGGTGTGTGCCGCCTGTGAAGGAGGGAAACCGTATTTTGTGCCGAAGGATTTAACAAAAGCTTTTGAGCCTTCGTCTTGCAAAGACCAGTGCCAGTTTGTTGAGCCAAAGATACCCTTAACGTTTGCGCCAGCACCTTTCGCCATCAGGCGAGAGTACAAAGGAACAACAATTTCGAAGTTCTTGTTGTTTACGATTTTGTCGCGCAAGCCGAACTGAACAGCGTTGGTCAAAGAGTTAACCATGTTCCCACCGTAGTGGTTCAGAACCAAAACATCTGCGCCAGAGTTCAGCACAGGTGCAATATAGGAGGAGAAATCCGTTGCTTTAAGTGGCGTACGCACTTTGTTAACAGTTTTCCACCCCATAGCTTCGGTTGCAGCAGCGATGGATTCTTCCTGAGTCCAACCCCAAGTGTAATCCGCTGTCAGGTGATAAGCATTACGGTCTTTACCATAACGAGCTTCCAAAACAGGCGCCAAAGCAGCCGCAGACATGTAACCGTTAAAGAAGTGACGGAAGCCGTTGGCTTTCTTATCTTTACCAGTCGTGTCGTTGGAGTGTGTCAAACCAGCCATGAAGATGATGCCAGCTTCTTGGCAAAGACCTTGCACCGCAATCGCCACACCAGAAGAAGAGCCACCAGTGATCATCACTGCGCCATCTTTTTCTATCATGGATTTGGCAGACGCACGAGCAGCATCAGATTTTGTCTGAGTGTCGCCAGTTACATATTGGATTTTCTTGCCCAAAATGCCGTTACCTTCCAGGGTGTTGGAAGAGAAAGTGTTCATCATGCCGCCGTCGCCACCACCGTTCAGGTGCTCTACAGCTAGTTCGTAAGCGCGAAGTTCATCCGCGCCTTCGTCAGCATATGCGCCGGTCTGTGGAACGTTGAAGCCCAAAGTTACAGTGCCACCAGTTGGGGCGTTGGTATAGCCGCTGTGGCTACCTGCAGTCAGAATCGTCGGAAGCGCCAAACCGGCGCCAGCAACGGCCCCAGTCTGCAATACGCTACGACGGGTCAGAATTGAATTAGACATTGAAGTCCTCCCGATTGATTGAAGGGGGTCCAGACTTTTTGCCCGATTTCCCCAAAACACACTTCACAGTGTTGATCTAGTTTCGCCTTTTGACTGATTATTGTGCAACGCCTGTGTCGAGTTAATCAAATATTTTGTAAATAACTTCGCGGAAGCTTGATGTATCGTGTAAATTTATTTACCAATAGTCTCTAGGTACGGCTCCCAACCCAAGGATACCATGATGCCCCGCAGTGCATTTGCTGGAACTCGAATACGGGAGAGGCGAATGACATTGGGGCTTCGCCAATCTGAAGTGGCGCTGCGTGCGGGGATCTCTGGCTCGTATCTCAATCTTATTGAGCATAATCGGCGCAGAATCGGTGGTAAACTTTTGCTAGATCTCGCTAAGGTTTTAGAAACCGATTCAGCCTCGCTTGCTGAGGGGGCCGCCAGCCAGCTTTTGAATGCGTTGCGAGATGCAGCTGTCGGGCGACCGGCCACGCGGATTGACTTGAGCCGAACCGAAGATTTTGCCGATCGCTTCACAGATTGGGCGCACCTTATTTTGGCGCAACAATCGCAAATCACAGCCCTTCAGCAAACCGTCGCCAGCCTGTCAAATCGTTTGGCGCATGATCCATTCCTGTCGGAAGCGCTCCATGAGGTACTCTCAACAGTCTCGGCCATTCGCTCTACGGCGAGTATTTTAGCCGAGCCCGGTGAGATGGATCAAAACTGGCAAAGACGATTTCAGACCAACGTCTTTCAAGACAGCATAAGGCTGGCTACTGCCAGCCAGTCTTTGGCCGATTATCTAGATGGGGACGCGGACCAGGTGTTTGATGCACTCTCGCCTTTGGATGAGCTGGAAGCATTGTTGCTGAAAAACCAATATCATTTTACGCCGTTGGAAGAATTAACCGTTTGGTCTGACGCGGTCGCCGCTGAGTTTTTGACGGAGGCCTCTCCTGGAGCGCGTGTCTTGGGGTTGACCTATTTCAAGCAATATTGGGAGGATGCGCAGAGGCTTTCTTTGCCGAAATTGCTCAATATGATTTTAGACATGGGACTTGACCCTGTAAAGATTGCCCATGACGCACAGGTACCTTTACCAGTAATCTTTCGGCGATTGGCCAGCTTGCCACCGCAGAAAAATGGGATCCCTGTGGGGTTGATGATCTGCGACTGCAGTGGAGGCCTGTTGCGCAAGCAGCCTTGCCAAGAGTTTCAAGCCCCTCGGGTTGGATCTGCCTGTGCTCTTTGGCCCTTGTATCGATCTCTCACCCAAATTGGTGCGGCGTCGCGGCAACGCATTGAATACAGCGGACGGACTGGCGAGCCCGGTGCAGGCGCGCTGTATGATACATTCTCAATCGCGGAACGGGTGATAACCTCTAGCTTTGACGGTCCCCCCATTGTGCGCTCAACAATGCTCATCCTACCGGCCGAGACAACGCTGAGCACGCCACCGGTGACCATCGGAAGTACATGTCGTTTGTGTAGTGAGCCGGCCTGTTTGGCACGCAGTGAGCCATCGATCTTTACAGATGGGTTTTGACAAAGCCCCTCACTATCGGCTCTAGTGCAGGATGAACCTGAAAGTTAAGCAAGGGAGGCTGACATGCGACACGTTCTACTAATCGAAGACGAACCAAATATCATTGAAGCTCTCAGTTTCATTTTTCTGCGCGATGGCTGGAAGGTGGACGCGCATTCCGATGGCGCGAATGCTGTCGCCACAACTCTGCAAACCGCACCCACAGCGATCATTTTGGACGTCATGTTGCCAAATAAGTCTGGTTTCGAAATCCTCGAAGAGCTCCGCGCGCTTCCCGAGTATCAAGATGTACCAATTTTGATGCTGACGGCGCGGGGACAAACCAAAGATCGTGACTCGGCTTTTGCAAGAGGCGCCACGCAATTCATGACCAAGCCGTTTTCAAATGCTGAAGTCTTGCGAACAATGAACGCGCTTGTGGGGCATGGGTGATGGGTGGTGACACCAATGAGAAATTGACACGAGACGCCAATGCCGCCCGTGCCCAGCGCTTGACCGATGCGGCTTTGGTTTTACCCTTTGTTGGAATTGTGTTGATTTTGATCCCAGTGATTTGGCCCGCAGCCGATGCGGTGGATCCAGCTCCGGGCACTTCGACCTCCACGGCTTTGATTTATCTGTTCTTGGTTTGGCTGGGCTTGATAGGTTTCGCCGCCATTCTGGCGAATTTGATCAAGAAATTTGGGGCGGGACGGGGATAAATGCTATCGCTTGATCTCCTTGTTTTAGTCTCTCTGATCTATGTGGCCTTCTTGTTTGGTGTGGCTTTTTGGGCCGAACGTGCAGTTGATGCGGGCCGCGGTGGCTGGATGCGCACGCCGCTGATCTACACATTGTCACTGTCCATTTATTGCACCGCTTGGACATTCTACGGCGCTGTGGGCTATGCCGCACGCTCGGGTTTAGAGTTTTTGACAATCTACTTGGGCCCGACTGCAGTGCTGATCGGTTGGTGGTTGATTTTGCGCCGGCTTGTACGGATCGCTCGGGCGGAACGCATCACATCCATTGCGGATCTTATCTCGTCACGCTTTGGGAAGTCCGCGTTTTTGGGTGGGTTGGTCACAGTCATGGCCGTGGTGGGCACAACGCCTTACATCGCTTTGCAGTTACAATCTGTGACCCTCTCAGTATCGGCCTTTGCCAAAGATGCCCAAAGTATTGTCAGCACCTCCAATATCGCACTTTGGATTGCCGCCGGCCTTACTGTGTTCACGATTATTTTTGGTACCCGAAATTTGGATGTGAATGAACGCCATAGCGGCGTGGTTATGGCCATCGCCGTTGAGGCTATTGTGAAGCTTTTGGCATTGCTAGCGGTCGGAGCCTTTGTCGTTTGGGGCCTTGCAGGTGGCGTGGGGGATGTGTTGACGCGCATTGATGCGTCGCCCATTTCGCAATGGCAGGTGAGCACCGGCCGGTGGGTGGGTCTCACATTCCTATCCGCAGCTGCCTTTTTATGCTTGCCGCGCATGTTTCAGGTGATGGTGGTCGAGAACTCCGAGGAAAGCCATTTGGCGACAGCAGGCTGGGCCTTTCCGCTGTATTTGCTGCTGATGTCCTTGTTTGTGATCCCGATCGCCGTAGTGGGGTTGGATATTCTACCTGCGGGATCAAACCCGGATCTATTTGTGCTGACCCTCCCGCTGTCAGCGGAGCAAAATGGGTTGGCGATGCTTGCATTCTTGGGCGGATTTTCGTCTGCCACCTCTATGGTGATTGTCGCCGCAATTGCGCTGTCGACCATGGTCTCCAATCACATAGTGACTCCAATATGGCTACGCGCTCGGGGGCAGGGGGCAATAATTTCAGGCGATGTGCGTAGCGTGATTTTAATTTCGCGGCGTATTTCTATTGCCGGAATTTTGGGGCTTGGATATCTCTATTACCGCGTATCAGGCGGCGGAGCTGCTTTGGCCTCAATTGGTTTGATTTCATTCGCCGGTGTCGCGCAAATCTTACCAGCCATGTTGGGGGGGGTTTTCTGGCGAGGGGCTACGCGCGTCGGGGCTGTGGCCGGGTTGATTTGTGGGTTTGGGATTTGGAGTTTCACCATGTTCCTTCCGTCTTTCGGTCCTGAGGTTCTTATCTCACAAGACACCATTGATCACGGACTTTGGGGGCTGAATTGGCTGCGACCTACAGCTTTGTTTGGCATTCAGGGGCTTGATACAGTTGTGCATGCTGTTTTGTGGTCAATGCTGTTCAATACATTTGCATTTGTAGCCGGATCAATCTTCTCCAAACCGTCGCCATTGGAGCGGGTGCAGGCGGCGCAGTTCATCAGTGCTTTTGACAGTGGCTCAGCCGCGCGCGGCTGGCAACGCGGGGCCGCTGATGCGGAAGATTTGTTGATTATGACCCAGCGAATTATGGGGGCGCAGCAGGCGCAAAGGCTGTTTCGGACCGCAGCACAGCGACAGGGCAAACAGGGATATCTGCCTGATCCGACTCCGCAGTTTTTGGAAACCTTAGAGCGCAGATTGGCGGGCAGCGTTGGAGCTGCCACGGCGCATGCCATGCTTGGGCAAATGGCCGGTGGAGCCTCTGTGACGGTAGAGGATTTAATGGCTGTGGCGGATGAAACAGCGCAAATCATGGAATATTCAAACCAATTGGAAGCCAAGTCCGGCGAATTGACAAACACCGCCGGACAATTGCGAGATGCCAATGAAAAGCTGATGAAACTTTCAATCCAAAAAGATGCGTTTCTCAGCCAAATCAGCCATGAGCTTCGCACGCCGATGACGTCGATCCGGGCTTTCTCTGAGATTTTACAAGATCCTGATCTGAATTCTGGCGACGGCCCAAAATATGCAATGATCATACAAGACGAAACCCAGCGCTTGACCCGGCTTTTGGATGATCTTTTGGATTTGTCGGTGCTGGAAAATGGCCAAGTTACACTGGATCTACAACCTGTAAGGCTCCGCGATATCTTGGACAGCGCACAGGTTTCGGCCAATGTGAGATGATGTGATCACAATCCGTAGAAACGCAGGCCGTGAAGATGTGGTTCTGTTAACGGATCCTGACCGATTGACGCAGGTTTTTATCAACTTAATCTCGAATGCCGCAAAATACTGTGAGGCGGATA
>CAJJBJ010000005.1 GCA_905182455.1 uncultured Planktomarina sp.
CGATATCGGATTTCGCGTCACAGAATATACCGAAGATGAGGAGAGCGGCAGGCTTTGGGCAGCATGGATGCACCGCAAGGGCGGCGTACATGATATGGCCTTCACTAATGGCACCGGCCCGCGCATGCATCATATCGCATTTTGGGTGCCCACCCCGCTCAATATCATCGATCTTTTGGATTTGATGGCGACAACCGGCTATGTCAGAAATATTGAACGCGGGCCTGGACGCCATGGCATATCAAACGCATTTTTTCTCTATATTTTAGACCCTGACGGTCACCGCATTGAGATTTACTGCTCAGATTATCAAACGGTGGATCCAGATCACGAACCGATCAAATGGGATCTCACCGACCCGCAACGCCAAACCCTTTGGGGCGCCGCAGCCCCCAAAAGCTGGTTTGAGCATGGCACAAATTTCGTAGGCCAAACCCCACGTGAGAGCGATTTAAAAGCGACGCCTATCATCGCCTCCTAAATAGAATCGCGACGCCTTCTAGTGATGCGCAAACAATAGGCCCGCCCCAGCCTGTTGATCCGCCACCCCAGCCAAGCGCAACAGATGCCATGCCAATGCGTGATTGCTGGCGGTCACAGGCTTGCCCAATTTCTCTTCAGCCAGCGCGATGACTCGCGCTGAGCGCAGGCTGGTACAGGAGATAAATACGCTGTCACAACGTGGATCTTGGCCGACCACAATGGCCGCGTCTAGAATGGAGGCCTCGTTGATTTTACCGACCTCTAAGTCATTATCCTCATAAAAGGACCCAACCACGGGCACATCAATCCCTGCCGCTGAAAAGTTCGCCTGCATCGCAAGGGTGACATCTGGGGTATAGGGCGTGACCAAACCCACTCGAGCAGCGCCCAGCGCCGCCAAAGCCGCCTTTGCCGCCGTCAATGGGTTGGTGCAGGGCACACCGGGGTGAATGCGAGCCAAAATTTCCGCAACCCGCGTCTCGCCAATGATTGTAGCCCCGCTTGTGCAAGCATACCCGATGGCCGCGAGACCCAAAGACGGCGCGATCAACTCAGCAGCGCGTGGCAGCTCCTCGGCCATTCGCGCCAAAGATCTAGGCGAGACTACCGCATCATTTGCCAGCCGTGCATGGTACAGGGCCACGCCCTCAATCGCCATTAGTGCAGCGAGCTCAGCCTCCAAAGTTTGATCAGTCTGCAAGACCAAAAGGCCAATACGCGCGCGGTAGCCAATTCCAGCGTCAGTCTCAAAGGCAAGTTTTTCAACAGTCTGTGAATTATCTAAACGCGGCGTCATAACTTATACTTAGCCCCTCATTCAGCCGCTGGTTCCAATTTTCTCTACCTGCGCAATCAGTTCACATGCGGCCGACAGACTTCTCGCAGTGGCGTTCAGCATATTTGGCAAGATCATCCATTCCAAGGCCCAAGCCGCACCTGAGCGTTCTTGCTCATGCACCAAGGCCTGATGCATGCCGCCCAATTGGGTTGCATTGTACCGAGCCAAAGTGACCAGTAGCTCCGCCAATATCGGGTTTTGTTTATGCGGCATCGCCGAGGAAGATCCACCACCAACCAGCGAAATCTCATCGATTCCCTGCTGCGCCATAAGTGAAATATCCATGCCCAATTTACCCATACTGCCAGACACCATGGACAACCACCCTGCCAATTCCCCCAAGCCATCTCGCATTGCATGCCAGCTTTTGGTGGGTGCTACCAAACCCAAATGGGCCGCCAGAGCATCTCCTGAGTTTATGCCAACTGGACCACCGCACTGCAAGCGCAACAGCCGCGGCGACATCTCGTGCAGCCGTGTAAGATGATCGGCCAAGGGCAGGCTCCAGCTTGCAATGCGATCTGATGCTGAGATTTCCAACGCGGCTTGCATGCGTGTCCGGCCCATCAGCGGGACTGCGCCGTGGTCAGCATCCAGCTGCGCCATGGCCGATTTCAGCTTGCCTAAGCGTTCTGCAAAAATCGGCAAAATGTGTACCAAGGACAGCACAAAGGCCGTATCAATAACGTCTTGGCTGGTCAGACCGCAGTGAATATCCTTATGGAGGTCTCGGGCGATCTGCGTTTTCAAACACCGCACCAATTCCGGCACAGGCAGGCCGTCAACAGCGCTGCCAGCCCATAAATCTTGGGGCACCACCACTGCTGCTTCCACAGCCAAGGCCGCCGCCTCATTGCCCAAGACACGACTATGAGCCGCTTCAATTCGAACCATATGTACCAGTTGAACCTCTGCGGACAAATGGGCGGAGATCTCTGTGTCCCCGAACAAGCCACCTAGCCAAGGATGCTCAAAAACTGAGGTCATGCGGCGCGCAATCCAAGTATTTCACGCGCCTGAGCCGGGCTCGCCACAGGGCGTTCATATTTCTCACACAGGGCTGCAGCTCTGGCGATCAGGGCTGCATTTGACGGTGCCAAAGTCGTGCGGTCCAAGCGCACATTGTCTTCCAAACCTGCGCGGGTGTGACCGCCCGCGGCAATGGCCCATTCGTTTACAACAATCTGATTGGGTCCAATCCCCGCCGCACACCATTCAGCCTTCGGCGCCCGCGCCTGCATTTGAGCCACGTAAAAGTCAAATACCGCACGATCAGCAGGCATCGCATTTTTCACACCCATGACAAATTGCACATAAAGATGACCAAACAGCAGACCCTCCTCATGCAGCCTAATGGCTTGTAATATATGAGACAAATCAAAGGCTTCAACCTCAGGAACCACTTCATAAGTTTGCATTTCACTTGCCAACCACGCCACCAAATTAGGTGGGTTTTCGTAAACCCGAGTTGGGAAGTTGTTGGATCCCACTGACAGAGACGCCATATCGGGCCGCAAAGACAACATCCCACCGCGTTCTTGGCCTGCGCCGGAGCGGCCACCAGTTGAAAATTGAATGATCACCCCAGGACAGTGGCGGTGCAATTCCTCTTGCAGGCGAGCAAATTTTTCAGGGTCGCTGCTGGTTGTTTCATCCGCGTTACGCACATGAGCATGGATGATGGACGCACCTGCCTCAACAGCGGCATGGCTGCTTTCAACCTGCTCGGAAATGCTGATTGGGACTGCTGGGTTGGCGGCCTTCGTCGGCACCGAACCGGTGATTGCGCAGCATAAGATGCAAGGTTTGTTCTGGAAATCAGACATTCAAAAATACCGTTTCTTTGTCACCTTGAAGATGAATATCAAAATTATAAGTGTCGCCATCGCGGGTGGCAATCAAACTTGACCGGCGGGCAGGATCATCAATCGCTGCAAGGACCGGGTCTTGTTCATTGTCTGCGCAGTCGAAATAGATCCTTGTGTGCAGGCCAAGATTAACCCCACGAGCCACCACCCAAACATTGATATGAGGTGCTTCATCTCCCACCGCGGCGGGCAGGATGGTGTTCACAGAATAGCTTGCTGCCTGAGCGTCCACCGCTCTGCGGCCCCAGCCTTCGGATCCCCCTTGCGGCGCATAGTGCCCGAATGAATCCGCCTGCCAAAATTCTAGCATGGCATCGGTGACCGGCATGCCTTCGCCGTCGAAAATACGTCCAGAAACAGTCACCCAAGTGCCGGGTGTGTCGGGACTGAAAATGTCAGCGCCCAAATCATGGCCGCCATACATATTCTCTAGCCCTGCAAAACTCGGAGTGCATCCAATATGCACATAAGGGCCTGCGGTTTGGGACGCGCTTTGAAATCGGGTCATCAATTGCCCTCCAACTTATTTTCAAACAAAGTCGAGACTTTGCCGCGAAGGATTACATCAAAGCGGAAAGCCCGAAAATTCATAGGCTCCGTATGGGCCATATCCAACCGCGCCGTCAGACTATCAATCGCCTGTGGGTCTGCAATGGTCTGCACAATGGGGCAAAGCGGAATATGCGGATCACCCTCGAAATACATTTGCGTGATCAAACGCTGCGCCCATCCCACGCCGAAGCAGCTAAAGTGAATATGTGCAGGCCGCCAATCATTACCGCCATTCGGCCAAGGATAGGGTCCCGGCCGAACTGTGCGAAATGAATAATAGCCATCGGCATCAGTAATCGTGCGCCCACAGCCGCCAAAGTTTGGATCCAGCGGTGACAAATAGCCATCTTTTTTGTGGCGATACCGCCCCCCGGCATTCGCCTGCCAAAACTCAAGTAAAGCATTGGAAACTGGGCGCGCATTCCCATCTAGCAAATGGCCATGAACCATAATTTGCTCGCCAATCGCTGCCTGCCCGGGGGCTGCGTAATTGATGATCAGGTTATTGTCATTTGGCCCAATCAAATCGTGCCCGAAGGTAGGACCGGTCAGCTCCCCGGCCCCGGGTGCCAGGCTCAAGAGTTTGTGGCTGGGCGAGCGCAGACGTGAGCTGCGATAATCGGGGGTTAAGGCCTGTGGCTGTAGGCTCATATCCTGCGGGTTATAGGGCGTATATTGTAGTCACTTGGCGTCGTCCATCTCAGCAAAAGTTTGTTTGGCCACCTTAATCGCATGGTTGGCCGTTGGCACACCGGCGTAGATTGCGACGTGTAGAATGAGTTCTTGAATGTCTTCACGGCTAGCACCGGTGTTGGCGGTGGCGCGAATATGCATGGCCACCTCTTCCCAATGGCCCTGAGCGCAGAGCAAAGCCAAAGTCACAATAGAACGCTGTCGGTAATCCCATGCATCCCGCGACCAGACATGCCCCCAAGCGCTTTCGGTGATAAGATCTTGAAAGGGAGCGTCAAATTCTGTTTTGGCGTCTTCAGCGCGCGCAACATGGGCCTCACCCAAAACGCTGCGCCGTGTTACCATACCTTGCTCATGTCTCGGAGACGGTTTCATAAGGCACGTTCCTTTGATTGCAACACAGATCCGACCACAGTCCATTATGACTGAACCGTTTTGATTGCTGATAATGAAAACTTAACAGCGGCGGGTCAAGGCTTTGTGATCGCTATATCAGTCTCTCTGGAAATTTCGCCGTCAGAAGGGTTTAGCTGCCGAGACTTATCCAAAGAGAGTGAAGCTTAAACGTCCTAAGGCTCACACCTTTTCAGCGATTGATGTCTATGATGAAAGCTTAAAGGAAGAGAGGTTTAAGCCGTTGGCGGCGGGCTATTTAAAACTTAATTGTAGAGCTAAATGCCACGGCTTAGCTTGGCCCAAAGCGCTATTTTTTGCGCAGGTAACTCACTGCACCAATAACCAAGGCCACGCCGATGATGGCTTGTGGAGTGACGGCAGAGATAAATAAGGAAATATTTGTCATTACGCTGATCACATAGTCGCCGGAAGCTTCCCCCAACAGCAGGTAAACCAAAATAAGAACCACAAGTACCAATCCCATAA
>CAJJBJ010000006.1 GCA_905182455.1 uncultured Planktomarina sp.
GATCTATGTCTCTGATACGGCGCGCGGTGTGACCCTAGATTTTATTGATAATGGGTCTGGCGTAGATAAGGCATATCAAGACATAATTTTTGAAAAATTTGCCCGTACATCCGACCATTCAAAAGCCGGGGGCGCCGGTCTTGGCCTCGCCATTTGTCGCGAAATCATCAGCAATTTGGGCGGCCAAATTTCTTATCTGCCTGGCCAGCGCGGTGCCGCTTTTCGGGTCAGACTGCCGCACGGTTAAGAGCTGTAGACTCTAGCTGTGGCCGCAGATGTGACAATTGATAACCTGCACTGGTCGTTGCGGTTAAAATGCTGTCGATGTCCATGCTGCTCGCATGTGCGAAGGCCCATACAATGCTGCAACGGGTGCCTGAGGCGCAGTAGGCCAAGACTGGACTGGGCAATTCTTGTAAGAGTTCGCTTTGACGCTGGATCTTGTCTGGTCCAAATGTGGAGGGGTCAAACACATTCTCTGCAAACTCCAAACCGGCGGCGATCACTTCAGCTTTTATGGCTGCGATTTGGTGGGTCTCCGGGTTTTCTTGGTCCGGCCGATTGCAAATCACAGATTTGAAGCCCGCCTCCGCAATTGTGGCCACGTCTGCGACCGCGATTTGCGGCGCTACGGAATAGTCGGGGGAAAGGTAATTTATTTGCATGGCGCTTTATTAATCCTGAGGAAGCTGAGCGTCTAGTCATTCTAATTAAATTAGCTACGCTTTTGCCACAATTTTACAACAACACCCCAAGTACAACGATCATCAGGCCAATGGCGGAACAACCCATTGCGGCGAGATTCCAGGCAATTGCAGCTTGCAGTTGTGCTTTCATCCCGGCGTCACTGAGGCCTTGTTTTTTAGCCCGCCAGATTCGTGCGATTATATAAAGCAACAGACCCAGTCCTATGCAGGTCACGATGACACCCGGGATGATGAGCCAATCCATAGTATACTCCGATAAATCAAATTTGTGGCACAGTCGCGAAGGATGGCGGCTTGTGCAAGTCGAAAGCGAAGGGTATCGCTGCGCCAACTTATTTTTTGCAACGGAGTTCCCCATGTCAGATATTGAAAGCAGCTATCGCGTTACGGCCGACGAATTGCGCCAGTTCATTGAGCGTATCGAGCGATTGGACGCGGAGAAAAAAGATCTGGCTGAACAGCAAAAAGAAGTCATGGCTGAGGCAAAAGGCAGAGGTTATGATACCAAAGTAATGCGCAAGCTGATCACCATGCGCAGACGAGACAAGGATGATATCGCCGAAGAAGAGGCGATTTTGGAAATGTACAAAGAAGCCTTGGGCATGTGAATTCAGTCCGTCTAGCCTCTAATTGTAGGCGAGACGTTTTAGAAGGCCGGTTCAATCGCCGTGACATCGTCTCTACCAATGATGTGGTTGAAGTCTTCATCATAAAGCTCTGACAGCCGCTCCATTAATGCCTCTGACCATCCGGGTAGGGTGATCTCTTCCTCAACCTCTCTGGATCAGCGCAATGCTGAAGAAAGGCTGCTAACATGCGTTAGCGCTCTTTTTCCGAGGCAGGTGGATTGGCTTTGAAGTAATTTTGCAGGTTTTGGGTGCCACTCTGTGTAAGCGCCGAGGCGATCAGGTCGTAGCCGCCTTCCACAGGATCTTCATCGGTGAGCCACATCACACAGCGCAGCAGTTTGGGCCAAATGAATGGTGTATTTTCATTGCACCAAGCGGTGATTTTTGCATTTGGCAATGTGGCCCTGATCTGGTCAATCAATCCATGCCACTGCAGAACCTCAGCTCTGGTTCCAGCCATTAAGCGATCATAAGACCGGCCATGTAACTCGCCAAAAGCTGCCGGAACAAAGCTTTCGGGATCGCGAATGCATATTGAAATTTCGATATCATGGCCGCTAAAAAGCGTGCCAAAGGCTTGTAGTTTCTCAACCGTCAGCGTGTAAAATACTTCATTCTCAAATATCCGATTTGGCACGCGGATAAAGTTGCCATTGGTGAAGATCGCCCGATCGGCTTCGGTGTTGCCAAGAATATCTGCCAACAGCTCCAGCCTTGTTTTTTCAAGTCTGGATCCAGCGGCCTTCGCTTTCAGGTGCCCACAAATAATATTTCGGTATTTTGGGGTTGAGGCAGGGGCAACCCGTTTCTGGACAAGCATCTCGTTGTTCTTCACAAGCGAGGCGTGTAGAGATTCTTGGTCTGTGCAATGAGCGCCAATATGATAAACAATTTGCATCTGGTGGTCGTGCCCCAGAATAGTGTGATGATAGCTAGAGTATAGATATCTGTTAATAAATTAAAATACCCGAAGTGATAAATGAGGACACCGTGGCGAAAAAACTAAAAAAGCGGTTAAATCTAGGTTCGGCGCTTGCATTTGTCATCGCGGGTTGCGTTGTGTTGCCGATCCTTTCGATCACTTGGATGGCCTTGTCGGTTGATACATCGCAATGGGGGCATTTGCTGGCCACTGTCTTGCCGCGATATTTCACTAATAGTCTCATGCTTATGGCTGGGGTCGGCGCCTTGTCTCTCACTCTGGGGACGAGCCTAGCTTATTTGGTCACCCACCTTGAATTTCCTGGTCGAAAAATTCTGCAATACGCTTTGTTTTTACCCTTGGCTGTTCCGTCCTTTGTGGCGGCCTATGCTTGGGTTGATGTATTGGAGTATGCGGGCCCATTGCAAACCTATCTGCGTGATCTCACCGGCTGGGCCTCGGCGCGTGACTATTGGTTTCCGAACATAAGGTCGCGCTCGGGGGCGATCTTGGTTCTGTCCCTGACGCTTTACCCTTATGTCTATCTGCTGGCCCGCGCCGCATTTCGTGAATTGCCCTCTAGCGGCCAAGATGTGGCCCGCTCCTTGGGTCTTGGACATGTACGGCAGTTCTGGCGCGTGAGCTTGCCACAGGCGCGGCCTGCCATCGCGGCGGGCACAGCGATTGTCATGATGGAGACACTGAACGACTTCGGAACGGTTGATTATTTCGCGGTGCAAACCCTGACAACTGGTATATTTTCACTTTGGCTTGAAAGTTATAATCCGGGCGGTGCTGCACAATTGGCGCTCTTGGCCGTGGCCATTGTGGCCGTCTTGCTATGGGTTGAAAAAATCGGACGCCGTAAGGCGCGGTTTAACAAATCTGGCCGCCAAATGGCGTGCATCCAACCTCAGCCCGTGACCCGAGGCGTGGGACTACTCGCACTAACCTTTTGTAGCCTACCCATCGTCATAGGCTTTCTAATTCCGCTCATCGTCTTGGTGACACCAGCGCTCAGGGACAGCGCCGTGTGGCGCGGCGTGGGGCTGTGGCGTGCGGCAGGTCATAGTGTGCTCCTCGGGGGCATTAGTGCCGTCTTGGTAGTGGGTTTATCTGCGATTATGGTTTTGGGTCTGGGCACCGCTCGGCCCGTAATGCGCAAGTTTTTGCTGACCTTCACCACTCTCGGTTATGCCTTCCCTGGAGCGGTGCTTGGATTGGGGATTTTGACTCCGTTGGCGCTATTCGACAATTGGGTTGCCGATCTAATCTATGCGACCTTTGACCTAGATCCTGGCCTGATATTGACTGGCAGCGTGGCGGCCCTGATCGTCGCCTATGGCGTGAGGTTTTTCGCCATTGGGGTAGGGGCAACAGAAGCTGGTTTGGCTGTGATCTCCACAAATATCCCTCTTGCGGCCCGCTCACTGGGAAGTCCGCCACGGTCTTTGTTTTTAAGGATTTATCTGCCCCTGATGCGGGGCAGCCTAGCCTCAGCGCTGGTGCTGGTCTTTGTGGATACAGTGAAGGAATTGCCCGCCACGTTATTGCTGCGCCCATTCAATTTTGACACGCTGTCGACGCATATATACGGCCAAGCCAGCCTTGAAAACTTCAATGCCGCCGCCCCCGCTGCCCTCTTGATCGTGACGCTATCGCTTGGCGCGATATTTCTTTTGGCAAAAGCGCACCGCTAGGGCTTGCATAGGCAGTTTTTTTGTCCTAAATCCGCCAAAGTGCCCCTATAGCTCAGCTGGTAGAGCAACTGATTTGTAATCAGTAGGTCCGCGGTTCGAGTCCGTGTGGGGGCACC
>CAJJBJ010000007.1 GCA_905182455.1 uncultured Planktomarina sp.
ATGTTTTTTGATAAGACACCCTACAACCAAGAAGAAATAGATTGGTGTGCTGCTGAACGCCCAGATTTAACAATGGAAGTCTGCGCAGAAGAGTTTGGCTATTAGAGTGGAAAACCATTTGCGAATAGCTTCATTGGCTGGCAGTCTGAGGTTGATACTAATGGAGATCATCCAATGCTGAAACACCTTCTGATATCTCTAGCGTTTCTGATGACGCTATCTGCACCCGTCGCAGCACAGGACTTCCAGAAGGGTTTAGCTGCTGCTCAGGCTGGTGACTTTGCTACGGCTCTTAAAGAGTGGAAGCCTTTAGCTGAAGCTGGGAATGCTGATGCTCAATACAATCTTGGTCTCATGTACACGAATGGCGATGGCGTTCCTCAAGACTACAAAGAAGCTGTAAAGTGGTATCGACTAGCTGCTGAACAAGGCTATGCTGATGCTCAAACAATCTTGGTATATGTACCGATAAGGCGAATGGCGTTCCTCAAGACTACAACAGAAGCTGTAAAGTGGTATCGACTAGCTGCTGAACAAGGAGATGCTGTATGCTCAAAACAATCTTGGTGTCATGTACGCAATGGCAATGGCGTTCTTCAAGACAAGTACATGGCTCACATGTGGTACAACATTGCTTCTGCTAATGGTCATGAGAAGGCGGTGAATGGAGAGATGAACGAGCAGGCTAATGACCCCAGCAGACATATCGAAAGCCCAAGCTATGGCTAGAGAATGTATGAGCAGCGGCTTACAAGAAGTGTGGGTACTAAGCATGAAACGAACACTGACAGCACTGACCGTAGCAGCAACCATGTTTGCCAGTAGTGCATCTGCATTTGATCCTGATGATCTACAGAAGCTGAAGGATACTGGTAAATGTGCAACCTGTGATCTGGGTGGTGCTGATCTGAGTGGTGCTGATCTGGGTGGTGCTAATCTGAGTGGTGCTAATCTGAGTGGTGCTAATCTGAGGGTGCTAATCTGAGTGGTGCTGATCTGGAGTGGTGCTAATCTGAGTGGTGCTGATCTGAGTGGTGCTGATCTGAGTGGTGCTGATCTGGGTGGTGCTAATCTGAGTGGTGCTTATATGCAAGGCGCAGCCCTCTGCAACACAACCATGCCAGACGGTTCAGTGATCTACAGTGGGTGCTGAACGTTTCATGACCAAACTCAGCACCATCCCTGACCACACCCTCAGCATCACCTGTGGCCTCTGTAAGCATCACTCCATGCTAGAGGTAGCCAACCTGATACTTGTCGTTGGAGGCGATGCTACAGCGCATGACGTGCGCCAGAGGTACAGCTGTCCCAAGTGCAGAGCTAAAGGTAACAACACCTATCAGATCGTCTACAAGGGCGCTTCAGGCGTTGCTATGGATGGCGCTTGAGTGCTGTAAACATCGTTGCACAGCGTAGTGGAGCTTATTACAGATGGAAAGGGCTATATTTGCAATATCAAGGCAGTCGCGGGATGAGAAAGTGGTTAAACAAACAATTTCACACATTGAACTGTGAGCTATAATTGAATGACTTCACCCTGATGGCGCCACCCCATTTCCAACAAGTCATCCATCGTGACTTCATCAACAAGTGGAATCGCATCTAAAGCATCCAGCAAATCATCGCCGTGGTATTCTTCAAACTCAAAAACTATTCCATATATCTTCTGTTGAAAGACCCAACGGTTGTTAGGTTTTCTCTTCAGCCATAGCTGTTCTAAGGACTGACAGAGAGGTGGGCCAGCGTAATACTGACCTAGATAGAAGACCCTTTTTCTGGGGAGCTTACGTTTGGATTGCTTTTGGAACTCAACATAAATGACGTTATTCATTTGCGCCTCCGCTTTAGTGCTTTAGGCGTGATGCCAAGGCGCACAAGTTGGTAATTAAATGCCTGAAAGGTTGATTACGGATTAGTGTTTGGACGCACTGCCCTTTGAAAACAGATGCTCAAAACCCCAATTCCCTCAGACCCTGCTCAGCCTTCTCTGGCGTAAGGCCCGGATGCTTCGCCACCAATTTCTGAATCTCTTCGTTACGATCATACGGTGCATTTGTAGGAACTATAACTGTTTCATGCTCTTTGGATTGCTTAACCTCATCGCTGTCTCTTGATTGCCGTGCTTCACGGTTCAAACGCAGCTTCAAAGCCATAGCGTTAGCAAAATCTGTATCATACTTTGAGAGTGTCATGTGTGTCTCCGCTTTAGTGCTTTAGGCGTGATGCCAAGGCGCACAAGTTGGTTAATAAATGCCTGAGATAATTGTACCTCAAAAATTGTTTCAGGGCAACAACACATATCAGATCATACGAGATAGATGAGGCCACAGGACGTTAGCTTGCAGCCTCACCACTAGGTTTTACTTGGCAGCTTGCTTTGCTTCGTAAGCAGCCTTCTTCTCCAAGTACTTTTCTTCTGTAAGATCATGCCAACCTACGCAGTTACCATTTGGACTACGTCCACATCCGCACTCAGCCATTTCAAGCTCCTTTGTTATTTACAAACTTTTAAGTGGTGCTTCTGTTTCATTATGCAAGTGATACCCGCTGCTATGTCGCAGTTTAGCAATGGCTGGGGTTAAGCCAAGCACTTAGCGTGGCTGTCTCTGTTGCGCTGCTATCAGTCCAACACTTTAGAGATTCACTTCTGTCAAACATACGTAACAATCAAAGCATGAACAAACGCTTCAAGCCTCAGTACCTGCCATATAATGATGCATGCTCGTGCGTTAGTGGAAACACTTGCTGCGGAGCTAGGCTTGACGCTCAATGCCGCCACAGGAGCCAAGCACAAAGCTATCCTCTCATCATTCTTATACTGCGTGCAGGAAGCTGGAGTAGGTGCTTTCATTAATTGGTCAGGCGGTACTACGAGCCAGGACACTACTGGCGTTCAGCTTCTTCCCTGCCTCTGGTGCAGCTGACGGTCAAGGCAGTGAGAGCAAGGCTGGTTCAAGCAGGCTATCTGACTAAGTTTGACGATCTCCCATCTGGTCTTGGCGCTATGTCTATCAAGGAAGCAAAGGCGGTCACAGGTACGGATAACAAGGAGCGTATCAAAAGCCCTAAGTCTTACCGCCTTAACGCCACAATGCCACAATGCCACTGCTTAGCGATCCACGGTTTGTCTCAGCACTGTTTGTCGATGCCCAGCGCCCTTACGTGATGGTTAATAAGCCAGAGGAATACACAGACAAAGTAGAGCGCAAGGCAGCTGGAACAAAAGCGCCCAAGCTCTCCTGCAAGGCGGTCTATGAGGGAAAGCAGAAGCGCAGTGCATCCGCTGCAGCTAAGCCTGTGATGGAGATGAACGCTTTCTGGGCTAAGCATCCGTTAGTCCTACCAGCCACAAACACTGACAGGGCGAAGCACTTCGCATGTGCTACTCGCATCTTCCACAACGGAAGCCTGATCAGCGGTGGGCGATGGTACGGTGGTTGGACTAATCTCAAGTCACACAAGCGGCTGCATATGCGCATAGATGATGAGCCTATATGTGAGATTGACCTCAACGCCAGCCAGCCCACACTGTTTAGTGCATTACCAGGCATACGGATGAATGTGGGTGGCGACACTTGGACAGACGTTTATGCATCCGTAGTTGAGCGTTTAGATGCGCATGAAGAGCCAAAGCTGCTTCGCATGATGGTTAAGCAGGTTCTGGTGGAGATGCTTGAGATGGGTGCACGCATCTTTCAACTGATGCACCTGTGATACGCATAAACTAGTTGGCGAGGATGTTCAACTTTCTTTGCCATACAGACCAAGCAGATTATTTACAGATACAGAGGGCAGCACTCGAAGTGTTCCCAGCCTTAAGCAGTTAGACACCACGTATCTAAACGCTACGGGCTTTCTTCATACCATGAGTCAGAGATATTAACGCTTACGCTGTTGAGAGCTGAAAGCGGTGGGTGTAGTCCTGCTTACGGGGTCCACGACTGTTTTGATATTTAGCTAACTGTGCTACATGCTTCATGATCATACTTATCTTAGAGTTGGATATAGTTAAACTATAAGAGCTACCACACCATCAGTTCCCCTATACTAGTAACGGTTAGCAATAGCATAAACAAAGTTAAACTGAATGGTTGTTACGGTGATTGATTGAACAAAGGAAGTGACGGTCAGGCTTGGGGCCTGCCCTGCTCTGGGAGAGTTTTACTTACTGTAGTACATTATAGTCATAATCTATATTAAGCCGTGTAGCATGTTCAAAGCGAAGCTGTTCATCAGCAGTACGAGAGCGGGATCTACCCTCTTTAGCTTCAATACGCTTAACCGTCTCTTTGATGAGTTCTTCTAGCTGTGACTTGTCTTGCATGTTCATACTTATCTTAGGGTTAGATAGAGTTAAGCTATAAGAGCTACCACTCTTCCAGTTCCCCTATACTAGTAACGGTTAGAGAGACGGTACAAAAGTCGTATCAGCATGACCCTTGAGAACCTGTAATAACTGTAGATGTGGATAACCCTGTTTATTGTACTCTTTCTGCATTCCAACGGTGTCTTGGTTTTTCCAGCCAATCAAATAGCCAGAAGTCTTATTGGGGGTGTTCGCTGCATCAAACTTTGCTTGAAGTGTATTGCGAAAGCCGTGAGGCTTTAAAGTTGGGTCTGGATTAAACGTGTCAATGTAACGCTGGTTCAAGAGATTACTTAAGGAATCAACGCTGCTGCTGTTTTTTGCATAGCGGGGCGTAAGTTTGTTGCTGGATGAGAAGTCCTTAGTCAAAACATAGTCTTTCAATTCTTGAAGCAACTCACCGTAGAGCGGTACTTTGCGATTAATGCTGTCCTTTGAGACTTTTCTCCACACGTTATCTTTAATGTTGATGAGGCTGTTTTCCTCGCCATTCAGCTCAAGCTCATCAATCATTAAACCGCAAACATCTTTTAGACGTGCTCCTGTAAACATTGCTATTTTCACACAGATACGAGCCTCATCGTTCATAGAGGGAAGCAGATCCTTTAACTGTTGTAGCTCATGTGGTGACCAAGCTCGTGCTGTGTTCTTGATGCGTTGTCCTGTGCGAACTGCCTGCTCATCCCGTTTTTTAAGTTCATCTCTTAGGCCGGAGAATGGATTGCCACGGGTTGAAAGTTCCGCATCCTTCTGGCTGTATTCATACTGCGCTCTTTTATAGATTGCTGACAGAGAGGCGGAGTCACGTCCTACTGTAGGTAATGAGCGGCCCCTTTGCAGCTCCTCATCAATCCATCGTCTGGCTGCCTCTCTGCTAATGCCAGAAAGCAGGTAACTATTTCCCGTCTTTATAGACCCTCTGCCCAAGGAAGTGCTGAAAGAATTGGCAATACGAATAACCCGTTTCATATCCTTCTGTTCACGAAAGTCAGATGGATGGTTTTCTAGTGATGACTTGTGGTTAAGGTACTCGTCTACAGCAACTTCCCACGTTGGTCTCAGAAGGTCTCTGATCTTAGAACGATCATCATTGAGGAAGTCTATCTGAGCTTGGATATCGTGATATCGTTCATTTCTGCTGTACGTTTCATTCCAAGGGTCACCGGTAGCTTCGATCCCTACCTCATCTTGAAAGTCCATTAGTTCTCGTTGTGCTGCTGCAGTTTTACTCAGGAATGCATTCTGCTTAGCGGCAGAGGTAAAGATGTTTGGAGCTTGGTCTGGATGGATACCAAGGTTGCGAAAGTACTCTACAACAACTTCAAGGCGCTTTTGTTTAGGAATCTTGTTTTGCGTTACTGTTGCAGTAGATAGCTGCTGCGCCAAAGCTTTTGTGCGTTCAAAGCGTTCATTTACTATCGCAGCTTTCTTTAGTGCGATGCTTATGGACTTGGTTCCAAGCTTTTCATTCCATTCAAGACCACGATGGGAGCCATCAGCTTTTGTGAAGTACTGCTTAAGTTTTGCTGGTATACGCCTGCGATAACTCAGCCGTCCAGTTAGGGGGCTGGTCTTAATGTAGTTTTGTAAAACGCCACGTGTCATAGGAGTTGTGTAGCAAAACAACGCCATGTTGTGTAGCAAATACTTCACTTGTGTAGCTAATATAATACTAAAACAGTGAGGTATTACAATGCGTTGGATAGATTTTGGTGCCCAGAAGAGGACTCGAACCTCCACGTCCATAAGGACACTAGCACCTGAAGCTAGCGCGTCTACCATTCCGCCATCTGGGCTGATGTTGTGCTCTCGGCATTTAAGCTGCTGCACGGGGGGGGTCAAGAGGCTATTGCATGTCTTTTGAGATGGCTTGTGCTAGAAGGGATGTTGGCGTTGTCTTGGGCGCGCATGTGGGTTGAAAAGGGATGATTTTTGGGAATAGGCTTGTCACGGCACTTTGGTCGGAGTACCTCCGATCGCGAAGGAATTGTTGGGATGGCATCATGTCTAAACTTGTAACTATATACGGCGGATCAGGTTTCATTGGGCGCTATGTCGCGCGGCGCATGGCCAAGGCGGGCTGGAGGGTTCGGGTGGCGGTACGGCGGCCCAATGAGGCAATATTTGTGAAGACCTATGGTGTTGTAGGGCAGGTTGAGCCGATCTTTTGCAACATTCGTGATGATGCTTCTGTGGCGCAGTCGATGCGTGGCGCGGATGCTGTGGTCAATTGCGTTGGTATTTTGCAAGAAGCCGGACGCAATACATTTGCCGCGGTGCAAACCGATGGTGCAGAGCGCATCGCGCGTATGGCCGCGACGGCAGGCATCTCGCAGATGGTGCATTTTTCCGCCATCGGTGCAGATCTCGAAAGCGTCAGCGATTATGGTCGGTCCAAAGCAGCTGGCGAGGCTGGGGTTTTGGCGCATATGCCCAATGCCGTGATTCTGCGGCCGTCCATTGTGTTTGGTGCGGAAGATAAGTTCTTCAACAGATTTGCAGGCATGTCACGCATTGGCCCGATTTTGCCTATTGTGGGTGCAGAATACTGAGTTTCAGCCGGTGTTTGTGGATGATTTGGCGCAAGCGGCGGTTATGGGCGTTACGGGGACTGCAGCTGGTGGTATTTATGAGCTTGCAGGCCCCGAGCGGGACAGCTTTCGCGGCTTGATGCAGCGTATGCTGGATGTCGTGCAGCGCCGGCGTTTGATCGTCGGCATTCCAATGTTTGCGGCCCGTCTCATGGCTTTGGCCTTTGAACTGGGTCATAAGCTGAGCTTGGGCATTGTGCCTTTGGCGTTGACCCGTGATCAGGTGCGCAGCTTGAGTGTAGACAATGTGCCAAGTGGTGCAGAGCTTGGGTTTGCAGATTTGGGCATTGAGCCAACAGCCATGGAAAGCGTTTTGCCAGAGTATCTTTGGCCGTTTCGGGTGTCAGGCCAATATGCGGATATCAAAGCTTCTGCGAAAAACCTAAAAACCTAAAAGCCTAAGCTGCCACTATATCCAATAGCTAAGAGCGCAAGACCAAGAAGTACGCGGTATATTACATAGGGCGTGTAGCTCACGCTGTTCAGCAAGCGCATCATTAGGCTTAGGGCCATTAAGGCAGCGCCGAAGCTGAAGGTGATCACTATTGCAGTATCTCTTATGGGCACAGTACCGCCAATGAGTTCTAAGGCGGTAAGGGCGCCGGAGGCGAGGATTGTCGGGATTGACATCAGCATTGAGATGCGCGCTGCTTCCTTGCGGGTGAAGCCCGCCCATAGGGCGCCTGTGATGGTAATGCCTGACCGCGAGGTGCCGGGAATCAATGCCATAGCCTGCCAAAGCCCCAACACAAAAGCATCGCGCCAGGTGATGGTATCCATTTTCCGATGAGTTTGCGCTTTTTGATCGATCCAATACAGCAAGATCCCAAAACCCAGCATGGCCCAACCAATGACTGTGATCGACCGCATGGCGCCTGATAGGCCTGTGAGTTTGAAGATCAGACCAGCAGAAATGACTGGGACCGTAGCGATGGCCAAAGCGATCAACAGGCGGGCTGGACGTGCGTTGAATCGACCACGCAGAACCTGTGGAATTCCTTGGAGCGTGAGGCAAACATCTGACCAAAAGTAGATCACCACTGCACATAAAGTGCCGATATGTGCTGCGACATCAATCACGAGCCCTTGGTCTTCTAATCCTGTGAGGCTTGGCAAGAGGATCAAATGGCCTGAAGAGGACACTGGTAAAAACTCAGTTATTCCTTGAATGAGGGCAATCAGAATTAAATGATAAAGGGGCATTTACGGCATTCCTTGCAGCGATATTGGCACAATATACCTCTGAAAAGTAAGCGCCACAGTAAATATAGGACCAAATCGGACCTAAAAAATGAGTAAATTGATTAAAAAAGTGTCGCCATAATAAAATTCTTGTTATATAGGTCACGTCTTCTGACTATAATATGTGGATAGCTCCTAAAAATATAGCGACGTTTCGAATCGAGGATGTGATGGCTGAGAACCCGATGCTTAAATTTGTGAAGATCCCGCGGCTGATGCCGGAAAAACGGGATGCGAAAGATCGTACCCATGACTTTGGTGAGATCTACTCTGACTTTGCAGAGGCCAAAGTCGAGGAGCAAGCCAGCCGGTGCAGCCAATGTGGTGTGCCCTATTGCCAAACCCATTGCCCGCTTCACAACAATATTCCCGATTGGCTGCGTCTGACTGCTGAAGGCCGTCTGCGCGAAGCCTACGAGATTAGCCAGGCCACTAATACCTTCCCGGAAATTTGCGGCAGAATTTGCCCGCAGGACCGTCTGTGCGAAGGCAATTGCGTGATTGAGAAATCGGGCCATGAGACAGTGACCATTGGCTCTGTTGAAAAATACATCACAGATACTGCTTGGGCCGAAGGGTGGGTCCAGCCTATAAAACCGGCCTCTGAGCGCGGTCAGTCGGTTGGCATAATTGGTGCAGGCCCGGGTGGCCTTGCCGCTGCTGATATGTTGCGCCGGTCTGGCCTGCAGGTCACGGTCTATGATCGTTACGACCGCGCAGGCGGCTTGCTCACCTATGGCATTCCGGGCTTTAAGTTGGAAAAAGATGTTGTGATGCAGCGTATCCAGCAATTGCAGAATGGCGGCATTGAGATTGTGGCAAATTGCACAGTGGGTGTTGATATCAGCTTTGAGGATCTCCGCGCCAAACATGATGTGGTGGTGATTGCCACTGGCGTTTATAAATCCCGTAATTTGGCTGGCCCTGGCGTGGGCGCGGATGGTATCGTCAAAGCGATTGATTATTTGACCGCCAGCAACCGTCATGGATTTGGCGATCATGTACCTGAATTTGCTGATGGCAGCCTGAATGCCGATGGCAAAAAGGTTGTGGTGATTGGTGGTGGTGATACGGCGATGGACTGCGTCCGCACAGCTATCCGCCAAGGCGCCACATCAGTGAAATGCCTTTACCGTCGCGACAAGGCCAATATGCCCGGCTCGCTGCGTGAAACACAAAATGCCGAAGAAGAAGGCGTTGAGTTCGTCTGGCTGACAGCCCCTAAAGGTTTTTCAGGCACGCCGGTTTCTGGCGTCATGGTGCAAAAGATGCGTCTTGGCTTGCCAGATGCCACAGGTCGTCAAAGTCCTGAGGTTATCGAGGGTGCGGATTATGTTGAACCTGCGGACTTGGTAATCAAGGCCTTGGGCTTTGAGCCGGAGGATCTGCCTAAACTTTGGGATGCTGACGGCTTGGACGTGACGCGCTGGGGCACGATACGTGCTGATTTCGAGACTGGAAAAACCAGCCTGCCCGGCGTTTACGCCATAGGGGATATCGTGCGCGGTGCCTCCTTAGTTGTTTGGGCGATCCGCGATGGCCGCGATTGCGCCGCTGCGATTTTGGCAGAACTTGACGGGGCAAAGGCAATCGCTGCGGAGTAATCGCGGCGCAGGTTTAGGCTTCAAGCGGATATGACGAATGTGAAAGAACGATGTCCTTTCTGGGCGTGACAGGAGACCACCATGACAAAATTTGATGCAAGCTGGGTGAAGGCTGAAGAAGCCAAACGCAAGCATATGGCTGAAAATGGCCTTTATTCTGAGGCCGAAGAACATGCAAGTTGCGGCGTGGGCCTTGTGGTTTCTATCGATGGCAAGCCAAGCCGTAAAGTTGTGCAAGCGGGCATCGATGCGCTCAAAGCTGTTTGGCATCGGGGCGCTGTTGATGCGGACGGTAAAACAGGCGATGGAGCAGGCATTCACGTGCAAATTCCAGTCCCATTCTTTTATAATCAAATCGAACGCACCGGCCACACCCCGCGTATGGAAGAGCTTATGGCTGTGGGGCAGGTGTTTCTACCTCGGACCAATTTTGGTGCGCAGGAAACCTGTCGGACGATTGTTGAATCTGAAGTTTTGCGCATGGGGTATTATATCTATGGCTGGCGCCACGTGCCTGTGAATGTGGCCTGCTTGGGTGATAAGGCCAACGCAACCCGCCCTGAGATTGAACAGATTTTGATCTCTAATTCAAAAGGCGTGAGTGAAGAAATTTTTGAGCGGGAACTCTATGTCATTCGCCGCCGGATTGAAAAAGCGGCCTCTGGCGGCTGGTATTAATGGTTTGTATTTGGCGAGCCTGTCGTGTCGTTCTATAATTTATAAAGGCATGTTCTTGGCCCAAGATGTGGCTGAGTTTTTTCCAGACTTAAAAGATGACCGTTTTGAGTCGGCTTTTGCGTTGTATCATCAGCGGTATTCCACCAATACCTTTCCACAGTGGTGGTTGGCACAGCCGTTTCGCATGTTGGCGCATAATGGTGAGATCAATACGCTTAAGGGTAACACCAATTGGATGAAAAGCCATGAAATCCGGATGTCTTCGGATGCCTTTGGCGATATGGCGGAAGATATCAAACCGGTTATTCCAAGTGGATCATCTGACTCGGCTGCTTTGGATTCCGTATTTGAGATGTTGGTCCGTGCGGGGCGTAATGCGCCGATGGCGAAAACCATGTTGGTGCCTGAAAGTTGGTCCAAACAGACTGTGGATCTGCCTAAATCCTGGATTGATATGTATTCTTACTGCAACTCTGTCATGGAGCCTTGGGATGGCCCTGCGGCATTGGCTATGACGGACGGTCGCTGGGTTTGCGCGGGTCTCGACCGCAACGGTCTGCGCCCAATGCGATATGTAGTAACGGGTGATGGCCTTCTGATTGCTGGCTCTGAGGCTGGCATGGTGTATGTGGATGAAGCCAACGTCAAAGAAAAAGGCGCGCTTGGCCCGGGTCAATTGCTGGCAGTGGATATGGACGAAGGGCGTTTGTACCACGACACCGAGATGAAAGACCTGCTGGCTGCAAGCCAAGATTTTGGCGCTTGGGTTGGCAAGATCAACGAGTTGGATGAAGATTTAGCCAAAGCGGTTGAAGCCCCTCTCTTTATAGGTGCTGAACTGCGCCAGCGCCAAATTTCGGCCGGTTATACCATCGAAGAGCTTGAGCAAATCTTGGCGCCTATGGCGGAAGATGGCAAAGAGATTTTGGCCTCAATGGGCGATGATACGCCCTCGGCTGTTCTGAGTGAAAAATACCGTCCTTTATCGCATTTCTTTCGGCAAAATTTTAGCCAAGTCACCAACCCTCCGATTGACAGCCTGCGCGAATTTCGGGTGATGAGCCTGAAAACACGTTTTGGGAATCTCAAAAATGTGTTGGACGAAAGCAGCGCGCAAACTGAGATTTTGGTTTTGGATTCACCTTTTGTAGGCAATGTGCAATTCCAACGCTTGTTGGAAAACTTCAACGCGCCTATGGTTGAAATTGACTGTACCTTCCCATCAGGGGCCGAAGCGGGGGAATTGCAAACAGCGCTCAACCGAATTCGCTCCGAGGCCGAAGATGCGGTGCGGTCTGGTGCAGGGCATTTGGTTTTGACCGATCAGCATGCCAACGATGCAAAGGTCGCCGTGCCAATGATTTTGGCCACGAGTGCCGTGCATTCTTGGTTGACCCGCCAAGGTTTGCGGACCTTCACCTCGATCAACGTGCGATCAGCGGAATGTATTGACCCGCATTACTTCGCGGTTCTGATTGGCTGTGGTGCGACTGTGGTGAACGCCTATTTGGCCGAAGACAGTTTGGCTGACCGAATTGAACGTGGGTTGCTCGATTGTGCGCTGACAGAAGCTGTTGCGCGCTACAAACATGCGATTGACCAAGGTTTGTTGAAAATCATGGCGAAGATGGGGATTTCTGTGGTCTCCTCATACCGTGGCGGATTGAACTTTGAAGCGGTGGGCCTGTCACGTGCAATGTGCGCCGAATATTTCCCCGGCATGACATCGCGGATTTCTGGGATAGGTGTGGTTGGTATCCAGCGCAAAGCTGAATCCATTCATACCAGTGCCTATGCAAGTGCCAGTGACGTTCTGCCCATTGGTGGATTTTACAAGGCACGGCGCTCGGGCGAGAAACACGCTTGGGAAGCCCAAACCATGCATCTTTTGCAAGCGGCCTGTGACCGTGGCAGTTTTGAGATGTGGAAAAAATACTCTGCAAAATTGCAGGCAAACCCGCCTATTCATCTGCGCGATTTGCTGGCGATCAAACCTTTGGGTGAGGCTATCTCTGTGGATGAGGTGGAAAGCATCACTTCAATCCGCCAACGTTTTGTGACGCCAGGCATGTCGCTTGGGGCTTTGAGTCCTGAGGCGCATAAAACCCTGAATGTTGCGATGAACCGCATTGGTGCGAAATCTGACAGTGGTGAAGGCGGCGAAGATCCAGCGCATTTTGTTCCGGAAGCCAATGGCGACAATCCTTCGGCTAAGATCAAACAGGTGGCCTCTGGTCGCTTTGGTGTGACCGCAGAATACCTCAATCACTGCGAGGAATTGGAAATTAAAGTAGCACAGGGCGCCAAACCCGGTGAAGGTGGCCAATTGCCCGGCATGAAGGTCACGGATCTGATTGCACGGCTGCGTCATTCGACCAAAGGCGTGACATTAATAAGCCCACCGCCGCACCACGATATTTATTCCATCGAGGATCTGGCACAGCTGATTTATGACCTCAAGCAGATCAACCCGCGCTGTAAAGTGACTGTGAAATTGGTGGCAGCTTCTGGCGTTGGCACAATTGCGGCCGGTGTGGCGAAGGCCAATGCCGACATCATTCTGATTTCGGGCCACAATGGCGGCACTGGGGCATCTCCTGCGACTTCAATTAAGTTTGCGGGTCTTCCTTGGGAAATGGGGCTGACTGAGGCGCATCAGGTTTTGGCGATGAACAACCTGCGTGAGCGGGTGACATTGCGCACCGACGGTGGCCTGCGTACCGGTCGTGATATTGTGATGGCGGCGATGATGGGTGCCGAGGAATATGGCATTGGCACCGCAGCTTTGATCGCGATGGGCTGTATTATGGTGCGGCAATGCCAATCAAACACCTGCCCAGTTGGGGTTTGCACACAAGATGAAGATCTGCGCGGTAAATTCAACGGATCGGCAGATAAAGTAGTCAACTTGATCACATTTTACGCACAGGAAGTTCGTGAAATTTTGGCCAGCATCGGTGCGCGCTCTTTGGGTGAAGTGATCGGGCGCGCGGATCTTTTGAGCCAAGTCTCGCGCGGATCTGCGCATTTGGACGATTTGGACCTTAACCCTCTGCTGATCACAGTCGATGGTGCGGATCAAATTTCTTATGATCGTCATAAACCGCGCAATCCTGTGCCTGATACTTTGGACGCGCAAATTGTTAAGGATGCGGCGCGCTTCCTGCAAGAGGGTGAGAAAATGCAGCTGCAATATGCTGTACAAAATACGTCACGCTCAATCGGTACGCGCATCTCTAGCCACATCGTGACGAAATTTGGCATGCGCAACAGCTTGCAGCCGGATCACCTGACGATCAAACTGCAAGGCTCAGCGGGCCAAGCTTTGGGCGCCTTCGCAGCGCCAGGCCTTAAGCTGGAAGTAGCCGGTGAAGCGAATGACTATGTGGGCAAAGGCTTGTCTGGGGGCACGATTGTGGTGCGTCCGGCACAGATTAGTCCTTTAGTGGCCTCAGAGAATACGATCATTGGCAATACAGTGCTCTACGGTGCGACGGCGGGTTATCTATTCGCTGCGGGTCGTGCCGGCGAGCGTTTTGCGGTACGCAACTCTGGTGCAAAAACGGTGGTCGAAGGCTGTGGATCTAACGGTTGTGAATATATGACCGGTGGTATTTCGGTCGTTTTGGGGTCTATTGGAGCGAACTTTGGTGCTGGTATGACCGGCGGCATGGCCTATCTCTACGATCCGAAGGGCTTGGCGGCACCGATGATGAATATGGAAACATTGGTTACATGTCCCGTCACAATTCCGCATTGGCAGGAAGAGCTCAAAGAGTTGGTTACCCGTCACGCCGATGAAACCGGTTCTTTGAAAGCCGCTGATATTTTGCAGCATTGGGATCAAGAACGTCACAATTTCGTGCAGGTTTGCCCGAAAGAGATGTTGGTGCATTTGCCCGCACCGTTGAATGATGCGCGGGCCCAATCAGTACCTGCGGAGTAAACTGGGTCAAAGGCGGCGTTTAACGATGGCGCCTTTTAGGCCGTTGACGGGTCAGGCCTTATGTGGTGTGGCTAATTTATGGCTAAGAAAACCACTTTAACTGAATATCTTGAGGATCGTGAGGCCGAGGCGACGCCGAGACTCGCGCGTGTCCGGCAGAGTCTTTCGGTGTTCCGACGCTGGTTGCTACGGGCAATTTTGGCCTGTGCTGTGATCTTTGCGGGCTGGGGGCTGGCCTATCGTTGGCTCAATCCACCAACAACTTTATACATGATGCAAGAAAGCTGGCGACTTGATGGCGTCCAATATGACTGGGTCAATATCGAAGATGTGTCTCCCTTTATGGTGCGGGCCTTAGTGGCGGCGGAGGATGCAAATTTTTGCGCCCACTGGGGCATCGACAGTGCCGCTGTGCGCCAAGCTTTGCGCGATGGGGCTATGCGGGGCGGCTCGACCATTAGCCAGCAAACCGTGAAGAACGCCTTTCTGTGGCAGGGGCGTAGTTGGCTGCGCAAAGCGATTGAAGCGCTCATGACCCCCTATGCCGAAATGGTTTGGAGTAAGAAGCGATTTCTTGAAATTTATATAAATGTGGCCGAGTTCGACACTGGCGTCTTTGGCATTCAAGCCGCTGCGCGTCATCATTTTGGAGTGGATGCGGCACAGTTGAACCGGGTGCAAGCTGGGCGTTTGGCGGTGGTGTTGCCGGATCCCAAGGGCCGCAGTGCCACGGAGCCCGGTGCTGGCTTGAAAAAACATGCAGCCTCCGTGATCGCAGGATCAGATATGATTGCAGCTGACGGCCGCGCCGCGTGTTTTGAGGATTGATTGCCGACCCCAAGGGCGGCTAAGACTAATATGACCTGTGTAAAGTGAAATCTGTATGAATATTTTGTATCATGTCCCGTTGTCGCCCTCCTGTCGCAAAGTGCGGCTGAGCTTGGCAGAAAAAAAAATCGAAGTGCAGTTGGTGGAAGAACGCTATTGGGAGCTGGATGCTGATTTTCTGCGGCGCAATCCTGCGGGGAAAGTGCCTGTTTTGAAAATGGATGGCAAAATATTTTCCGAGTCTTCCGCGATTTGTGAATATTTGGAAGAGATTCATCCTACACCCAGCTTGCTGCCAGAGGATGCAGAAACCCGATTTGAGGTGCGCCGCTTGGTGTCTTGGTTTGATGACAAATTTCACGATGAGGTCACGGCCAATCTTTTGTATGAGCGGGTCAACCGCAAGATCCATGGCTCAGGTTATCCGGTTTCGGCCAATGTTAAGGCTGGCTCCAAGGCGATAAAATTTCATTTGGACTATCTCGCATGGTTGCTCGACAATCGTCGGTGGTTGGCTGGTGATGCGATGAGCCTTGCAGATTTTGCGGCTGCGGCTCATTTTTCGTCCCTTGATTATATCTGCGATGTGGACTGGAACCGATCTGTGGCTGTCAAAGATTGGTATGCCACTTTGAAATCGCGCCCTGCCTTTAGATCTATTTTGGCCGATAATGTACCAGGTTTTCCGCAACCAAACCATTATTCAAATCTTGACTTCTGATCTGAAAAATAAACTTTTAGTGCAAGCCCTTGTTGAGGGCTTTAGCAATGCACGGATCACAAAACCGGATGCTATCCCCGATATGCCCGCGCGCCTTGATGCGTTTTTAGAGGCGGGTTATCACGGGCAAATGGCTTGGATGGAGGACCGCAAAGCCTGGCGCGGCGCTCCTGATGCATTATGGCCTGAGGCGCGCTCGGTGGTCATGCTGGCGGAAAGCTATGCGCCTAATGTGGATCCTTTAGAAAACCTCGCCAATCCCGACATCGGAAATATCAGCGTTTATGCTCAGGGCAAAGATTATCATGACATTGTCAAAAAGCGCCTAAAGCGTTTGGCTCGTTGGTTGATTGCCGAAGGTGGTGGCGAAGTTAAAGTCTTCGTGGACACCGCCCCAGTGGCCGAAAAGCCCTTGGGGCAGGCAGCGGGGCTGGGCTGGCAAGGCAAGCATACGAATTTGGTCAGCCGGGAGACTGGAAATTGGATGTTTCTGGGAGCGATTTTTACCACGCTGGATCTGGAGCCTGATCCCGCGGAGATCGATCATTGTGGCCGGTGCACGCGGTGTTTGGACATCTGCCCAACCAAGGCCTTTGTAGCGCCCTATCAGATGGATGCCCGCCGCTGTATTTCCTATTTGACCATTGAGCACAAAGGGCCGGTCGATCTTGATCTGCGCCCCGGTCTTGGCAATCACATCTATGGTTGTGATGACTGTTTGGCCGCTTGTCCGTGGAATAAATTTGCAGTGCAAGCCTCGGATATGCGCTACGCGGCCAAAGATGATCTAGTGGCCCCCCGGCTTGCAGATTTGGTTGGGCTATCTGATGGGGCCTTTCGCAAGAAATTTTCTGGCTCACCGATCAAACGCATTGGCCGAGACCGCTTTGTGCGTAATGTCCTATATGCGATTGGCAATATGGGGGATGCCAGCTACCTGCAGCTCATTGCCCCTTTGCTCACGGATCCAGATCCAACGGTTGCCGAGGCGGCCAGCTGGGCCAGCCAACGAATTACTTTGGGCGCGGCTTAATTTGCTGGAACGTTGAAGGTCAGATTTGCCCAAAGACTGTGCCAGACGGGATTTCCTTGTACTTCAGGCTCGACAGGGATCAATGCCACATTGTCGATCATATATTCCTGACCTGCGGCGACAGGGAAGGTGGCGATGCCATCAGAATTTGTTCGGTAAAGGGTAATTTCAGCCGTGTCTTTTGTCCCGATCGCACGTTGGAACACTTCCACCTGTACATCTGCACGCGGTTGGCCTGCCATCAAGACACGCACCTGCATGCCATTGCTTAGGTCGTCGGTATAGGGATTGGCCAGCGCTACGATCTCTATGTCTAATCCTACCGGCCCGTCTTGCCCGGCGCCATCACCAACCGAGACAAGTGATTTTGCAAAGCGGCGATAACTCTCAACAAAGCCAACCTCAGGCAAGCCACGGACCAGATGGGCTTCGGGTTGGCCCGCAAAGTCTTTATGCTCCACAAAAGCTACAAACTTCTCATAATCCTTATAGGTTAACATACTGTCGGTGGTTTCATGCACCAAAACAGCGAGCCCATTAGGTAGGCCGGGATGTTGGAAGGCTGGTCGGTCGCCATTGCGCGCGGTGATGTCAATGTTTTGGCCTAAGTGGACCACCCCGTGCCGGGTTGCATAACGGGTCAGAAAGGAATGACTGCCGCCGCTGAAACCTTGTCCCACACGAAAATGCGCCTCGATGGGTTCATCTGGGGCAACTTCGTAATTTACTGGTGAAATCCAAAATTCATGGGCATAAACTGGGGCTGAAATGAGCAGACTCAAAATCAGAGTAAGGGACCGTCGAAACATGTTTAAACCTTTTTTTAAGCTATTACCGATGGTGTGCCGTTTTGCGCTGATGTCAAGCGTCCTTGTTGGATTGCTGGTCATTACTGGTCGGGTGCAGGCGCATGAGCTGCGGCCCGCGGTGGCAGACGTGACCATCGCGCAGTCACAGATGCAAGTTGAACTGCAGGTTGCGGTTGAGACATTACTTGCGGGCATCGATCAGAGCCAAGTAATTGACACAGACGAGTCCCCACAGGCGGAGACCTATGATCGTCTGCGCGTCCTGCCTGATCAAGCTTTGGCGGATTTGGTGCGCGCGGAGTGGTCTTTGCTGGCCAGTGGATTTTTGGTTGACGGGGCTGGGCCTTTAAACTTAATCGGCGTTGAGGTGATCGAGGAGTCCAATCTTGATTTACCGCGCGACACAATATTGAAGCTGCAAGCGGAATTGCCATTGGGCAATGGACCTGTGGCTCTGGGTTGGATTGTGCAAAATGGTGGGCTCGTGGTGCGGTATGGAGACGGAGAGGCGGCTTATGCCGTTTTTCTTGAGGGCGGTGAACTGAGCGCGCCTCTGCCGCGTGAGGGGGTAGTGCAGGAAAGTGCCGCCGCCGTTTTCTGGCGGTTTGTAGTTGAAGGATTTGAACATATAATCCCTAAGGGCCTGGATCACATCCTATTTGTTTTTGGATTGTTCTTATTTTCAATGGCATGGCGCCCGTTGCTAGCACAAATAACCGCCTTTACTCTGGCTCATACGGTGACTTTGGGGCTGGCCACCCTCAGTGTGATCACCATCCCGGCGGCGCAAATGTGGCTGGTGGAGGCTCTGATTGCGATTTCAATTGCCTATGTGGCGATTGAAAACATTTTAAGGCCCAAGCTTGGTTGGTGGCGCATTGTGGTGGTCTTTGGGTTTGGCTTGCTGCATGGGCTGGGGTTTGCCTCTGTTTTGGGAGATCTTGGTCTGGCGCAGGGCCAGTTTGTTTTGTCGTTGATTGCCTTCAATATTGGGGTTGAATTTGGCCAACTCTCCGTCATCGCCGTGGCTTTTATGCTGCTCGCCCTGCCATTTGGCCGCGCTCGATTATACAGAAACATCGTCGTCGTGCCCTGCTCTTTAGGCATCGCAATCGTCGGGGTTTGGTGGGCTATTGAGCGGAGCTTTTTGTGATCTGCAGCGGGTGAGTGTTGGGTTCAAAAATCTGATAACCTCCTAATCTGCTGATCCTGCGCATCGAAATTTGTGGGGTCGAGATATTCGGTGAAGCGTGCTTTGAGGGCAGGCCAGTCGGCGTCTATGATGGCGAACCAAGTGGTGTCTCGATTGCGGCCTTTGTAATGCGTGCAGTAACGGAATATGCCTTCGAATTGAAAACCCAGACGTTGTGCTGGGGCGCAGGGTGGCGCGTTGAGGCTGTTACATTTTTACTCGTATCGGCGATAGCCTAGGTCATCGAAGAGACATGTTGTATCATCAATTACATTGCTTCGGTCGACATCACAGTGCGTTGCATGAGCGGCGACATAGAAATCCATCCCACTTCAATGGCTCCCACACTGGGATTAATCCGCAGGTAACAGGCAATCCCAATGGCCTACTCATCGCGATCAAATACTGTGTAAAAGAGAAAGTCATCTCCAAGGCATGTGGACATAAACCACACCTCAAACTCGGCAAATTCTGGGGCAAGACTGGTGGGCATATAGATCTAGTTTTTGCCAGAGTGGTCTAGGGAATAGCTGTCAAACAACCCGCACGCGTGCTCTGGGGCCGCACGTTTTAGATGGCATGTGCGTCCGGTCAGCGTGATGCTTTGAGGGTGGAGCCAAGGGCCGGTGAAATCCAGCGGAAAGCCAATTTCTTGGCCAAATTCATTTGTATCACTTGTCATTTTCCGCATCCTGTACTTGTGTAGCTTTAACTAACGACAGCGCGTCCCAAAATCACAGGGCCAGATCGGACGAAAATGACCGACAATATCCGTGGAATTTTACTCAAGGTGACAGCGGTTTCCATTTTCACCGTCATGATGGCTTTGATTAAAGCCACATCAGCCGAGGTGCCCACTGGTCAGCAGGTGTTCTTCCGGGCCTTCTTCTCGCTTTTGGTGGTGATTGGCTGGCTGACAGCACGTGGAGATTTTCCGAGCGCGCTGCGCACGTCCAATATGTTTGGCCATATGTGGCGGGGCCTTGCGGGAGCTGGGGCGATGTCTTTACGATTTTTCGCGCTTGGGATTTTGACCTTCCCGGAAGTCGCAGCCTTGGGCTTTACCACGCCGTTGATCCTCACTGTTCTGGCAGCGTTGATCTTGGGGGAAACAGTGCGGGCATTTCGAATGATCACTGTGGCTTTGGGGTTTGTGGGTGTGTTGATCGTGCTTTGGCCAACATTTGATGGGAACGGCGATCGCAGCACGCTGGAGCTGATTGGGGCAGGTGCAATTTTGGGTTCAGCGGCCTTGGCGGCTTTGGCACAGATATTTGTGCGCCGCCTAGTGGCGACAGAGGGCACGGCACAAATCGTGTTTTATTTCTCACTATTGATTACATTGCTGTCGTTCTTGTCGCTGCCGTTCGGCTGGGTCATACCATCCCTTGGGGCCACGGCCATGTTGATCACTGCGGGGTTGATTGGTGGTGTGGGTCAGATTTGCCTGACTGCCGCTTACCGAAATGCGCCGGCCTCTGTGGTGGCGCCTTTCGATTACACCTCAATGCTATTGGCGCTCGCCATTGGATATTTTTGGTTTGCGGAAACCCCAACAGGTTGGACGATCTTGGGAGCTTCTGTAATCATTGTGTCTGGGGTGGTGATTATCTGGCGTGAGCAACGTTTGGGCAAGCGACGCAATCGCGCACAGTCTACCCATTAGGTACGAAAAATGCCCCAACCCGGCGAGGTTGAGGCCAAAAAATTTAAACGCCATGGCAAATTAAGCGCGGACGAGTTGCTCGTAACTTTCTGCGATTTCGCGGGCCAAGTCTCCAACTTCGAAGGTGTAGTCGCCAATTTGACCAACAGGTGTCACCTCAGCGGCGGTGCCTGTTAGCCAGCATTGCTCAAAACCATCCAGCTCGTCTGGCATAATGTGACGCACATTCACCTTGATGTCCCGGTCTTCGAGCATGCCGACAACTGTTTGACGAGTGATGCCATTGAGGAAGCAATCAGGCTTGGGGGTGTGAACTTCGCCGTCTTTGACAAAGAAGATATTGGCGCCAGTCGCCTCAGCCACATAGCCGCGATAATCGAGCATCATCGCATCAGAACAACCTTTGGCTTCGGCCGCATGTTTGGACATGGTGCAGATCATATAAAGGCCTGCTGCTTTGGCAAAACACGGAATTGTCTCTGGGCTTGGGCGTTTCCATTTGGCGATGTCGAGCTTGGCGCCCTTCATCTTGGCGTCGCCGTAATAGGCGCCCCATTCCCAAACAGCGATGGCCATTTTCACCGGATTGCGCGCAGAAGCGACACCCATGTCTTCACCAGAGGCGCGCCAACATACCGCCCGCACATAGGCATCTTGCAAGCCGGAGGCCGCCAAAACTTCGGCTTTGGCTGCTTCGATTTCATCGACTGTATAGGGGATTGGGATGTCCATATATTCACCAGATTTCAAAAGTCGCTCAGAATGTTCACGAGATTTGAAGATCTTGCCATTATAGGCCCGCTCACCCTCGAACACTGAGCTGCCATAGTGCAAGCCATGTGTGAGAATGTGAACTTTAGCGTCACGCCAATCCACCAATTTTCCATCCATCCAGATGACACCGTCACGGTCGTCATATGCGCCAGCCATGTGTAGTTCTCCTTTTGGTCGGCAATGTTTGCATTTATGTCGCAAAATATGTCCGTTTCGGACATAATATTGCGCAAAATGTGAGAATTGCTAGCAATTGATTCTTGGAATGTCAACAACACTGACATATTATTGCTTCACAATTTAATTGAAAGGACAGTCTATGGCGCAGGGGCAAAGCCGATCTGAAAACACGCGCGGAATGCTGTTTTTGACTGATGAGCAACTGCGCAAAGGCATTGAGGCGATGTTTTTCGCCTATCGTGGCTTTACCGCTGATCCTGACCGCATTTTGACCGAAAAATCTTATGGCCGCGCACATCACCGGGCCCTGCACTTTATTCACCGCAGTCCCTGGCACGACGGTCAATAAACTGCTGGCCACGTTGGGGGTGACCAAACAAAGCCTGAACCGGGTGCTGCGCACGCTGATTGAAGATGGCCTTGTGCTTAATAAAATTGGCACCCGTGATAAGCGGCAGCGGCACTTAAGCCTGACTGAGGCTGGGATCGATTTGGAACGCGCGCTGTCAAATGCGCAAAGTGATCGGATGCGGGCCGCCTATCGGCAAGCCGGAGCGGATGCGGTGCATGGATTTTGTACGGTACTTGAGGCTATGATGGATCCAGAACTTAAAGAGCATTACGAAAACCTTACTGGCGGAGAGCATATATGACGCCCGATGCACATCTACTGATTGTTGACGATGACGAACGCATTCGCAGCTTGTTACAGAAATTTTTGATACGAAATGGATTTTTGGTATCAGCCGCCAGCGATGCGGGACATGCCAGGCGAATTATGTCTGGGCTCGACTTTGATTTGATTATTATGGACGTGATGATGCCCGGCGAAGACGGGGTGTCGTTGACCAAACATCTGCGCGAAACCCGCACCACTCCGATTTTGCTGCTTACCGCTATGGGCGAGACTGAGGATCGCATATTGGGCTTGGAAGCGGGGGCGGATGATTATTTGACCAAGCCGTTTGAACCCAAGGAGCTGTTGCTGCGAATCAATGTGATCCTCAGGCGCGCGCCGAAAGCAGAGGAAAATTTAAATTTTATCAAAGTGATGCATATGGGTGATGTGCGCTATGATGTGGGCCGGGGCGAGATGTGGCAGGGTGACGCTCGGGTCCGGTTGACCGCTACGGAAAGTCATTTGATGCGCATTTTTTCTAGCACACCGGGCCTGCCTGTGAGCCGCACCAGTTTGGTAGAGCAGCTTGGGCGCGATGGGGGGCAGGCGCAGGAACGCGCGGTTGATGTGCAAATCACCCGTCTGCGCCGCAAAATTGAAAGTGACCCCAAACAACCCCGGTATCTGCAAACTGTGCGCGGTACAGGCTATATGTTGGCACCTGAACAGAGGTATCTGTCATGACCACGAAAATCATCACCCATGCAGATTGCTTAGAGCATGTAAATTTGCCCGGTCACCCTGAGCAGGTGGCCCGCTTGGAATATGTATTGAATGCTTTGGCTCCGTTGGAGTTGAAGACGGTCAAGGCGCCGCTGGTGGCTGATAATGATTTGTTGCGCGTGCATCCACAGCGCCATATCAATGCTATTCGGGCGGCCGCGCCGCAATCTGGTTGGGCCTCCTTGGATGCGGACACACATATGTCACCCGGTACACTCACCGCAGCGTTGCGGGCGGCAGGTGGTGCCATTCGGGCAGTAGATATGGTGATGGCGGGCGAGGCGAACAATGTCTTCGTGGCGACGCGGCCACCGGGTCATCATTGTGAACGCGAAACTGCGATGGGGTTTTGCTTTTTTGGAAATGTCGCACTGGCTGCTAAACATGCATTGGATCATCATGGGCTGAAGCGAGTTGCGATTGTTGATTTTGACGTGCACCATGGCAATGGTACACAGGATTTGGTGGAGGGCGACAGCCGCATCTTTTTTGCAAGCACCCATCAGATGCCGCTTTACCCCGGAACGGGCCATGCTCATGAGACTGGTGGTTATGCAAATGTTATGAATTGCCCGTTACCGGATGGTGCAGGCGGTAAAGCCTTCCGTGCGGTGATGGAGGCTGAAATTTTGCCCGCAATAGACAGATGGGCGCCTGATTTTTTGCTGATTTCTGCTGGTTTTGATGCCCATAAGGCTGATCCCCTTGCGGGGATGACTCTCACGGAAGACGACTTTGCTTGGGTTACGCAACGACTGTGTGATTTGGCCGCCAAGCATTGTCAAGATCGGGTGGTATCCTGCCTCGAAGGCGGCTATGATCTTGAAGCGTTGGCAGCTTGTGCTGTGGCGCATGTGAATGTTTTGAAGGAGCAGACAAATGGCTGAGGCATCGATTGAAGAGATGAGCTTTGAAACCGCAATGGCAGAGCTTGAACAGGTGGTCACTCAGCTCGAACGCGGCGATGTGGCGCTGGATGCCTCAATTGCGCTCTATGAGCGTGGCGCGGCCCTCAAAGCGCATTGCGAAGCCAAGTTAAAGTCTGCGGAAGAAAAAGTGGCAGCCATCACCCTCAACGGTGACGGGCAACCCACTGGCGTCACACCTCTGGATGCCGATTAAGCGCCGTGGCGCTTTATGATCTCGATGGGACAGGCTGATTTCCTCGCACACCTCAAGGCTGCTGCTTTAGCCACACAGGCCTGCCTTGCGGATGCGATGCAGCCCATGGGTGATTTGCCAATTGCACAGGGCATGCGCCATGCGGTGCAAGGCGGCAAAGGTTTGCGTGGATTTTTGGTGATTGAAAGTGCTGCTCTTATGGGCGCGCCTAGGGCAGGGGCCATCTATGCGGGCGCTGCGGTTGAGGCTTTGCACGCCTATTCCTTGGTGCATGATGATTTACCTTGCATGGATGACGATGATCTGCGCCGTGGGCAACCGACAGTGCATAAGAAATGGGATGAGGCGACGGCCGTTTTGGTGGGCGATGCGCTGCAAACCTTGGCGTTTGAGCTGTTGTGTCGGCCTGAGTGCAGCGATGATGTGACAATCCAACTAGCTTTGATCAAGAGCCTTGCCCGAGCCAGTGGTGCGCAAGGCATGGTCTTGGGTCAAGCGCAGGATATGGCGGCGGAGACGGCGACGATAGCTCTTACATTGCCTGAGATATCACAGTTGCAACGTAACAAAACTGGGGCGCTTTTTGAATGGTCGGCCACTGCGGGCGCTCTTTTGGCTGGCACCGATCCGGCACCTCTGCGCCGCTACGCTGAGGCTTTGGGCTTGGCTTTTCAGATTTCTGATGACATTTTAGACATTGAAGGCAGTGCCGCCGTGGTGGGCAAGGCTGTGGGCAAAGACACCGCCTCTGGCAAGGCCACATTCGTGTCACTGCAGGGATTGGCGCAGGCCAAGCGCCGTGCTCAAGACTTGGTTGATGAAGCCTGCGAGTCTCTGGTCATATTTGGGGACCGGGCTACAACACTGAGATCTGCGGCACAATTTGTCGTGTCGCGCGAAATATGAAGAGGTTTCCACAATGACCCAACGCCCCAATACGCCGCTGCTGGATACCGTCACGACTCCTGCGGATATGAAGCGATTTAGCGATCAAGAGCTGCGGCGCTTGTCAGATGAGTTGCGTGCGGAGACTGTTTCAGCGGTTTCTGAAACCGGCGGGCATTTGGGCGCAGGTTTGGGCGTGGTTGAGCTGACCGTGGCGCTGCATGCGGTATTTGATACCCCGAAAGACCGGATCATTTGGGATGTCTCGCATCAAACCTATCCACATAAAATATTAACTGGTCGGCGCGATCGCATCAGAACGCTTCGGCAAAAAGATGGTCTCAGTGGCTTCACCAAGCGCAGTGAAAGCGATTATGATCCCTTTGGTGCAGCGCATTCGTCCACATCCATTTCGGCGGCGCTGGGCTTTGCTGTGGCGCGCGATTTGGGCGGCGCACCGGAGCATGGAATTGGGGATGCAATTGCGGTGATTGGCGACGGCTCGATGAGTGCGGGCATGGCATTTGAGGCTATGAACAATGCGGGTCATCTTAAAAAACGCGTGATCGTTATTCTCAACGATAATGAAATGTCGATTGCCCCGCCTGTGGGAGCGCTCGCCGCCTATTTGAGCCAACTCTATGCAGGCGCGCCCTTCCAAGAGTTTAAAGCCGCAGCCAAAGGCGCCATGTCGCTTTTGCCTGGCCCGTTCCGGGAAGGGGCGAAACGGGCCCGTGATATGGTCAAACATATGACCGTCGGTGGGACGATGTTTGAGCAGCTGGGCTTTAGTTATGTGGGCCCGATAGACGGCCATGATCTGGATCAATTGTTGCCAGTGCTGCGCACGGTCCAAGAGCGCGCCACTGGGCCGATACTGGTTCATGTGATCACACAAAAAGGCAAGGGCTATGCCCCGGCCGAAGCGGCGCGCGACAAGGGGCACGGTGTCGGTAAATTTGATGTTGTAACCGGCGCGCAGGCCAAAGCAATTTCCAATGCGCCATCTTATACGTCGGTGTTTGCCAGATCATTGCTGAAGATTGCCGCGCAAGATAGCAAAATTTGTGCTGTGACGGCCGCCATGCCGGATGGTACTGGTCTGAACCTCTTTGCTGAACGTTATCCTAGTCGATGTTTTGATGTGGGCATTGCTGAGCAACATGGCGTCACCTTTGCAGCGGCTTTGGCCGCAGGTGGTATGAAGCCTTTTTGCGCCATGTATTCGACCTTCCTGCAACGGGGCTATGATCAAGTTGTGCATGATGTGGCCATTCAGCGTCTGCCGGTAAGATTTGCGATTGATCGCGCGGGCTTGGTTGGGGCCGATGGCGCCACGCATGCCGGTGCCTTCGATATCAGTTTTCTGACAAACCTTCCCGGCTTTGTGGTCATGGCTGCTGCTGACGAAGCCGAGCTTTGCCGTATGGTCGCCACCGCGGCGGCTTACGACGATGGCCCGATAGCCTTTCGTTTTCCCCGGGGAGAGGGCGTGGGCTGTGAGATGCCTGAGCAGGCGTTGCCTTTAGAGATTGGCAAGGGGCGGATCATTCAAGATGGCCTCAAAGTTGCGATCTTATCCTTTGGCACGCGTTTGGGCGAAGTGCGTATTGCCGCCGAAACTCTGGCCTTACAGGGGATTACCCCCACCATAGCCGATGCCCGCTTTGCCAAGCCTTTGGATCGAGACATGATCTTAAAACTCGCGGCCGATCATGAGGTTTTGATCACTATTGAAGAAGGTGCAATTGGCGGCTTTGGCAGTCATGTGGCTCAGCTGTTGGCCGAGGAGGCAGTCTTTGATACGGGACTGAAATTCCGCTCTATGGTGCTGCCGGACACCTTCATTGATCACGCCAGCCCTGCGGATATGTACCGCGAGGCCAAGCTGTCGGCGCAAGACATTCACCAAAAAGTATTAAAAACTTTGGGGGTTGCGACTCTCAAAGCCAGAGCCTGAGAAGGGTAAGTCATGGGCCGCATTTGTGAGTGCCACAGCTATGGTAAATGCAATGGTGACGTTTTGTAGTGGATTTTTTCGCTTGGTTTCGCGGCTCTTGCATGGGCGGGTTGCAAACTGTCTAAAGTCTAGGATTCCAAGTCTAGAAGGCTCCTTAATCCCTCTTTATAGCTTGGGTACTTCAGATTGATCCCCAGTTCTGACTTGATTAAATCATTCCGTACCCGCTTGTTTTCTGAATAAAAACTGCGTGCGATGGGGGTCATCTCAACCGTGTCAAAGTCCACTTGCGGCGGAAGGGGCATGTCGAGCAGTTGAGCTGCATAGGTCAACACATCTTGCGGTGGGGCCGGGTCATCGTCGCATAGGTTATAGATGGCACCGGGTCGCGGTTGCGCGATTGAGGCCGCCACAACCTGCGCGATATCATCCGCATGAATACGGCTGAACATTTGTCCCGCTTTTATAATTTGGCGCGCTGTGCCGTTGCGTACTTTTGAAAATGGGCCCCGCCCTGGTCCATAGATTCCGGCAAGCCGAAAAATATGCACCGGCAGACTGGTGGCGCGCCATGCCGCTTCCGCCTCTACCCGAAACTGGCCGCGCTGAGTTGCGGGGGTGAGTGGCGTTGTCTCATCCACCCATGACCCGTCATGATTACCGTAAACACCGGTGGTCGACAGATAGCCCACCCAAGAGAAATCATAGGGTGTCAAATCAACAGCGTTCAAAAGCGGATCGCCCTCAGCTGAGGGCGCCGCAGAGATCAACAGATGTGACGCCTCTGTGAGGGCTGTGTGTAAATCTTCACCGGGCCAGAGGATTGGGGTGACCTGTTGAGTAAGCATGTCTTCGGCGCGTGCCGTGCTGCGGGTGGTGCCAGAGATGCTCCAGCCCAACGGGTGCAGCACTTGGGTCAACGCCCGAGCTGAAAACCCATATCCGATGCAAAGTAAATTTTTGGTCATAGGGCGGTCATAGGCTCAAAACGCGTCTACGAGAAGAGTGGAATTGCCGCAGAGCCACGCCAAAACATGTCTGGGACGCATAAATTGGGAGCGCCAATCCGTTGATGCACCTGCGGTCGCTACAAAATATGCGTCATGATCCGTGTTTTTGATGCAGGTTCGTCAGGTTTTACTTATTTTAAGGACAAATTTTATAGGTGGCGATACGTATTTTGAATGTGGTTGGTGTAAAGGTTTTGCACGAGTTGATTTAGCTGATGAAATAGGACTCAAATAATTAAAAATTGATTTTATACTGCTGGGCGCTGCCGCCGTCTTCGTAGGTGCCTTGGGGCACAAACCACACCAGCAAGGCAATGATCACAACGGCAAAGGCAATCCGGCCTGCAATCATGAGTGGAACCTACTACGTCACGACACTCGCAACAGCTGGAATCCCAAAGAGCCTCACTGCAATTTGCCACCATCCGGATCGATGGCCATCATGCAACCTACGTGCCGTGATCCAGATGCATGGAATTAATGTCGCTAGGTTGAACAAGTTGCTGAGAGGCTCGATATGCATGATGCTCCAAACGAAACTATCGATCACTGACAAAACGATGCTCGCTATCGAACAAATACAGCATGGAAAACCAAAATTTGGACCGGCTGGCCCGACCGCTGAAGGTAAAATACCTCGAAAAACAGATCTTAATTGCGTCAGTAAATGATATTTTAATTCAATCTTAAATTTACTTTTTCCCAATTTTGCTCTCTTGCGAGCAAAATAGCCGCACAATATTTTCTTTGTGGCGCCAAAAAATCAGAAGGGCAAGAGAGATTTCCAGTGTAAGTAAATGATTTAATTCTAAAATAATCATAAATACTGGCGTAAGAACCGCAGTTATAAGAGCGGCAAGGCTTGAATACCGAAATAGTGCCGCTGTTATCAGCCATGTGGCGCCGGCGGCTATGCCGACGGGCCAAGCCAAAGCGAAGAGCAGGCCAAAGAATGTCGACACGCCTTTTCCACCTCGAAATTTCAACCAAATCGGGTAGCAATGGCCAAAGAAAGCCGCAAATCCTGCCAATTGCGCCGCATCTTCGGCGGCTAGGGCTCGGGTCAAAAGTACTGCGATTCCGGCTTTGCCCGCATCGGCAATCAAGGTCAGTGCTGCGCCGGTTTTGGAACCGGTGCGCAGCACATTGGTGGCTCCAATATTGCCAGAGCCGATCTGGCGCAGATCACCAAGCCCCATCACGCCAGCCACAATGATGCCAAAGGGAATTGACCCTAGCAAATAGCCAGCCAAGGCCCAGATCACGAGTATCATCGGGGGAGTTACGAAATCAGGCATCATCTTTGATAAACTTTCTCTCCCTGCACGAAGGTGGCAAGAACCCGACCTTGCATGCGTTGGCCATCAAAAGGTGTATTTTTGGATTTTGATTGCAGCTTGAAACGATCCAGCACGAAGGGGGCATTGGGATCAAATAGGATCAAATCTGCAGGAGTACCGTCGGCTAAGCTGCCACTGGGAAGTCCCAAACGTTTGGCGGGGTTCAAAGACAAAGCACGGAACAGTTGTGGCAGGGTTAGTTGTTCCGCGTGATAGAGGCGCAAGGCTGCAGGCAGTAAGGTTTCCAACGCCACCGCGCCCGAGGCTGCTTGCTCATAGGGCAGGCGTTTTGATTCCTCATCCTGCGGTGTGTGCATCGAGCTGATAATATCAATGAGCCCCGAGGCTAAGGCCGCAACCATAGCAAGCCTATCCTCTTCAGAGCGCAGAGGCGGTTTGACTTTGAAAAAGCTGCGGTAGTCGGCCACGTCAAATTCATTTAGGGTCAAATGGTGAATACTAACGCCGGCGGTCACATCCAAACCTTGTTGTTTGGCGCGCTCCAAAGCTGGCAAGGCGAGGGCCGTAGAAATTTGATCTGCATGGTATTTTGCGCCGGTCATCTCAACCATCGCGAGATCACGTTCCAGCCCAAGCCGTTCCGCCATAGCGGAGACCGCCGGGATTGCGCGCAGCGTGGCAAATTTGCCGGATGTGGCGGCTGCCCCTTTAGACAGGCCGGGATCTTGCGGATGGCCGATTACCAAAGCGCCCAGTTGCCGCGCATATGTTAAGGCACGCGACAAAACTTTGGTGTCCGTGACGACAGCATCGCAATCGGTGAAGGCTACGGCGCCTGCGTCTAGCAAAAAGCCAATTTCGGTCATCTCGCGACCCAAACGCCCTTTGGTCAGTGCGGCCATTTGGTAGGTACGCACGACACAGGTGGCCTGTGCGCGACGGCTGGCGAATTCTAGGGTTTCGGGGCTGTCGATGGCGGGGGCCGTGTCTGGTCGTGTCACCAATGTGGTGACCCCTCCGGCTGCGGCCGCCAGGCCAGCTGATCGGAAACTTTCTTTGTGGCGCTCGCCAGGCTCACAGACTTTTGCCCCAATATCGACGATGCCGGGGGCCAAATACTTGCCTTGGCCATCCAGCTCTGGCGCGGCGGGATCATCTGCTGCGATGCGGCCATCTTTGATGGTAAGGCTGCCCAATTGGACGGTTTGCCCTTCGGGATCGATTAGGTGAACATTGGTGATGCGCAGAGATGTCATCCTGCCACCCAGATCATGAGGCCCGTCAAGGCTGCGATGAAGATCAAGACATACATGGCGATTTTGCCGGACATGCGCGGGTCTTTAGGTTCATTCATGATACACACAATCTCCTGTGACAGCGCGGGGCATAGAGCGGACTCATGCCTGCGCCTCTTGTCGGTTTTGCCGCCTGTTGCGCATTAAAATGTCCATTGCCGCCATACGCACGGCCACACCCATTTCAACTTGTTCTTGGATGACGCTACGGCTCAGGTCATCGGCGATGTCGCCGTCAATCTCGACGCCTCTGTTCATTGGGCCGGGATGCATCACAATGGCATCGGGCTTTGCATGGCTGAGCTTGGCTGCATCTAAGCCGTAACGATGGTAATACTCGCGCTCAGATGGGATAAAGCCCCCATCCATACGCTCACGTTGTAGACGCAGCATCATAACCACATCGACATCTTTCAGGCCTTCTTCCATGTTATGAAAGACCTCGGCACCAAACTCGCCAATGCCTGCAGGCATGAGTGTTGCGGGACCCACAAGGCGAATGCGATTTTCCATTTTTCCTAGTAAAATCAGATTTGAGCGCGCCACGCGACTGTGGGTGATATCGCCGCAAATCGCAATGTTTAGACGGTGTAATCTGCCTTTGGAACGCCGAATGGTCAATGCGTCCAAAAGCGCTTGGGTCGGATGTTCATGCCTGCCGTCACCGGCGTTGAGCACGGCACAATTGACCTTTTGAGCTAAGAGATCGACAGCGCCAGAATGCGGATGACGCACCACAAGTAAATCGGGATGCATAGCATTGAGGGTGAGAGCCGTATCAATCAAGGTTTCACCTTTTTTGATTGAGCTGGCCTGCATAGCCATATTCATCACATCGGCGCCCAACCGCTTGCCAGCAATCTCAAAGCTGGCCTGCGTGCGGGTTGAGTTTTCAAAGAACATGTTGATTTGGGTGCACCCCGCCAGCATATCGCTGGTGCGCGATGAAGAGCGGTTACGATTGGCATATTGATCAGCCAAATCCAAAATCTCGATAATTTGTTGGGGGTGTAGGGGTTCTATCCCCAATAGATGCTGAAGTTGCATGTCGACCTCTCCGGTTGGCGTTTTATAGAAAGAGAGACGTCCCACGGCAAGGGTTCCAGATAAGGAATCGTGAATTGATGCCTGGGGGCGGTAAATTTGCTCCGATTACAGGGCAAGATTGAGAGATTTACCTTCCTCGCAGATAGGCTTAGTTTGACCAGATGGAACAGATGAATTGGCATATGGCGCGGGCGGCATTGGAATGGCAGGCGGAGCTGGGCGCAGTAGATGCGATTGGCGATGCGCCGATTGATCGCTACGGCGTGCTTGCTGAAAAGCCTAAGCCTGTTGTAACGACCGTTGTTTCTGCGCCCGGCATCACGGCGGCTGTGGCCTTGGATCCTGTTGCAATCGCAGCAAATTCTGCGGCCGCGGCGCAGGATTTGGCAGGGCTGAAACAGGCTTTGCAGGATTTCCCTCATTGCGAGTTGCAACGCGGTGCGCGCAACTTGGTGTTCAGCGATGGGATTCCAGGCGCGCGGGTGATGATTCTCGGCGAAGCGCCGGGCCGCGAAGAAGATTTACATGGCCTGCCCTTCGTTGGCCCAGCCGGTCTGTTGTTGGATAAAATGTTGGCTGCGATTGGCCTCAACCGGGCTGAAAATGTCTATATCGGCACGGTGATCCCTTGGCGCCCGCCGCAAAACCGAGAGCCTAAGGCCGAAGAAATTGCAATGATGATGCCCTTTGTGCGCCGTCATGTGGCGCTTGCAGCTCCGGATGTTTTGATCTGCGTGGGCAATACCAGCTGTTCGGCGATTTTGGATAAACGCGGTGTTAACAAGCTGCGTGGACAATGGCACGAAGGCCTTGGCCTTCCCGTTTTGCCGATGGTTCACCCCAGCAACTTACTGCGCCAACCGGCTGGAAAGAAACAGGCCTGGCAAGATTTGCTGGCTTTGAAAGCGTGGCTGCGTGAGTATGCCGTAGGAGAACTTTAAATGACACAGACCATCTCAAACGGTGATTTCGTCCCGGTGCGTATTGCCGTGCTTACGGTTTCAGACACGCGCAGCTTGAGCGATGACAAGTCCGGAGATACTCTGGTCGCGCGGCTTGAGGCCTCTGGGCACGTCTTGGCGGCACGCGATATTGTTTGCGATGATCGACAAGCCATTTCTGATCAGCTGCACCGCTGGTCCGTGGATCCGCAAATTGACGTGGTGATCTCGACGGGCGGGACAGGTCTCACGGGCCGAGATGTTAGCGTTGAGGCCCATCGCGATGTATATGAAAAAGAGATAGATGCTTTTGGCACAGTCTTCACTATTGTTTCCATGCAAAAAATTGGCACATCGGCCATTCAGAGCCGTGCAACAGGCGGCGTGGCCAATGGCACATATATGTTCGCGCTGCCTGGTAGCCCTGGGGCCTGTAAAGATGCCTGGGATGAGATTTTGGTCAAGCAGTTGGATATGCGACATAAACCGTGTAATTTTGTGGAAATCATGCCGCGACTCGACGAGCATTTGCGACGAAAATGAGATTCTCGTACTTAATTTTAGTGACAGGCAAAAACTTTGCCCTACAACAACTCTAACGAAGTTTAAGGAATGTGGCTGATGCGGTTTTTACGCAAGAGTTTGATGGGTTTGTTCTTGTTGGCGTCAACTTTGGCGCTGTTTGGCTTTGCGGCTATGATGGTGCGCTCGGCTCTTGAGGCTAAAGATGATGGTGGCCGTCGGGGCGATGGGGGTCGTGAACGCGTATTCGCGGTTAACGTCGTACCTTTTGAGGCCGGGTCGCAAACCCCAATTTTGCAGGTGTTTGGCGAAGTGCAAAGCCAAAGAAGCCTCGACATTCGCTCGGCGGTTGGCGGTACTGTGATTGAGCTGCATCCAGATTTTCAAAATGGTGGATTGGTCAAAGAAGGCGATGTTTTGTTGCGAATTGACCCGTCAAACGCTCAAACGGATTTGGACTTGGTTGAGGCAGATGTGGCGGATGCGCAGGCCGATTTGCGCGAAGCGACGCGCGCGCTGGACTTGGCAAAAGATGAGGTCGCAGCTGCGCAAGAGCAAGCTGCACTGAGACTTAAGGCGCTGGAGCGGCAACAAAACCTTGTGGCGCGCGGTGTTGGCACCGAAGCTTCGGTTGAGACCGCGGAGCTTGCTGCGTCTTCATCAAAACAAGCCATTTTGGCGCGTCGACAATCCTTTCAATCAGCTGAAGCGCGCCTGGATCAAGCGACCGCGCGGGTGATGCGCGTGGAAATTTCACGTGCGGAAGCGGAACGCAATTTGCGTGACACCGTATTGCGGGCATCGTTCGCTGGGGCTTTGGCGAATGTAACTGTGCTACAGGGTGGCACAGTGGCCAATAACGAACGGATTGGACAACTTGTCGACCCTTTGGCGCTGGAGGTAGCGTTGCGCGTCAGTACCTCCCAGCATCGCCGTTTGTTGGATGACAATGGCCAGCTGCGGCAGGCAAAGATTTCTGTGACGTTGGATGTTTTGGGTGCTGAGTTGAAGACTGAAGGGGCATTAACCCGCGAAGCGGCCGTGGTGGGCGAGGGACTTACGGGCCGCTTGTTGTTTGCTAGTTTGCAAAACGCCAAGGGTCTGCGCCCGGGGGACTTTGTCACTGTAGATATTACTGAACCGGCCTTGAATTGGGTGGCCCGATTGCCTGCCAGTGCCCTGAGTGGCAACAACCGTGTTCTTGTTATCGGCGAAGAGGATCGCTTGCGCGAGGCTGAAGTCACTTTGGTAAGGCGACAAGGCGACGATGTACTTGTGCGCTCTCGCGACTTGCAGGATGCTAAAATTGTAGCTGAGCGCTCGCCCCTACTGGGAGCAGGTATCAAGGTACGGGTGTTGTTGGCCGAAGGCGCGCCAGAGCCCGCGGCCCCTGCGATGATCACCCTTGATCCTGAGCGTCGGGCCAAACTGGTTTCCTTTATCGAAGCCAATAAACGTATGCCGAAGCAGGTGAAAAAACGCATTTTGTCCCAATTGGAAAAAGCTGAAGTGCCGAAAGAGATGGTCGATCGGTTAGAAGGTCGGATGGGAGGATAAGGCATGTCAGTTATGCGCAGCGCCACTGGAGGCATTTTATCCTATATGACCCGTCACCGAACGGCGGCAAATTTATTTTTGCTGATCATGCTGCTGGCCGGGGCCGTGTCATTTCCACAGATGCGGGCTCAGTTTTTCCCTGATGTGATTATCGATAATGTGACTGTGAGCGTGCGATGGGACGGTGCCGGACCCGAAGATGTGGACCGTGCGATCGTACAAATTGTTGAACCGGCTTTGCTTGGGATTGAAGGGGTCACGAGCACCTCTTCCACATCCTCAGAAGGATCAGCCCGCATTCGCATGGAGTTTGAGCCTGGGTGGGACATGGCTCGTGGGACAGATGATACGCAGATAGCAGTGGATTCGGTGGCTAGTCAATTTCCAGAGGATGCCGATGACCCACGCGTAGCGCGCGGGTTTTGGCGTGACCGGGTGACAGATGTGGTAATTTCAGGCCCGGTCGGCGTAGAGCAATTAGCGCTGTTTGCGGATGAATTTGTGACACGGCTGTTCGCCACTGGCGTGACCCGCGCAAGCATACGCGGCGTGGCGGCTGGATCCACGATTGTTGAGGTTGATAGCCTGTCTTTGATCCGGAACGATGTCAGCATGGCACAAATTGCCAGCGCGATTGCGGAGGAAGCCCAAGCTGATCCTGCGGGCGATGTGGCTGGTGCTGCCCGTATTCGCACGGGTGTAGCCAAACGTGGCGCACGAGACATAGGTGAAATTGTTCTTAGGTCCAACGCGGATGGATCTGCGCTGACCGTCGCGGATGTGGCCACTGTAATTGAAGAGGGTGTTGACCGCGATCGCGCATATTTTGTTGGGGGGGCATCCGCCATCTCAATTCGCATCGACCGTTCTGACCAAGGAGATGCCATAGAAATTCAAGCTCAGGTGCAAGAGGTTGCAGAGGCGATGATCGAGACCTTGCCGCCGGAGGTGAAGGTTGAGTTGATCCGCACCCGTTCTGAAGTAATTTCTGCGCGGCTTTCAATCTTATTAGAAAATGGGTTGCAGGGTCTTGGGCTTGTATTGCTATTGTTGTTTTTGTTTTTGAATGTCCGAACCGCTTTTTGGGTAGCGGCAGGCATCCCGGCGGCCATGTCGGCAGCCATTGCGCTGATGTATCTGTCTGGCCTAACGATAAATATAATCTCGCTGTTTGCACTAATTATCACGCTTGGAATCGTGGTAGATGACGCCATCGTTATTGGTGAGCATGCAGATTTCAGAGCGCGTGTTTTGGGTGAAGTGCCGATGGAGGCCGCCGAAAATGCCGCTAAACGTATGTTCACCCCGGTGTTTTCGGCAACACTAACTACAGTGATTGCTTTTTTTGGACTAGTGGCAATTGGTGGCCGGTTTGGTGATTTGATAGCTGATATTCCGTTTACGGTGATCGTAGTCTTGATTGCCTCTCTGGCGGAGTGTTTCTTAGTTTTGCCCAATCACATGGCCCATTCTATCACTAACAGTACTAGCATTCGGTGGTACGATTGGCCGTCGCATATTATGAACTACCTTCTGGACCAATTCAAAAAATTCCTGTTTCGCCCCTTCATTCGCTTTGTTATCTGGGCGCGTTATCCCGTGTTTGCGGCGGTGGTTTTGGCCTTGGCCAGCCAAGCAGTCCTATTCATTAACGGTGACGTGCAATGGCGGTTCTTTAATGCGCCAGAGAGAAGCTCAATCACGGGTAATTTTGCTATGACGCCTGGAGCCAAACGCGCAGATTCTATTGCGCAGATGCGCGCCTTTCAAACCGCTGTCGAGGAAGTTGGTGCGACCTATGAAGAAAAATATGGCCGCAACCCGGTTGATTTTGCTATGGCCGAAATTGGTGGCAACACTGGTCGGGGTTTGGCCGGCGCAGACACCAAAGATCCAGATCAACTAGGATCAATAGCGGTTGAATTGATTGATGCTGATTTGCGGCCCTATTCGTCGTTTGCTTTTGTGGCGGATCTTCAAGATGCGGTGCGCCGTCATCCCCAGGTGGAAACTATCAGTTTTCGTGGCTGGCGTTCTGGCCCGGGTGGTGATGCGCTTGATGTACAATTCTCAGGCGCCAATGCTGAGACTTTAAAAGCGGCCTCTGAAGCACTTAAATCTGCGCTCGCGCAATATCCTGAAGTGTCGGCTGTTGAGGATACTTTGGCCTACGACAAAGAAGAGTTGATTTTAGAGCTCACCGCACAGGGGCAATCGTTGGGGCTCACCATCGATGCATTGGGCCGAGTTTTGCGCAACCGTTTGAACGGCATGGAAGCGGCGAGTTTTCCCGATGGACCACGATCTGCGACGATCCGTGTGGAAGTCCCTGCTGGTGAATTGACCGCAGATTTCACTGATAGGATGCTGATCCGGACGGGAACTGGCGATTATGTGCCTTTGGCGGATATTGTCACAGTCCAGCAACGAACGGGGTTTTCAACGGTACGCCGCGAAAACGGCATTCAGGTGATTTCTGTTACTGGCGATATTTCTGAAGATGATCCGGTCCGTGCTCAGGCGATTATAACAGAGTTGGAGCAAACCATTTTGCCTAAAATTGCCGAGGAAACCCAAGTTGCGTTCAATTTGGCTGGACTTGCCGAGCAGGAAGATGATTTCCGTAATGACGCGACACGCGGGTTGGTGCTGACTCTGGCTGGGATTTTCATGACTTTGGCCTGGATATTTTCCAGCTGGACCCGTCCTTTAGTAGTGATGGCGATTATCCCCTTTGGCTTAGTTGGTACGATTTTTGGTCATTGGTGGCATGACATCCCAATGTCGCTTTTCTCTGTGATCGGATTGATTGGGATGGTGGGGATCATCATTAACGACTCCATCGTGTTGGTGACCACGATTGATGAATATTCCAAGGAGCGCGGGCTGTTTCCGGCAATCTTGGATGGGGTGACCGATCGTTTGCGCCCAGTGCTTCTGACGACATTGACTACCGTTTTGGGGTTATCGCCTTTGCTGTATGAAACCTCGTCAGCGGCTCAATTTCTCAAGCCAACTGTGATCACTTTGGTCTACGGGCTTGGGTTTGGGGTTGTGTTGGTGCTGATTGTCGTGCCGGCTTTAATGGCGATGCAAGCGGATGTTGGGGCGCAAGTGGCCAGTTTCAAACGTGCGTGGCGGGGTTTATCACGTGGTCGCGGGCCGCGATTGCCCTTCGCGACAGCCGTGGTTTTGGTTCTGGCCGTATTCGCCATGACCCTAGGGTCGGCAATGCTGAACGGGGGGCTGCCTACGCTTGTACTCAGTTTGCCCATGGCGGCTGTACTTGCGCCTTTGCAAATGGGCTTTGTGCTGTTCTTAGTGGGAAGCGCCTGTGTTTTGGTGGCGGTCTATGCCCTGTCAGCCTTGGTTTTGGCGCTGCAATTGAAGCGTTAAGAACCTTGGCAGCCGCGATATTCGGTCGCAGATTCTGTGCCGAAAATTGTGGTGACTACATCGCCGCGCCCCACTGCAACAGGATTGCCGCTTGGGGTTAGGATGTTGGCTGTAATGTATAATGCATCGCCCACACGCTGGATTGTTGGCGTTTCGATCCAAAGCCGGGAATTGCCTAATTCGATTGCAACGTCGTGTATCGCATTGGGGGGATGTTGCAGCGTGAGTGACAGCTGCATACCATCTGCGGCGGGAGTGAATGTGCAAATGGTTTTGCCCATGCCAGCTTTGGGTAGTGTTTGAAAGGCCGCCTCAATCACTGAGTCTTTGGGGCCGCGCGCCGGAAGACGGGCTGAAATTTCCAAGGACACTGGGATGCAAATTTTCTCACACACACCAATTTCGATCTGTCCCTGCAAGGTCACATCAGCGGATGTGCTGGGTTGAACCACAATTGGAAAAATGACCTGACCTTGGTAGCCGATTGTGCGGGTTTGGTCCTGCCATGTAATTTTTGGCGTTGGGTAAAGCACCTCCAAAAGATCCAAATTTGAGGACTGGGTGAAATTAAACTTTGGCGGAATCCCTGTGTCACCCGGTTGACGCCAATAGGTTTTCCAACCTGGGGCCAGTTTCAGCTGGACGGCCGCAATATGGGTCCCATCCGCTGCACGCCATCCTGGGCGGACCGTGACTTGTAAAATATCATCCAATTCTGTTGCAACAACAGGCGATGGAAGCGGGGATAGAGCCAGTGCCACGAGGGCCATTTTACGCATGAATCTGTTCATAGCTATCTGCATAGCGCAATATGGCGAAAATAAGAACTCACTTTTAGATGATCTTGGCGTGAGAGTTGTGAAACCGCTTGTTGTTGTCGCAAATCATATCCATGTTTGCCTTATGGAAGTTCAAAATACGAATCTCACGGGGAAATTATTGGTGGCGATGCCGGGCATGGGAGACCCTCGGTTCGAGCATTCTGTAGTTTATATCAGCTCGCATTCCGAAGATGGGGCGATGGGCTTGATTGTGAACAAGCCAAACCCGAAGCTGGAACTGATAGCGCTTTTGGGCCATCTCGATATCTCCGCCGGTCCGGCCACACCTGAGGTCTCAGTTTATTTTGGGGGACCTGTAGAGCAATCGCGGGGATTTTTGCTGCATTCTGCGGATTATATTGGAGACCCAGATACAGTACAGATAGATTCGCATTTTGCCCTCACGGCTACAGTGGATGTTTTGAAGGAGTTGGCCCAAGGCACTGGACCTGAGACCTGCCTTCTGGCTTTAGGTTACTCTGGGTGGTCTGCGGGTCAGTTGGAGGCCGAGTTGCTCGCCAATGGGTGGTTGATTTGTGAGGCCAGCCCTGAAATTGTGTTTCAGCTGGCTAACGCCGATAAATGGGCGGCAGCCCTGGCCTCGCTTGGAGTGGATCCAATGATGTTGTCGGCGCAATCCGGACGGGCTTAAGTTTTCCTGCTCCTTTGACTCGAATCTTGACGCCGCGTTTGCATGATTGGCTATTTCAATGCTGCAAGGGCTTGGGTAAACTGTTTTGAACGTTTTACAGCTATTTTGGAGCCATTTATGCCGTATCAAGCACCTGTCAGGGAATATCAGTTTATTTTTGATCAAGTTGTACCGCTTGCGCCTGTGGTTGCGAATGAATGTTTTTCTGAAGCTACCCAAGATTTGACAGATGCGGTGCTGAATGAATGTGGCAAAATGTGTGAGGAGGTGATGGCACCACTACAGCGACCCGGTGATATGCATCCGGCGAAGTTGGAAAATGGCGTTGTGCGCACGTCGCCGGGCTTTGCCGATGGCTATGCGGCTATTGCTGAAGGTGGCTGGGTCGGGATTTCTGCCTCGCCCACGCATGGTGGCATGGGGCTGCCCTTGGCGCTGAACACTGCCATGCATGACATGATGTGTGGGGCCTGTATTTCACTCAACCTGTGCCCTTTGCTGTCGCAGGGCCAGATTGAGGCGCTGGAGCATCACGCCACTGAAGAGCTGCAAAATCTGTACCTGCCAAAGCTGATTTCGGGCGAGTGGACCGGCACTATGAACCTCACCGAACCACAAGCTGGTTCCGACGTGGGGGCATTGACAAGCAAGGCTGAACTACAAGCAGATGGCACTTACAAAATTTCAGGCCAGAAGATTTTCATTACCTGGGGTGAGCATGATGTGGCTGAAAATATCTGTCATCTGGTGCTGGCACGCCTGCCAGATGGTAAGCCCGGGCCTAAGGGCATCAGCTTGTTTCTTGTACCTAAATTTATTCCCAATGCCGATGGCAGCTTAGGCGTGCGCAATGATCTGCGCTGCGTGAGCCTTGAGCATAAACTGGGTATTCACGGAAGCCCAACAGCGGTGATGGAATTTTCTGGAGCCACAGGCTGGCTTGTGGGTCAGGAACACAATGGCATGGCCTGTATGTTTACTATGATGAACAATGCGCGCTTGGCCGTCGGCATGCAGGGGGTTGGCGTGGCTGAGGGCGCTTATCAACACGCTTTGGCCTATGCGATGGATCGCAAGCAGGGCCGCGCGATGATTGCGGATGGCACAGGCGCCATTATTGATCATGCTGATGTGCGCCGCATGTTAGCGCAGATGAAATCTGAGATTTTTGCCGCCCGTGCAATTGGTGTGGCCTGCGCGGTGGCCATTGATATGACCAAGGCCACGGGCGATGCCGATTGGCGGGCGCGTGCAGCTTTGTTGACACCGATCACCAAATCTTTTGGCAGTGATACCGGCGTTGCAGTGGCTGATCTGGGGGTGCAAATTCATGGTGGAATGGGCTTTGTGGAAGAAACCGCCGCTGCCCAATATCTGCGTGATGTGCGTATAACACCGATCTATGAAGGCACCAATGGCATCCAGGCTATGGACTTGGTGGCGCGCAAGATGATGGACGGCGGCGCAGCTGCCTTTGCCTTGATGGATGAAATGGTCACCTTGGCCTCAGCATCGAGCAGTAAATTGGCTGTTGCGGTGTTAGCTTCTATCGTTGAATTGCGCTCGACCACAGAGTGGTTGCTGACACAAGAGCTTAACGATCGGTTTGCCGGTGCTGTGGCCTATCAAAAAGCTTTTGCGCGTGTGCTTGGCGGTTATTTTCATCTGGTGGCTGCGATGTCTGGTAAGGGCAAGCGGGTCCGAATGGCGACAATCTATATTAATAGTCTACTGCCTGAATATATGGCGCTTTGCGCGCAGGCACGGTCTGGGGCGGGCGATCTTTATGCGCTTGAGCTTGATGATTTTGCAGCGTAGCCCCTGCGTATGACAACGATTAGATACCCTTGGGAAACACCCCCGGAAAATGGCGGGATGATTGAGATCGCCGAAGCGGTGTTTTGGCTGCGCTTGCCGCTTCCGATGAAGCTGGATCATGTGAACATCTATGTGCTGGATGATGGGGACGGTTGGACCCTGATCGACACCGGTATGAAATCGCGCAAAGTGCAGGGCATGTGGCAACATCTTTTGGATGGTCCCTTGCGGAGCAAGCCGGTCAAGCGTGTGGTAGCCACCCATCATCATCCTGATCATATTGGGTTTCATGGCTGGTTCGCGGAACAATTTGGTGCGGAATATGTCTCGACCCAAGTGGCCTATCTCACGGCCCGGATGCTGACGCTTGATGTTCAAGACAGCTACTCGCCAGGGCAGATCGACTTCTACCGCCGGGCGGGAATGCGCGCTGATTTGCTGGCCAAGCGTGAGACTGAGCGTCCGTTCAACTTCTCCGATATGGTGCATCCGATCCCGGTTGGCTTTACGCGGATTGAAGAGGGTGATGTGATTGAAATGGGAAGCCGCATTTGGGACATTCGTGTGGACCATGGCCATGCGCCGGATCATGCAAGCTTTTGGAGCCGTGACGATAATTTGGTCCTGTCAGGTGATCAGGTGATTGCCTCGATCAGCTCAAATATTGGCGTCTACCCGACCGAACCCGACGCTAACCCCTTGGCGGAATGGATGAACAGCTGCGCGCGTCTGCAAGAGTTTGCCACCGCGGATCATCTAGCTTTGCCGGGTCATAAACTGCCATTTATCGGAATGCCCTTGCGGTTGAAGCAATTACTGGAAAATCATCACGGGGCTTTGGACCGTTTGCGGGCGGATCTTAAAAGCCCCAAGACAGCTGGAGAGATCATGCTGGCCGTGTTCAAGCGCAACATTGGAGACGGTGAATATGGGCTGGGGCTGGTTGAGGCCTTGGCACATTGCAATTATCTTTGGCATGCAGGCGAGGCTAGCCGCACTTTGGATCAGGATGGTGCATACCGCTGGGTCATAAAATAATATGGGCGTTGGGTCATTATATTGCATAACACGCGCTTTATTGCCGCTGCTGGCGTCTGAACCCGTGACAAATGCTTTCACTGCGGCTAGTGGAAATTAAACAGTAGATGGAGTTGTCACAATGGCTGATCAAAAACACGAACATGGCTCTATGAGCACTGACGACCAAGAAAAAACATTTGCAAGTTTTATGGGGATTGTGTCCAAATCGACCGTTGTGATCGTTATTGCATTGGTGTTGCTCTATTTGATCAACGGCTAAAGCGGATTTATCTTATGCGGTTAGCACTTTTGCTTTTTGCTTTGCTGACCGTATTTGGATGTACTGAGCCCACCGCATGGGCTCCTGACGATAAGATAGACGCTATGCGCTACCTGCATCCCGGTGGTGGGACTGTGACTTTGGTGACCGTCTCAAATGTCGGCAGCGGCAGTGGCGCTCATTCTGCTTTGATTGTGAATGCCTCCGAGCGGGTAATTTTTGATCCCGCTGGCAGTATGAAGCATGAAAGCTTGGCCGAGCGTGGCGATGTGCTTTACGGTGCCAACCCGGCGCTTGTTGACAGCTTTATCGATTATCATACCCGCAGCGACTTCTATACTCAGGTTCAAACCGTGGATGTCCCGTTGCAGGTTGCGGAAGATCTGCTGGAGCGGATTAAGAGCAATGGTGCTGTGTATCAATCGTTTTGCGCTCAAAGTGTCAGCCGTTTGTTGCGCCAAACGCCGGGCTTTGAGAACATCAGCGCAACATTTTTTCCTGGAAAACTTTCTGAAAGCTTCGCTAATCGCGCCGATGTTCGTGCCGTGACTTTTTATCAGCCGGACGACACGAACAAGCGCGCTAATTTCTATGCTTGGTTGGGTCAAAAACCCATGTTCAACATCGAATAAAGCGTGACCGCACCTGCCCCAATCGCGATCAACAGATTGCGGCTCCAAACCCCGACTGCCAACGTCACGGCTGCCGCCACAAATCTTGGTAGGTCAAACACACCGCCGGTTGCGCGGGGCATGAAGACCAAAGGTGCTATGATGCCCGGCATAACGGCCACAACTGTATAGCGCAGATGTCGTTTTGCCCATTCTGGCAGCTCTTTATTGCCTATGATTCCCAAAAACGAAAAGCGCAGCAGCCAGCTGCCAAATGCAAGGCCTGCGATAATCATCCAAAGGGTGGTTGGGGAAACATTCATGCTGGGGCCTCCATGCGGCGTTCCAGCTCAGCGCCAAGCAGCAAGGCGACAATGGCTGCAATGATCAGGCCTAAACCATAAGGGACTGGGGCGAGAACGAGCGCTAGCATTGCAGCAGTGAAGGCCGCCGCAACCTGTGGTACTGTACGTAGGGCAGGCGCCACCAACGCGATAAAGGCAATCGGCATGGCAAAATCAAGCGCCAGCCAGTCAGGCACGCGCGCGCCCAACCATGCGCCAATACCAGTTCCAATGACCCATATGGCCCCCACCAGTCCTGTTGCTCCAAAGTAGAAGGCCAGTTTCTGTGACAGGGTCATCTCAGGATTGTTTTGGTATTTGGCGTCTGACAGAGCAAAGCTGTGGTCCAAGATCGAATAGGCCACGAGAGCACGGGTCCAAAATGGGGCTTTGCCCAAATGTGTAGCTAAGGTTGCGGAATAGAGCGCCATGCGCAAATTCACGGTTAGGCCCACGATGATCACGACGATGGTCGGTGCTTGATCATGCATCAGCGATAGAGCAGTGAATTGTGCCGCCCCGGCAATTACAGCCAGTGAAAAAGCTATGGAGGTGAAAATATTCAGGCCAGATTCAGCTGCCAAAACGCCAAACACCATCCCATAGGGGCCAACCACAAAGCAGAAGGGCAAAGCCCCCCAGAAGCCTTTCCAAAAGTCATGTCTGGCAGATAGCATCAGCTTGCCCTATCTATGGGGGTGTCGTTGTTGTGGTTGTATAGGAGATTCCCATGGCCCAAGCCAAGCCCTGTTTGATTGCGCCGGATCCCGATGCTTTAGGATTAACACGTCAAGTTCTGGGTGTTGACCACCTTGGCGCTGAAATCTCGTTGAATGTGGTCGAGGAACGCCCCCTGACGATTTGGCTGAACGGCCAAGAAATTGTGACTGCCATGACCATTGGTGATTATCCAGAATTTTTGGCGCAGGGCTTTCTGAGCAATCAGGGCATGCTGTCAAAAGATGAGATTGTTGAGGCGGTCGATTTTGACGCCGAGTTGGAAACGGTTGTGGTGCGCACGAATACCCCCACCAACTACGAAGCCAAACTAAAGAAAAAAACCCGCACTTCTGGTTGCGCGGTGGGAACAGTGTTTGGGGATATTATGGAGGGGATCGAGGGGTTACGCTTGCCAGAAGCCACCATCCACACCTCATGGCTCTATAGCCTGTCACGCCAGATCAACCAAATGCCAAGCCTTTATCTAAGTGCCGGAGCCATTCACGGCACCGTGCTTTGTGAGCAGGATCAACCTTTGGTCTATATGGAGGATGTTGGGCGCCATAATGCGGTGGATAAAGTGGCTGGATGGATGCGCGCGAGCCAAACCTCTGGCGCGGATAAAATCCTTTATACAACGGGTCGATTGACCTCCGAGATGGTGATCAAATGCGCTTTGATGGGCATTCCAGTCTTGGCAAGCCGCTCGGGTTTTACCGCTTGGGGTGTTGAATTGGCCCAGCAGGTCGGGCTGACTTTGATCGGACGAATGCGGGGACTAAGGTTCCAGTGTTTGGCTGGGCAAGAACGACTGGTTTATGATGCGGATCCCTCTGGCGAAGATGAAGACCGCAAGCACCGCCGGAAGTCTGCACAATGACTGAGCTTTTAGGCGTCATATTGGCGGGCGGGCAAGCGAGCCGCATGGGGGGCGGGGACAAGTCCCTCCTGCCTCTTGCTGGAAAGCGGGTCATTGATCACGTGTTGGAGCGTTTGCGCCCACAGGTTGCAGCCATGGCTTTGAACGCCAATGGTGACCCGGAGCGCTTTGCTGAATTTAATCTGCCGGTGGTGGCGGATTCTGTGGCTGAATTTCCGGGTCCATTGGCTGGTGTCTTGGCTGGGTTAGATTGGGCGGCAGAGCGCGGGGCGAAGTATATCCTCACCGTGGCAGCGGACACGCCATTTTTCCCGATGGATTTACAGGTCCGTCTTGAACAGGCGCGGCTCGCGGCGGATCTACCCATCGCATTGGCGGCAACGCAAGGGCCGGGCAAGCTGTACCGTCATCCAACCTTTGGGCTTTGGCCAGTAGCGCTGCGTGAAGATTTACGTCAGGCTTTGGCCCTAGGCCTGCGCAAAGTGGTGCTTTGGACCGATCAACATGGCACCGCTGAGGCTCTATTTCCCAGTGATCACTTTGATCCATTTTTTAATATAAATATGCCAGAAGATTTGGTAAAGGCTGAGGCGATACAATGAATGTATTTGGCGTAACGGGCTGGAAAAACGCAGGTAAGACCGGGCTCATGGAGCGTTTGGTAGCCGAAATCATCGGACGTGGCTTTAGCGTGTCTACCCTGAAACATGCCCATCACACCTTTGACGTGGATCATCCCGGTAAAGATAGCCATAGGCACCGCATTGCGGGTGCCTCACAGGTGCTATTGGCCTCTACAGAACGTTGGGCCTTGATGAATGAGCATCGCGGGGCTGAGGAGCCAAGTTTGACAGAACTTCTCGCCAAGCTGGACCCGGTGGATGTGGTATTGATTGAGGGCTGGAAGCGCGACAGCCATCCGAAGGTTGAGGCATGGCGCGCGGAAACTGGCAATCCTTTGATCGCGCCCAATGACCCAACGATCTTAGCCGTGGCCAGTGACACGGCCTTAGAGATTGACCGCCCTGTGTTTGATTTGGATGACACTGCCGCCGTGGCGATTTTCATCCTTTCCCATTTGGGTATGACAAAGTGAGCAAAGCGCCGAAACTCCGCAACGATTGTTTTGCTCTGCCTGCTGGCGTGCATTGGACCCCTGTGGATGAGGCGCTCAGCTTGCTTGAGGCGCGATTGCAAACTGTGGTAGATAACGAGGCTTGCGCGGTTGAGGCCTGTGATGGCCGTATCTTAGCGCAGGCAGTTATGGCCCCAAGATCACATCCGCCCTGCGCCAATTCTGCGGTGGATGGGTATGTTTTTTCTGGCGGCCTCACACCCGGCGCGCATTGCTTGGATCTTCAAGGCGGACGCTCAGCGGCCGGCGAGGCCTTTGGCGGAGTGGTCTCAACGGGCCAAGCGCTCCGCATACTTACTGGGGCAGCTTTGCCTGAAGGTGCCGATACCGTGGTGCTGCAAGAGGACGTCACGGTTGAGGATGGTAAGCTTTATGTAAACGGGCCGCTCAAAGCTGGGGCCAATGCGCGGAAAGCGGGTGAGGATGTCGAGTGCGGGGCGGAGCTCTTCGAAGCTGGCCACCGGGTTCAGCCTCAAGATATTGGAGTGTTAATCTCTGTCGGTGTGGCTGAGGTGAAGGTGTTTAAACCTTTGCGGGTGGCGATCATCTCAACCGGGGCAGAGCTCTGCGTGCCGGGAGCTGAGGTCAGAACAGATCAAATTTTTGATGCCAATCGACCGATGCTAAAGGCGGTGTTGCGGCGCTGGGGCATGGATGTCGTTGATATGGGGATCGTGCCTGACAACGCGAAACTTGTGCGCCAAACCTTGGACAAGGCTGCTGAGCTGGCGGATGTGATCCTAACCTCTGGCGGAGCCAGTGCGGGGGACGAAGATCATATGTCGGCGGTTTTGAGTAAGACCGGAAATATGGCGCTCTGGCGTATCGCGGTCAAGCCCGGGCGACCCCTGGCCTTAGGTGTCTGGGGTGGTGTTCCGGTATTTGGTTTACCGGGCAATCCCGTCGCGGCATTTGTCTGTACCTTGATCTTTGCACGACCTGCGTTGTTGCAGTTGTCTGGGGCTGGCTTCTTGGCACCGCAAGCCCTCACGCTGCCAGCCGCATTCGCCAAAACTAAAAAAGCGGGACGCCGCGAGTATCTGCGCGCGCGCTTGCGGGATGGCGCTATTGAGGTGTTTGGCTCCGAAGGTTCGGGCAGAGTGTCGGGCCTGTCTTGGGCGGATGGTTTGGTTGAGTTGTCGGATCAGGCGGCGGAGATTTCCGCCGGTCAACCAGTCACGTTTTATCCATATAGTGTTTTTGGTCTATAGCGCTTAGGATCAGATGAATTTCACAGCCAGAATTTCATAAGACCGGGTGCCGCCTGGCGTACGAAACTCAATGCTGTCGCCTTCTTCTTTGCCGATCATCGCCCGCGCCAAAGGGGAGCGCATGTTGAGCTTGCCGCTTTCAATATCCGCTTCAGGTTCACCCACCACTTGATAGGTTTTTTCTTCATCGGTGTCTTCATCAACCAAAGTCACCGTGGCGCCAAATTTGACCGTACCTGATAGGCTAGCCGGATCAATTATGTCAGCGCGACCCAAAATAGATTCCAGCTCTTTGATTCGGCCCTCAATGAATCCCTGCTTTTCGCGCGCAGAGTGATATTCGGCATTCTCTTTTAAGTCGCCCAATTCACGTGCTTCTGCAATCGCCCGGATGATGGTGGGGCGTTCAACCGATTTCAGTTTTTTCATTTCGGCTTCAAGCCTGACCGCACCAGTACGGGTTAGTGGGACTTTTTCCATTGAAATAACACTCTTGATTGTAAGTTAACCTACCTGACCCAAGCCGAAGGCTTTTGGCAAGGGTCAAGAGTCATTGTCGTTGGTTTTTTTGGAAAATTGTTCGAATTTAACTTTAACAAACCATCTCATATTCGATTCCGTCATCATCATGGAAATAAAACCGTTTGCCGAGCTCATAATCTGCATGGGAGTAGATTTCGAAATATTTGGGCACGCGGTCTTCGGTCGATGATAAATCATCGCAGACCAACGCGACATGGTTCAATCCGTCACGTTGTGCGTAAGCCTTGTGTTTTGAGGCTTCGGTCACAGCAGGTTTTCCATTGCCGAAATTAAGGTGCAATTGGATGAACTGCCGCGGGGTCGCACGTCCAATAAGTCGTATTGGGCGCGGTTCAGTCGTGTATTTCAGACGTATCTCAACGAGCGGATCACCGCCTTAGAAGGTCTCCGCGACACTCTTGACGGCTGCATTTGCTGTGGCTGTTTGGGTCTGGCTACCTGTTGGCTTTACAATCTGGATGATGTGGCGGCCCAAAAGGGCGCTGGGCCCCTCTATTTGATGTAAGAACCGGCCAAAAATGCGAAATAACGTCGCCTTTTTCCTTAGGAAGCCGCGTCATGATTGACCTGCCTTTCTCACATGGCATAGACCTTGTAACGAAATTGAAATTCTAGCCCGTTTTTCACTGATGGGGCCGATAGCAAGGGAGTTGAGATGTCAGATATTGAACGCGAGACCATGGAGTATGATGTTGTGATCGTGGGCGCAGGCCCATCTGGCCTGTCTGCCGCGATTCGCTTGAAGCAATTGAATGCAGATCTTGAGGTTGTGGTGCTCGAAAAAGGCTCAGAAGTGGGCGCGCATATTCTATCTGGTGCGGTTTTAGACCCCTCAGCGCTCAATAAGCTGATCCCCGATTGGAAAGCCAAAGGTGCGCCGCTGAATACGGCTGTGACCGAGGATAATTTTTATGTTTTAGGTGAGGCTGGCCAATTGCGCCTGCCAAATATGGTCATGCCGCCTTTGATGAGCAATCATGGCAATTACATCGTGTCCATGGGCAATGTCTGCCGCTGGCTGGCAGAACAAGCTGAAGAACTGGGAGTTGAAATATTTCCCGGCATGTCCTGTTCAGAATTAGTGTTTCATGAGGATGGAGCCGTCAAAGGTGTGGTCGCCGGTGAGTTTGGCAAGAATGCTGATGGTGGCCCCTCTGACGCTTATGAGCCGGGCATGGAGTTGCATGGTAAATATGTGTTTCTCTCTGAAGGTGTGCGGGGATCCTTGTCTAAACAAGTGATCGTCAAATACAATCTGGATGCGGACTGTGATGTGCCAAAATTTGGCCTTGGCATGAAAGAGATTTGGGAAGTGAAGCCTGAGCATCACAACCCGGGTGAAGTGACTCATTCGATGGGCTGGCCGATGGGCTTTAAGCAGTCGGGCGGATCTTTCATGTATCATCTTGAAAATAATCAAGTATATGTCGGTTTCATCATCGATTTGAACTATAAAAACCCGCATCTTTTTCCCTATATGGAATTTCAGCGCTTCAAGCATCATCCGCGGATTGCCAAAGTTCTTGAGGGCGGCAAACGCGTGGCCTATGGCGCGCGCGCTGTGACGAAGGGTGGATTTCAATCTATGCCACAGGCTTCTTTTCCCGGTGGTGCGATGCTGGGCTGTTCGGTGGGGCTTGTGAATCTCCCGCGCATCAAGGGCAACCATAACGCGATGTATTCTGGCATGGCTGCCGCTGAAGCTGCCTATGCTGCGATCACAGCGGGTCGCTCGGGTGATGTGCTGGAAAGCTATGATGCGGAGTTGCGCTCCGGTCCTGTTGGCAAAGACCTCAAAACCGTGCGCAACGTGGCGCCTTTGACGGCCCGTTTTGGACCCTTGGGCGGCTTGGTGTTTGGCGGGTTTGATATGTGGTTTCAATCCATCTTCAAGTTCAGCCTGTTTGGCACAGTCAAACACGGCAAAACAGATGCACAATCCACAGGGAAAGCTGGGGATCATCCTATAATTGATTACCCAAAGCCTGATGGGAAACTGTCGTTTGATCGGCTAACTAATGTGAGCTTTGCGATGACCAATCACGAGGAAAGCCAACCATCGCATTTACATCTCACAGATCCTGCATTGCCAATCTCGGTGAATTTGCCCCAATATGCTGAACCTGCTCAGCGGTATTGCCCGGCTGGGGTCTACGAAGTGGTTGAAGAAGACGGCAAAGATGCACGGTTTGTTGTAAATTTTCAAAACTGTGTGCATTGCAAGACATGCGATATCAAGGACCCAAGTCAGAACATCACATGGGCGACCCCCCAAGGTGGGGACGGGCCTAACTATCCCAATATGTAATCTGGCCCACTATGTAATCTGAAAATTCAATTGGGTTTGGGGCAATGGGCGAAAATACACATGGCCCCAATTGTTTTCGCAGCACAGCCGTCCTAGGGTTGTGATCATCAGGGAGATGCCGGTGCCAAATGTATTTATGAAATTTTTAAAGATTTGCACCTTAGGTGGTACACTTGCAATTGGTGCGCCCGGTGCGCAGGCACAGCAAGCTTCTGGTCCCTATATTGCTGCGCGTCAGGCGGCCATGGCTCATGATTATGGCTTTGCCTCTGAATATTTTGCCCGCGCTTTGGTGCAAACGCCGCAGGATCCAACCCTTATTGCGCAAACCATGTCCGCTTTTCTGGCGGCAGGTGATGTTGCAAAGGCACAAAACCTGGCACGGGTTTTAAGCACATTCCCTCAAAGTCATCCTTTGGCTGGAATTTTACAACTAGCGCAATCGTTTCAGGCTCAAGATTATGGCGGCGCCTTGACGCAGCTTGACAGCACCTCGATTGCTGGAACTGCAATTGACGATTTGCTCAGGGGCTGGGCTTTGATGGGCTTGGGCCGGGTGGGAGAGGCTTTGGCCTTGTTTGACACTGCCGCCGAAGCTGAAGGCATGCGCAGCTTTGCTCTATATCAAAAAGCTCTGGCCTTTTCGCTTGTGGGGGATTTTGACAGTGCGGAAGCAATATTTTCTGGCAAAGACCAATCCCCTGCTGCGATTTCTTTCCGGGGCAGTTTAGCGCGGGCTCAAATCTTGGTACAGCTCGAACGCGCCGAAGATGCCATCGCCTTTTTGGGCGATTTTCATGGCGAAGATGCTGATCAAGAAGTGCGTGCGATGATCGTACAGCTTGAGGCCGGTGCTGCGGTTGAATTTGATGTGGTACGCAATGGCAGTGAAGGGGCCGGGGAGGTTCTATTTTTCCTTGCACTGGCCTTGCGTAGCGGTGATGGTCAAGATGGGCTGCTTTTGTACACCCGCCTGGCCAGCCATTTGGCCCCGCGAAATGTGCACGCGCTTCTGCTCTCGGCGCAACTTTTGGAAGTACTCGGCAATCACACTTTGGCGATTGAAGCCTATGACGCTATTCCACGCAGCCACCCGGCATTTGTCAGAGCTGAAATCGGCCGTGCGGAGGCGCTTTCTGAGATTGGTAAAACTGAAACCTCCATTGAAGTATTAGCGCAATTAGCGGAGGCTTTCCCCGATCTACGTTCCGTGCATCAAACCCTAGGTGATTTTCTGCGCCAAGAGGGCGAACATGCCCGCGCCGTACGCAGTTATGGCACCGCAATTTCATTGATTGATCAGGCCAAGCCTCGGCATTGGTATATTTATTATGTGCGCGGCATGGCTCATGATCAATTGGGAAACTGGGAGATGGCGATGCGCGATTTTGACCGTGCTCTGGAGCTGTCGCCCAATCAATTCCAGGTGCTCAATTATGTGGGCTATTCGCTCGTTGAACGCGGTGAGCAGCTGCAAGAAGCCCTGTCTATGATCCAAGCGGCGGTCGCGGCACAGCCCCAAGCGGGCTATATCATCGACAGCTTGGGATGGGTGCAATATCGATTGGGCTATTATCACGACGCAGTTGTCCAAATGGAGCGCGCGGTGGAGTTGATGGCCACGGATCCCATCGTGAACGATCATTTAGGCGATGTGTATTGGGCTGTTGGCCGCAAAACTGAGGCCCGGTTTCAGTGGCGCAGAGCCTTGAGCTTTGCCTCTCAAGGGGCCGGGGCCGAGGATGTTGATCCCCCGCGCATCCAGCAAAAGTTGGATATTGGCCTTGATGCCGTCTTGGCAGAAGAGGGCGCGCTACCGCTGAAGCTGACCCATGACAATTAGGCTCAACGCGCCAGCTAAGATCAATCTATGCCTGCATGTCTTGGCGCTCCGTCCGGATGGCAGGCATGTCTTGGACAGTTTGGTGGCATTTCTGGACTGTGGGGAATGGGTCGAGCTGCGGCGGGCAGCGAAAACCTCTTTGCAGATCATTGGCCCTCAATCGGCAAACCTGCCTGTTAGTGCTGACAATTTGGTGCTGCGGGCCGCTGGCCTGTTTCCCGCTGGCTGTGACACCGAGATCACTTTGCATAAAACCATGCCCATTGCCTCGGGAATTGGCGGGGGCAGCGCCGATGCGGCAGCCACGTTGAATGGCATGGCCCAACTGTGGGATCTGCCTTTGCCGGATGTCACCACGCAACTTGATTTGGGTGCTGACGTGCCCGTTTGCATGCGGTCGAGGCCAGTTGTGATGCAAGGGATTGGAGAAATCATTTCACTCCTGCCCAAGCTTCCGCCCCTGTTTGCCTGTTTGGTCAATCCGGCCTGCGCGGTTTCAACAGCCCTGATTTTCAATCAACTGGTGTCGAAGGCAAACCCTGCGATGGATGCGCTCCCTGGAGATATTTTGCAGATCACAGATTGGTTGGCCCAACAGCGTAATGACTTGCAGGCTCCAGCAATTTTGGCCGAACCGATGGTTACTTCGGTTTTGACTGAATTACGGGCGCATGCGCCAATCGTGAGCCGAATGTCAGGGTCGGGTGCCACCTGTTTTGCGCTGTTCAAAAGCTTGGAGGCGGCACAGTTTTGTGCGCAAACCACCCAAGCCGCACACCCAAATTGGTGGACCGCAAGCGGGCCGTTGCTTGCTAGTTAAGGCGTGCCACCACGTAGTCAGACAGATCCATAAGCATGGTTTTCAACGCATGATCGGGCATCACATCCAAGGATTCTTTGGCTTTTCCCGCCCAATATAGCGCCTGTGTTCGTGTATTTTGCAGGGTGTTGTGAGCGTGCATTAAGGTTAAAGCATGCTCTAGATCACCCTCGACTTGTTTGCCTTTTCCGATGCATTTTTGCCAAAATACCAGCTCATCGGCATCTGCTGCAGCAACAGCTTTTATCACAGGCAGGGTCAGCTTGCGTTCACGAAAATCATCGCCGATGTTTTTGCCCGTAGCATCGGTACCAGTATAATCTAATAAATCATCCACGATCTGAAACGAGATGCCTAAAGCGTCCCCGTAATCTAATAGGGCTTGCACCGTCTTCTCATCCTGCTCCGCAATGACCGCGCCGACTTCCATTGCAGCTGCGAACAAAGCAGCTGTCTTGCCACGTATAACTTTGAAATAAATCTCTTCAGTGGTTTTGAGGTCTCGGGCCGCTGAAAGTTGCAACACTTCGCCTTCGGCGATTGTGGCTGATGCATTGGCCAAAATGTCCAGGACTCGCAAGTTCCCAGTTTCCACCATCAGCTGGAAGGCACGTGAAAACAGATAATCACCTACCAACACGCTGGATTGATTATCCCACAACAAATTTGCAGTTGGTCGCCCTCGACGTTGCGCGCTTTCATCAACCACATCGTCATGCAGCAAAGTGGCTGTATGAATAAACTCTACAGTGGCGGCGAGATGAATATGATACGGGCCGGTATAGCCGCACATCTGTGCAGCAGCTAGCGTTAGCATCGGGCGTAAGCGCTTGCCGCCGGCATCTACAAGATGAGCCGTCACTTCAGGGATGCGTGGCGCGTGTTCTGAGGCCATCCTTAACCGGATCAAGCTGTTTACCGCGGCGATATCTTCTGACAATGCCAGCGCTAAGCGATCATGTGGTTTTGACACGATACGGTCCAAAGCGATACCCCATTTTCCTCAAATGTCTCGACAAACCCATAGGTCTGAGCCTATGTGATAAGTCATGAAAGAATTATTGCACACCACAGATCCAACGGTAATCGCCCTCGCTCAGATGCTCCTTAGGAATGAAGACATAACCTGCTTCGAATTTGACGTCTATAGCAGTATCCTTGAAGGCAGCATTGGCATATTGCCGCGCCGCCTGATGGTGGCCGACCGTGATCATTTTGTGGCAGCGGCAATCATGCGCGACAACGATATAGATTTGGGTCAATAGTGGAGATCACCCAAGATGGATTTTTGGGCGGTCGATTGACGCTCGCCCAACCCAAAGACGGATATCGCGCTGGGATTGACCCGGTGCTCTTGGCTGCGGCTTGCCCTGCAAAACAAGGTGAAGATGTGCTCGAGCTTGGATGTGGTGTTGGAGTTGCCAGCCTATGTTTGGCGGCCCGCTTGCCCGGGGTTCGGTTGCATGGGGTGGAGATTTTGCCAGACTATGCCCAGTTGGCGCGGGCCAATGCGGCGCAAAATAAAGTTGAATTCGAAGTGCAGGTGAGTTGTGTCTCTGCTCGTCCAACAGCATTCTATGACCGAGAATTCCACCAAATCATTATGAACCCACCCTATTTTGAAGCGCATGCGTCTTCTATTCCTGCCGACGCCGGTCGTGCCTCGGGCCGTGCGGAGCAGGTAGCATTGTACCATTGGATTGATTTGGCCGCGAAACGTTTGCGTCCTAAGGGATATTTGACTCTGATCCAACGGGTTGAACGTTTGCCGGATATTCTGTTGGGATTTCAGGGGCGGCTTGGATCAATTTCTGTGCAACCCCTGGCCCCGCGTGACGGGCGCGCGCCGCATTTGGTTTTGGTGCGTGCGCGTAAATCAGGCCGAGCGGCCTTTCAGCTTTTGGGGACGAAAAGCCTGCATTTGGGTCTGGCGCATGCACAAGACCGTCCAGATTATGCGCCAGAGATTTCGGCGATATTGCGCGATGGTGCTGAGTTTTTCTGGCACAGTTAAGCTTTGAGCAATCTTTCGCGCAAATAACGGCTTTGTGGCGTGATGGTGCAAACCGAGCGTGACAGACTAGATTTAGTATGGTCGACTAAAAATACACGCAAATCGAGAGGAGGAACCATGAACCTAAATTCCAGAATCACTGAGTTGCAACGCAAGCATATGAGACTTGCCCAAGAGGTGGAGAGCGCCCAAAAAGCTCCAGCTTCGGATCACTTGTGGGTTGGAGAGTTGAAGAAAAAAAAGTTGCTCCTAAAAGAAGAAATTTCACGATTATCAGAAATATAACCGGTTAGTAAATCACCCGAATACAAAAACGGCTGCCCCGAAAGGCAGCCGTTGATCAGAAAGGCGATGATCAAGAGATCACGCCATATACTGACCACCATTTGCGGTCAGTGTTGCACCGGTGATGAAACCCGCATCGTCGGAGGCTAAAAACACCACGCAACGTGCGATTTCGCTGGCTTCGCCAAGGCGACCTGCTGGGATTTGTGCGACAATGCTGTCACGAACTTTCTCAGGCACAGCCAAAACCATCTCGGTTGCGATATAGCCCGGGCAAATCGCATTTACCGTGATGCCAGCGCGCGCGCCTTCTTGGGCCAATGCTTTTGTAAAGCCAATATCGCCAGCTTTTGCTGCTGAATAATTGGCCTGCGCAAATTGACCTTTTTGACCATTGATGGAGGAAATATTGATCACTCGGCCAAATTTTCGCTCACGCATACCGTTCCAGAGCGGGTGCGTCATGTTGAAGACACCGTCCAAATTCGTGCGCATAACGTCGGTCCATTGATCTCGGGTCATTTTATGGAAAGGCGCATCACGGGTGATGCCCGCATTGTTCACCAATACTTCGATCTTGCCCAAATCAGCTTCAACTTGAGTAATTCCCGAGGTGCAGGCATCATAGTCTGAGACGTCCCATTTATAGGTTTTGATACCGGTTTTGGCGGTGAAGGCTGCGGCTTTTTCATCGTTGCCGGCATAGGTTGCGGCGACTGTATAGCCTTCAGCTTTGAGGGCGGCGGAAATGGCGGCGCCAATACCTCGGGACCCTCCGGTTACTAGAGCGACACGGGACATGAGTTCTTCCTATATGGTTTTAATGCGTAATTATATTACATCAATTAGATAAATAACGCAATAATATTTTGCGCTGAATTTGATTTATTTGGGTTTGTGGTCTGCCTTCGCCAGATTTGGCAAAGGCAGATGGTGTTTAGGGCCGTTCAAGGCACATGGCGACACCCATGCCACCACCGATGCAGAGCGTGGCCAAACCACGTTTAGCGCCACGGCGCTGCATTTCGAACAGCAATGTGTTTAGAATTCGGCATCCTGAGGCACCGATTGGGTGGCCAATAGCAATTGCGCCCCCGTTGACGTTTACGATGGCGGGATCCCAGCCCATATCTTTGTTCACAGCGCAGGCCTGAGCGGCAAACGCTTCGTTGGCCTCCACCAAGTCTAAATCACCGACGGACCAACCGGCCTTTTCAAGGGCTTTGCGGCTTGCATAGATCGGGCCGACACCCATGATCGACGGGTCCAGCCCTGCGGTTGCGTAGCTGGCAATACGGGCCAAAGGCTCAAGACCGCGCTTTTCAGCTTCCTCGGCGGTCATAAGCAAGACTGCCGCGGCGCCATCATTCAAGCCAGACGCATTCGCTGCGGTGACAGTTCCACCTTCACGTCCAAAGGCGGGACGCATTTTGGCCATGGCATCGAGAGTTGCGCCGTGGCGAATATATTCATCTGCATCAACAATGGTGTCACCCTTGCGGGTTTTGACAGTGAATGCTGAAATTTCATCGGCGAATTTACCGGCTTTTTGAGCGACTTCCGCTTTGTTTTGGCTTGCCACGGCAAATTCATCTTGCGCGTCGCGGCTGATTTGCCATTTCTCTGCCACATTCTCGGCTGTTTGGCCCATGTGATAATTGTTGAAGGCATCCCAAAGGCCATCACGGATCATGCTGTCTATATATTTGACATCACCCATTTTGGTGCCACTGCGCAGATGCGCCACATGCGGGGAAAGGGTCATGTTCTCTTGACCACCAGCCGCCACGATGTTTGCGTCACCCAATTGGATATGTTGTGCGGCAAGCGCCACGGCACGCAGGCCGGATCCACAGACCTGATTGATGCTCCAGGCTGCAGCTTCGATAGAAAGACCCGCATTGATATGGGCTTGGCGCGCTGGGTTTTGGCCTTGGCCTGAAGTCAAAACTTGACCCAAAATAGTTTCGCTCACCTCAGATTTATCGATCCCGGCGCGTGCAACAACAGCTTGCAGAACGGAAGAGCCTAGATCATGGGCCGGTGTATTGGCAAAAGCGCCACCAAAGCTTCCCACGGCAGTCCGGGCTGCAGATACGATTACGATATTTGTCATAAAGACTCTCCTCTTTAATGAGGTCTACCTTCAGCACAAAGGGTCGTTGGATATGCGCAGTTCGGCTCTCACTTTGAGGCATTTGTAAGAATTTTATCTTAAAATGACAATGCGTGAATTTTGAAAATGCTGCAAATGCAATATTTTATGCTGCGATGCGGCAAAATTATGACACAGCATCATTTCTTATGGGATTTGACGCCACGAGGGAGTGAAGGATGGGGCGACGAAGTGATATTCTTGCAGACAGTCCACCCAAGCTCGGCCAGCAATCGCGCGTTGGGTACGGTTTCAACGTTTTAAGCCACAGAAAACATCTCAAAACTAGAGGCAATGCCACTCAAAGCTTGGATCAGCGCTTGATTGTCGAGGATTGCACAATGCAATTTGTGAATTGTCGTCCAATTTGATAATGTCGAAAAAGAAGTCGCGCAAATGCCGAAATGAGGTTTGGCCCGCGCCAAAATTATCGAGCGCAAAGCAAATCTCTAATTTTGCATATCATTCATGAAATAGCGGGCCACCTCCGGGGCCGCCATGACGCTTGGCTCGGTGATTTCCGGTATCAGGTTCTTTGCCAACTGCAGATTACCACAAATCGCATCCCCAAGGGTGCAAATCCATATCGGATACCCAATAGATTGTGCGGACATGTTGATCTACATGCGCAAGGTCGATTGCTTAACCAGCATGGCCAAGCCCAACCACAGCATCGCACAATCAATCATCCGGCCCATTTTGTTATTCTCAACAAGAGGGATGAAATCTCGGTTGGAAATATGGCGTTTGGCCGGATCAATCACTCAAAAAACACAATCTTGTTTGTGTCGCCGGCCTGCACAACCGGCTGAAATACCAATGCGGTGCGCCCATGGCCCAGCGAGCCTTTGACGGTACTTAAGACGTTGGTATCCCGCTTTGCCACCGCTATGCTCTGCGGATTGGGAAGGTGAGGGTTGAGCAGTTTATAATTGCCCCAGGTCATGAGGCGCCTCGCTAATGTATTGGCAACATCTCTCAACAGCCCTAACGTGAGTTAAATTGGAGGCGAAATGGAACGTTGTGGCTGGGTCGGAATAAATACAATTTATCTTGAATATCACGACACTGAATGGGGGGTTCCGGAGTATGACAGCCGCGCCCTTTGGGAGAAGTTGATTTTAGATGGGTTTCAGGCGGGTTTGAGCTGGATCACCATTTTAAAAAAGCGAGATGCTTTTCGGGAAGCCTTTGCTGAATTTGATCCGCAGGTGATAGCGACTTGGGGGGGGGCGGAGGTTGAGATCCTGCTGCAAAATGCTGGAATCGTGCGCCACCGTGGCAAGATTGAGGCCACAATAGGCAATGCACAGGCCTATCTACGGTTGACGGACGAGATGCCGTTTTCGGATCGTATGTGGGCCTATGTTGAGGGCCAACCCTTGGTTGGTGGCTATGCAACCTTGGCGGATGTGCCCACCCAATCCCCGTTGAGTTTGCAGATTTCAAAGGATCTCAAGGCGGCTGGCTTCAAATTTTGTGGACCCACTATTATTTATGCGTGGATGGAGGCCTGCGGTTTGTTTAACAACCATGCCCTTGGCTGCCAGCGGCACCATGAGGTTCAATCTATGGCGCGATGAGCGCCCGCATGATGGCCAGGGCGCTGTCACTGTGCCAATTGGCATCCCCGAGAAGTCGGGCGATTTCCTGTCCATCTCGATCTAGCACGACCGTGACTGGCAATCCCAAAACCCCCATTTCACGTGCCAAAGCCTGCCGTGGGTCACGGTGGGCGGGGAGGTTATCGATCTGGATATCATCGAAAAACGCGGCAATCTTTGCGGGTGGGTTTGGCCCGGTGGCTATGGTGACTACAGCAAAGTCATCGCGGCCTATTGTGGATTGTAAGGCCGAGAGCTCTGGCATTTCTTTGCGGCAGGGCGCGCACCATGTGGCCCAAAAGTTGAGCACAACCACTTTGCCGCTATAATCAGACAAAACGCCTTCTGAGCCATCTGCACGGATGAAGGCGACCTCTGGGGCCTTTGTTATCTCGCTATGAAACTGAAGTTTGCGCATGTCACCCGTGCGCAGCCCTTCCAGTGCTGCGATGTCTGCATTTGCAGTGGTGGCAAGGGCCGTATAGAGAACAGCAGTAAGTAAGTAGCGCATATCACACTCCCAAAGGTTTCACTCATGACCAAATCCCAAAATCAAATGTGGGGCGGACGCTTCGCCGCCGGACCAGACGCAATAATGGAGGCAATTAATGCCTCGATTGGGTTTGACCAACGCATCGCCGCCCAAGATATTAAAGGCAGCCGCGCCCACGCCGCCATGTTGGGGGCAGCTGGTATTATTTCAGATAGCGACTGTACAGCCATTCGGGAAGGGCTCCTCACTGTATTGTCAGAAATTGAAACAGGAAATTTTCCGTTTCGGGTGGAGCTTGAAGATATTCACATGAATGTCGAAGCCCGACTTAAAGAGGTGATTGGGGAGCCTGCTGGTCGTTTGCACACGGGGCGCAGCCGCAATGATCAGGTGGCCACTGATTTTCGGCTTTGGGTCCGTGATCAAACGGATGCGGCGATTTTGGGGCTTGAGGCGCTGATGAAATCCTTTTTACAACAAGCCAAAGCCGGTGCGGATTGGGTCATGCCCGGCTTCACCCATCTGCAAACCGCGCAGCCTGTGACTTGGGGTCATCATATGATGGCCTATGTCGAAATGCTGGCGCGTGATAAGTCACGGTTTGAAGATGCGCGTAAACGGATGAACGAAAGCCCATTGGGGGCTGCGGCTTTGGCTGGCACTTCGTTTCCGATAGACCGTGAAATGACGGCAAAAGATCTAGGCTTTGATCGGCCCGCTGCCAATTCTTTGGATGCCGTATCGGATCGTGATTTTGCGCTTGAGTATCTCAGCTGTGCCAGTATTTGCGCCATGCACCTTAGCCGCTTTGCAGAAGAGTTGGTGATTTGGTCCTCGGCCCAGTTTCGTTTTGTAACCCTGTCGGATCGATTCTCGACAGGCTCGTCAATCATGCCTCAAAAGAAAAACCCCGATGCCGCTGAATTAATTCGTGCCAAGATTGGTCGGATTTTTGGTGCCAATGTGGCTTTGATGATGGTGATGAAAGGTCTGCCGCTGACTTATTCAAAAGATATGCAAGAAGACAAAGAACAGGTATTTGATGCCGCCGATAATCTGATGCTGGCCTTGGCTGCGATGACGGGGATGGTCAGCGATATGACGGCAAACCGTGACAGCCTGAAAGTGGCGGCCACCTCGGGTTTTTCAACCGCCACGGATTTGGCCGACTGGCTGGTGCGCGCACTGGGAATGCCTTTCAGAGATGCGCATCACGTCACCGGAAGCTTGGTGGCAATGGCCGAAGCGCAGGGCTGTGATCTGCCTGACTTGACGTTGGCGCAGATGCAATCGGTCCATGTTGAAATTTTTAACGATGTGTTTGAAGTGCTTGGGGTTGAAAACTCCGTCGCGTCTCGCATGTCCTATGGTGGCACGGCGCCCGCACAAGTTCGTGCTCAAATTGCACGCTGGGAGGCGGCTTTGGCATGAAATATCTAACCTGTTTAGCCTTTATAGCTCTGTGCGCCTGCGGTGCTGATGGGGAGCCAGAACAGCCTGTGGCCTTGGCCGATTTGCGCGCCGTGGCCGCCAGTAAGTGAGGAGACCCGTGATGCGAATAATCTATTTGGCCTTGGCTGTTTGGGGTGCAGTGCACCCTATGTATTATTTTGTCAGCTGGTTTCAGACTGACGGCCTCAATCTTGGGCTTATGGTTGCGGCATGGCATGCCAATGCGGCCAGCAGTGGCTTGGTTTGGGATCTTACTATCGCGGCCACTGCTCTTACAGTTTGGATCCTCTATGAGGTGTCCCAAACTCGGAAGTATGGGCATTTAATCTCAATCTTTGCGACCTTTGGCATCGGGGTGAGTTGTGGTTTGCCGCTGTATCTCTACCTTCGAAGCCAACCCAAAAATTGACCTGTGTGAGAATAATGCGGCAAAGGTGTTGTTTGAATTTTGTAGCGTGATATGCGCAAGTCAGACCCAATAAGGCATGTATGATGGATCATTTTTTATATCGTGATGGCGCTTTACACGCCGAAGACGTTGGCTATTTCTCTGATTGCGGCTGCTGTTGGCACGCCCTTTTATCTCTATTCTTCCGCCACATTGCTGCGGCATTTCAAGCTGTTTGATGACGCGTTGCAGGGCATGGATCATCTGATCTGCTACGCAATGAAGGCCGCCTCCAATCAAGCCATTTTGAAGCTTTTGGGGGAGGCGGGTGCGGGTATGGATGTGGTGTCGGCTGGTGAATATACCCGTGCGCGTGCTGCGGGTATTCCTGGAGATCGGATTGTGTTTTCCGGCGTGGGTAAAACCCGTGCTGAAATGGAATTGGTGCTCAAGGGTGGTATTCGTCAATTTAACGTTGAGAGTGAACCGGAAATGCGCGTGCTGTCGGAGGTGGCGAGCTCCGTAGACAAAGTGGCTCTCATTACGATTCGAATTAATCCGGATGTCGATGCAAAAACCCATGCTAAAATCTCAACTGGTAAAAAAGAAGATAAATTCGGCATCCCAATTTCGCGGGCGCGTGAAGTCTATGCTATGGCCGCGGCTCTGCCGGGGTTGAAAGTTATCGGCATTGATGTACATATTGGCTCGCAACTGACCGAGCTTGAACCCTATGGAGTGGCCTATGAAAAAGTGGCCGAACTGACAGAGATTCTTCGGGCTGATGGTCATGACATCACCCGTTTAGATCTTGGGGGTGGGCTGGGCATCCCTTATGAAAACAATAACGCACATCCCCCTACTCCTGAAGACTACGGCGCTTTGATTCGTGAGAAAGTTGGCCATCTGGGCTGCGAGATTGAAATTGAACCGGGTAGGTTTATTGCAGGCAATGCGGGTATTTTGGTGAGCGAAGTGATTTACGTGAAAGAGGGCGAAGATCGCGAGTTTTTGATTGTCGATGGAGCAATGAATGATTTGATCCGCCCTGCAATGTACGGGGCGCATCACGAAATTGTGCCCATCATCGAGCCGAAGGCGGGAGCTGCTTATCAGCCTTACGATGTTGTTGGCCCCGTTTGTGAAAGTGGCGATACCTTTGCCAAGGGCCGGCCCCTGCCGCGGATGCATGCAGGTGATTTGATCGCATTCCGAAGTGCTGGGGCTTATGGCGCAGTTATGGCGAGTGAATATAATTCTCGCCCCTTAGTGCCCGAGGTTATGGTGCATGGTGATCAATTTGCGGTTATCCGCGCACGACCAAGCTTGGAAGACATCATTAATCGAGATACAATTCCTGAGTGGGTATAATCGCGCCACGTCATGGAGGCTTTTATGGCCACACCACTACCGCGCAGCACAAAGTTTGCCCTTGGGATGACTTACGTAGGCCTTTGGATTGAGCGTGTTGCGCAGGCGTGTTGGCCGCTCTTTTCACTGATTTTATGTATCATGGGAACGCTGTTGTTGGGTGCGCCGGATCTGTGGTCGATAGAGGGAATTTGGCTGAGTTTCAGTGCTGCCGCCTGCCTATGCTTGTGGTGCATTTGGTATATCTGGGCACGATTTTACTGGCCAAGCCTCGGGCAGGCACGGGCGCGATTGGACCAAAGCCTGCCGGGGTGCCCACTTGCGGCGCTCCAAGATATTCAGGCCATTGGCCGCGACGACCCTGAGTCGGCGGCACTTTGGGAGGCGCATTTGGCGCAAATGCATCTCCGAGCTGCAGCGGCGAAAGCTGTGTGGCCAGATGTTCAAGTCGCGCCACAAGATCCTTACTCGCTGCGGTATATGGCGCTGTTAATCTTCGTTATTGGGGTGATGTTTGGTACCTCCTATGCATTGAGTGGCGCACCGCGCGCGTCTGAGGGCGTGGTGATGCCAGGGCCGAGCTGGGAAGTCTGGATGCAACCGCCCGCCTATGCCAATCGCCCAACCCTATATCTAAATGATGTGATCGGCCAAAGTTTAAGCGTGCCGCAAGATAGCATGATCATGGTCCGCCTATACGGCGATGACAGTAAGCACATCGTGGATGAAACCGTCTCTGGCCGCGTTGAAAACCTTCCCAGTGTTGCAAATAAAAATCACCAGTTTTTGGTGACGCAATCTGGCGGCTTGGCCATTTTGGGACCCGATGAGGCGCGCTGGGACTTGGATATGATCGCAGATTTGCCGCCGGAGGCTGAGGTGGTGGGTGAGATTGAGCGCGAGGGTGATGGGACTTTTGACCTCACATTCGCGGCCAGCGATGATTTTGGCGTGACCTCTGGCCGGGCTTGGGTGCGACTCAAATTGGCAGAGGTTGATCGGCGGCATGGCTTGGCGGCGGCTCCCGCGTCACAGCCGGATATTGAACTGTCATTGCCGTTGACAATCTCCGGTGACCGTTCGAATTTCACTGAAATTTTGACTGAAAATTTGTCCAAACATGTTTGGGCGCATCTGCCGGTGTCGTTTGTGCTGGAGGTTGAAGATCTCCGTGGGCAAACCGGCCTATCTGCCTCGCTTGAAATTGAGCTGCCCGCGCGCCGCTTTTTTGATCCTTTGGCGAAGGCTTTGACCGAGCAACGTCGAGATCTTCTATGGTCTGAGAGTAATCGTCGGCGGGTGGCGCAGATCTTGCGGGCCATATCGCAACAGCCTGAGCAGGTGTTTCGCGATTTCGAAGATGGGATTATTCTGAAGAAAATCATTGCCCAGATTGAAGAGGGCACAACCCGAGAAGACCTTGAGGCTTCGGCTGAGCTACTCTGGCTGCTGGCTTTGGAGGTGGAAGATGGTGATCTTGATCAGGCGGCCAAAAAGCTGGCGCGTGCGCAAGACAAGCTGGCAGAAGCAATCAAGAATGGGGCCACGCGCGAAGAAATTGCGCGGTTGATGGAGGAGTTGCGCCAAGCGCAGCGGGAATATTTCAAAGAGTTTGCGGAGCGTAACCCGCCGGAAGAACAGCCTGAGCGGCTGCCTGATCCCGATGACAGCACCGTATCGGAAGATCAGCTACAAGAGATGATGGATCGCTTGCAGCAATTGATGGAAGAGGGCCGTATGGCAGAGGCTCAGGAGTTGCTGGAAGAGATCAACCGTCTGATGCAAAATCTGCAAACATCACAGAGCCAATCCGGTGGTGAGGGGCAAGACGGCCAAGATGGCGGCCAGCAACAGATGGAAGATTTGGCTGATAGCCTGCGTCAACAGCAGGGGCTATCAGATCAAATCTTCCGTGAATTTCAAAATCCTGGCCAAGGTCAAAATGGTGACGTGGGCGAGCGGACGGAGTCGTCTCAGGATGATGAATTCTTAGCCGAGCGGCAAAAACAATTGCAGCGTGAGTTGGATCTCCAGAGGGGCAATTTGCCCGGGGCTGGCACCGAACCGGGACAAGAGGCACGCCGCGCCTTGGATGAAGCTGGCCGCGCCATGGAGCGTGCGGCGGAAGACCTTGAGACGGGTAATCTGCCGGGCGCATTGGATAATCAGTCTGAGGCGATTGATGCCCTGCGCGAAGGCATGCGAAGCCTGGGTGAGACATTGGCCGAGCAACAGCCCCAAGGCCAAGGAGCGACCCCAAATGATCAAAGATCCGAGGGTGAATCGCAAGACCGTGCCACCCGAGACCCGTTGGGCAGAGATTCTGGCGGCAACGGGCAATTGGGCGCTGGTGAACAGATGGTACCGCAAGAGGAGCTTCGATTGCGCTCGCAAGAGTTGATGGACGAGATCCGCCGCCGCTCAGGCGCGCTTGACCGCTCGGAAGAAGAACGCGGGTATCTTCAAAGATTGCTGGATCGGTTTTAAGGTTAACCGAAGCTTTGTCGGTAGTCTAAGACACTTCGCAGGATATTTTGCAGCCATTTTCGTATGTCATCCACCCAGAATACATAGGCATTAACCCAATCGGTATAGGCCGGGAATGCATCTGTTAGGTTTGGTGCAAAAATGTATAGCGAAGCCAGTACGGCGAGCACAATCAAAGCGGCTAGAATGCCGCGTTGCCGATTGTCGAGTGGGGGTACGTCATCCTCAGGATCTGAATTTACAACGGTTGTAGGTGACACCGATGATTTAGCTCGTTTGGGGTCGACTTCCTCAATGGGTGGTAAATACTTGCGTTTTGGATCAGGTTTTGTGGTTTTGGCCTTATGTTGTGTCTCTGGCTTAGCTCGCAACGGTTCTGCTGACTGCGCCTTAGGTTTTAGCTTTGGTTTTGGCGCAGGGGCTGGCGCAGGTTTTATGGCTGTTTGGGCGTCTGCCTGTCGCGCCGCCATCTCGCGCTGCACCTCTTGTTGCAGGATACTAAATACACCTGGATCAATGGCGCGGCGCGCAAGCGGAGCGGGTTCGCCCTCTACAAACCAAGTCTCATCACAGACAGAACATTGAACATCACGCCCTTCACCCGGGATGACGTCATCGGTTACCTCATATTCTTCATAACATTTGGGGCACAGTAATCGCACAGCCGCCTCGAATCTTTTATTTCTATTAGTCCACAAATTATCAGCAATATAGCGGCATAACGACAGCTCTGAAAGTACAAGATTTTTAGACGCTTTTAAAATTCTGCCACGTGCTTGATTTCACGAATCCAAATCGTGAGGAAACCTGAAGGTTCAAGCTGGTTTTGACAGGGTATTGGTCTTATAGTCTATGGCAATACTGCGCGACACTTTGGGATACTCCCCGCGTAAAGCCTGTGAGGACGCACGATGAAATACGCGCTGCAATGGATCCGCTCTTTGCTGTTTAATATGCAAATGTATGTGGCAATGCTGGTTGTTGCGATCATTTTCTTGATCCCAATGCTTATCAGTCAAAAAGGCGCTTCTATGGCGGCGCATGTCTATTGCTGGTGGGTTGTGTGGAGCGCACGCTGGATGATTGGGCTTAGGGTCAATATCCAAGGTGACATTCCGCAAGGTGAAGTTCTTGTTGCCGCCAAACATCAATCCTTTTTTGATATTATTGTTATCTATAACTGCCTTCCGCGCTCGAAATTCATTATGAAGCGGCAATTGTTATTCACCCCTATTGTGGGGCAATACGCCTATCGGTTGGGCTGTGTGCCGGTCAATCGGGGCAAAGGGGCGGCTGCGATCCGCAAGATGGTTGCAGATGTGGCCTCTGGGCGTGTGGCGCCTGGGCAATTGGTGATCTACCCACAGGGCACACGCGTGGCACCGGGCGCGAAGAGAATTTATAAAATGGGGTCCGGCGTGTTGTACCGCGAATTGCAGCAAGATTGCGTTCCTGTGGCTTTGAACACTGGCATCTTCTGGCCAAAACGCAGCGTGTTGCGCAAGGCGGGGACCGCAACTGTAGAGTTTATGGAGCCCATCCCGAAGGGGAAACCTGTGGCCGAGTTTATGGAACTGATGGAACAAGCGGTTGAGGTGCGCTCGCGCGAATTGATGGCCGAGGTCGGCTTTTACGAGTGACACGGGGGCTTGATATCGCGGGTCTGGAGGCGCTTTAAGGCCAGCGCGCACCGGACAGCTTGCTCAAAGTGGCCAATAATATCACGCCTGAATATCAAGCATGGATCATGGCGTCGCGGTTTTGCATTTTAAGCACGGTGGTCTCTGAAGGCACCGATGGTAGCCCGCGCGGTGATGATGGCCGGTTATCTTTGATGTTTATTGTGGCTGGGAAAACCAATGTGGTCAGAGTGAATGGCCGTGCAATTGTGACAGCCGCTCCGGATTATGTCGCGTAATTCGAGCAAAAAGGTCATCACCCGCGCAGCGTGGGGTGATTACAGTGGCGGAGGCCTACAGCCAAATGCGCGGGCGCGGGCAATCCTGCGTCTCAGGCCTTTGAGGCAGCCATACTGCATCTGGTTCGCCCAGTATGGGCGATATTTTACGTGCCAAACGGCAGATGAGAGAGCAGAGGCCCGGATTGACGCCGCCGCCTATGACCAAAGCAGCAGACGAGGCCAATAAAGCCATGTGGTAAGCGGCGATTAGCTGGCCAAACCTTTGGTGCCCATATCTAGGAACTTTTGCCGACGATCTTTCATCAAACCATCCGGGCTTTTCTTACCCAATTCATCAAGCAACTTACCCAATGTCGCGCCAACGGTTTTCATGGTGGCCTTGCGGTCACGATGCGCGCCACCTTTGGGTTCTGCAATGATTTGGTCGCAGATGCCTAGGGTTTTGAGATCCTGTGCCGTCAGCCGCAAAGCTTCCGCCGCTTCACGCATTTTCTCGGCATCTTTCCACAGGATGGAAGCGCAGCCTTCGGGGCTGATCACTGAGTAAATGGAATGTTCCAGCATGACCAAGCGGTTTGCTGTGGCGAATGCCACCGCGCCGCCCGAGCCGCCTTCACCGATGATCACCGAAATCAACGGGACTTTGAGTTGCAGGCATTTTTCTGTCGAGCGCGCGATCGCTTCCGATTGGCCACGTTCTTCAGCACCTTTGCCGGGGTAGGCGCCGGGGGTGTCTACGAGTGAGATCACAGGCAAGCCAAAACGGTTGGCCAGATCCATCAAGCGGATGGCTTTGCGATAGCCCTCAGGGCGCGCCATGCCAAAGTTACGCACGATGCGTGATTTGGTGTCATGGCCTTTTTCATGGCCAATGACCATCACTGGCCTGTCGCCCAAACGAGCCAATCCACCCATGATCGAGTGGTCATCGGCAAAGTTACGGTCGCCCGCCAAGGGGGTGTATTCTTGAAACAGCTCTTGAATGTAATCTTTGCAATGCGGCCGGTTGGAGTGGCGGGCCACTTGGCATTTGCGCCATGGTGTCAGCTTGGTGTAAAGCTCTTCCAGCATGTCACTGGCTTTTTTGTCCAGAGCTTTGGCCTCAGACTCAACATCCATATCCTCATTGTCACGGCCCATCGCGCGCAGCTCTTCAGCCTTGCCTTCAATTTCTGCTAAAGGGCGTTCAAATTCAAGATAGTTGGTCATGGTTGGCCTCAATATTATGACTTTCAACCTATATGACCCCAGCTTGCTTAAAGTGCAACAGAACTGGCCACCATCGACAATTTAAACCTGTGCGCCGCTGCTTTTATTCGCCGCTGATCATTTCAAACTGCCGGACCACGACTTCGGCTTGCTTTATTGACGCGATATCGACAAGCCGGCCCTTGTAAACCGTGGCGCCTTCGCCGTTTTGTTTGGCCTGTTTCATCGCCTCAAGAATTTCACGCGCTTCGGCAACAGCGGCCTCTGATGGTGTGAAAACTTCGTTGGATAGTACGATTTGCTTGGGGTGAATGGCCCATTTTCCGACCATGCCCAATGTGGCTGAACGGCGGGCTTGGGCGCGAAAGCCTGCGTCATCGCTGAAATCACCGAAGGGACCATCGACGGGCAAAACCCCATGGGTGCGGCAGGCCGCAACGATGGCGGCTTGCGCCCAATGCCAAGGATCAGACCAATGTTTCGTTTCACCTTGAAGCATATAATAGTTGTCCTGAGTGCCGCCGATTCCGGTGGTTTGCATGCCCATGCTGGCGGCGAAGTCTGCCGCCCCAAGGGACATGGCCACCAAGCGTGGCGAGCTGGCGGCAATCTCTTCAACATGCGCGATGCCAGCCGCACTTTCGATAATCACTTCAAAGGTGATCGGCTTGGTGCGGCCCCTGGCTGTCTCAATCGCTGTGACTAAAGCATCTACGGCATAAACATCGGCCGCACAGCCCACTTTTGGAATCATGATTTGGTCGAGCCGGTCGCTGGCGCGCTCCAAAAGATCGACAACGTCGCGATACCAATAGGGTGTGTCGAGGCCGTTGATGCGAACGGATAGGGTTTTGGTGCCCCAATTCACGTCATGGGTTGCTTGGATGACATTTTCGCGGGCGGTGGTTTTGTCGGAGGGGGCAACACTGTCTTCAAGATCAAGGTTGATGACATCCGCCGCACTAGCTCGCCATTTTTTCAAAGAACGCCACCCGGGAGCCTGGCCCGAACAATTGGCACCGATTTGGGCGAGAGACGGGGGTAGGTTGCAAGCGAAATGACATGTGATACCTCGGGTAACGAAATTACAAGATGAGCTTTCTTTATAATATTATCTTGCGCGACCAGCTGCAAGGGCATTCGGGTTGTCGAAGCTCAAGATGATGATTTGCGACTCAGCGCTGAAATTCTGATCGCTTCGACGGAACTTCGAAAATTTTTGGAATTATATTCGAATATAATTTAATTATAAAGTATATTCTTTCACATATATATCAAAACGCGCCCAACAATGGGTAATACTGCGCAAATATTGGCGTAGATTGCGCGTAACAGCGCTAGGAGATCGCCATGATTAAAACCCCATACCTTTTGTTTCTCGGCAATGCGCCGGATCAGCTCGCCGCCAAAGTTGCCATTGGCATCAAGGATTGGCGTCCAGAGAACGCCGTTGCACAATTTCGCATGGCCGGCTGTGGCGCGGATCTTGGCATTCAAGACATGACATTGGCCGAGGCCAAAGCTGTGGGTGCAAAGACTTTGGTCATTGGTGTTGCGAACCGAGGTGGGATTATTTCAGACGCATGGAAAGTCGTGCTGAAAGAGGCTTTGGCGATGGGGTATGACCTTGCTTCTGGTCTGCACAATTTGCTGCGAGATGAGGCGGATTTGGTTGAGACTGCGGCGGCACATGGATGCAGGCTACATGATGTGCGGGTGCCAAGCGTGCAATATCCAATTGCCAATGGCAAAAAGCGCAGTGGCAAACGATGCTTGACTGTGGGTACGGATTGCTCGGTCGGTAAAATGTACACGGCTATGGCGATGGATGCAGAGATGCGTAAACGAGGGCTGAAGTCCACATTCCGGGCCACAGGACAAACGGGCATCTTGATCACCGGTGGTGGCGTGCCATTGGATGCGGTGATTGCAGATTTCATGGCCGGTTCCGTTGAATATTTGACGCCAGACAATGATTCAGATCACTGGGATCATATCGAGGGGCAGGGTAGCCTGTTTCACGTCTCCTATTCAGGTGTCACCATGGCTTTGGTTCATGGCGGTCAGCCGGATGCTCTGATCTTAGGTCATGAGCCGACGCGTACACACATGCGCGGCCTGCCTGAATATCAGCAGCCCTCCTTGGAAGAGCTGCGCGATGTGGCGCTGACTTTGGCCCGGGTTGGCAATCCGGCTTGCGAAGTTGTGGGCATCTCGGTGAACACGCAGCATATGTCTGATACGGAAGCGATCGCCTATTTGGCGCAGGTTGAAGCGCGTATGAGCCTGCCAACTGTAGACCCAATACGCATTGGGGCGGGCCCTTTGGTGGATGCTTTGGCCGCTCTGTAAGCGCAAGCTGCCCTTTGACCTAAATTGTGCAGCGCCAAAAGCGCCGCGCGAGATCCGCCTGTCAATCTGCTCCGCAGCTTGACAGGCCGGGCCTTCGGCGAGAGTACTTGGGCCAGAAGTAGCAAGGACATTGCATGCATATTTTAGTTCAAGCTGAAACGTTCCAATTGGCACAGGTGTTTACCATTTCGCGCGGGTCCCGCACCCAAGCGGAGGTATTGACCGTACGGATTGAGAAAGGTGGATTTATGGGGTGGGGCGAATGCGTGCCTTACGCGCGCTACGGCGAGACCCTTCAAAGTGTGACGGCGCAAATCGAGGCGCTGGGCGCTGTGGGGCGGAGGGAATTGGCCGAGGCCCTGCCTGCGGGGGCCGCGCGCAACGCGGTGGACTGTGCCTTATGGGATTTGGAGGCCAAAACCGCTGGGCGGCGGGTCTCGGATTTGATTGGCTTGGGGGCACCGGGTCCTGAGGTCACCGCCTATACCCTGTCACTGGATACGCCTGAGGCGATGCAGGCGCAGGCGGCTTTGAATGCGTTTCGGCCTTTGCTTAAGATTAAATTGGGCACCCCTGATGATATGCCGCGCTTGGAAGCGGTGCGCCGTGGTGCGCCCCAATCACGCATTATTGTCGATGCGAATGAGGGCTGGAGCGCTGAGGTCTATTTGGATTTGGCGCCGCATTTGCTGCGTCTGGGGGTGGAACTTGTGGAACAACCTTTGCCGGCCGCTGAGGATGATGCGCTTTTGGGCCTAGAGCGCATTTTGCCGATCTGTGCGGATGAGAGCTGTCATGACAGCAGCTCCTTGGCGGATATGCAGGGCAAATATGATTTTGCCAATATAAAGCTGGACAAGACCGGGGGGCTTACGGAGGCTTTGGCTTTGCGTGACGCGGCGCGGGCTTCGGGTTTTGGGATCATGGTCGGCTGTATGGTGGGCAGCTCTTTGGCTATGGCGCCTGCGACTTTGGTGGCGCAGGGTGCGGCATTCACCGATCTTGACGGCCCTCTGCTCTTGGCAGAAGATCGTGATCAACCTTTGAAATTTGACGCAGCCGGTGTGCACCCGCCTGTTGCAGCCTTGTGGGGATAACACAATGACACGCACAGTTTATGTAAATGGCGCCTATCTGCCGGAAAATGAAGCTACGGTTTCAATTTTTGATCGGGGCTTTTTGTTCGCCGATGGGGTTTATGAGGTGACATCTGTTCTGGATGGCAAGTTGATTGATTTTGAGGGCCATGCCATTCGTTTGGCGCGGTCTTTGAGCGAGCTGGCCATGCGCAGTCCGATAGAAAAAGCCGATCTTCTGGAGGTGCACCGTGAATTGGTGCGTGCCAATAGGATCGAAGAGGGTTTGATCTATTTGCAAATCACCCGAGGCGCCGCATCTGATCGCGATTTTGCCTATCCAAGCGAAGATACGCCGCCGACCATTGTCTTGTTTACGCAGAACAAACCCGGCCTCGCAGACAGCCCTGTGGCTAAGGTGGGGATCAAAGTGATTTCCATTGCCGATCAACGTTGGGGCCGCCGCGATATTAAGACAGTGCAACTGCTGTACCCATCGATGGGTAAGATGATGGCGAAAGCTGCGGGCTGTGATGACGCCTGGATGGTGGAAGATGGTGCCGTCACTGAAGGCACGTCGAACAATGCCTATATCGTCAAGGGTGGTAAGATCATCACCCGGCATCTGTCGAATGACATTTTGCATGGGATCACCCGCGCCGCGGTTTTGCGGTTTGCCCGCGAGGCACAAATGGAAGTTGAGGAGCGGGCCTTTACTGTGGCTGAAGCGCAGGGTGCGGATGAGGCGTTTTTCACGTCGGCCTCTGCTTTTGTGATGCCAGTGGTGGAATTGGACGGTCAGGCAATTGGCTCCGGCACTCCGGGACCTGTTGCGACTCGTTTGCGTGAAATCTACCTTGATGAAAGCCGTAAGGTCGCAATTTAAATAAATTCATGACAGGCAAAGGGGACACTGTGTGGCTTTCACTTGCCCGAATTTGCGAAATGCCGTTCCCTTGCTTTGCAATAGGATGGACGTGGATTTGAGACGTAAATTTGGTATTTTCACATTTTGTTTAGGGCTTGGTGCGCTGGGCTGGCTGGGCTTTACTGACACGCTGGGCCGTGTTGAGGGCATTATTTTCCAATCTGTGCCAGTTGATATTCCAGATCTTAACCACCCTGTGACTGTCTCGGTGAGCAGACGTGAAGTTTTGGTTTCAGGCTTTGTGAATTCTCAAGATCAACGGGCCTGCATTTTAAAGCAGATGCAGTGCATTTCTGGTCATTTGCAGATCACGGATGGGCTGGTCCTGTCTGCGTCCCTGTCGCCGTACGTGACCGAAGCAACCAAAGGGGGGCAGGTAACTGCAGTCATCGGCCATGCGCCCACGCAACGGGCCCGAGACGAGATCAATGGGCGTATGATTGTCTCGCTGAGACACAGGCCCTGATCGTGGAACGTGCCAACTCGTAATTTATTGGTAATGATTGGGCGCAGGGCAAGGCCACCCCGCGCCGATGGTGATTATGTGTGAGATTTTGCGAAACTTGCTTGAGCCTCAGGGCTGGCTTCGGTTTGATGCGTGGCTTTCCATTGATCGAAGGGCATGCCGTAATAGGCCTCGCGGGCGTCATCTTTGCTCATCTCAATGCCCACCTTTTTTGCGGCCTCTTGGTACCAGCGCGACAAACAATTGCGGCAAAAACCGGATTGGTTCATCATGTCGATATTTTGTACGTCGGGGCGATCGGTGATCAAATGCTGCTGCAGACGACGGAATGCGGCGGCCTCAAGCTCCAGTTTGGTTTGTGCGTCCATGTTATTCTCCTGCTTTTGATGTGTCGGTGGCTGCCAAGGCCTGTCGCAAAATAGGTGCAAGAAGCTGCGCCCAGGCATTTTGTTCGTCTTTCGTTTTAATTAGATCATTTCGAACTTCGATCAAGATATTCAGTAGATCCCTGGGAAGGGCGTGCTGATCTATGCTGTCGCCCGGCAAATGCCCATCATAGGGCTCGTTTATGCCCACGGTGAGGTTTCCGCGGGCTTGCAGTCGGGCAATGGTAAGATCTGCCAGCCGGCGGTCTTTAGCGAAAAGGATGCCAATTTCCCAAGGACGGGGCGAGCGGCCCTTGAGCCGCGGTGTGAAAGAATGCACCGCAACGATGGCGCGATCCGAGGTTGCCAGCTCGCTATAGGCTTTATGATAGGGACGGTGATACGCCTCCAGCCGACGTTCCACGTCCGCCGCGTCCGTATTGCGATTGGCCGGAATGAGGGTGCCGTCGTAAACCTTCATCAGCAAGGTGGGATCATCTTCGCCGCGGTTGGGATCAATCACCAGTCGTGAAAAGTTGCTGCACAACACTGGAGATTGCAAATATTTGCCCAAGGCCAAACTAAGTCCCTCTGCGCCCACATCATAAGCGATGTGTCGCTGCATCTCGCAGACCGACAGGCCTAAGGATCCGCCGTTTACGGCTGCTGGGACATGATTACGTGCATGGTCGCACGTAATAAGCCATGGCCCTTTCTGTTCAGATCCTGTAATGAAAAATGGTGAATCGTCGCTCATATCCCCTTATAGCTTAGTTGCAATTGGATGTGAATTAGGGCAATAGAGCACAGATATGATAGCGGTAACATAAAAAGAGTCTTGTGAATGAAACGTGACAGAAATGTAAAAATCGTAGCAACCCTCGGGCCTGCATCAAGTGATTATAAAATGATACGCGCTTTGCATGAAGCCGGCGCTGATGTTTTTCGCTTGAATATGTCCCACGGGGATCATGCGGAAATTGCAGCGCGCCATTCTATTATACGTCAAATTGAGAAAGAACTCAACAGCCCCATTGCGATTCTTGCGGATTTGCAGGGACCAAAATTGCGGGTAGGTACCTTCAAGAATGGCGAAGAGGAGCTGGTAAACGGCGCTGACTTCCGTTTGGATCTGAAAGATGTGCCCGGCGATCTAACTCGAGTGAACCTGCCGCACCCTGAAATTTTCCAAGCCTTGGAAGTTGGTGCTCGGCTTTTGGTGAACGACGGTAAAATCCGCCTTATCGTGAAAAGCTGTGGCATTGATTTTGCCGATTGTGTTGTGGAAGCTGGTGGAACAATTTCAAACCGTAAAGGTGTGAATGTCCCTGATGTTCTATTGCCGCTCAAAGCTCTTTCACCCAAAGATCGGGCCGATCTTGAGTTTGCCTGTGAGCTGGGTGTGGATTGGTTGGCTCTGTCTTTTGTACAGCGTCCGGAAGACGTCTATGAAGCACGCGCTTTGGCTAATGGCCGCGCGGCTGTGATGTCCAAAATCGAAAAGCCTGCGGCTGTCGCTGCTTTTGATGAGATCCTGCGTGTGAGTGACGGGATCATGGTTGCGCGTGGCGATCTTGGGGTTGAGCTACCGGTGCAAGCCGTGCCGCCTATTCAAAAGCAATTGGTCCGCAAATGTCGCGCGGCAGCCAAGCCGGTGATTGTGGCCACGCAAATGTTGGAAAGCATGATCGAAAGCCCAATGCCAACGCGCGCAGAGGTCAGCGATGTTGCCAACTCTATATATGAAGGCACTGATGCGATCATGTTATCGGCTGAATCTGCTGCCGGCCTGTTCCCAATCGAAGCCGTGACCACCATGAACAACGTCGCCATCGAAGTTGAGCGTGACCCAACCTATACGAGCATCCTTGAAGCAGGGCGCAGCGTTAAGGGCAAAACCGTAGCCGATAGTATCGTGGCTGCGGCGCGTGAAATTTCTGAAACCACCGACATCAAAGCGATTGCTTGCTTCACGTTTTCTGGCACGACGGCCAGCCTAACTGCGCGTGAACGTCCTCGGGTTCCGATTATTGCATTGACCGCCAATATTGACACGGCCCGCCGTCTCAGCCTGACTTGGGGTACAAATTGTGTGATCACCGGCCCCGTTGACCGCTTTAAAATGGCCGTGGTAGCGGCTGTACGGGCTGCTGTCAGCCAAGGTTTCGCCGAAGAGCACGATCAGATTGCTGTGACTGCTGGTGTTCCGTTTAATCAAGCTGGTACAACGAATATTTTGCGTGTGGCTCCCTGTGAAGAGCGTCTGATCTTCAAGTCAGAACCTGACAGCTGATGGAGCTAAACTTAGCCTTGATGATTGTGGGTGGTATTTTGCTGTCCGTTTTTGGGGTGATTGAGGTGCTCAACGCCTCAATCGAACAACGTCCCGGCGGGTTTGGCTAGGGCGTATTTTTGAAGAGCCTCAAGTTGCTGGCTTGTGCCTAGTTTGCGATGCCGGAGGGGTTGAGTTTGACCGATGTTCCTGAAGCGTTTTTGGCCGCCCTAGTGGCGGTGGTGAAGTAGCAATTACCACTTGCCCTTAGGCCCGATCCTGCCTACAAGCCAAGTTCTACCGCGAGACCGGCCCAAAGTGGCATGCCGAGTCGCGCGTTCACGTTCTAATATAGGAGACCGAAATGCCCAAAATGAAGACCAAGTCGAGTGCGAAAAAGCGCTTCAAGGTGACAGCGACCGGTAAGGTCATGGCTGCACAAGCTGGCAAACGCCACGGAATGATCAAACGTTCCCGCAAATTCATTCGTGACGCCCGCGGCACGACCACTCTGTCTGCTCCTGACGCGAAAATCGTCAAGAGCTACATGCCCTACGACCGCTAAGGAGGTTCACAGAGATGTCCCGTGTTAAAGGTGGTACAGTAACCCACGCCCGTCACAAGAAAATCATTAAAGCTGCCAAAGGTTATTCTGGCCGCCGGAAAAATGTCTTTAAAACAGCCACACAGGCCGTTGATAAAGCTAACCAATATGCAACACGTGACCGTAAAGTCCGGAAGCGTAATTTCCGCAGCTTGTGGATTCAACGCATCAACGCTGCATGCCGCAGCCATGATGAAAACCTGACATACAGCCGTTTCATAAACGGTTTGTCTTTGGCTGGTATTGAAGTTGACCGCAAAGTCTTGGCAGATTTGGCCGTTCACGAACCAGATGCATTTGGAGCGATTGTGTCCAAAGCGCAGGCTGCCCTCGTTTAAATAGCCTTGAAAAGTTTAGTTCACAGCCTTGGAGTTTTCTCCGGGGCTGTTTTCGTTTCTGCCTCATTCTTTTTCTGTGGGGTCTGATCCTTACTGGTTAGTTGTTTTTGACAATTAGTCTGCTCCGACTTAACCTCCCATTGTGTATAATTTACTCCTGAATTTAAAAGGTTAACCTCCCGCGCAATTTTAGACTTGGCCCGTGCGGCAATTTCAATCATACGGCACGGATGATTTCTCGTCTGTTCAATAGCCTTTGGCATCATATCCGCTATATCCCGCTGTTATCGGCACTGTCGATTTCGCGTGGTCGCGCCTTTGATCGCCGCTCGCGTGCCTTTGGGGCTTTGGTAGGGTTTGTGGTTCGGTATTTCCCGATTGCGCGCAGCCGGGTTGATCGTGAATTGTGCCAGGTCTACCCCGACATGCCGCGTGCCGAGCAGCTGGAGCTGTGCCGCGATATGGGCCGGAATATGGGCCGCACTTTGTTTGAGATCCTACATTGCGCGGAATTTCAAACTCTGCATTCCCGCAACACAGTCTCGGGACCGGGGCTTGAGGCGTTAGAAGAGGCCCATGCGGCCGGTAAGGGTGCCATCATTGTTTCCGGTCACTTCGGCCAATGGGAGGCGATACGCTCCACGTTGAAGGCTCGTGGCATGGAAACTGGCGCGGTATACCGCCCGCAGATCAACCGCCATTACGAGCGTCGTCTCTTTGCGGGAATCGAAGCTGGGGGCAAACCAATCTTAGCCACTGGAAAAATTGGCACCCGCGCATTGGTGCGCCATATTCGCGAAGGGGGGTTCATCGCTATTTTGTTGGATGAGAAATACGCCGATGGCGTGCGTATGCCATTTCTTGGCCACCCGGCTCTGACGTCACTGGTGGCGGCGCAATTGGCTCTGAAATACGATTTGCCCATGATTCCGGCCTTTGGCACGCGCACAGGCGATGGCACACAGTTCGACGTTGAGTTTGACGCAGCCATCCGCCCCTCCGACAGCCTGACCATGACACAAGACTTCAATGACAACCTCTCCGCCCGGATCCACGCGAACCCTGACCAATGGTACTGGATGCTGCGCCGCTGGAAGGGTGCTTAGAGGCATTCATCGTGCCGATGTCTCCTGTCTTGTACTCGAACTCCAACAACAAAGCTGCAAGTGCTCTTGCTCGCGCCGCATAATCTCGCTAGCACGGGTCGCAACAGAATTTGGAGGATCCGATGGACGATCTGCGCGAAAAATATTTGAGTTTAATCTCGGCGGCCACGGATGAATCGGTGCTGGAGGATTTGCGAGTTCAGGCCGTCGGCAAGAAAGGCGAGATCAGCCTGCAAATGCGCTCATTGGGCAAAATGACCCCGGAAGAGCGGCAAGAAGCCGGGCCGGCGCTGAATGCGTTGAAAGATGAAGTTAATTCCGCATTGATCGCGCGCAAGTCATCCTTGGGGGATGCCGCCCTTGACGAGCGTTTGAAAGCGGAATGGTTGGACGTAACTCTTCCAGGGCGTGGCGACCGCATGGGGACCATTCACCCGATTTCGCAGGTCTGGGAAGAAGTGACTGCTATTTTCGCCGATATGGGATTTTCCGTGGCTGAAGGGCCGCAGATTGAAACTGATTGGTATAATTTCGACGCGCTTAATATGCCTGGCCACCATCCAGCGCGCGCTGAGATGGATACGTTTTACACCCATCGTTCCGAAGGGGACGAACGCCCGCCGCATGTGCTGCGCACCCACACCAGCCCGGTGCAAATTCGGTCAATGGAGAAGATGGGCGCCCCGATGCGCGTCATCTGCCCCGGGCGCGTATATCGCGCAGATTATGATCAAACCCACACTCCGATGTTTCATCAGGTTGAGGGTTTGGCTTTGGACACCGATGTGTCGATGGCCAATCTGAAATGGTGCTTGGAAGAATTCGTGAAAGCGTTTTTTGAAGTAGACAATGTTGAGCTGCGGTTTCGTGCCTCTCATTTTCCCTTCACCGAACCTTCCGCCGAAGTGGATATTCGGTGCAGCTGGTCGAATGGCCAGTTGAAAGTGGGCGAAGGTGACGATTGGATGGAAGTACTGGGCAGTGGCATGGTGCATCCTAAGGTCTTGGAGGCCGGTGGCATTGATGCGCAAAAATACCAAGGTTTTGCCTTTGGCTTGGGCATCGACCGGATTGCAATGCTGAAATATGGCATCCCCGATTTGCGCGCCTTCTTTGACAGTGATTTGCGCTGGCTGCGCCACTATGGCTTTGCGGCTTTGGATAAGCCCGGTTTGGTCAGCGGATTGAGCCGGTAACGTCAGTTTTTTCTTGGTGATTTGAGATATGCCGGGCAAGCTTTGCTCGGCATATTTCGTTTTATCAAACTAAGGATCGGCCTATGGCGCATATATTGATCGTGGAATCCAACACGCCTGAGCTGGTGGCGGAAAGCCGTTCTCAGGGGCGGCTCTCCGAGGCTGACAATTACGCTTCTGTTCTGTGCCAGATTAATGCGGCGCTGCGTATAACCTCTGTAGCGCCCTATGCGGGGGAGGCTTTGCCACCGTTGAAGAACGTGAGTGGTGTGGTGTTTACCGGGTCGGGTGTTGCTTGGTGTGTGGATGATCCGCGGGCGGAGGCTCTCGAGGGGACCATGCGCGCTGTATTTGCGGCCCGCCTGCCCGCCTATGGGTCATGCAATGGGTTGCAAATGGCGGCGCATGTTTTGGGGGGCACATGCGGTGCGGCACCTGCGGGGCGTGAAGATGGTGTGGCCCTAGGTCTGACGTTGTCGCCTGCGGCTGAAGCCCATCCGATGATGCAGGGCCGAGACGCGGTTTTTGCGGCTGTTTGCGTGCATCGTGACGAGGTGCAAACCTTGCCTGCCGGAGCTGTGGTCTTGGCGGGCAATGGCCATTCCAAAGTTCAAGCAATGGTTTACGAGCAAGATGGGGTCTGTTTTTGGGGCAGCCAATATCATCCGGAGTACTCGGTGCGCTATGTGGGCGAGATTCTACGAGATATCGGAGTAAATCTTGATCTGGCTTCCAATATGATGCGTGCTGAGCAAGAGGAGGCAATGGCTTTGGCTTTTGGCCTGTCTCAGACCGAGCTTGGCCATGACATGCGCACCCTTGAGCTGCAAAATTGGCTGGCCATGGTTGCGGCGCGCGTGGCGGCATAGGTGGGTCGCGGTTCTGTTTGAAATAATTTGGCCAAAACCCCCATATGCCAAGGCAGGCGAGTTTTGCCATGCTGTGGGCTTTCCCTTCTGGGTAAACAGGGGTATTCACCTGTTGAAATAGACAGCAATTCTGACCACCGGGGCGGCCCATTATGAAATTCACATTGTCTTGGTTGAAAGACCATCTGGAAACTGATGCGTCTTTGGATGACATCACATATGCGCTGACCGATCTAGGTCTCGAGGTGGAAGGGGTCACAAATCCTGCGGCGAAGCTGTCGGCATTCACAATTGGCAAGGTCATTGAGGCTGAAAAACACCCCGATGCGGATAAGCTGCGCATCTGTCAGGTGGAAACCGTAACTGGCATGAGCCAAATCATTTGCGGCGCGCCCAATGCACGCGCTGGCATCATGGTGGTGATTGCGCAGCCGGGCGTTTATGTGCCGGGTATTGATACCACTATTGGCGTCGGCAAAATTCGCGGTGTCGAGAGCTTTGGCATGATGTGCTCCGAGCGTGAAATGGAACTCAGCGAAGAGCATGACGGAATCATTGAGCTGGAGTCGGGCGAAGTCGGGCAGAGCTTTTCTGATTGGTTGGCAGAACATGACCCGGCCCGCGTTGATCCGGTTATTGAAATTGCGATTACACCCAACCGTCCAGACGCTTTAGGCATCCGTGGCGTGGCGCGCGATTTGGCAGCTCGAGGTTTAGGCAAGTTAAAGGACCGGGACGTTGTTCCTGTTCCGGCGAGTTTCAAATATGATCTGTTGGTATCAATCGACGCCGATACGTTGGACGGTTGCCCTGTTTTCTGTGGCCGCGTGATCCGCGGTGTGAAAAATGGTCCAAGCCCGGCTTGGTTGCAGCAGGCCTTGCGGGCCATTGGCCTAAGGCCGATTAGCTTTTTAGTTGATGTGACCAACTTTTTTACCATGGACCGCAACCGGCCTTTGCATGTTTTTGATGCGGATAAATTGGCTGGAAATTTACGTGTGCATCGTGCGCTTGGGGGTGAAAATATCTTGGCGCTTGATGACAAAGCCTATACATTCCAAGCCGGTCAGATGGTAATCAGCGATGACAATGGCGCGCAAAGCATTGCGGGCATCATGGGCGGTGCTGATACGGGTTGTAGTGAAGAGACTGTCAATGTTTTCGTGGAATCGGCCTATTGGAACCCCGTTCAAATTGCTTATACAGGTCGGGCTTTGCAGATCAATTCAGACGCGCGCTACCGGTTTGAACGGGGCGTTGATCCCGAATTTACCCCCGAGGGGCTTGAACTTGCCGTGCGGATGATTGTGGATAATGCCGGCGGTCAAGCATCTGAGCTGATCCAAGCGGGAAAAGTGCCAAACTATGCGCGCGCATACCGACTGGACGTGGCCCGGGTGAAGTCACTGGTAGGCATGGATATTCCTGAGCGCACCCAGCGGGCAACTCTCACAGATTTGGGCTTTCGTCTCGAAGGTGATATGGCCCATGTGCCAAGCTGGCGGCCTGATGTTTTGGGTGAGGCGGATTTGGTAGAAGAAGTTGCGCGTGTCGCCTCCTTGACCAAATTGGTCGGAATCCCTTTTGCGCGCGTGGACTTAGGCGTGCCGAAACCCGTGCTGTCCCTAGGGCAAACCCGCGAGCAAACCGCACGCCGGATGATTGCCTCTTTGGGTTATAACGAATGCGTAACCTATAGTTTTATTGATCATGAGGCGGCTGCTATGTTTGGTGGCGGCACCGATGCGACCATGCTGTCCAACCCGATTAGCTCGGAAATGAGCCATATGCGCCCATCTTTGCTGCCCGGCCTATTACAGGCCGCAGCGCGCAACCAAGCGCGTGGGATCATGGATATGGCCTTGTTTGAAGTTGGTCCAATTTGGCACGGTGGTGAGCCCGAAGATCAAGAAACATTAGCCTGCGGTATTTTGGTGGGCCATACCGGTCCGAAAGATGTGCACAACACCCGCCGCGCGGTTGATGTATATGATGCCAAGGCCGACGCCGAAGCAGTGCTGCATGCCCTTGGTGCCCCCTCAAAGGTGCAATTCCAACGTGGGCAGTCTGACTGGTGGCATCCGGGCCGTTCTGCGCGTATGGCGCTTGGGAAGACCTCGCTCGCAGGTTTTGGTGAGATTCATCCCAAGGTTCTGGCCGCGCTGGACGTCAAGGGTCCCGTAGTTGCCTTTGCAATTCACACGAAAAATATCCCAACACCGAAGTCAACCTCCCCCACTCGGCCTGCCTTGTCGATTTCTGACCTCCAAGCGGTAGAGCGTGATTTCGCCTTTGTGGTGGATCAATCTGTGGAAGCCATCACCGTAGTAAACGCAGTTCAAGGTGCCGAAAAGGCTTTGATTGAAGAGGTTCGAGTCTTTGACGAATTCATTGGTGGATCGCTTGCAGAAGGTCTGAAATCCTTGGCCGTCACCGTGCGACTTCAGCCCAAAGATGCAACGTTGAAAGATGCAGACATTGAAGCTGTCGCAGCAAAGATCGTGGAAAAAGTCACCAAAGCAACAGGCGGCACCCTGCGTAGCTAGGCTACCGAATTGTTCTTCGCATAGGATCTATATGATCCGTGCGAAGGAATTCAATACAGCCTATTCCAAACTGTTTTTGTTGTTAATTTTTGATTAATTTTATTAAATTGGCGTGTTAAAGGCATAAATCATAAAGCGATAAGGTCAGGCTTTCAGAATTTAGAAATTTCATCGCCCGTGGCAATATCATGGATATGGCCGTCGGGATCATTGTTGGCGGCGCGTTCACTGCAATCGTTAAATCTATGGTGAGTGATATTTTGAATCCTAATACTTGGAATTTTTCTAGGTGGTGTCGATTTCTCTAGCCTATCAGTTTCCGTCGGAGACGCGGTTTTCAGCTATGGTAATTTCATCATGGCCGTGATCAATTTAATGCTGGTCGCGTTAGTGTGGTTCATGCTGGTGCGGCAGGTAAATCGGATCAAACAGGCGACGCAAAAACCTCAGGAAAAAACGCACGCAGTTGATCCCGGCCCTTCGGAAAAAGAGTTGCTCGCTGATATCCTTGTGGTATTGCAGAAAAAGTAACGCAAGCCGGCCGCCATGTTGAATGTCAAAACTGTTGTTTTCTATTCCAAAGCGGATTAGTGTTGACATAATATTCAAATATTTCCTGAGAATTGTAAGAAATGGCGAAGATATGAAGTTGGACGCTACAGATCGTCGGTTATTATCCGTACTACAGGTCAAAGGCCGTATTTCGAATTCTGATTTGGCAGATCAGGTGAATATGTCGGCTTCCGCATGTCATCGACGGGTTGGCCGCTTGGAGACAGAGGGCTATATCCGAGATTATGTGGCGTTGGTGGATCCGCGCAAGGTGGATCGCCGCACAACTGTATTTGTCGAAATAACCCTGAGTGGGCAAACTGAAGAGGTTTTGGCGGCCTTCGAAAAAGCTGTGGCGCTGATACCAGATGTGCTCGAATGTCATCTCATGGCGGGCAGTGCTGATTTTTTGTTGAAAGTCGTGGCCAAAGACACGGAAGACTTCGCTAAAATCCATCGAAAATTTCTCGCCAAACTGCCAGGCGTGACGCTGATGCAATCAAGCTTTGCTTTGCGCACAGTGTTCAAAACCACCGCGCTGCCGCTCTGACCTAGGCACAAAAAGCCCCCACGCGAACGTAGGGGCTTTCCTTGTGTATCGGGGCGCGTTGCCCGGGGGTATGATTTACATCATTTACCCCTCACGTTCTTCTTTCTTACGCGCCAGCTTACGGGTGCGACGGATGGACTCGGCCTTCTCGCGCGCATTTTTCTCAGATGGTTTCTCGAAATGTTGCTTGAGCTTCATTTCACGAAACACACCCTCGCGTTGTAGCTTTTTCTTCAAGACCCGAAGGGCCTGATCGACGTTATTGTCGCGAACACTAACCTGCATGTGGTTTTCACCACCTTTCTAGTTTAAATTGCAAAATTGCAGGAGGTCGCTCTTTAGCGCAGGCCTTTTGTTTTGTCTAGCTGCGCTGATATTAGGGGTCCTATGATGGTACAAACGCGAATCTCTGAACTTTTGGCAGCGATGCTGCCGCATGTGGTTTTTGATGGGTGGTCGCAAGCCAGTTTTGAATATGCTGTGGCGGATGTGAATATGGATCCAGGCTTGGCCGCGATTTTGGCGCCGCGTGGAGCTATCGACTTGGCTGTGGCCTATCATCGTCAGGGTGATGCTCTCATGCTTGAGGGCTACCGGACCACACCAACGGACAGCCTAAAGATTCGCGAGAAAATTACGCTTGCGGTGCGCCTACGGCTCGAGGCTATCGGCGATAAGGAGGCCGTGCGCCGGGCGTCGTCGTTCTTTGCTTTGCCCCGAAATGCAGCAGAGGGGGCCAAACTGATCTGGGGCACGGCCGACCATATTTGGACCATGTTGGGCGACAGTTCGCAGGACGTAAATTGGTACAGCAAACGCGTAACACTGAGCGCTGTTTACGGAGCAACTGTGCTGTTTTGGCTCGGTGACGATTGCCCATCGCATGAAAATACCTGGGCGTTTTTGGACCGTCGCATTGAAAATGTAATGCAGGTGGAAATCTTCAAAGGGCGCATTCGGGCCAATAAACCGCTGAGCGCAGCCTTGGTGGGGCCGCTGTGGTTGTTGGGCAAAATCAAAGCTCCCAAGCCACGTCACGACATGCCGGGTCGTAGTCCGGAAGCCTAATAATAAAATTTTAAGGAATGCTCTGATGCCCAATATGACTGCAGTCGAAATTACCGCCCCGGGTGCGCCGGATGTCTTGCAAGTAACCCAGCGGCCAATCCCAACCGCAGCCTCCGGCGAGGTGGTGATTAAACTGGCCTATGCGGGCGTCAATCGTCCGGATGCTTTGCAACGCGCCGGGCTTTATAATCCCCCTATCGGCACCAGCGATTTGCCCGGTCTGGAAGGGGCGGGTGTCATCTCTGAGGTGGGAGCCGGCGTGACCGAATGGGCTGTGGGCGATGAGGTCTGTGCCTTGCTGCCCGGCGGCGGCTATGCGCAATACGTGGCAACCTGCGCGGCTCATTGCCTGCCGATCCCGCAGGGGCTGACGCTAAATCAAGCGGCCTGCCTGCCCGAAACCTATTTCACAGTCTATTCGAATGTATTCCAACGTGGCGGCTTACAAGCGGGCGAAACGTTTTTGGTGCATGGCGGTTCGTCAGGGATTGGCACAACTGCAATCCAATTGGCGCATCTGTTTGGGGCCCGCGTGTTTGCAACCGCCGGATCTGAGAAGAAATGCCAAGCTTGCAAAGATCTTGGTGCAGAGCGGGTCATCAATTACCGTAATGAGGTGTTTGAAGACGTGCTCAAACCCTGTGGTGGTGTCGATGTGATTCTCGACATGGTTGGCGGCGACTATATCCAGCGCAATTTGAAATCCCTGGCCGATGATGGCCGTTTGGTCCAAATCGCCTTTCTCCAAGGGCCCAAAGCGACACTAAACCTGGTGCAGATGATGACACGACGCCTGACCCTCACCGGCTCCACTTTGCGTCCGCAAAGTGATCTGGCCAAAGCTAAGATCGCGGCGGCACTGCTTAAACATGTCTGGCCGCATCTGGCATCGGGGCGCATAATGCCTGTGATGGACAGCGAGTTCCCCTTGGCTGAAGCCGCTCGTGCCCATGAGCGGATGGAATCCAGCCAGCATATTGGCAAAATCGTCCTAAAAATCTAGCTTCTTCTGGCGTAAAATGCGCTCACTGAAGGCTTGGCTTGACCCTTTTTGGTCAAGCCAAGCTTATTCCCTAATTTTAGGGGCCTTAGTCGCAAGCCGCATCAACTATGATTTCCACCATCAACTCGGCTCGGGCCAATTTGGCCTCCCCGCAGGCGCGCGCCGGAGCGTGGCCTTCCGGCACCCAAGCGTTCCAAATTTCATTTAATCCGCTAAAATAGCTCATATCTGACAGCCAAATTGTAGCGCGCAGCATCTGGGCGCGGCTGCTGCCAGCTTCGGCCAGCAGCGTGTCGACCTTTGCCAGACAGTCGCGGGTCTGGTCTTGAATTGTAGCGCCCTCGGCCACCTGTCCTGAGAGATAGGCCACACCATTGTATTTCACAACTTTGCTGGCGCGGGCGGTTGTTCCAATGCGTTTGATCATATCTGTTTTCCTGTGTTTGATGTCATGGCGATGTCCCACCAGCGGCCTTGCCCCTTGTTACAGCAAATAAACCGAAACCCAAATGTTCTTGACGCGAATGACTACCGCTCCACCCATGTTTTGGTCTTTCACGACAGACGCATCATGGGGCTTTCCCTTTTGGCCTGGGCATATTATACCACCCCCCAAGTTCTCCAAAAATGGTAACTCGTCCCGCCAAGACCCGGGACCGCCGCAAGGCGTCGAGGAAGCTGTGTGTGGGATCAAAGTTTAGGATGGAGGCCGAAATGGCAAAACCAATTATGGCAAAAGCCACTGCAGTGTGGCTGGTGGACAATACAACGATGAGTTTTAAGCAAATTGCTGATTTTGTTGAGATGCATGAGCTGGAAGTGCAAGGCATTGCCGATGGCGATGTGGCAGCCGGCGTCAAGGGCTTTGATCCGATTGGCAACAATCAGCTGACTCAAGAAGAGATTGATAAAGCTCAGGCCGATCCGCTCTACAAATTGTCATTGAAGTTTTATGCCGCCGCTGTTGGTGAAGAAAAACGTCGTGGCCCGCGTTATACACCTCTGTCGAAGCGCCAAGACCGTCCGGCGTCAATTCTGTGGTTGGTGAAATTTCACCCTGAACTGTCCGATGGTCAGATTTCTAAGCTTGTGGGAACAACCAAGCCTACAATCCAAGCCATTCGCGAGCGGACCCATTGGAACATCACAAATATCAATCCAATTGATCCCGTGGCGCTTGGTCTTTGCAAGCAAACGGAACTTGATGCATTGGTGCAAAAAGCCAATGCGAAAAAATTGCGTGAGGGTGAGGCGATGTCAGATGACGAACGCCGCCGTTTGGTGAGCACTGAGCAAAGCTTGGGCATGTCCGATTCGCCGCGCATTCCTGCTGCAATTTCTGGCTTGGAAACGTTCACCTTGGCCGATGCGCCGGAAGAGGAAGAAGAACAGCAACATGGTGATCTGTTGGACGCAGATAGCTTTTTCAATCTGCCGAGTGGCGATGGCGAAGAGCAAACTAGATAAAATAGAGATTTTGAGGCGGCTTCGGTCGCCTCACTGCTTTTTCGCGACCAGCTCAAAGCGTTTTACGTGCCCGCAACGCCGCGGTGATTGTGCCGTCGTCAAGGTAATCCAACTCACCGCCGATGGGCACACCCTGCGCCAAAGTCGAGACAATTACATCTCCCAATTGATCCGCAATATAATGTGCCGTCGTTTGGCCGTCGATTGTGGCGTTCAGCGCCAATATCACTTCGGTTATTTTCTCGTCGCGGACCCGTTGTATCAGTCTTGGGATACGCAGTTCATCAGGACCAATGGCATCTAGGGCCGAGAGGGTGCCACCCAAGACATGGTAACGGCCTTTGAAAACGCCAGAACGCTCCATCGCCCAAAGATCTGAAACATCCTCGACCACACAAATTTCGCCAGTGCTCCGTTTCGGGCTTGTGCAGATGTCGCAGGTGTCTGAGGTGCCGATATTTCCGCAGGTCAAACACTCGCGCACGGTCGTGGCGACCTCTGCCAGAACATCCGCCAAAGGCGTCATCAGCAGGGCGCGTTTTTTGATCATATGCAATACGGCGCGGCGGGCCGAACGTGGCCCCAAACCGGGCAGTTTAGCCATCAGCTCGATCAAATGATCTAAATCTTGAGAGGTGTTGTTCATCGCATCACCGTGGGGGCAAATGCCGGCCCCTGCAAGCCCCGATTGGGGGTGCTTCTAGAATGGAAGCTTCATATCTGCTGGAAGGCCAAGGCTTTGCTGCAACCGCTGCATTTCCGAGGTGGACCTGTCAGCAGCTTTGGCCTGTGCGTCTTTGATGGCCGCGAGGATCAGATCCTCAACCACTTCTTTCTCATTGGGGTCAAAAATACTAGCATCAATGTTCAAACCGGTCAAAACGCCCTTAGCATTCGCAGTGGCCTTCACCAAGCCGGCACCGCTTTCGCCTGTAACGCTGATATTGGCCAAATCTTCTTGCATCTGAGCCATTTTGCTCTGCATTTCTTGAGCCGTCTTCATCATTTTGGCCATATCACCGAGGCCACCAAGACCGTTTAGCATTTTGTTACCTCATTTGTGGTTTGATCTATGTCTGGGCCTGCGCCGGAGCGGTGAATTTTAAGTTAGTCGTCGTCAAACGGATCCCATTCATCTTCGACCTCCGGCAAGGCCTCAATTTTGGCCTCTGCGGCAATATCTTTGGTGGTGCGAATATCTGTGATTTCAGCCTTGGGAAAGGCCAGAAGTACGGCCTGCACCAAAGGATGGGCCTGCGCTTCGCCTTTGAGGGCCGTTGCGGCGGCGTCGCGCAGTTCGGCTATGGTTTTGGCGCCGTTGCTGCCGATTGAGACGGCCCAACGATTGGCCGTCCAAGTTTGCAGGCGACTGCCAAGACGTTGCGCCAAATCTCTGGGGGCGTTCTCTGTGGGTTCAAATTCAATACGGCCCGGGGAGTAGCTGATCAATTGCAACGTGGTTTCCACATCGACCAAAAGTTTGACGTCGCGATGATGCCGGATGAGGTCCAACACATCTTCAAATCGTGCAAACTGCGCCAGGGCATCTGCGGAAGGCTCTGCGGCTAAGGCAGTGGTGGCACCTGAACTATGGGTCATCTGCGTTGCGCGGGGCCTAGAATGAATGATCTGTTGCGCGCTCGTTGCATGCGGCGCAAGAGCTTGCGCACCAGCGCCTGATCCCTGTGGTGGGGCAGCTGGGGAGGCAGGCATGGGCGTGTTTTGCAACTTGCGGATCAGCTCGTCCGGCGTGGGTAAATCTGCTACATGGGTAAGGCGGATCACGGCCATTTCGGCGGCCATCATCGCATTGGGCGCGCGGCCTACCTCCTCGAGGGCGGTCAGCAGCATTTGCCACATCCGACTGAGCACCCGCATCGGCAAAGCCTCAGCCATCATCAAGCCTCGGCTGCGCTCATCGGGGGAGACGGTCGGATCATCGGCGGCATCGGGGGTGATTTTAATCACGCTCACCCAATGGCTTACCTCTGCCAAATCACGAAGCACAGCCACAGGATCGGCGCCCGCCGCATATTGCGCTGAAAGCTCACCCAAAGCGCCCGTGGCATCGCCGCGCAGGATCAGGTCAAACAGATCCAAAACCCGACCTCGATCGGCCAGACCCAACATGGCACGCACTTGTTCGGCGGTGGTCTCACCAGCGCCGTGGGAAATGGCTTGATCGAGAAGGGATTGCGCGTCGCGGGCCGAACCTTCTGCTGCGCGGGTGATCAGGCCCAAAGCCTCATCGGTAATGTCCGCGCCCTCAGCTTTCGCAATTTTTTGCAGCAATGCAATCATGACTTCTGGCTCAATGCGGCGCAGGTCAAATCGTTGGCAGCGTGAAAGCACCGTGACTGGGACCTTGCGAATCTCGGTGGTTGCGAAAATGAATTTCACATGGGCGGGTGGCTCTTCCAGCGTTTTGAGCAATGCGTTGAAGGCATTGGTTGACAGCATGTGCACCTCATCGATGATGTAGATCTTGTAGCGCGCCGAGGCGGCACGATAGGCCACCGAATCGATTATTTCGCGAATATCGGCCACGCCGGTGCGGCTGGCGGCATCCATCTCCATCACATCAACATGACGGCCTTCCATGATCGACGTGCAATGTTCACATTGTCCACAGGGATCAATGGTCGGGCCACTGGTGCCATCGAGGCCAATACAATTCATCCCCTTGGCAATGATGCGGGCCGTAGTGGTTTTGCCGGTGCCTCTGATTCCTGTCATCACAAAGGCCTGAGCGATACGTTCCGCCTCAAAAGCATTGCGCAAGGTTTGCACCATAGTGTCTTGGCCAACGAGATCCGCAAAGGTCTCTGGGCGATATTTCCGTGCCAAAACTTGATATGCTGGTGCGTCTGTCATGAAGGTCCCTCGAATCATGAGCTTATGCTATAGGCTGCCTGCGCATTGGTCCAGCAAACCCGTGCCAGGATGCACGGTATTCGATGGAGCGAAAGGGTAGGGTGAGAGGTTGGACATCGACCCAAGTGGGGCTCGTTGTGGCTGCTTCCTTCCGGATCTGACCAGGTTGGCGAGGCACTTGCCCGCGCCAACCCCTCACTCCTCATATAGGCCTTTGAAAATCACATTGCAATTCATCGCTGGGGCGAATTCAATGGAAAGAGAATAAAAAGGTAGGATCCCCCACATGCGACAGGCGGAAACAGTTACATTTGGAGGTTCAGCGTTAAATCGCGCTGCCGAATTGCGCGGCCCGGAGGCGCAAGCGCACTTGCAGGCGCAAAAAACTGCTAAAACCACATTGTTTTGGCGTGGCAAGCCGATGCTTTATGCTCAACCCGGGGACGAAATTGGCCTCGCTTGGGTCGACCTTGATCACCCCGCATTGGGGCGCGCCCGCGAATCGCTGATCTTCTTGGGGATGGATGATGCAGACGATCCGTTGTTTTTGGCTGACATCTCGATTTGGGAGCCCGAAGAGCTGCCCGAAACACTAAATGCATTTTTGGATCCGTCGGAGCAATTCCACCCAGCTTTGGTGGATGGCGAGTATTTTGCGGAGCTGCGCAGTGTAATGTTTCGACTGTCAGCCCGCGACGCAGAGCTGGCCGCAATGGCGCGGGGAGTCTTGGAATGGCACCGCACCCATGGCTTCTGTGCAACCTGCGGCGGGCCCGCAGATATGGCCATGTCAGGCTGGCAGCGCAATTGTCCGGCGTGCAACCGCTCGCATTTTCCTCGAACCGACCCTGTCGTGATCATGTTGATCACTCATGGTAACAACGTGTTGGTGGGCCGTTCACATGCTTGGCCCGAAGGAATGTATTCGCTCTTGGCGGGATTCGTGGAGCCAGGAGAAACGCTAGAGGCGGCCGTTCGGCGCGAAGTCTTCGAGGAATCGGGCATTCGCGTGGGGGCCGTGCGCTATCTGGCCAGCCAACCCTGGCCCTTCCCGGCATCTTTGATGTTTGGCTGCGCGGGTGTTGCGGTGAATACGGATATCACGATTGACCCAAAAGAGATTGAAGATGCGCTTTGGGTCAGCCGAGAGGAGATGCTTGATATTTTTGAAGGGGTTCACCCCAAAATAAAACCGGCAAGAAAGGGCGCAATTGCACATTTTCTGCTGGAAAACTGGCTGGCAGATCGCTTAGAGTGAGTCTATATTTTGGATGATTTATTTTAAAATGACATGTTCGCAACATGTTGTTCTTGGAACGAAACATGAAGTTTTCAAGTCGTGAAGATATTGAGGCCTCGGCTGAAGCCGTATTTGCCGCCCTGTGTGATCACGCGGAGTTTCAACAACAAATGCGACGTAGCGGTGTCTCGGTCGTGCGGATGGACGAATTTTCCGAAATTGGCCTGGGCATGTCATGGGAGATTGACTTCAAATTCAGGGGCCGTGAGCACAAATTTTTTTACAGGTCCAGGAGCTCAAACCGGAGCAGTCAATGCTCATTTCGAACGAATCAGATGGGCTTTCGGGAGATGTGGTCGTGAACGTGGTGGCGCTGGCGCCTAAACGGGCCCGATTGATGCTGTCTGTCGAGCTTAAGCCCAAAAATCTATCAGCCCGGCTGCTGCTCCAATCCATGCGGTTTGCCAAAAATTCACTCGATCGCAAGTTTGAGGCGCGTATCCGTGATTTGGCCACTAACATAGAAACGGTTCACCACGCATCGATGTGAGCCGTTCTCGTTATAGTGGTCTGCCGCTGTCGGCGGGATACGTTCCTAAAACGCGAATCATGTCGGTGAAGAATGACAATTCATCGAAGGCACGTTTCACTTCAGGATCTTCTGGGTGACCTTCAATATCTGCATAAAACTGTGTGGCCCGGAAGGCGCCGCCGACCATGTAGCTCTCCAATTTGATCATATTGACCCCATTGGTGGCGAAACCGCCCATGGCTTTATAGAGTGCGGCTGGAATATTGCGCACCTGAAACACAAAGCTGGTCAGCATTTTTTCGCTGCGCCGCTCATGGGTTTCTGTGGCCGACATAACCAAGAAACGAGTGGTGTTATGAGATTGATCTTCAATATTTTTTTGCAACACATCGAGGCCATGAATTTGTCCTGCCAACTCGGAGGCCAAGGCGGCGGCATCCCGTTCGTTGGCCGCTGCAATATCTGCCGCAGCGCCCGCATTGTCGGCGGCAGCTTCGCCACGGATGCCATGGGCGTCTAAAAATTTGCGGCATTGTGGTAAGATCACCAAATGACCACGCGCGACTTTAATGTCTTTCAAAGCCACACCGGGCAGCGCCAGAAGATTGATGCGTACCCGAACGAAGACCTCATCATTGATGAACAGCCCGCTTTCTGGCAGCAATCGATGCATATCGGCCACGCGGCCATAGGTGGTGTTTTCCACTGGCAGCATCGCGAATTCGGCTGCACCGGAGCGTACAGCGGTGATCACATCTTCAAATGTTGGGCATGGCAGGGGGACATGCTCGGGCCGTGCAGCGATGCAGGCCTCGTGTGAGTAGGCGCCCAATTCACCTTGGAAGGCAATTTTTTTGGCCATTTGACGTCTCCTGAGCATTTTCCGCGAAAAAGGTCGTTTAGTCGCGCCATCTACACCTTGCGCGGCAGGGGGGGAAGGGACTAGAGGGGGACAACCTAATTGAAATGACGGATCGCGACATGTTTAACACGATGACCTTAACCAAAATTGCAGCCGCCTTTTGTTCGGCTCTGCTTGTACTGGTTCTTGGAAGCTGGATTGCCGACAAGATCTACAGCCCTGCCCACCACGGTGAAGACCATGGTGTTGCCTGGATCGAAACGGATACCGGACCTTCTGAAGATGCCGTTGTGGAAGAGGGTCCAGCATTGGCGGAACTTTTGGCCTCGGCTGATTTGGAAAAAGGCGCAAAGACTTTTAAGAAATGCGCCGCTTGCCACAAGTTGGAAGAGGGTGCGAATGGGGTTGGCCCACATTTGTATGGTGTTGTGAACCGCGTTGTTGGTTCGGCTGATGGCTTTAGCTACTCTGGCAACTTGGTTGCTGTCGCCCAGACTTGGAGCCCAGAGAACCTTAATGGCTTCCTGACCAAGCCGTCCAAATATGCACCGGGAACAAAAATGAGTTTTAACGGTCTGTCCAAACTGGAAGATCGTGCGAATTTGATCGCTTATCTCGAAACCGTCGGGAATTAATCTGAGCGGGCTTTGTGGGCTTGGTCTAGAATTCATCGACCAGATACGCAAAAAGGGCAGCTCTCGGCTGCCCTTTTTTCATGCGCCGGCGAAAACTTCTCACCTTTGTTCGCAATCACTTTAAAAATATGAGCTACCCCCCTTCGCAATTGCAAAAATTGGTCTAAGCTAACCAAGACAGCAGAGGGTGATCTGCAAGCAATAGGGGAGGTACCAATGGATTTTGCTTTGAGTAAGCATGTATTGTATTCTGTGGTTTTTGTGGCGGCAGGTGCTGGCCATGCTTTGGCGGAGGGTCACGACCCGGTCACTGTCAGCCACGGCTATTCGTTTTTCGGTGATTTGAAATACCCGGCTGATTTTGCGCAATTGGACTATATAAATCCCAAAGCGCCCAAAGGTGGTGAGATTTCACAATGGGGCTTCGGCACTTTCGACAGTTTCAATGCTTATGCTCGTAAGGGCAATCAAGCATCGCTTTCATCAATGCCCTATGAATCCATTCTGAGTACTTTTGCGGATGATGTCACCGCCTCCTATTGTTTTTTGTGCACCACAATCGAATATCCTGAAAGCCTAGATTGGGCGATATTCACGCTGCGTGATGATGTCCGTTTTTCGGACGGTTTAGCCATGAACGCCGAGGATGTGAAATTCACCTTTGATTTGTTCATGGAGCAGGGCTTGCCCTCCTACCGCGCCGCCGTATCAGGGATGGTGTCCGCAATTGAGGTGTTGGACCCTTTGAAAATTAAATTCATCTTTTCCGAAGATGCGCCGCGCCGCGATGTTATCGGTCTTGCTGGCGGCATCCCGGTGTTTTCAAAGTCTTGGTTTGAACGCACAGGCGCGCGGTTGGACGACTCATCGCTAACGCCATTTATTGGCACCGGACCCTATGTTTTGGAGAGTTTTGAAATCAATGAGCGGGTGACCTATGCGCGCCGCGCGGACTACTGGGGTAAAAATATCCCAGCCAATGTTGGGCGTAACAATTTTGATCGCATTCGTGTAGAATATTTCGCAGACTCAGCCGCGGCCTTTGAGGGGTTCAAGGCTGGAGTTTATACGTTCCGCTCGGAAAACAGCTCAAAGCAGTGGGCAACCTCTTACGATTTTGGCGCGATTGAAGCTGGCCATGTGGTAAAAACTGAGTTGCCTGACGGTGATCTGGCGCTTGCGCAGGCCTATGTATTCAATCTGCGGCGTGAAAAATTCCAAGATTCGTTGGTCCGTGAGGCTTTGGGCATGATGTTCAATTTCGAATGGTCCAATGAGCAGCTATTTTATGGGCTTTACGACCGGGTGAATTCTTTCTGGGGCAACTCTGAACTGGAAGCGTTTGGGGTTCCAGAAGGCGCGGAGCTGGCGGTTTTGCAGGATCTTGTCGATCAAGGATTGATTGGCGCAGATATTCTCACCGCTCCGGCAGCGATGGCCCCAGTGTCGGGCAGCCGCCAATTGGACCGCAAAAACCTGCGTAAGGCCTCTGCTTTGATGGAGCAGGCTGGCTGGTTGGTGAATGCGGATGGTATGCGTGAAAAAGATGGTGAAGTATTTACCCTCGAAGTGCTGGCCAGCTCACCTGCGTTTGATCGTATTACCAATCCGATGATCGAAAATATGAAGTCGCTTGGTATTGATGCGCGCCTGAATCGGGTGGATGGGGCGCAGGCTACGGAGCGTTCGCGCGCCTATGATTTTGACGTCATGAATCATAGCATGCGCATGTCCTTTGAGCCGTCTTCCGGTTTGGAGCAATATTTTGGTAGCAAAGCTATGGAGGGCAGCAGCCGCAATCTCATGGGCTTTTCGGATCCTGCGGCTGATGCTTTAATTGAATTAGTGGTGCGGTCTGAAACTAAAGCTCATCTTACTACGCGGATCCGTGCTTTGGATCGTTTGTTGCGGGCCAAACGGTTCTGGATCCCGCAGTGGTTTAAAGCCGTGCACACGGTGGCCTATTACGACCAATACGAGCATCCTGATCCCCTGCCGTCCTTTGCGTTGGGTGAGTTGGACTTTTGGTGGTTCAATGCTGAAAAAGCCGCAAAATTGGATGCAGCAGGTGCATTGAACTAATATGATTGCTTATATCCTCCGCCGGCTTTTGTTGGTGATCCCAACGCTTTTGGGCGTGATGATTGTCAATTTCGCGCTGATCCAATTTGTGCCTGGTGGACCAGTGGAGCAGGTCTTGGCGCAATTGGAAGGCGAGGGCGATGTGTTTGCTGCCATCACTGGCGGTGGCGATGCGGGAATTGACGCCAATGCCACCAATGACCGCTATGCGGGCGCGCGCGGCTTGCCGGCGGAGTATATCGAGCAATTGGAGCGTGAATTCGGCCTGGATAAACCGCCGTTGGAGCGGTTCACGAATATGATATGGAAATACTTGCGGTTTGATTTTGGCGAAAGCTATTTCCGCTCGATCAAAGTCACCGATTTAGTCTTGGAAAAAATGCCGGTCTCAATCTCCCTCGGCTTGTGGTCGACTTTGCTAATCTACCTCATCTGCATTCCGCTTGGGGTCCGTAAAGCGATGCGCGATGGCAGCACCTTTGACACTGTGACCAGCGCGCTGATCATCGTGGGCTACGGCATCCCATCGTTCTTGTTTGCCATTATGCTTTTGGTGCTCTTTGCGGGTGGATCTTACTGGCAGATATTTCCGCTGCGGGGGCTGACCTCAAATGGTTTTGAGGACTTGAGCCTTTTGGGCAAGATTGGCGATTATTTTTGGCATATGGCCCTACCCATTTTTGCCTCTGTCATCTCTGGTTTTGCAACTTTGACTCTCCTGACTAAGAACTCGTTTCTGGACGAAATTCGCAAGCAATATGTTGTAACTGCACGCGCGAAGGGTTTGACTGAAAACCGGGTGTTGTTTGGACATGTGTTCCGCAATGCAATGTTGATAGTGATCGCGGGTTTTCCCAGCCTGTTTATCGGGGTGTTTTTTGGCGGCTCATTGTTCATCGAGACTATATTTTCATTGGACGGTTTGGGGCGCCTCGGGTTTGAGGCTGCCTTGACGCGCGACTATCCCGTGATGTTTGGCACTTTGTTTGCCTTTGGCCTGTTATCGTTGGTAGTTGGGATTCTGTCCGATCTGATGTATGTGTTCATCGATCCGCGGATTGATTTTGAGGCCCGTGGATGATTACGTTGTCTCCTCTCAACAAACGCCGCTTGAGCAATTTCAAGAAAAACCGCCGGGCGGTCTGGTCGCTGTGGATCTTCTCCATTTTGTTTGGCTTGAGCCTGTTCGCGGAATTTTTGGCCAATGATAAGCCAATTTTGGTCAGCTACCGGGGCGAGCTCTTCACCCCTGTCACCGAGTTTTACCCCGAAACCGCCTTCGGGGGAGATTTTAAAACTGAGGCTACATACCGTGACCCCGAGGTGCAATGTTTGATCATCTCTGGTGGTTTGGAAATATGTTTTGACGATCCTGAGACCACTATGGAGGCGATTTCCAGCGGTGAGCTAGGGGCGGAGGTTGCGGGTTTTCACAAAGGTTGGATGATCTGGCCCCCGGTCCCCTATAGCTATGATACGCCAAATGACCTAGGCCGCTCGGCGCCCTCGCCACCAGATGCGCAGCATTGGCTAGGCACAGATGACACCACCCGAGACGTTCTCGCGCGGGTGATTTACGGGTTTAGATTGTCGATACTATTCGCGCTGGTGGTCACCATCTGTGCCTCGATTATTGGGGTGATTGCAGGGGCCATACAGGGCTATTTCGGTGGCTGGTTGGATCTGTTGTTCCAGCGATTTCTTGAGGTTTTCTCAGCTCTACCGTCGCTCTATGTAATCATTATTCTCACCGCTGTCTTAGGCCGCAGTTTTTGGCTCTTGGCGACGCTGTCGATTATATTTGGTTGGCCCGCACTCACCGGGTTAATCCGCGCCGAGTTTTTTCGGGCGCGTAATTTCGAATATGTGCGGGCCGCACAGGCGCTTGGGGTGAGCAATTGGACGATCATGATGCGTCATATTTTGCCCAATGCCATGGTGGCGACTCTCACTTTCTTGCCATTCATCGTGACCGGCGCCATCTCTACTCTGGCTGGGCTTGATTTTCTGGGGTTTGGCATGCCGTCGTCTTCTCCGTCTTTGGGGGAGCTCACTCAGCAGGCCAAGCTGAACCTGCAATCGCCACATTTGGGGTTCACTGCCTTTTTTGTTTTTACGATCATGCTCTCGCTCTTGGTGTTCATCTTTGAGGGTGCGCGCGATGCCTTCGACCCGCGGAAGGTGTTCCTATGAACGTACTCGAGATCCGCAACCTGTCGATTGAGTTTAACCAAGATGGACATGCCACAGCCGCCGTGCGCGATGTCTCGTTTAGCATTGGTGCAGGTGAGACCGTGGCGGTGGTGGGTGAATCAGGCTCCGGTAAGTCTGTGACTGCTTTGGCAACGGTAGACCTTCTGCCGGAAAGCGCCACGGCGCGCGGGTCTGTGAGGTATCAAGGCGAGGAATTGATTGGCGCGCCCGAGGCCACATTGCAGCGCATTCGAGGCAATGACATCAGCTTTATTTTCCAAGAGCCGATGACCTCCTTGAACCCCCTGCACACCATTGAAAAGCAGCTGGGCGAAACCCTTTCTGTGCATCAGGGATTGCGGGGCCTGCCGTTGAAAGACCGCATTTTAGTGCTGCTCACTAAGGTCGGAATTCCTGACCCTTTGATGCGTCTGAAATCCTATCCGCATCAATTGTCCGGTGGCCAAAGGCAGCGGGTAATGATCGCCATGGCCTTGGCCAATGAACCGGTTTTGCTGATTGCAGATGAGCCTACAACCGCACTGGACGTGACCATTGAGGCGCAAATACTGGAGCTTCTGGCAGATTTGCAGCGCACTGAGGGGCTGAGCCTTCTGTTTATCACCCATGATCTTGGGGTCGTGCGCAAAATTGCGGATCGTGTTGTGGTCATGCAGAATGGAGTTGTGGTGGAGACTGGTGTCACGAAAGATATCTTTGAAATGCCAGTGCATCCCTATACGAGAATGCTATTGGACGCAGAGACCATTGGCGCGCCTGCACCCGTGGCGACCGATGCTGTAGAGCTGCTGCGGACCGATCATCTTAAAATTTGGTTCCCTGTTCAGCGCGGGCTTTTGCGGCGCACTGTGGGCCATGTCAAAGCGGTGAATGACGCCAGCCTGTCAGTACGGGCAGGGGAAACTCTGGGTGTGGTTGGCGAGTCAGGCTCTGGTAAAACCTCCCTTGCTTTGGCTGTGATGCGATTGATCGTCTCCGAAAATAGGATCTCCTTTCTAGGGCGCGATATTGAAAGCCTGAATCGCCGCCAAATGCGCCCGCTGCGCAGTGACATGCAGATTGTCTTTCAAGACCCTTTTGGCAGTCTGAGTCCTCGCATGTCGGTGATGGAGATTATCTCAGAGGGGCTCGAAATTCACAGCAGGTCCAACCGCAAAAATTATCGCTCCAAAGTCGCCGAAATACTGCGCGAAGTGGGGTTGGATCCGGACACGATGGATCGTTATCCGCATGAGTTCTCCGGAGGCCAGCGCCAAAGGATCGCAATTGCCCGCGCGATGATTTTAAGGCCGAAATTTGTGGTTTTGGACGAGCCAACCTCAGCTTTGGACCGCACGGTTCAGGTCCAAATTGTGGACCTTCTGCGCGATTTGCAGCAAAAATATCAGCTGGGATATCTGTTCATTAGCCATGACCTTAAAGTGGTGCGAGCGCTATCGCATAAGGTTGTGGTGATGAAAGACGGCGACATCGTGGAACACGGATTTGCCGAACAGGTGTTTGACGCGCCGCAACACCCCTATACCCAAAGCTTGTTGGCCGCAGCTTTAGGTTAAGCCGCGTACGTAAACACCGCGGGGATTAAGCCATCAATCTCAACAGTGCATGTCTCTCCGGGGGCCACAGGCCCTACGCCTGCGGGTGTGCCGGTCATGATTAAATCACCCGGCGCTAAGGCGACATAGCTGGACAGGGCCGCAATCACGTCGGCAATCGGCCATGTCATTTGCCAAATATGTCCTGACTGGCGCAGCTCTGCGCCTACCAGGCACCGGATGCCGGCGTCATCGGGCATATGCTGCCTCTGCAAGATCGGACCAATGATGGCGCTGTCATCGAAGCCCTTCGACATGTCCCAAGGACGGCGCTGTGACTTTGCTACAGCTTGAAGATCTCGGCGGGTCAGATCATTGCCTGCGGCAAACCCAAAGATGTGAGAGGGGGCTTCGGTGGTGTTGATATTGCTGCCACCTTCGCCAATCGCCACCACAAGCTCTGCCTCGTGATGCAGGTCGTGAGTTTGTGGTGGATAGAGCAGGGTGGAGCCGCTCGGCGCTATTGCGTCTGCAGGCTTGTTGAAAAAGAAAGGTGGGTCGCGCTCGTCATTGCCAAATTCTTTGGCATGTTCACCATAGTTGCGGCCAACGCAAAATATACGTCGCACTGGAAACCGCATCGCGCTGCCCGAAATCTCAAGGCTTGGCGTGGGAATTTGAAAAGCAAGTTTTATCATGCGGCATTAGTGCCCCACCTAGGCTTGTGGGACAAGTGAAACTGTTAGCTTGGTGCAACCATAAAGCAAGAGAGTTGCTGAGCGTGCAGCCGACGACAGGCCAAGTCAGCGCTGTCTTGGGTGAGACCTGTGAACAGCGCATCATATCCTGTTGCGCGGGCTTTTACGGTGCGATCTGCACCGTCTAAAGTGCTCATTTCCGCTAAAGCCATGCGCAGTAAAACCCGTTCCGCTTGATGCCGGGAATTGAATTTTCCAATATTAATTGCCCAAGTGCGACTGCCCGATTTCGATCTACGGGCCACTGACTCTGTGGGTTGTTCGGCGACAGGATCAGCGACAAAGGACAGCCGTGGTGGCCGGACGCGGGGCGAGATTCTAGCCATCCCGGGCGCATATGTTGATTCAGCCAGCTGGACTACCACGGCGCCAGATGTCGCGGATTGGAGTGCTGCGAGAATATCGTCCGGCTGAATTTGAACCTTGGGAGCTGCGGCTATAAGCAACTCTGCAGGCACTGGCCCCGAGCCAAAGGGCCGTATTTTGGGGCGTAGAGAGCGTTTGACCGCAGTCATCAAACGGACTGTTTTACCTTTATGCTCGTTTTGATTTCTTTCATAAGGCGGTAGGCTCGGCCTTTGCAACTTGGCAGAAGAGGGGGCGCGTTTGAATCCCATGTCGAGCAATTGAGCGACGCGGGCATTGCGCGCCGGGGTTGAAGAGCCGCCAAACATTGTTGCGATGATGCGTTCGCCGCCACGTTCAGCTGAGGCCACAAGGTTGAACCCTGCGGCGCGGGTATAGCCGGTTTTGATGCCGTCAGCGCCTTTATAGGCCCCTAGGAACCGTCGGTTGGTATTGTTGACCTGGCGAACTTTGGCGTCAGCACTGCGGCGCGAGAATAAATTGTAATATTGCGGATAGTCATAAATTATGTGCCGGCCCAAGATCGTCATATCGCGGGCGGTGGACAAATGGCCTGATTGCGTGAGGCCATGGGCATTCTTGAAAGTTGTGCGATCCATTCCCATAGCGCGGGCGGTGCGGGTCATGCGTTTGGCAAATTCGACTTCAGAGCCTGCGATGGCTTCGCCAATAGCCGTTGCGGCGTCATTAGCGGATTTGATTGAAGCGGCGCGAATGAGATATCGTAATTGGATCTTTTGGCCAGTTTTGAGCCATAGTTTTGACGGAGGCTCTGATGAGGCGTTGCGTGAGACTGTGACATAGCTGTCTAGCGAAATCTCACTTTGCTCAATGGCTTGGAATGCGACGTAGAGTGTCATCATTTTTGTAAGGGATGCCGGGTGCAACCGGGTGTCGGCATTGCGGGAATGGTAAATTTTACCCGTCCGCGCATCCATGACAACAGCAGCATAGGGCGCAGAATTCAGTGCAGCCCAAGGGCCAACCAACACTGCAAACATCGCAGATATAACATACATAAATAGCCGGTGTTTCACGCCTGTTGCCTCACTTTATTGTTGCCGAGGTTTTTCCCGTGCTTTGCTCGCGATAATATTAGCACATTAGAATCACCTAAAAAATAGCTAAAATAAGGCGATTTTGTGACCATGAAACACTTTATTTGGTTGTTCAGATCTAAGATACCACTACATTTGGTAACAAGTGCCGATGCCGATTTGAATTTGTCACATTTTTATAAGAAGATCTTTTACATTCTTAAATCCAAATGCCTTAAAAAGCCGTGGATTAGATGTGGGTTCGACTGCTTTTTCCATATCCCATTCGTAACGGGCTGGGATGTGGATTGCGGCAGCACCGGCATCAAGCGCGGGTATAATGTCGGACTTCATGGAATTGCCAACCATTGCAGCGACCTGAACGTCGGACCCAAAAATTTTGCTATAGGTGGCGGTGTGTTTCTCACTCACGATGTGCACATCTTTGAAGAAATCCCCCAAACTTGATTGCGCCAATTTCTGCTCTTGGTGTAAAAGATCACCCTTGGTGATCAAAACCAAATGATAGGTCTCTGCCAGTTGTGGCAGGCTCTCGGCCACGCCTGGCAACAGATGAATGGGATGGTTTAACATGTCGCGCCCCATGCTCAGAATGTCATGGATCACATGGGCGGGAACTTGGGCCTGTGATACGTCAATCGCGGTTTCGACCATTGACAGCATAAAGCCTTTTATCCCATAGCCGTATCTGCCCAGATTGCGGCGCTCGGTGGCTAAAAGCTGTTCGTGCAAAGGGTCGGGCGGCATATAGACGGCCAGCATATCGGCAAAGCGATCTTGGGTCAGACGGAAAAATTCCTCGTTCTGCCAAAGTGTGTCATCGGCATCTATGCCCAAAATTTTAATACTGCTTGGCACGACGGCCCTTTCCATTGAGCGGTTGAGTTTTATATAGTGCAATGAAAGCCCGGTTTGTAAATCAGGTATAATGAGGATGATATTGTGACGGCTCACTGGACGATGGCAGCGGATACTCCCGAAGACGATAATGATTTCGGCGTGGCGTTGGACACGCGGCCTAAAACCAAACGTCCGCCTTTGTATAAGGTGATGATCCTGAATGATGACTATACGCCGATGGAATTTGTGATAATGGTTCTTGAACGATTTTTCGGACTCACCCATCAAGAAAGTTTTGAACTGATGCTGACCGTACATAAAAAAGGTTTGGCGGTCGTGGGTGTTTACAGTCGCGAAATCGCAGAAACTAAAGTGTCGCAAGTCTTAGACATGGCGCAACGCCATGAGCATCCTTTGCAATGCACTATGGAAAAAGAATAGCGCTTTGGCACGTCTTTCCCTTGCGTTTGAAACTGGTTTGCCGAAGCCCGATGGCCCGGTCGCCGCTCTACATCCTGAAGTTGGCTTCGATATGGTGGGGCTTAACGACGCCCTGATCGTCCAGCCATTTTTCCCGTCTAATCGCGCTTGGAAAAATCAAGGTTTTGAATGTGATGTCACTTTGCCCACGCGCCGTTTCGCGCTGGCTATTGTCTGTTGTACGCGCTCGAAACAACAAACTGCTGATCTGATCGCGCAGGCGGCGGCTCAAGCAGATGTTGTTGTAGTTGATGGTCAAAAGGACGATGGCATCGGCAGCCACTATAAGAACTTGCGCAAACTTACGGATGTTCAAGGGACTATTACAAAGGGCCATGGCCGATTGTTTTGGTTTGCTGGGACAGATTTGCCAAGTCTGCGGGGTGTGGATCAGAAATTTTGACGGATTTGTCACAAAGTCGGGGGTCTTTTCTGTAGGGGCCGTGGATCAGGCCTCTGCCTTGCTTGCGGATGCGTTGCCAGAACATTTGTCCGGCGATGTGGCCGATCTTGGGGCAGGCTGGGGCTATCTTTCATCGCGAATTTTAAGCCGTGAGGCTGTTACCAAGCTGGATATTGTTGAGGCTGATTTCTTCTCTCTGGACTGCGCCAAACAAAATGTCATCGACCCGCGTGCTGCGTTTCATTGGGCGGACGCTACGGTTTGGAATGGCTCTTATGATGCGGTGGTGATGAACCCGCCGTTTCACACTAGCCGCGATGGTGACCCTGAATTGGGGCGCGCATTTATCTCGGCGGCAAAGCGCTGTTTGAAATCAAAAGGCTCTCTCTATTTGGTGGCCAACCGTCATTTGCCTTATGAAACAGCATTAGAACAATGCTTTGCAAAGGTTTTGGAGCTTCCGGGCAACAGCCGCTTTAAGCTGTTTCACGCGTCTCGCCCCAAGCGCAAATAAGCGTTAGAGTGCTTGAGATTCGCAACCCTCAGGAGACCACATGTCTTTTTCCGTAGCTGGTAAAACTGCCATCGTCACCGGTGCTGCCAATGGTGTTGGTTTAGCCATCGCTCGGCATCTTGCCGATGCTGGCGCTAATGTGATGTTTGCCGATAAAGATGAAGCGCGCCTGCGTGCGGAGGTCGGTGATGATGACACCAGTAATATTCGGTATTTCGCGGGAGATTTGCGTGAGAAACTGAACATTGCCAACCTGTTATCGGCAACGCTTGATGCCTTTGACCAAGTTGATATTTTGGTAAATGGTGCGCGTCAGGTGATCCGGACATCGCCGCTCGACCCCGATGATGAAAGCATGTCTATAATGCTGGATCAAAACCTCCTTGCGGGGCTGAAACTGTCGCAGTTGGTGGCGCGCCGCATGATCAAACAGGGCAAGGACTCGGATAAGCCCTGCATCGGTACAATCATCAACCTGTCGTCCATCGCAGCGCAACGCACGCAATCGGAATTGATGGCCTTTTCGGTCAGCTGTGCGGCTTTGAATCAAATGACCAGATCTCTGGCTGTGAGCCTTGCCCCGGAACGGGTGCGGGTGAATGCCGTGGCCTTCGGCTCGGTTATGTCTGCCTCTTTGCAAGATCACTTGCGTCAAAACCCTGATCACCGCGAGGCGATCTTAGCCGCCACACCTCAGGGTCGAATCGCGGGCCCCACCGAGGTTGCCGAAGCAGTGCAGTTTTTGGCCTCTGACAGTTCGGCCTTTGTCACCGGAGAAATATTGACGGTCGACGGTGGCCGTAGCCTGGTTGACGCTGTGAGCACTTCCCTCCATTGAGGCCTTATATGACTGATACTTTTATATCCCAAAAAATCGATGCTAGCGCATGGTTTCGCAGCCTACGCGACGATATTGTCACTCGCTTCGAGGCGTTGGAACAACAACATGTCACTGATGTTCCTGCTGGTCAGTTTGAGGTCAGCGAAACCAAACGCACCTCTGAAGATGGTTCAGATGCTGGTGGCGGATTGATGAGTGTGATGCGTGGTGGCCGAGTGTTTGAAAAGGTGGGGGTGAATGTATCCACTGTATTCGGCACGCTGGGAACGCGTGCTCAAGAGGCTATGGCGGCCCGCAAAGGTCTGCGTGGGATGTGCGACGACCCACGGTTTTGGGCTGCTGGCATCTCGCTTGTGGCGCATATGCAAAACCCGCATTGCCCTGCGGTCCATATGAATACGCGGATGTTTTGGACGCCGCATGCTTGGTGGTTTGGTGGTGGGTCCGACTTGAACCCCTGCATCGAATACCCAGAAGATACCGCACAGTTTCATGGTGTTTTAGAGCAGCATTGCGCGCCGCATGGCGCGGATCTGTACCCGCGCTATAAAGCTTGGGCGGATGAGTATTTCTATGTGCCGCATCGCAAACGAGCCCGCGGTGTGGGTGGAATTTTCTTTGATGATCATTGCACAGGTGACTGGGATAAAGACTTTACTCTAACTCAAGATGTGGGCCGAGCATTTTTACCCGCCTATGTGCCTTTGGTCGAGGCGCGCTTGGGGCAAAGCTGGGACGCAGCGGACCGAGAGGTGCAATTGATTCATCGTGGTCTGTATGCGGAATATAACCTTGTCTATGATCGCGGTACGCGGTTTGGCTTAGAAACGGGTCATGACCCTGACGCGGTCTTGATGAGCTTGCCGCCTTTGGCGAAGTGGACTTAAGTACAGCTGCGCACTGTGTCTATCATCAACTGCACGTTTTCAGGGTCCGCGTCCGGCGTGATGCCATGACCAAGATTGAATATATGTGGCCCGTTTGCCAAGGTTTTCACGATTTCTGTGGTCTCATCGATCAATGCTTGCCCGCCTGTAACCATGTGGCGCGAGGCGAGGTTGCCCTGCACGCAGCCATCCACTTGCACATTTTGCGCTGTCCATTCGGCTGCATATCGCGACCGTAGCGATTGAGTCGGGGGGCATGCTACCCGCCGTGGCGCAGGGTGCGATTGGCATTGAACGCAGATCCAACGACAGCGTCACAGCGGCGTTGCTAGAACCGTTACATCACGCAGCGACGGGACAGCGGCTGGCAGCAGAACGGGCATTTTTGGCGGCTTTGGATGGGTCTTGTGAGACACCTATCGCTGGTCTGGCAACCCTTGAAGGCTCCGAATTGCTATTGCGCGGTGAAGTATTGCGGCCCGATGGCAGTGAAAAGCTCAGCGGAGAGCGGCGCGGCGCTATAGGGCGGGGCGCTGAAATGGGCTATGACTTGGCTCAAGACCTGTTGTCTCAAGCAGGCCCTGAATTTTTCAGCTGGCGTTAATCCGGATAGACTTTGCCTGGGTTCATCAGGTTTGCGGGATCAAATGCTGATTTAATGGCCCGCATCATCTCGAGCGCCACGGGATCTTTGCGCCGGGCCATAGAATTGCGTTTTGAAAGTCCAATTCCATGTTCGGCAGAAAAACTTCCATTAAGGGCCAATACAACGTCTTCAATTGCTTCTGTGATCGGCTCTTTGAATACGCCACTCGTGTCTGAAGGGTAAAACGTATAGTGTAAGTTTCCATCCCCTAAATGTGAGATGTAAAATTCTTGGCCGTCAGGATCAATTTCTTGAACCCGAGCAGAGACTTGCTGCAAAAATGCGGGCACATCATCCAAGGGCACAGCCACATCCGTATCAATCGATCCGGGAACCCCGACGGTAATCTCCGCCGCCGATTCGCGGCGCTCCCACATGACACGCCGTTGCGCCTCGTTTTGTGCAATTACTACATCTTGGGCGCTGCCCGCTTCGATCATATCCATCAGCGCAGTTTCAAGAATCGCTTGGAGTTTTGGTGTGCCGCTCCAGTCTTGTTCAAGATCAGAGGCGCGAGTGGTGGCCACTTCCACCAAAATATTCACCTCATGCACATCGTCAAATGGTTCAAGAGCGCTTTCTATTTTGTCCATGTGGCGTTCGATATAGTGCCTCGGCATATACTCAAATGCCTCAACCCCGCCGCCGGTCTCGTTTTGTAGACGGTTCAGTAAGGGCAGGGAGTCTTCTAAAGCCCGCAGGCCGACCATTGCTGTTACATAGGCCAAGGGCTTGCGATAGAGGCGCACAACGGCGGCGGTGATGATCCCCAAAGTGCCTTCAGCACCGATAAACATATGTTTGAGATTCAGGCCGGTATTGTCTTTGCGCAACTCGGACATCAGGTTCATCACCCGCCCATCTGCAAGCACAACCTCAAGTCCGAGGCATAGGTCGCGCGTGTTGCCGTAGCGCAGAACATTAGATCCGCCCGCGTTTGTGGATAGGTTGCCACCAATCATGGCCGAGCCCCGCGCGCCGAAAAACAGTGGAAAAACCAAATTATGTACATCGACGGCTTGGTGAATGCTGTCCAAAATCGCGCCGCTCTCTACAATTGCCACCTGTGCGTTGGGCTTGATCTCTCGAATGGCGTTCATCCGATCCAGACTGATCATCACGGCATCTTGGGCTTTGGTGGCGCCTGTCAGGCCTGTATTGCCCCCCACAGGCACCATAGCCACACCTGCGGCTGAGCAGGCACGTGCGATGGCTTGTACCTGTTCGGTGGAGGCAGGGCGCACCACGGCCAAAGGCTGCCAATGATAGACATTCATCCAGTCCCGTGTCCAAGCTTCTGCATCGGTGCCGGTCACGACATATTTGGCGCCCAGATCGGCGCGAATTTGATCTAAAAGTTCCATCGGGCAGGCTAGGTCGATTAATTACAAAATTGCAAGCCAGATTCATGCTTGACGATGGCCAAAGCATTGCCTATTCCCGGCTTCTCAGAGGCGGTATAGCTCAGTTGGTTAGAGCAGCGGAATCATAATCCGCGTGTCCGGGGTTCAAGTCCCTGTACCGCTACCAAAACTCTACTGTTATCAGTGACTTAACTTTTCGGTTGACGCGTTGTGCGCGTAGCACACCTCTAGCACAGTTTTTTCTAGCTTTCTGAGAACTTAGAGTGCAGAATCGCGGTGTTAAACACGGTGTTGATAGTGCCCAAATTAAATCCAAACACGCCCACGCTGATGGATGGTGAGGTTCGTCTTTTTAAACGCAAGCACAGCAAAGTCTGGCAAGTTGCATTTACATTAGACGGACGACAGGTTCGTGTGAGCTCAAAAAAACGTATTGTTAAAGATGCTGTGACAGCTGCTCGTGAGATTTATCTAGATTACAGGTTTAGGCAGAAGAACGGATTACCTGTAATATCCAAGCGCTTTGCTGATGTGGCTGCATTGTGCCGTGCTACCATGAAGCAGCAGCTAGATAGTGGCGTGGGTAAGAAGAGCTTTCGTGATTACATCATTGTCATAGACAAATACCTTGTTCCCTTCTTTGGCGATATTTTTGTGACCAGCATTGATTATGAGATGCTGCAAAAGTTTGCGCGCTGGCGTGAGGCAAAGATGGGGCGAGAGCCAAGGTCTTCTACGCTCAACACACACAACTCCGCTCTAAACAGAATATTTGATGACGCAGTTGCCCGTGGATACATGAACAAGTCACAAGTCCCTGTGTTGGTAAACAAGGGTCGTGACAGTGTACGGCGACCTGACTTTACCCGCGAAGAGTACGCAACGCTTATTCGCAAAATGCCAAGCTGGATTGATGCAGGGCGTGAGGGCAAATCTCGCGATATGCGTCACCTGTTGCGCGATTACATTCTCATTCTTGCCAATACAGGTATGCGGCATGGCACAGAAGCAGAGAACCTGTGTTGGAAGCATATCAGTCTATTTGAGGACAAGGGGCTCAAATACCTTGAGATGAGCGTAACGGGCAAAACAGGGCGCCGTGATATCATCTGCCGTGCTGGCACAATCAATTATCTCAAGCGCATACAAAGTAGGTGTCCTGATATTGCGGATATAAGCTTTGAACAGGTGATAAAGGCCAAGTTAAATCAGCCGGTGTTGCGATTGCCCGATGGTACGGCCAGCGCGAACCTGCGCCAGACGTTCAAGATACTTATGAAAGACACTGGGTTACTTACCTGTCCGCGTACTGGTCAAGATCGCACGCTGTACAGCTTGCGCCATACCTATGCCACGTTCTCACTGCTAAATGATGGAATGGACGTACATACTCTGGCTGTTCAAATGGGCACGTCTATTTTAATGATTGAGCGCCATTACAGCCATCTCACGCCGCGCCTGAAGAAAGAGATGCTCACGGGCAAGAGGTATGACACCCCCCATAAGGACTATACCGCTGACCTCTCCAATGGTTTTGCTGTCACAGATGAAGATTTACAGCGCGCAATTGATGATGCGGAGATTGAAGAAAAGCTTCCCAACGAACCAAAAGCAACCGCTGCGGCCAAGGCTGGCTCAAAACGCAGTGTAAATGCGAGCAGCGATACAAACGACAAGAATACGCAAGCCAGCCTGAAGGCGCTGGAAATGCTCAGCAGGGGGACTTTATCAGAAAAGTCCGCCCTTGCAGCAATCGGCACACACCAAGACGCCTACAGTGTCGGGCCAGACCTACGCATCAAGGCGCTTGAACTGGTTGAGCAGGGTAAGCTGTCAGAACGAGGACTTATTGCTATTTTGGGTGTTTAGGCAGCTTTATGCAGGGCCACCAGCTACCGACGTAAACTCTTTCAGAAGCGATATATTCTATCACGGATCGCCGCAATTCGCGCCCATCTATTAGTTCATATCTGTATGGTAGCGCTTGCGCTTGTTTTAGAGAATGCCGGATGCGCGTTAGTTCTGACACGGTTTGCTAGACAAGCGTCTCTGGTACACTATCAGATCAGCTATGATGCTGGGCGCTGCACGAATGGGAATAACGGGCGGAGAGCCGACCTTCGCTGCACGCTGCACGGAGGTCCGCACTGCGGATAAAAACCGGCCTTCATGATCCTAAACGCTATGTCTGCTTTGCTCGCTGGTCAGTGAATGCAGCATCAAAAAATACGCGTTCACACAGCACTGCATCGTTAAACATCGCAATGGCTTTAGATTGGTGATGGTCGTCTAAATCAGCCCAGACATTGTCCAACTGATCGCGTAGGTGTCCCACAACATTTTCGAACCCTTCGCCAGTATGCAAATCTATCCATTCTGAGAACCAAAATGGCAGATCTGTGCTATAATATTTGTAACGGTTTGCCCAAGTCAGGTAGCTCCATTCCGCAACAATAAGAACGGCCAGCATTTGTTCATAGCGACCAGAGGTACGCACTGCATGCATCAGGTCCTGAAACGCGCGGGTCGCTGGTGCGGCCGGTGCGTTTTGATCTTCTGTTGACACCTCAAGTGCTTCAAAGCTACGCAAGAAATATGTATTCTCGGTGCTGGTCACCAGGCCCAAAAACTGCGCCATAGGAATCCTGTCCGCCAACTTTGGAGCATGGGCGATGGCAGTCGCTAAAAGGCGCACAAACTGGTCAATAAATTTATAATCCTGAACAAGATACCATCGCATTTTATCCAGCGGCAGTGTGCCGTCTGCCAGCTCTTTGCAAAACGGATGATCCGTTGCAGCGTCCCAGTCGGTTTGCGTTGATTTTTTCAAAAGATCAGTGGCGCGCATTTTGGTGCTTTCTATGGTTTGGGTGTACCTTGGGCGTAGCGGTTCAGCTTGTTTGCCAGCATGCCAACCGCTATGTGTAAAATCACGGTCAGGCACGCTAGAACGATCAAGCTGGCAAACATCAGGTCAATTTTTGCACGACCATTCGCAAGCAGCATCAGATAGCCAAGCCCCTTAGATGCCCCAACCCATTCGCCAATGACCGCGCCAATTGGAGCGTAAACCGCCGCAAGCCGTAGACCAGTGCCAAGGCTGGGAAGCGCTTGGGGAATTTGAATATGCTGCATGAATTTCCACTTGTCTGCGCCCATCGAAATCGACAGATCACGGTATCCGCTGTCGATCCGCGTTAACCCATCATGAAAAGCGGACGTGACCGGAAAGTAGATAATCAGAACCGTCATCACAATTTTTGATCCCATGCCATAGCCGAACCAAAGCGTTAGCAAGGGAGCCAATGCAAAAACGGGTACAGCTTGGGTGAACACAAGTATTGGCAACATCAGCCGCTCGGCGGTCTTTGACATCGCCAGCTGGATCGCCGTTGTAACGCCAAGTACCGTGCCAATCAGCAACCCAACCATGACCTCGATCGCTGTGACCCACGCATTTTCTGCAATGATCAAATGGCTTTTATATGCGGCCTGTGCAACCCGCCAAGGGGAGGGCAGGATAAAGTGGGGCGCGTCGGTGACAATAACCAGCACTTGCCACAAAGCCAGCCCGATCAACAAGGCTAGCAAGGTATCCCAAAACCTCATGCGGCACTCCTGCGCAAATACGCAAGCAACTGGGCCTGACATGCGAGTGTCTCTGCTGCGTTAATGTCTCTTAGGGCCGCAGTTTCGGGGACTGGCCAGTTTTGCGTCTCTTGTGCTGACATTACGATAATCTGATGTGCTAGCCGTGCAGCCTCAGCCGGATCATGGGTGATCAATAAAACGGTGCGGTCATGCAAAACATCGGTAGCCAGTTCCTGCATGTCGGCCCGTGTGCCTGCATCAAGCGCTGAAAACGGCTCGTCCAGAAACACGATGGGACGATCCTCAAACAGGGTGCGCGCTAGGGCGGCTCGTTGTCGCATTCCGCCAGATAGGGTGGCGGGTTTTTGGTCTGCATAATCCGACAACCCGACCCGATGCAGAAGATCGCGGGCACGGTCAACATTTGGGGCCTCCCCCCGCAGACGCGCACCAATAAAGACGTTGTCCAACACCGATAACCACGGCAACAACAAATCTGACTGCGCCATATAACTAATACGACCCGCAAAGGGCGCGCCATCAGTGGCCGCAAATGATCCGCTGAACACGCCCCCAGTCTCAAGCCCGAGGATCAGCCGCAAAATCGTTGATTTGCCAACACCTGACCGCCCCAAAAGACAAGTCCATTGTGCGCCGGGGATGTGCAGGTCCGTGTTGAATAGAACACGATCACCGATCCGGTGTTGGCCTTTCAAAATGATCCCAGGCGATTTTTTCATGCGTTGTTCAGGCCCATTTGCCAGAACCCGACTTCCAGTTTTGTCGCAATGCTAAAGCGATCTTGAAGAGCTGTGGCCCGCGGCGATTGAGACAAATCACCGATCCGACGCGCCGCGGCATTGTCGATCATGGTGCCAACATTGGTGCAAACCGCCTGATAATCGGGGGCCGCATAAGTCGCGATCCACGCAGCATAGGGTGTGTCATGGGCCTTACGTGCGCGCCAACCTCAAGCCGATTTCACCGTACCCCATGACGCAAGGGGCCAGTGCTGCCATCAAATCCAAAAAGTCGCCTTGAAGCCCCGCGTCCATCACATAACGGGTATAGGCGAGGTTTTCGACGGCCTCTTGCGCGGCAAACAATGTGGCCTCGTTGATGCCCTCGGCTGCGCATGTTTTAACATGCAGCGACATCTCATGATTGACCAATGCGTCCACAGTCCCTGCGCAAATTTTCATTTCCTCTAGCGTCTCGGACTTGACGATCGCCAGTGACCATGCGCGGGAAAAATGGACCAAGAACACATAGTCTTGGATCAAATAGTGTAGGAACGCAGAGCGCGGCAGGGTGCCGTCGCCCAGCCCTTCGACAAAGGCGTGATGCGTGAAATCATGCCATGGCCCTGCAGCCCCCTCGCGCCAAAGCGCGAAGGTTTCACCATAATCGGGTGCCATCAGTTCGCAGTCACGTCGATGGCGATCTTGGAAACAGGGTTTTGCGACGGGATCAGGCCAGCCTCATGCAAGAACGCCTCAAACGTGGCATAGCGGCCTTCGTCCATGGCTGTTGGGCGCAGGGCAAAGCGTGGCAGCGTATCGACCCAAGCTTTGGCGTTCAGTTCGTCTTGTAGCTCGGAAGAGGTCCCTGCAAAGATTTCCCAGCTGTCCTCTGGGTAGTTCACAATGTACTGCGTCGCCTTCTCGGTCGCGGCCAAGAAACGGGCGATCATCTCTTTATCCATGGTCTCGGAGTTGGCGACATAGATCAGCTCATCATAAGATGGCAGCCCTTCTTCTTCGACAAAAAAGCATTTGCCTTCGACGCCTTCGATTTCCATCTGGTTGAGTTCAAAGTTGCGGTACGCGCCGATGACGGCATCAACCTGACCAGACATCAACGACGGTGACAGCGACCAGTTCACGTTGACCAGTTCGACATCATCCAAGGATAAACCATGGTGACGCAGGATCGATCCTAGGACAGCCTCTTCCACGCCGCCGACTGAAAATCCAACCTTTTTGCCGGCCAAATCGGCAGGCGATTGGATCGGGCCGTCGGCAAGGACCAGCAGGCAATTCAAAGGAGTCGCGACCAATGTTCCAACACGTTGCAAGGGCAGGCCTTCATGGATTTGCAGATGCAGTTGCGGTTGGTATGAAATCGCCAGCTCTGCTTTACCTGCGGCGACCAGTTTCGGCGGATCCGATGGATTGGCTGGCGCGATGATTTCGACCTCAAGATCCTGTTCGGCGAAATAGCCCAGTTCTTGCGCCACGATGATCGGGCCATGGTCCGGGTTGATGAACCAATCCAGCAGAACGGTCATCTCATCGGCAGCCATTATGGGAGAGGCCGCAAAGGAAAGTGCGGCAGTCAAAGAGGTCAGTTTCATATGGATTATCTTTCAGTTGATGGCGTGTCGCCCATTGCAATTAAAGTGATGTCGCCGTCCCAATAGGAACGAAGATGCGTGGCAGCTTGCCACGCGCGCAAACCGGATCGGCACGCGAAAACTGCGCGTTGATCGGCGGCCGGAGTTGGTCGTTGATCGGCAAATTGCGCGACGGTTAGACGCTGCGCATCTATGGTAACCGGCGTTATGGCTTCATTTGCGTCGCGTAGCTCGAGAACAAAATCATGGCCTGTGACCTCTGAGACGGCGATGAATGTCAAGTCTGCTGCGGGGTCTGGTGCTGTATCGAAACGGAACCCGCTGGACCGAAAAGTTTTCATATCAAAGCGGATCAACTGGCCTAAAGGTGACGGCGTTTGGCCAATCATATACGCCAATGCCATCTGCGCCTGTGCGGCACCTATCATGCCCACAACCGGCCCCATAACCCCAGCTGTCGCGCAGGTCGCAGCGCGATCTGGCAGGTCGGGAAACACCGCGCGCAGCGAAGGTGCGGCTTGGCAAAAACCGCCGACGTAGCCTGCAAGTCCCAACACGGACGCACTGATGAGCGGGACGCCCAACGCCTTACATGTATCGGACAGAATGTAGCTGGTGGCAAAGCTATCGGCGCAGTCCAAAACAAGCGTGCTTTGTTCCACGAGGTTCATCGCGTTTGATGGATCAAGCGCGATTTCAATAGCTTCAATCGCGCAATCGTTGTTCAGAGCGCGCAGTGTTCGTGCCGCAACAACGGCCTTGGCCTTGCCAACGTCAGCCTCACGAAACAAGGTCTGCCTGTGGAGATTGGACAGGGACACAACATCGCCGTCTACCAATGTAAGTCTCCCAACGCCTGCCGCGACCAAATATTGCAATACTGGCGCGCCCAAACCCCCAACTCCAACCACAAGAACATGTGCAGCTTGGATTGCAGTTTGGCCCGCATTGCCCACCTCGGGCAGGCAAATTTGACGCGCATATCTCGTCATCGTGTCGCCGCCAGCCATGCGCGCACACGATCCTCCGGGCTTTCGTTCAATGTGATGTCAGTGACAGCGGCGACCACATCCGCGCCCGCATCAAATGCACCGGACGCGCGGTCAATCGACATACCTCCGATTGCGATTAACGGCGTTTTACCGATCTGGTCGCGCCATGTGGTCAGCTTTGCGATGCCCTGTTCATGCCACTTCATTTTCTTCAAGATCGTCGGGTAAATAGGCCCCAATGCAATGTAATCTGGGGCAAGCGCCATGGCGCGTTTCAATTCTGCCTTATCATGCGTGCTGATCCCAAGCCGCAGGCCAGCCGCGCGGATGGCTATGATATCAGCGTCATCAAGGTCTTCTTGCCCGAGGTGGATATAGTCGCAACCCGCATCAATTGCGGCCTGCCAATAATCGTTGATGACCAATGTGCATTCGTGGTGCGCACAAATCAGTTTTGCACGCCTGATATGATCGCGGACGACATCAGGCGCGACATCCTTAATCCGCAACTGCACCAACTTGATCCCAAGTGGGACAAGTCGTTCAACCCAATCGGTGCTGTCAAAAATCGGATAAAATCGATCCAATATCATACCAAGAACGCCTTTCCGATCACAGGGGTTGATGGGGCCGCCATGTCGCGTGGCTCCATCGGGTCGGCAGCGCGGGCCAATTGGCCTGCTTTGATGGCAGTCGCGAACGCCTCAGCCATTGCGGCGGGGTCGCCTGCCTTGGCCACGGCGGTGTTGAGCAGAACGGCGTCAAAGCCCATCTCTATCGCGGCGGTGGCTTGTGATGGCAGGCCCAGGCCTGCATCAATGACCAAAGGCACGTCGGGGAAATGGGCGCGCATGGCCCGCAGTCCAAAAATGTTGTTCAGCCCAAGACCCGACCCAATCGGCGCACCCCACGGCATCAAAACTTCGCAGCCTGCGTGCAGCAGCCTGTCGGCAACGACCAAGTCTTCGGTGGTATAGGGAAACACCTGAAACCCGTCCTCTGACAGAATGCGCGCGGCTTCAACAAGCCCGAAAACATCCGGCTGTAGGGTGTCTTCTTCGCCAATGACCTCTAGCTTGATCCATTTGGTGTCAAACACCTCACGTGCCATATGTGCAGTTGTCACCGCCTCTTTGACGCTGTGACAGCCAGCTGTGTTGGGAAGGATATGCACGCCTAGATCTTTGATCAGTTGCCAGAAGTCTTGGCCCGCGCGATCCTGCCCGCTTTCGCGACGCAAGGACACTGTCGCCACACTGGCACCGCTGCGCTTGAACGCATTCGCCAAGATTGCGGGCGACGGATATTGCGCGGTCCCCAGCATAAAGCCATTCGCCAATGTCGTGCCGTAAAAATCGTGCATGGCTTAACCTCCCTGCATTGGGGCAAGGACTTCGATGGCATCACCTGCGTTGAGGATTTGATCAGCGCGCGCCAGAGCAGGCACAAATGTGCCATTGACGGCAGTGGCGACTTTGGCACCGCCAAACCCTTCGGCCACAAGCAGTTCGGCCAATGTGGTGACCTGCGCATCAATTGATGCGCCATTAAGCTGCAGTTTCACCCATCACCTCCGGCGTTTTATTGTCAAAAATCAGATCAGCCACCATTCGCGCCACGGCAGGGGCCAAAAGGAAGCCATGTCGGAATAGGCCATTGGCACGGATCAAGTTCCCGTCGCGCCTGATACGCGGCAGGTTGTCGGGAAAGGCGGGGCGGCTATCGACGCCGATTTCAAGCACCTCGGCTTCACCAAACGCAGGGTTCAACGCATAAGCGGCACTGAGTAATTCCAGCAACGCACGCGCAGTAACGTGCTTGCCTGCGTGACCTTCAACCATCGTGGCCCCCAGCATGAAAATACAGTCGCCACGCGGCACGATATAAAGCGGGAGACGCGGATGCAGCAATCGTATGGGACGCGTTAAGGTGACATCAGGACAGGACAAAACCAGCATTTCACCTTTGACGCCGCGCAGATCATGCAGTTTGTCTTTGGCCTGAAACCCTCGGCAATCTATGGTCAAACCGCGCTGTGCATATTCATCAGGGTCGGCGTCCTCTTGAACAAATGCGCCGCCGTCCGCCAAGACGCTTGCGCGCAATTGGGCAAGAGCAAGGCGAGGGGCAAGGTGGGCTTCGCTCTCAAAGAATAATCCCTTCGCGAAACGATCCGCCAAATCAGGTTCAAGGTTTGAAATTTCAGGCCCATTCACGTGGCGGAAACCGGTTGTGCGCCTTGCAAACCGCGCCAGATCAGATGTGTCGCGGGCGAGCGACACGACAAGTGATCCGCGACGTTTTACAGCACTGGTTTTAGCCTCCCACCAATCTGCCGCTTCACATCCCAACCGAACAACCGGTTCCTCGGCGCTTTCGCCTTCGCAAAACGGGGCAAGCATGCCACCCGCCCACCAGGAACAGGCATGAGGGCCAGCGTCCGTGTGCCGGTCAACCAACACGACATCGGCCCCGCGATCCAACAATGCCCGCGCGACGCAAAGACCGGCAACGCCAGCCCCTATGATCGTAGCCGCCGTCATTCCCATTGACCATGAAAGTGGTGCACGGGGCCGTGACCCTTTCCGATGTGCAACGTGTCGGCGGCCTTGATCGCCGCCTGAAGGTATTCGTGTGCCGCAGTCACGGCATCCTTTAGATCAAACCCTTGTGCAAGGCGTGCCGCGATGGCCGCCGAGTAGGTGCACCCTGTGCCATGGGTATTACGTGTGTTGATCCGCGGCGCTGCTAATGTGGCGATAAGGCCGCTCGCATCGACAAGCACGTCTGTGCACAAATCGCCAACAGCATGGCCACCCTTCATCAGGACAGCCTTCGGGCCCATCTCGATCAGAAGTTGCCCTTGTCTGGCCATCTCTTCCGGTGTTGTCGCCTCGGATGTGTTCAACAACCGCGCGGCTTCGGGTAAATTCGGGGTTAGAAGGCTTGCATGCGGCAGGATCAGAGAGATCAGTGCGATTACAGCGGCGTCTTGTAAAAGTGCATCACCCGACTTTGCGATCATCACCGGATCAACGACGATCGGGCCATCGAACGCAGATAAGCGGTCGGCGATCGTTTCAATGATTGGCACCGAGAACAACATCCCCAACTTGACCACATTAACATTGAGATCCGATAAGACCGCATCGATTTGCGCGGCAACGACATCAGCGGGGACCTCATGCACTGCCGTAACGCCTCTCGTATTTTGGGCGGTCACTGCGGTGATGACGCTTGCGCTATACGCCCGGGCAGCAGAGATCGCTTTGATGTCAGCCTGCACGCCTGCGCCGCCGCCACTATCGGAGCCGGCAATGGTCAGGACAATCGGGGTTTGTTGCGTCATGGGCACGTCTCCGCAATATGGGGCGTGCCAACGCGAGAATGAGCCTAGTGCAATCATAGTCGCACAATTTACCCGTTTCCTACGCCGGTATAACCCGGATCAGGTTCGACGGGTCGGTGCACGCACCTCTCAGCCCAAATAGGCCCCCCGACGGATTAATTTGTT
>CAJJBJ010000008.1 GCA_905182455.1 uncultured Planktomarina sp.
ATAGGCTCCAATCCCGCGATCATCCTAAGCAATGTGGATTTACCGCAGCCAGATGGACCAACGAGAGCAACGAACTCACCATCCATAATATCTATGTTAAGCCCGTGTATTACTTCCAGAGCCCCATAAGATTTACGAAGTTCTTTAATCCTGACATTTGCCATTGTGCGTTGCCTCCCTAAGCTACGATGCTATCCAAAGCATTAAACCCTGTCCACGCCAACTAACGACTTTTGTTGACTTTAATTTTTGTTACATCATAATCCTTTTAGGATCAGGAGATTCTTGGGGCTAGCACATTAAAATTATTGATATTTTTTTTCATGTGTCAATGCCTCAAATTAATGATTGTTTTAACGATCCTTGGGAGGACTAAAAATGAAAGTCGAACTATATAATTATATAAAAGCTGCTCAAAAGATGAACCGGCGTCAGGTATTAAAAGGCTCTGCTGCACTTGGAGCGGTTGCAATGATGCCCCAATCGGCATTCGCCGGTGGGCATGGGAATGTTAGAGCTGAAATTCTAAAAATTCCAGGTGTCGGCGCTGGATCACCTACCGATAGTGACTGGCAAAAAGTGGGTGAAATGTGCCTTGGCGCGACCAAGGGCAACGTCGATGAGGGAGAGTTCGAAGGGGTTGAGTTGACCTTTATGGGGCTAAACAACCAGAACCTACATAACTTCCTGTTTCGAGGATTCTTGAAGCCATGGGAAGCCTACACGGGTGCAAAAATCAATTGGATCGACCTCGCCCAAGGCGACTATAACGCCCGCCTTCAGCAGTCAATTGCTACTGGTACCGTTGATTTTGATATTATCGAGATGGGTGCCCCATTTGAGGGTGATGTACTTGGCAAGGGCCTTGCTTCAGAAATGCCTGAGTGGGTCAAAGAGCAAATCGACATGGACGACTATGTAGATTACCTCAAGGCGCCCGTTGGTACCTGGGGTGGTAAAACGTACCGCGTGTCTATTGATGGTGATTGCCACACGTTTGCCTATCGTAAAGATTACTTTGGCCCGGGCTCTATCACTGGCCGTGATGTACCTACCACTTGGCAGGAAATCAATGAGGTATCCAAGGAATTGATTGGTAAGGAAGATCCACTCACCGGACTTCCCGCACACGGGTACCTTGATCCACTTAAGGGCTGGGGTGGCTTCGGTTTCTACTTCCTTGAAAACCGTGCATCAGCATATGCTAAGCACCCTAACAGCCCCGCGTGGTTGTTTGAGCCAGACACAATGAAGCCAATGGTAAATAATCCAGCTTGGGTACAAGCAATCCAAGACGTCATGGATTTGATCGAAGCGGGCGCATATCCCACTGATCAAATCAACGCAGACCCAGGCACAACCGCATTCCAACAGTTCCTCGCTGGAACTGGCTCAATGCTAACGTGGTGGGGCGACGTAGGATCCAGTGCACGTACATCTGACACATCTGTTGTCGGTGATGTTGTCGGCTTTGGCGTCAATCCAGCTTCCGATCGTGTCTATAATGCTAAAGCTGGAGCATGGGAGGAAACCAGAAACGAGGCACCAAACATGGCCTACATTGGCTGGGGTGTTTACGTTATGGCAACCGTAGAAGGCGACGAGAAAAAGAAAAAGGCAGCTTGGTCTGCTGCTGCCCATCTTGGCGGCAAAGATCTTTCTCTTTGGGCATCTGCATATCCATCGGGCTTCCAGCCTTACCGCAATTCACACTTCCAGTATGATGAGTGGGAAGAAGCTGGCTATGACCGTGAATATGTCGAGGATTATCTCGGCTCTAACGCAGATAGCTATAATCACCCGAACGCGGCGATTGAACCGCGTATTCCTGGCATCTTCCAATATTACTCTGTGGCAGAAGATGAGTTGGCAAAGGGCTATGCGGGTCAATATGGCTCTGCGCAAGAAACTGCAGATGCTATTGCGGCAGCTTGGGAGAAAATCACAGACCAGATCGGCCGTGACAGCCAGATTTCAGTGTACAAAGCATCGCTTGGCATGTGACCATAATCCTTTATAATTTGAACAGGCGGCGCCTCGGGGCCGCCTGTTTTTTAATGAACAAACATCTCCCATTTTTATAGAGACCCATTATGAATACAGATGGCGACCTTCTACACACGGTGACTGCCGATAATATTTCGGACGCCCGCAAACGTCTCGGCAAAACAATGGTGTGGGGCTCTGCGCTGCTTTGTGCTTCAATGGCGGTCTTGCAAGCGGCATATCAGGCAGAACATATCAGTATTGGCTTCGAAACTTGGCGTCCAATTTTATATGCGTATATGCTTTGGGCTACGGCCCTTTGTTTAGCACAGGTCATCGTCAATGGAGAGAAGGGAAAGCGCACCCTTTTTGTGCTCCCAGCCGCACTCTTTGTTGTAAGCCTTGTTATCTTCCCTCTACTTTTTGCGCTTTATATTTCTTTCACGGATTGGAACCTCGCATCTCCAAATGGGCCGCAGCCCAATGGTTTGGACAATCTTTATCAGATGTGGAACGACAGCTTCTACTGGAATGCACTGAAGAATATGGTCTACTATGTATTGGCAGTGAGCGTAGAATACGTATTAGCATTTGCCTTAGCACTCCTGCTGAACGCCCAAATCCGGGCCCGTAAATTCTTCCGTGTCGTTTTTCTCCTACCGTTAATGCTAAGTCCTGTAGCGGTGTCATGGATGATTGGGAAATCCATGTTTGAGGTCCGATTTGGGCCAGTTTCACGTCTTATCCGAGAGTTTGGGGGGGAGCCAACATTCTTTGGAAACCCTGAGATTGCGCGATTTATGATAATGGCCATGGACGCGTGGACTTTTATTCCGTTTATGATGATTATGCTTTTGGCTGGTCTTCAAGCCCTGCCGCGTGAAGTTCTTGAAGCCTCAAAAGTTGATGGTGCGTCTGGCTGGCAGAGTTTCAAGGAGATTGTATTTCCGTTGATGCTGCCTGTGTCTGTTACAGCTGTGGTGATCCGCATTATTTTTAAGTTGAAATTAGCCGACGTGATAATAAATGTTACATCCGGTGGGCCAGGTGGTGCAACCGACAGTGTCACAAGCTTTATCTTTCGCGAATATAGAGACCGCTCAAATGTAGGCTACGGCACATTACTGGCCATGGTTTATCTTGTTCTTATTGTGATATTTGTGACCCTACTTTTGAAACTGGTTAGCCGATGGATGGAGAGGCCTGCATGACTGCAATTTTTAAAGAACATGAATCTGACCGGCGGGTAACCAGTAAATGGTGGGCGAGCCGTATAGCAATATACACAGCCCTTTTCATCTGGATGATAGTCTGCCTGTTTCCAATTTTGTGGACGATCACAACTTCCTTTAAGCTAGCTCCAGACGTTATGAAGGGAAACCTAATTCCGTGGTGGGATTTTACGCCAAGATGGAAAGGTTGGGAATCTATTGGCATTTCGCCGCGATTGATTGGAGAGGTCTCAACCGTACGTGAAGAATTTCTAAAACGGTTTTGGAACAGTACCATCATTTCAATCTCTGCAGCGCTTCTTGCAGTGCTGTTAGGGTCGCTAGCTGCTTACGGTCTATCACGGTTCAGCTACCGGTTTGGATTCATGAAAAACTCAGACATTTCGTTTTTTTTCCTCAGCCAAATGATCCTACCCCCCGTAGTGCTTGCTCTCCCATTTCTTATTTTATACAAATCTTTGGGACTATTAGACAGCAGAATTGGACTTATTTTACTGTATACTTTGATGGTTTTACCTATTGTAATTTGGATTATGCGTGACCAATTCCATGGTATTCCGATCGAATTAGAAGAAGCTGCCCTTGTCGATGGCCTTGGAATTTGGGGCGCCTTCATGCAGATCGTTTTGCCAATAGCGCTTCCAGGTATGGTAGCCGCATTTATTCTATCGCTAGTACTTTGCTGGAATGAATATTTTTTTGCAGCGCTACTAACATCAAGTAATGCCTCGACATTACCAGTCATGGTTGCTTCACAAACCGGGTCACAGGGGATCAACTGGTGGTCGATGGCGGCACTTTCATCGGCTGCAATTCTTCCGCTTGTAATTGTTGCTATCTTTCTGGAGAAATATATCATCAAAGGGATGGCCGCAGGTGCAGTTAAGTAAGTTCTATGGCAATATCCTTGGTCTGCTCATAAAGCCTATGAAATAAATCATGTGCCTTGTCATATTTCGCGCTTGGCTGAGCAATTATCGTTTTCGCCACCGGGTTCCACTTTGAGATACTATCTCGCTTAATCAAACCAATAGCAGTTGCCGCCAAAAATGCATTGCCATAGCTTGCCCCTGAGGTTTTTTCACAGACCATTTGATCAATACCAGTTATATCAGAGGTCACTTGAAGCCACAGGGCATTCTTTGTTCCTCCACCAACTGCAAGCAAACGTGTGGGTGCCTGACCAAGGTCAGTAAAGGTATCGGTCACGTGGCGTGTGCCATGGGCAATACCTTCAATTAACGCACGATACATGTCTCCACGCGTGTGCATAAGGTTAAACCCGAACATAGCGCCTTTGGCGTTTACGTCATGGATCGGTGTCCGCTCACCTGAGAAATACGGCAACATCAACAGTCCATTAGCGCCAGGGGGAGATTTGGCAGCCTCCGTAGCCAGGGCCGGAAAAGCATCTTTGACGGATAGATCTCGCGCCAATTGATCGCGAAACCAATGGGTAAGTGTACCAGACGTGGCCAGCCCTGCCATTGATGCATGCTCCCCTTTAAACAACCAAGGTGCATACCAGATGCGTGGATCAGCAACTCTAGACTGCGCGCGAAGGATGATAAAAACGGTCGAACCATACATCATCATCATATCGCCCGGCTTATCCACCCCAACAGAAAGTGCCTCTGCAGCTGCATCTATAGTGCCCACTGTAACGGGCGTGCCGCAGGCAAGACCAGTCATCTCCGCTGCCTCTTTGGTGACCTGGCCCGCAATTTCATCTGACCACATTAATCGAGGCAGTTTTTCTAATGGCACGATGTCATCAGCAAGATCATCGACCCACGACTGTGTAGTGACATCATAGAGTGGAGAGAAATTAGCTGCTGTATAGTGATCTATTACCACCTCCCCTGTGAGGCGCATGACAATGAAACTGGTCGAACCAAGAATATAAGATGTTTTTGAAAAAATTTCAGGGCGATGCCGCTTCAACCAGAGTATTTTGGGTCCAACAGACTGAGACGTCAGGGCATTACCACAACGGGCGATTATAGTTTCTTCGCCGATACGCTCGCTTAGTTCACGGACTTCAGATTCGGCCCGGCCATCAACCCCGTACAATACACCGTTCATTAATGGATCACCGTTTGCATCCACCGGCAGCATACATGGACCGATCGCGCTGCAGGCGATGGCTTTGATTTGAGAGGCGTCTACGCCACTTTCACTTAAAAGAGTTTTGCAAATAAAAACAAAATCTCCCCACCAGTCCGCTTCTGGATTGTGCTCTGCCCAGCCTGGTTTGGGCACCAGCATTTTATGCGCGCGCGCCGCTTGTGCGTGGATCTCACCAGTCTGGTCCACCAAAACGCCTTTGGTCTCATAGGTGCCTATATCAATCCCTAGAGTTAATTTGATCAAGTGTAATCATCCCGGTTTAAAGAAAAATTCGGGCCGATCTGAGCAAGTGCCGCCTCTAACAATTGAGCAAGCGAAACTAAATCATTCAAATCGCAAAGCTCGCGTGCCGAATGCGAATACCGCATCGGAAATCCCAGATCGATAGAGGCCACACCTTCGCCAACCAGTTGTACATAAGATAGGTCTGTCAACACTCCCACCTGTGCACTGCGCTGCAAAGAAATATTTTCAGCACTAGCAGTCCGTTCAAATAGATTGACCATCGCCGGATGCGGAATTACCCCGTTAAGCGTGCCTCTTCCGTGGAAGGAATACATGCTCATTCCTGGGCCACCACCCAGCACCATTTCCCCACGCGCTTCCATGTCAGGAGTGTCAGTCGCAAGCATTAAATCAAGCTGGATCGCAATGTCGGGAAGTAAATTTTGCGCCAATGGCAAGGCGCCACGAAGGTTGAACTCTTCAAGCACCGTGAAAGCCAGATCAACCGGGGGACCATTTGTACGGTTTTTTAACAAACGTGCGACCTCTAGTAGCACAGCACAGCCCGCTCGGTCATCAATACTGGTCCCACAAATGCGGTCATTGTTCAGCGCTACGGCCTGAGGCGCATAAACGACTGGCGAGCCAATACGGATACCAGCCGCCTCAACCTCGGCCGAGCAAGACATGCCTGTATCTACATAAAGCTCAGCGTAGGGAGTGACGTGATACTTTTCTGAGGCTGTGGTCGCGTGATGGCTCTTATTTGAAATTAAACCAGATACATCCATGTCTTTTCCAACACAAATTAAAACTTCTTGAGCGGCCAATGCACGTTCGGGCACTCCCCCGAGGCGTTCCAAACGAATGCGCCCATCTGCCTCGATTTTGCGCACGATGAACCCAAGCTGATCCATATGTGTGAACAACATAACGCGTGGCCCATCGCCAGGAAAATGCGCGACCAAATTACCTAAACGATCCGACCTGCTTTCCACACCGATCGCATGCAAACGGTCGCGCAGATCGCGCCGCACGCGGTCTTCATGGCCAGACAATCCAGGGACCTTCATCAGATCCATCAAGTCACGCTTGATACGGTCTTTCATTTGCGTGCCGCGCGTACGCGGTCCATGAAATCTAAAGCTCGTTCTGGATCGATGGCGTTCCACGTGTCCCCGTCAACCTTTAGAGATGATCCAACGATGCAGCCGTCGGCTATTGCTAAAACATCAGCTACGGTTTCATGCTTTACACCAGTATTTGCCATAACCGCCGTCTGAGGCAGCACGGCTTTCACAGCCTTTAAATCTGAGAGGGGCGCCGCTTCACCGGTAATTTGTCCCGACACTAGAATTGCATCAGGAATGGATGAAAATACTGCACTGCGCGCACGATCTGGCAAGGATCGTTGATCAAGCGAATGTGCAAATTCGGCGCAAACATTATAAAGCAGTGCCATATCCGGGCGACCCAATCGATCGCGATAGCGCATGGCTCGTCCCGCATCAGGTGTCCATGGCCCCATGTCAGACGCATAACTACCAGTGAAAATTTCACGTACAAAAGCCGCGCCCGTCGCCACACCCAATGCAATACTTGACATCGGGTCCCAGAGCACGTTCACACCAAATGGCACAGTAATTTCAGATTTAAGCTGGCCAATAATCGCCGCCATTGTAGCCGTCGATGCAGTGTCGACATTAAATTCGTATGGGCGGTCATTTTCATTGCCAAACATGACCCCATCAAACCCCGCCTTTTGCAAAGCTAAAAGATCAGCACGCGCAGATTCAACCAAATCGAAAGTCGGATCGAAAAGGGGAGAGCCTGGTAGCGCCCCAATATGAACCATACCGATAACCGGTTTGGTCTCTATAAAAATATTTTTTAGCTTTACACTCAAAATCGTTTCTCCTTTGATGTTGATGTTATAATTGATGGGCTTTTCATGCAAAAGAAAACTGAGTAACTTACTTTCATAGCATAGGGAGATTGAGATGGTGTTGCGCACAAGGCACTGGGACCGGCTCGGCAATGGTGGCCTTACGTTCACTGAACTTGGCTTTGGTACAGCTCCATTGGGAAACCTTTATAAGGCCATCTCTGATGATGATGCGCGTGCAACTCTTGATGCCGCCTGGGAGGGGGGGGTCCGTTACTTCGACACCGCACCACTCTACGGCTTGGGATTATCAGAAACACGCTTGAACCCATTTTTACGAGATAAGCCGCGGGAAAGTTACATTTTATCCACTAAGGTTGGCCGCCTGATCGAATATTGTAGTCCCGAGCACCGTGCGGGTGTAGGTAAATGGTTCGACGTGCCGCAACGCAGGGAAAATTTTGACTACACCTATGACGGCGTTATGCGCTCGTTTGAGCATTCATTTTCACGTCTTGGTGTTGACCAAATCGACATTCTCTATGTTCATGACCTTTGTGCTTTTTCTCATGGGTCCAAAGCGGCCTCGGATATGCGCGTTGAAGAGTTCTTTGGCGGTCGTGGATATGACGCAATGATCTCTTTGCGCGATCAAGGGCTCATCAAAGCGATTGGCGGGGGGGTGAACGAGTGGGAGGTCTGTCAAACCCTTGCGGAACGAGGTGATTTTGATCTTTTCTTACTGGCGGGACGTTATACCCTTTTAGAGCAAAAAGCGCTGGATAGCTTTTTGCCACTTTGCGAAGCTCGTGGAATTGGAATTGTAACGGGCGGACCATATAATTCAGGTATTCTTGCTACAGGGGCTAAACCTGGATCCTTTTACAACTACGATCCCGCCCCCAAACACATCATCGACCGTGTCAGCGCAATAGAGGAGGTTTGCTCCTCTCACGGCGTTCGTCTGGTCGATGCGGCTTTCCAGTTCCCACTTTTGCATCCGGCCCATGTAGCAGTGGTTCCCGGTGGGCAAGGTGTGTCTGAAATGATGAGTAATTTGCAAGCTACGAAGACAAAAATTCCCAAAGCACTTTGGGCAGACCTGAAGGCCACAGGTTTGATGCGGGAGGATGCTCCAACATGACCCTTGTTTTAAAAGCTGGTTTGAAAATCGATGCACATCAACATTTTTGGCAACCGCTGCGCGGTGACTACAATTGGATTCCAGAAAATAACGTTACGTTGAACCGTGCCTATGGCCCATCTGATCTTGGGCCATATTTGAAAAGACATGGCATCGACGGCACTGTTCTCGTGCAAGCCGCCGCAACCTTGCAGGAAACTGAATATATGTTGGGACTAGCCGATGCTACGCCGTCCATCAAAGGAGTTGTCGGATGGATTGATTTTGAGCGCCCAAGTGATATGATGCATCTTGAACGGTTTGCAGCACACCCCAAATTTCTTGGGGTCAGACCAATGATTCAAGATATTCCAGATGTAAACTGGATGCTGCGCCCAGATATAGAATGGGCCTTTCGCGCCATAATAGATATGGATATTAGCTTTGACGCGCTTGGCTTCCCTGTACATTTGCCTAATTTTTTAACCTTGATCACGCGTTACCCTGGGATGCGAGTCGTCTACGATCATTGCATGAAGCCGCAAATTTGCGATCAACGCAAAGGTAAGGATGCTTTTTCTCAATGGGCTTCTGGCATATCACGACTGGCCGATGAGACGAATGGCGTTTGTAAATTTTCTGGGATTGTTACCGAAGCGGGGAACGGCTGGTCAATAGATGATCTACGCCCATTCGCAGAGCATGTTTTGAATGCCTTTGGCCCAAACAGGGTTATGTGGGGATCAGATTGGCCCGTTTGCCGGTTGCAGGCGGAATATGGCGATTGGCACGACATTGCTCAGGATTTGACGATAAGCATTGTCCAAAGAAGATCGTGCAGAAGTTTTTGGTGGTACAGCCGCAAGATTTTATAGACTATCTTGACTGGCTAAAAATTTTATGACGGACTGGGCCCTCAAATCTTTTCGCTTTTCTTGTTGACTTGAAACCGTCAAAGCAGCCGCGGCCTGAGCAAACCTAATCGCTTCAACCATAGGAGTGCCGCGCACCACTTGAGCGGCAAGCGCACCGACGAACATATCCCCCGCCCCATGGGTCGAGACCACATCAACCGAAAATCCCGAATACAGAACATCATCATAATAAACTCCCTGCGCACCAAGCGTCTTCAACACCTTTACGGAGCGATTTAAACTTGAATAAAATTCTGCTTCGACCTGGTTCACAATTAGCAAATCCACCACTTCAACCAAACGATTTGGCAACTTTCGGGCCGGTGCTGCGTTCAACCAAACTTCAGCGTCAACCTTCTTGGCTTTGAGGGCTACTTCCATGTTCACTTCTTGGGGAATTTCATTTTGCAAAATGACCAGCGATGTTCCTTGGGGTATGATTATATCATTTGCCACCGTATTGAGATTGGCTGCAGAAACGATCACTGCACCATATTCACCATTAGCATTCACAATCGCAGCGCTCATTCCACTAGGTCCGATATCGCGCTGTAGTTGCGATAGGTCTACGCCACTTGCTGTCAGTGTTTCGCGGATCATGTCCCCAAAAAGGTCACTGCCTGCGCGCCCCGCAAAATGCACGTTTGCCTCCATGCGAGCAGCAGAAATAGCCTGATTTCCACCTTTTCCACCAAAAACATAGTCGACAGAATTACCGGCTACAGTCTCATCAAGCTCCGGTAAATGCGGGGCGGACAAGACCACATCTAAGTGAAGTGAGCCTACAACCAGTACGCTCATGCGAGCATTGTTGACTGGACTATCCGCATCGCCGTGGGTGCGTCTTGTCGTGCAATCGCGGACTGTAATTCGCCATTGTCTATTAGCCTGACGGCTGTAGCTCGCAACCGTTGCAAAACCTCAATATTAGTTTGCGCCTCACTAACAGGATCGAGACCAGAATGGTCAGGGAAGGTGTCAAAATAAATAGCACCCTTATAACCTGAACGCTCAAGCTCGACGAGCAATTCAATTGTTTGGATCGGGTGTACTGCACCGACCATCAATCCGTTATCCCACTTTCCATAACCATCGTTCAAATGCACGCCAAGGATACGCGAGTGCCGAGCAATTAAGGCTGCCGCAAAGGCTGGCATTTCATCTGCATAGAGCACATGAGCAAAATCTAAAGTGACGCCCGTGTTGTCGCGCCCAATCTCTTTTATTGCCAAAAGTGTTGTCGCCGCATCAGGCATCAGTGCAAAGGCACGCGGCTCATTGGGTTTGTATTCCAAAGCAATGTCGATTGCAGGGTTGTGATCGGCCACCTCAATCATTGCATCAATCGTATCACCCCAAGCGCGCTCATAGTCCATCTGGAACGAATAATCGAAACCGTCTTGCCCCATCCAAAGCGTCATCAGATTGCCGCCCATTTCTGCCAAAACGTCTAAGCCGCGTTTTGTTTCGTCAATAGCCGCGCGCCGGACGGCTGCATTCGGATGCGTGAATGCCCCAAGTTTATAACCAGGTTTGGTATAGTAGCGCATTGCGATGCCATTAAGTATCATGCCGCTATCAGTTAAGGCTTTCAACAGATCAGCCGGGCTGTCATCCACAAAATGATCTGGGTAATTCAAATCAGCCGCATTCACGCCAGCCGTCGCTGCACGTGCTAAAAGATCAGCGGTGGTGATGAAATTTTTCCCGGGCCAATAGGTCTCAGAGCCTATTTTGAAGGCATTTAGGCGTGCGGCGAAGCGGGGTGTATTTTTCTGTTTCATGCTAAAACCATAACCTTCAATATATCAAAAATGCAACTTTGATATTTAGTTAATTTCCCTTCGTTTCGAATGAATGGTTATTAATAATAATAATTACAGGCCCTTACCATCACAGCTTATTAAGGCAAACTAATTTGAAGTAACTGGACAGTTTTGAGGTATCTGCTAATAGCAAGAAATTCCTAAATAAAATGCTATTTTAAGACTCGTTTTACAATAATGCACCTTGCGGGAATCCAATAGAACCTGACCCCAAGCCCCTTTGCTCTGGACGGCCATCTTTGATCGTTTCAGCCACAACTAGAAATCTTCGATTGTCCATAGTAGTCAGACCGCATGTGGCTGCAGTTTTTCGACCTCAGCTCTATAAGGCGTAGCACCCACAGGCAACTTTGGCACAATAACAGCATCATGATATTTTAATTGCTTTACTAACACTGGAATTAAACGTTTGAAGGCTGCAATTATTGAAGGCTCGGGTGCTGGAAGGTCATGTTGTATTAAAGCATGGAGCGCAGGAAGATTATAGTACGGGACCATTGTGAACATGTGATGTTCTAAGTGATAGTTCATGTTCAGATAAATGAAACTGCTAACAGGATTCATCAAAACAGTACGTGTATTCAAACGATGATCCGAAACATTTTCAGCTAAGCCTAGATGTTGCAAAAGACCTGTCATAACATGGTGCCAAGACCCATAAATGCGCGGTAGACCGATTAGCATTAACGGGAGGATTGATGACATTAGGAGTGAGAGCGCAATGGTGACCATATATATAGTCAGCCAAATTCTAGCGATCATGAAAATTTTGAAATAAGCGTTTGGCGTAACATACATTGCTTCACTAGGATCAATTCGACCTCTGGCATGCAAAAACATTTGTTTAAAGGCATTGCATAGATCAATTATACCAACAAACATTAACGCTATGCGCAACAAATCAGGTGGGCGCATGGACACAATTTCTGGATCGCGACCAACTACTATTGTGTCTGTGTGGTGTCTAATATGGCTGGCGCGCCATATCGCAGGGTTTCTCATTATCATGAAACTTGCAATTTGATATACTACATTGTTCATCCAAGGCGTCTTAAATGCAGTTTTGTGCCCGCACTCATGCCATCGAGAATCGGACGCGGATCCGTACAAAACACCATATAAGAGCCAGAATGGAGCGGACCACCAAGATGGCCAGAGCGCGATAGCAATACCAGCTGATAAACACATCGCTCCCAGCCATACAAAAGTATCTCGAAGGGCAATAGCATCAGATTTTTGCATTAGTTTTCTGATAGCCATCGGATCCACATCGGGGCGGAACCAGTTTGGATTTGCAGTTCCATTATCATGAGACATGCGATCCGCTTCTTTAGAAAGTTTGTAATTTTTTGCCATCACAAAAAATAACAAGATCAAATATTGGAGTCAATCAGGTTGAAAAGTTATGATCAGCCCCGTTTTGTTGGTCTATCTTGGATGTTAGTGCATCACTGGGTTCTGTCGGATAAAACTTTCTTGAAGCGGGTAGCGCTAATTTGTAGTTTCCTCAAATTACAAAACACTTCCCATTTTGCTACTTTAAAACCAGCCCTGAAGTCATCCGACTTGCCGTAATGATGTACGTTCGTTTCCCCCTTTCTCTTCGTAATGTGGAGGATTTACTGCATGAGCGGGCTATCGATGTGAGCCATGAAACGGTTCGGTTTTGGTAGAACGCTGGGCACTATATGTAGCAGACAAACTACGTTCCTACCGCGCACGATGATATCATAGGAAATTCTGATCGAGCAGAAACAGGTATGCTGGGTAAACAACAGAGCTGAGAATTCTCACTTACCGTTCAGGCGACGAGAGAGGGCGATGCTGCGCTTTCGACGAGTGCAAACCTTGCAGAAATTCGTCCCAATCCATGCTTCAATTCAGAACCATTTCAATCAGGAACGCGAGCGTTACTCACGCACGAATATTCAGTTTACCCATGCCGCTGATGTCACTGAGTGGCGTCAACTGTTGAGTCGATAAATTTAGATTATGCCTAGAAATCTGATGCAGTTTCTCATTAGTATTACAGCGCCCCTTTCCGCCTAGGCCACGCTCAGGCGTCGTGGCGGCGAGGGTTTGCCGTGGCGCTGGGATATGCGGCCCCTGGTAAAAGTAATCGGCGTTGATTTAGCCAAAGTTTCAGAATGTCATCGAATATTGCAGGCCGCAATAACAGCCATGTTCAAAATATCGTTCACCGAGGAAATGGTTGAGCAAATCTGAATTGGTTTGTCGATGCCTGTCAAAATTGGGCCAATAACCGTCGCACCACCCATTTCCTGCATGAGCTTGACCGAGATGGACGCCGAGTGCCTTGCGGGCACAACCAAAACATTGGCTGGGCCAGTCAGGCGGCTGAAGGGGTATTTCTTCATTTCCTGAACGTTCAGCGCCACGTCAACGGCCATCTCGCCTTCAAATTCGAAATCAACACCCCGTTGTTGCAGAACTTCGGGGGCAATTCTCATTTTTTCGGCCCGCTCAGAGATTGGATAGCCAAAGGTAGAGAAGCTAACAAAAGCCACCCGAGGCACAAGCCCCAAGGCTCGCGCCACGCTGGCGCCACGCTCAGCAATATCAGCCAAGTCGTTTTCATCTGGCCATTCGTGGACCAAAGTATCCGAGATCAAAACAATTTTGCCTTTCGACAAAACAGCCGTAACCCCAACCGCACCATCATGTGGACCCACATCAAAAACATGGCTGATCAAGTCCAGCACATGCGCGGACTTGCGGGTCACGCCGGTGACCAAGCCATCACCGTGGCCATGCGCAAGCATCAGTGAACCAAACACGTGGCGATCGCGCGAGGCAAGCCGGTGAATGTCCGTTTGATCGAAACCCTTCCGGTGCAACCGCTGATATAGATATTCCTTATAGCTATCCAAATGCTCGGTATTGGCCGCGTTCACGATTTCCAACTCGTCCACTGCATCCCCAAGGCCTGCGGCCTCGAGTCTGGCGCGCACGTCTTTTTCACGGCCAACAATAATGGATTTGCCAAAGCCTTGGCGTTGATACATAACCGCCGCGCGCAAAACGCGCTCGTCATCACCCTCAGAAAAAATCATCCGGGCCTGCGCAGAGCGGGCCCGCGCATTGATGCCGCGAAGGATGCTGGCAGTTGGGTCCATCCGGGTTTTGAGCGACAGCTCATAGCCAGCCATATCCACAATCGGTCGCCGTGCCACGCCTGTATCCATGCCCGCCTTGGCAACGGCCGGTGGAATGCGGTAGATCAAGCGTGGGTCAAATGGTGTGGGAATAATGTAATCACGGCCAAAACTAAGCTTTGTGCCATAGGCCAAAGCCACTTCATCCGGCACTTCTTCTCGGGCCAATTCTGCCAAAGCACGCGCACAAGCAATTTTCATCTCATCATTGATCGCGCGGGCATGAATGTCCAATGAGCCACGGAACAGATATGGGAAGCCCAAAACATTATTTACTTGGTTTGGATAATCGGAGCGGCCGGTGGCCACAATCGCATCAGGGCGAACTTCATGCGCTTCTTCCGGAGTGATCTCTGGGTCTGGGTTGGCCATCGCAAAGATCACAGGGTCTGGTGCCATGCTGGCCACCATCTCTGGAGTAACGGCGCCTTTCACGGAAACGCCCAAGAACACATCCGCACCAACCATGGCTTCGTCCAGTGTCCGCAGCTCTGTGGAAATGGCGTGGGCAGATTTCCACTGGTTCATGCCCTCGGTACGGCCTTGGTAAATCACACCCTTGGTGTCGCAAACCACACAGTTGTTGTGCTTGGCGCCCATAGACTTGAGCAGCTCAATACAAGCAATGCCCGCCGCGCCTGCCCCATTCAGTACGATTTTTACGTCCTGGATAAGCTTACCAGACAGATGCAATGCATTGATCAGGCCAGCGGCACAAATCACAGCTGTACCGTGTTGGTCATCGTGAAACACGGGGATATCCATGACCTCTTTTAGCGCTTGCTCAATGATGAAACATTCCGGGGCCTTGATATCTTCCAGGTTGATGCCACCAAATGTAGGTCCCATCAACTTAACAGCATTGATAAATTCATCTGGATTTTCTGTGTCGAGCTCAATATCGATGGAGTTCACGTCGGCGAAGCGTTTGAATAAAACCGCCTTGCCTTCCATTACTGGCTTACTGCCCAAAGCGCCAAGGTTGCCTAGACCCAAAACGGCTGTGCCGTTGGAAATTACGGCGACCAAATTACCTTTGTTGGTGTAATCATAGGCTAGCTCAGGGTTTTCAGCGATTGCCAAACAAGGAACAGCCACGCCAGGAGAATAGGCGAGCGAAAGATCGCGCTGCGTTGTCATGGGCACCGTTGCCGTGATTTCGAATTTACCTGGTGTTGGCTCCAAGTGGTACGCCAGTGCATCTGCATCTGTTACTTTGTTATTGGCCATCATAAAACTCCAATTATTAATTAGTTTAATATTAAACTATATTTCATACTGGTGCAAATCTAATTTTTATTGCTAGGCCTACACGAACGTATTTAATGCTACTTGTTGGTATTGCGTACTAATAAATTTGTACATGGCCCCCACATCTAGCGGCGATACAGCAGTCATAGGGTATGTTTTTACCACATGATCCGCGGAGCCTGCGACGTCGCCCCATCTATCCACAAGCACAGAAGGATCACCGCTTCCTTTCGGGGCAGGTTTTGCCTAATACTAGCGGCAAATGGAGATTAATCTGTGACTAAGCCTGACCATTCCGTTACGCCAATGATGGCGCAGTTTTTTGAAATAAAAGAAGAGTATCCTACTGCCTTGCTGTTTTACCGGATGGGCGACTTTTATGAATTGTTCTTTGATGATGCTGTCGCGGCGGCACAGGCTCTTGATATTACTCTGACCAAACGCGGCAAACATCTTGGCAACGACATACCAATGTGCGGTGTCCCTGTACATGCGGCCGAGGGTTATCTGCTAAATCTTATCCGAAAAGGCTTTCGTGTTGCGGTTTGTGAGCAGCTGGAAAACCCAAAGGAGGCCAAAAAGAGGGGTGCTAAATCCGTCGTGAGGCGTGGGGTGGTTCGCCTTGTGACACCAGGAACCCTCACCGAAGACACTCTGCTGCATCCCCGCCAAAGCAACTTTCTAGCCGCCTTTGCCCAAGTCCGGGATCAAAGTTGTTTGGCCTGGCTGGATATCTCAACCGGTGATGTCCGCTATAGCCCCTGCCCCGTGATGCGGCTCGGCCCTGAACTCGCGCGCCTTGCTCCGGCGGAGGTTTTGATTTCAGACACAGCAACGCCTGAGTTGCTGGAGGTCATTGCTGACTCTGGCGCCTCATCGACACCATTGGCGCAAACTATGTTCGACAGTGCGGCTGGTGTTGAGCGACTAGCCACTGCTTTTGGTGTCAGCACGCTGGATGGCTTAGGTGACTTTGGCCGCGCAGACATAGCAGCGCTTGGGGCGCTGATAGAATACCTTACCGCCACCCAAAAGGGACAACTGCCCCTACTGCGTCAGCCCCAGTGCGAAGCCCGTGATGATTTTGTGGCCATTGATGCTGCAACCCGCAGAAATCTTGAGCTCACTCAAACCCTGTCAGGTGAAAAAAGCGGCTCCTTGCTGTCTGTTGTTGATCGCTCGGTCACAGCAGCTGGAGCGCGCTTGCTATATCGCCGCGTAACAACGCCCTCACAACGATTGGACGCAATTGATGAGCGCGCATCATCTGTTCAGTTTTTTTGCGAAAACAGCGGGGTGCGCTCAGCCCTGCGCAGCGCTTTGAAGCAGCTTCCAGACATTGAACGGGCCCTCGGACGCCTGGCACTTGAACGGGGCGGGCCGCGTGATCTGGTATCTTTAGGCAACGGGATGACCCAGGCGGCTGAAGTCTATGGGTTACTAGAAAAGCACGATCTACCGAAACTTTTGGAGGGATCAAAGGCTGACTTGGTGGGTAATGACGCGCTATTGTCAGAGCTGGACCAAGCACTTGTGGCCAATCCCCCCCTTATGACGCGTGATGGTGGGTTTGTGGCAGCGGGTTATTCAGCTGAGCTGGACGAGGTAACGTCTCTGCGCAATGAGGCGCGCTCGGTTATTGCCGGTATGCAGGCAGATTACGCGACTCTCTCTGGCGTCACCACCCTGAAAATAAAACACAACAACGTGCTTGGCTATTTCATCGAAACCACCGCTGCCCACGCCCAACGCATGCTTACAGCGCCCTTAAGTGAAACCTTTATTCACCGACAAACCACAGCCAATGCAGTGCGCTTTACCACGGTTGATTTGGGAGAATTGGAAACCAAAATCCTAAACGCGGCAGGTCGTGCAACCGGTTTAGAGTTGGAAATTTTCGAAGGCCTGCGCCGTACAGTTTTGGACCGCGCGGCGGCCCTTCAAGCGCTCGCAATTTCCATTGCAGAGATTGACGTGGCTTCTGCATTCGCTGAATTGGCAATGAGCGGGGGCTGGGTGCGGCCCATTTTGAACAACAGTCGAGATTTTGTGATTGAGCAGGGTCGTCACCCCGTGGTTGAAGCCGCACTCAAATCCCAGTCATCCTCTGTTTTTGTTGCCAATGATTGCACGCTCAAGAGTGCGGAAGATATGATCTGGTTGCTGACCGGTCCCAATATGGCTGGTAAATCTACGTTTTTACGACAAAATGCGCTGATTGCCTTGCTCGCGCAGGCTGGATCCTATGTGCCCGCAGCCCGAGCGGAGATTGGGGTTGTTTCACAGATTTTCAGTCGGGTCGGAGCAGCGGATGATTTGGCGCGTGGTCGGTCCACATTTATGGTTGAAATGGTGGAAACTGCCGCGATTTTGAATCAAGCCGATGATCGTGCCTTGGTTATTCTGGACGAGATTGGGCGGGGAACCTCAACCTATGATGGGCTTTCCATCGCTTGGGCCACGCTTGAGCACCTACATGATGTCAACAGGTGCCGCGCATTATTCGCAACCCACTATCACGAACTCACACAGCTTTCGGCAAAGCTGGACCACGTGGACAATGCCACTGTAACCGTCCGCGAATGGCAGGGTGATGTCGTGTTTTTGCACGAAGTTAAAAAAGGGGCGGCAGATCGGTCTTACGGCGTTCAGGTCGCTAAGCTTGCAGGTTTGCCTCAATCCGTGTTGGAGCGGGCGAGGGTGGTGCTGGAAGCATTGGAGCGCGGGGAGCGCGAGGGCCACAGCAAGCAAAAGGCTCTCATCGATGATCTGCCACTATTTTCAGCCGTGGCAACCGTAGCTCCCATGCGGCCTTCTGCGCTTGAAGATGCCTTGGCGGATGTTCAACCTGATGCGCTCAGCCCAAAAGAGGCGCTTGATTTAATCTATGCGCTGAAAGCAAAGCTGCAAAACTAAAATGGGCGGCCAAGGCCGCCCAAATAACATAAAAAGGGTTTTTTAGCCCGGTGTCGACGACACGCCAACCTGAGCCGGTCGCAACAAACGGTCGTGCAACATAAAGCCCTCAGCCATCACCTGAATGATGTCCCCTGCTTTTGTGCCCGGAATCGGGGCCTCAAACATTGCCTCATGATCTTGTGGATCAAAACGATCACCAATCTGCGGCACAATGGGCTCAATGCCGTGTTTTTTGAAAACATTGACGACTTCACGCATGGTCAACTCGACACCCTCAATCAAGGCAGCGGCAACCTCACGTTGTTCATCCGTAGCAACCTCTAGGCCGCGCTTAAGATAATCATAGACCGGCAGCAAGTCACGGGCGAGCTTGGAGCCACCATAACTTTCCGCTTCTCTGCGATCTCTCTCGCTGCGTTTTCGCGAATTCTCAGCATCGGCCAGGGCGCGCATCCACTTGTCTTTCAGCGCATCACGCTCGGCGCGCAGGGCGTCAAGTTCAAGCTCATCTTCGGTGTACTCTTCGTCACCATATTCTTCCTCCTCAGCAAGACTGATGTCTTGGAGAAAGTCTTCTTCATTTTCTATCGCCATCCGGACCTAACCTCGATCAGATAAAACTCGCCCAACCATCTGGGCGGTATAATTTACAATTGGCACAATCCTGCCGTAATTCAACCGTGTGGGTCCGATTACGCCAATAGCACCAACTACCTTTCGGTCAGCGTTCATATAGGGAGAAACCACCAAAGAGGAACCCGAAAGTGAAAAGAGTTTGTTCTCAGAGCCAATAAAAATGCGAACCCCCTCCCCTTCATCGGTTAATTGCAGGAATTCTGCGATATCTCGCTTGCGTTCGAGGTCGTCAAACAGCACCCGCACCCGCTCCAAGTCCTCAGCCGTGCCCGCTGCTTCCAAAAGATTCGATCTGCCGCGCACGATCAACCGCTCATTGTCTCCGCCCGCATTCTGCATCACCGCGACTCCGGCCTCAACAAGGCTAGCTGTCAGTGCGTCTAACTCAGAACGGTGTTTTTTAATTTCCCAAATCACGGATGACTGAAGCTCCTGCAGAGTTTTTCCCTGCCCAACGGCGTTCAAAAAGTTCGCCGCTTCGCGCATTTGGCTTGGGGTTTGGCCAAGGGGTGGCCGAAAAATACGGTTTTCGACCTCTCCATTTGCGAACACCAAGACCACCAGCGCGCGATCGGTGGCTAGAGACACAAACTCAATGTGCTTTATGGGTGACGATTTTTTCGGCGCAAGCACTAATGAAGCGCCATGCGTTAAGCCAGAAAGTGCGTTGGACATGCGGTCTAGCATGTTTGTGATGCTGTCGCCTTCATCCATCGTGGCGGCAAGTTTTCGTTGATCAGCCTCATCGGGATCCCCGACCTCCATGATGCCATCAACAAACATCCGCAGGCCCATCTCTGTTGGCCTGCGACCTGCCGATGTGTGTGGACTGTCGAGAAGTCCCAAAAACTCTAAATCTTTCATTACGTTACGTATTGTGGCGGCGCTTACTTGCTGGCTCATCTGCTGAGTCAGGGTATTGCTTCCCATAGGTTCACCAGAAGAAAGATAGCTCTCCACGACCCTTTGAAACACCTCGCGGCTGCGAGCATCCATCTCTGAAAATAGTTCTGTGGACGAATCCATTCACCTAGCCCTTGCCATTTGGGGTGCGCATCGCATATTCGCCCATGAACACTGAGAGGACAAGCCATGCGACCATCCAATAGAGAATTAAATCAAATGCGCAACATTGTGATCGAAACGGGGGTCACCCGTCACGCAGAGGGATCTTGTTTGATCAAAGTTGGGGACACCCACGTCTTATGCACTGCGAGCCTTGAAGAGCGTGTCCCATCATTTCTGCGCAACTCTGGGCTGGGTTGGGTAACAGCTGAATATGGCATGCTGCCACGTGCAACACACACGCGGATGCGCAGGGAGGCCAAAAATGGCCAGTCAGGACGCACTCAAGAAATTCAACGCCTGATTGGTCGCAGTCTGCGCGCGGGCGTCGATCGATCAGCCTTGGGTGAGCGTCAGATCAGCATTGACTGTGATGTAATCCAGGCAGATGGGGGCACCCGCTGTGCTGCAATCACCGGTGGTTGGGTTGCGTTGAAGTTGGCGGTACAAAAGCTGATGAGGGCTGGTGACATTCAAAGCGATCCGCTGTTGGACCCCGTTGCGGCCGTCAGTTGTGGCATTTACGCGGGTCAAGCGGTTTTGGATCTCGATTATCCAGAAGACAGCGAAGCCGGCGTTGACGGCAACTTCGTGATGCTGGGTTCTGGAAAAATCGTTGAGGTCCAAATGTCAGCTGAGGGTTCGGCCTTTTCACGGGACCAAATGGGCCAATTAATGGACCTTGCAGAAGCAGGTGTTTCACAATTAGTTTCGGCCCAGCTGGCGGCTGTCAGCTGATGCGCAAACTCACAGACTCAAAAATCGTTTTGGCGAGCCACAATAAGGGCAAACTGCGCGAGATTCAGGTGCTCCTAGAGCCCTTCGGTATTGAGTGTGTGAGCGCTGGTGATCTCGGGCTGGAGGAGCCAGAAGAAACAGAAACCACCTTCGCAGGCAATGCTCGTCTAAAAGCGCATTTCGCCGCGAAGGCCTCTGGCCTGCCAGCCCTATCCGATGACAGCGGGATTTCTGTTGATGCTTTAGGTGGCGCGCCCGGAGTTTATACGGCCGATTGGGCTGAAACACCAAATGGTCGTGACTTCGTGCTCGCGATGACCAGGGTTTGGGATAAGCTCGAGACCGCGGACGCACCACACCCACGTCATGCAAAGTTCAAATGCACCCTTTGTTTGGCCTGGCCTGACGGGCATGATGAGGTTTTCGAAGGGAGTGCGCCCGGACAAGTGGTTTGGCCAATGCGCGGCTCACATGGCTTTGGTTTTGATCCGATGTTTCAGCCAGATGGGTATGACATAACCTTTGCAGAGATGCTTAGTGAACAGAAACAACCACTTGACCATAGATCCGATGCTTTTGGAAAATTAGTGGTTGGTTGTCTTGAGTGAAGATTGGCGCCATGGTGGGTTTGGGCTTTATATCCATTGGCCGTTTTGTGAGGCTAAATGCCCCTATTGTGACTTCAACTCCTACGTCAGCCCCGATGTGGATGATAACGTCTGGGAAGCTGCGCTCATCGCTGAGTTGGATCGCCACGCTGAGCTGACCCAGGGGCGTCTTTTAAACTCCATATTCTTTGGTGGTGGCACGCCCAGCTTGATGCCGCCGGCCATGGTAGGGAACTTAATTGCGCGCGCCCTGGAACATTGGGTCCCGGCGAATGACATTGAAATTACACTTGAAGCGAACCCCTCTTCTGTAGAAGCGTCGCGCTTCGCGGGATTTCAGGCTGCGGGCGTTAATCGCATATCGATGGGAATTCAGGCCCTCAATGACCCAGACCTAAAACGGCTTGGTAGGCTTCATTCTGTGAGTGAGGCGATGACCGCCCTGAAGATTGCCAAGAAGAGTTTTGGGCGTGTTAGCTTTGATTTGATTTATGCGCGGCAAGATCAATTGTTATCACAGTGGCACAAAGAGCTAGATGAGGCCATTTTGTTAAGCGACGGGCACTTGTCGCTCTATCAACTCACTATTGAGCCCGGCACAGCATTTGGTTTTCGCGCCGAAGCCGGCAAGCTGCGTGGCTTACCCGATGAAAATCTGTCTGCTGATATGTTTGATCTCACAAACGAGGTCTGCGCTGCCGCCGGATTGCAGGCCTATGAAGTATCTAATTACGCCACTAAGGGATTGGAGTCACGCCATAATATTATTTATTGGCGGGGTGGTGATTATATTGGAATCGGCCCCGGGGCCCATGGTCGATTGACCTCCAGCGGACAACGCGTCGCCACCCAAACAGCCCTCGCGCCGAAAGCTTGGCTGGACAGGGTTTCAGTGACATCAAGCGGAACAGTGGCGTCACAGCCCCTGTCGCGAAGCGATCATGCAAATGAATTGATCATGATGGGCCTGAGGATGCAGGATGGAATTTCCCTGTCCCGAATTGAAGCGGTTGCTGGCGCGCCTATCGCGGTTCCGACCCACCTGCTTGATCTGGGCCTTATTGCAGTAAACGAAGATCGTTTAAGGGCCACCCAAAGTGGTCGCCCCCTGTTGAATCAACTGGTTACCGCGTTAATGTTTTAAAGACCGGCAAGGTGCCGGCAAAGTTCATCAAGTTGTTCAAGATCTCGATAGCGAATTGTGACCGAGCCGCCCTCTTGACCCGGATTATGTGCAATCGAAACGCCCATCTTCAAAGCCGCCGACAGATCGCCCTCTAGCGCCCTGGTGTCGGCATCCTTGCCCGGCCGCTTTAACCCGTTTTTTCTCAGCACTTTCGGCTCTCGCACCAGTTTCTCAACTTGCCGCACAGAGAGGCCGCGGCTTACCACTATCTGCGCCAATTCAGAGGCGTTCGGCGCCGTTATGAGTGCGCGCGCGTGGCCGCTGGAGAGCCTTCCCATCACAACCAGCGCCTGAACATCATCTGGAAGCGCCAAAAGCCTTAAATTGTTAGCAATGTGGGGGCGTGACTTACCAAGTGCCACGGCCATTTGCTCTTGCGTATGGCCAAACTTATCCATGAGTTGGCGGTATCCAGTGGCCTCCTCAATTGGGTTAAGATCAGCCCGTTGGATGTTTTCGATGATGGCAATTTCAAGAACTTCGAGGTCAGAAAACTCCCGAACGACAACTGGCAGCTGGTGCAACTGCGCCATCTGAGATGCCCGCCAGCGCCGTTCGCCAGCAACAATTTCAAACTCTCCTGCTTTGCTGGGGTGTGCGCGCACGACAAGCGGTTGAATAATGCCCTTTGAGCGTATGGATCCAGCCAGATCATTCAGATCGTCAGTATCGAAATGACGGCGTGGCTGATCCGGATTTGGATGAATTATCTCGATTGGAACGAAGGACTCCGCTCTGCTGGCGGACGCGCTCGGCGCTGTTTCAGTCGCTACCGGTTCAATGTCAGCCATCAGTGCTGACAACCCACGGCCCAAGCCGCGCTGACGTTTTGTGGTGTTGGCCATTTTATTTCCTAACTCGTTAGCTCCGACGTAACAGCACTTCTTGCGCTAGGGCACGATAGGCCTCTGCGCCCTTAGATTTGCTGTCATAACTTAAAACCGGCATTGCAAATGATGGCGCCTCACTGATCCGAACATTGCGTGGAATCACTGTTTTAAAGACCAATTCGCCTAGGTTTTCCCGTGCATCTTCTTCAACCTGCAGCGATAGGCGGTTGCGCGCATCAAACATGGTGAGCAAAACACCCTCGATTCTAAGGTCCGGATTGCCAAGTTTTCGCACCTCGCGTACTGACATCAGCAGTTGAGACAACCCCTCAAGCGCAAAAAACTCACTTTGAAGGGGTATTATGAGGGCGTCAGCAGCAATCAGCGCGTTTACGGTGAGGACGTTGAGTGATGGCGGGCAATCGAACAACACATAGTCATATGCTGATAAATCTGAATTGTTCAACACAGACCGCAGCAGGTGACTTCGGTTTTTTGTACTGGCCAACTCAATGTCGGCCGAACTGAGGTCAGTCGTTGAGGGAATAAGAAAGAGGTTTTTAAAATCAGTTTGTATAATAAATCGCTCCTCCACGGCCTTGCCAACCAAAACATCATAGGTTGTAAACTCACGCGAATCAGCCGCCGAGCCAAGCCCAGTTGACGCGTTACCCTGTGGGTCCAAATCCATAACCAAGACCTTGTGACCAACTTCCGCAAAGGCCGCGGCCAGGCTTAGGGTCGTCGTCGTTTTTCCAACACCACCTTTTTGGTTCGCAATTGCAATTATCTTTGGCTTACTGTGCTGCACGCTGGATATTCCTGATCTTAAGGACCGCCGCAGCGGCGTTTGTTTGGCTTTTTATAACCTCACACTCAAATGACCACGCTTTCCGCGCGTCTGCAAGCTCGTCGAGATAACTTTGCCCCTTCATGAGCAGACAAACCCCGCCCTCCTCAACTAGGTTTTCAGCAAGTTCAAGTAATTTTGGTAGCGGCGCTAAAGCGCGGGCGGAAATAGTTGCTCCACGCGGTAGGTCTAAGGACTCAATTCGGGCATTGTGGATCTCACAGCTTAGATCCAAAGTGGCGGCGGCCTGTCTTAAAAAGGTCGCTTTTCTCACATCACTTTCAATCAAAACAACCTTGGTGGCCGGCGCCGTTTCTTTAAGAATTATTGCAACGACGATTCCGGGGAAGCCGCCACCGCTTCCAATATCAATCCAATAGTCTCCGAGTTCGGCCATTAGGATTATTTGGGCAGAATCCTCAACGTGCCGGTGCCAAATGTCTGACAGGCTGCCCTTAGCAACAAGATTTATGACCGGATTCCACTTTTTTACAAGCGCAACAAACGCCTCTAACCGGTCCAGTGTTTCACGTGAAACATCGGTTTTTATGGTGTGGGCTCCGTTATTCATATGGCTTTTCTTAGTTGGTGTGACTTCAGGCGCAGCAAAACCGCCGTCAAAGCAGCCGGCGTGATGCCCTCGATATTTTTTGCCGCGCCCAAGGACCGTGGTCGCGCCAAGGACAGCTTAGAAGTCATCTCAGATGACAGGCCTGATATTCCAAAATACTCAAACCCATCAGGAATTTGTACATTTAGGTCGCGGGCCAAAGCCTCAATGTCGCGACCTTGGCGCTCAATATAGGTGACATAAAGCGCCTCACGACCAGCTTGAATAAGCGACTCAAAATCCACTCCGAGCAGCGCCGGCTCAAGCGCCAGTAGGTGGTCAGTTAATACGCCAGGAATTGCCAAAAGCTCGTGACCATTGCGCCGGCGCCCATCTAAACCAAGATCAATTCCAGAAACCCGGGCTTGGTTTGGGGAAATTGCCATATCAGACAATAGTGTTCGACAGGCGTCCAGCTGCTCGAGCTTTCTTAGATACCGACCATATCGCTCCCAGATACGCAGCCCGACTGATACCCCCGCTCCGTCAGCCGCTGGTCGGCATTGTCCGCCCGTAGCTTTAAGCGAAACTCGGCGCGTGATGTAAACATTCTGTAGGGCTCGGTGGCCCCCCGAGTTGTCAAATCATCAATCATAACGCCAATATAGCTGGTGCTGCGATCAAAGCATACTGGCTCCACGCCCCTCAAGCGTTTTGCAACACCTATTGCCGCAACGAGACCCTGAGCAGCGGCCTCCTCATAGCCGGTGGTACCATTGATCTGCCCAGCTAAAAACAGACCAGACATCAACCCAGATTCTAGGTCTGAGGAAAGACCCTGGGGGTTAAGAAAGTCATATTCAATCGCGTAGCCAGGTTGGAGGATCTCGACGTTCCGCAAACCCACTATGGAACGCACATAATCATGCTGCACGTCCTCCGGAAGAGACGTTGAAATCCCATTTGGGTACACACAGTTGGTCTGAAGCCCCTCAGGCTCCAGAAAAATTTGGTGGCTCGTTTTGTCCGCGAACCGTGTAATTTTGTCTTCGATGGACGGACAATAGCGCGGACCGACGCCCCCTATGTGCCCACCATACATGGCGGAGCGTCCTAGGTTTTCTCTTATAATATCATGAGTTTGTGAGTTCGTGTGGGTAATCCCACAACCAACCTGCTGGGCGGTTGGCCCGCTAGATAGGAACGACAGCATCACCGGGTCTTCATCGGCGGGCTGAACCTCTAGGCTTTCCCAATCTATCGTGTCCCCATTGAGCCGCGGTGGCGTTCCTGTTTTTAGCCGCCCGAAAGTCGCACCAAGGGATTCCATCTGCACCGAAAGTTCATCAGCTGCCTTTTCTCCCATACGGCCCGCAGAAACGCGCTTGTCGCCGATGTGGATTGTACCACGCATAAATGTACCGGCAGTAAGAATGACTGAACGCGCGTTGATCTCAGACCCATCGGCCAGCCGAACGCCGGTCACCGCATCACCACTAGACAAGAGCGCAGATGCCTCACCCTGAATCAGTGTGAAATCCTGCTTAGACAGCAGTGACTGGATAGCCTCCAAATAAAGCTGTCGGTCTGATTGAGTTCTGGGCCCCTGAACTGCCGGCCCTTTGCTCCGGTTCAAAAGTCGAAACTGGATGCCTGACAGGTCTGCTGCTGTGCCCATGATGCCGTCAAGCGCGTCAATCTCGCGCACGAGATGACCCTTACCCAGACCACCAATCGCGGGGTTGCAAGACATTACGCCTATCTTAGTCTTGTCCAGGGTCACAAGTGCTGCAGACAACCCATATCGGCAAGCGGCATGAAGTGCCTCACAGCCCGCATGGCCTCCACCAACTACAACTACATCAAAATGTTTCACGTGAAACACGCCCCCCTACTTCCCAAGGCAAAAACTCGAGAAGATTTCATCAAGCACTGATTCTATATCAATCTTACCAAAAACAAAATCCAATTCACTTAACGCGAAATAGAGTTCTTGGCTCGCCAGCTCAAATGGCAGAGGTGTTTGCGACGTCAGCTTAAGTGTTTTCACTAAAGAAGCCTCGGCGGCCCTCAAGCCCGCAACCTGTCGCTCCCGGATAGCAACCACATCTGTTGGTGTTTTTTGCAACAGTTTGTCTGCAATCATCTGAAGCAACTCTGAAACACCTGCCCCAGTTATTCCCGACACTGACAAACCGTCAGCCGGCCTTTGATCGCCCTTATTCAGCACGACCAAGTCGTCTAAACGGGCCAAAAATGGCAAGTCTTCTTCATAGGATTTTACCAGAAATATGCGAATGTCTGCAGTATCAGATCTATCATAAGCCATTGATATACCTAATTTTTCAATTTCGTCTTCTGAATTTCTCAGCCCGGCTGTGTCTAGGAATGTCACTGCCAAGCCCTTGAGGTCAACACGCACCTCAATGACGTCTCGCGTCGTTCCGGCCACGTCAGATGTGATCGCAGCCTGCCGTCCAGCAATGGCGTTGAGTAAGGTCGACTTGCCAACATTTGGAGCACCAACAATCGCCACCGTAAACCCAGATCTGATTTTAGAAGCAACCGTGGACCGCTCCAAAATCGCCCCTATTGATTCCTGCGTTTGGCTCACCAATCCGGCAACCTCAACATAAAGGTCCTCTGGAATTTCCTCATCGGAAAAGTCGATACTGGCTTCCAGAAGCGCTGCGGCGCGGAGCAAGTCCCCGCGCCAGGCCTCGCCAGCATCACCAAAACTGCCATCCAAGACACGGATAGCCTGCTGCCGCTGTGATTCGGTTTCTGCATCGATTAAATCGGACAACGCCTCAACTTGGTTCAAGTCCAGCTGACCATTTTCAAGCGCCCTGCGGGTAAACTCCCCCGGATCAGCTAGGCGACAGCCGCCACAACTCGACAGCTCCGACAACAGCTTCGCGACCGTTGCCAAACCGCCGTGAACATGAAATTCAACTACCCGCTCACCCGTAAAGCTTGCCCCAGCCTCAAAGCATAGGATTAAAGCCTGATCAATCAGCGCGCCATCTATGGCACAAACCGACCTCAAGCCAGTCCTACCAACCGGCGGAATTTTACAATAGTTTGAAGCTATATCAAATGCTTGAGCTCCGGACAGGCGAATGATAGAAACACCCGCCCGTCCTGATGCTGTAGCCTGAGCAAAAATAGTATCCATAGATAGCTCTATGTATTCATTGAATCGAAGAACTCAGAATTGGACTTGGTTTGCTTCAATTTCGAGATTAGGAACTCAATTGCATCTGTGGTGCCCATTGGATTCAAAATTCGGCGCAATACATAAGTTTTCTGCAAATCAACCTTATCAATCAGCAACTCTTCTTTACGTGTGCCTGACTTTAATACATCCATCGCTGGGAATACGCGCTTGTCTGCAACTTTGCGATCCAAAACAATCTCTGAGTTACCTGTGCCTTTAAACTCTTCAAAAATCACCTCATCCATCCGGCTGCCGGTATCAATCAAAGCGGTTGCTATGATGGTCAAAGACCCGCCCTCTTCAATATTACGCGCAGCGCCGAAGAAGCGTTTTGGGCGCTGTAAAGCATTGGCATCCACACCACCGGTCAAAACTTTCCCGGATGATGGCACCACTGTGTTGAATGCGCGGCCTAAGCGGGTGATAGAATCCAGCAAAATAACAACATCGCGCTTATGTTCAACAAGACGCTTAGCCTTCTCAATAACCATTTCAGACACTGCAACATGACGTGTAGCTGGCTCATCGAATGTAGAACTGACGACTTCGCCCTTAACTGACCGCTGCATATCAGTAACCTCTTCCGGCCGCTCATCGATCAACAAAACAATCAAATAGCATTCCGGATGGTTTTTTTCGATGGAGTTGGCGATATTTTGCAACAAAACCGTTTTACCGGTCCGCGGCGGAGCCACGATCAAGGACCGCTGGCCTTTCCCAATTGGTGCAACGAGGTCAATAATACGCGCAGACCGGTCCTTCGATGTCGGATCATCAAGTTCCATAATAAGGCGTTCATCTGGATACAAGGGTGTCAGGTTTTCAAAAGCAACTTTATGACGTGCGCGCTCTGGGTCCTCAAAATTAATTTTCTCTACCTTAGTCATACCAAAGTAGCGTTCTGTGTCCTCAGGAGCCTTAATTATACCCTCAATGGTATCACCAGTCCGCAATGAGAGCTGGCGGATCATTTCTGGAGAGACATAAATATCATCTGGACCAGGCAGGTAGTTGGCCTCTGGAGATCTTAGAAAGCCAAACCCATCCTGTAGGACTTCCAAAACACCGTCCCCTGAAATCTCAGCGCCATCCTCTGCGCGCTCTTTCAGGATTGAAAACATCATGTCGCCTTTACGCATGGTCGACGCGTTTTCAATTTCTAGCTCTTCGGCCATCGAAAGCAAATCTTTAGGGCTTTTTGCCTTCAGTTCACCCAAAGTTACACGATCAGTTGTCATGAAGTCTCTTCCTGCCCAAACTAAAGTCGGGCATCACATATATATTTAAGATAAATTGCCATCCCGAATGGGCGCGCTTAGCGATACTAAAATCAATCAACCGAGTCAAATTATATGAGGTTCCATGTCAAAAAGGACGCACCACGACCATAATAACAATTACAAGCAGCAAAACAGTCGGAACTTCATTCATAATTCGGTAAGTCTGACCTTTTAAAACATTCCGGCTTTGTTCAAACTCTTTTTGTCGACCCGCCAGCCAAAAATGGAAAACCGTCATAGAGATAATACTAAAAAGCTTCACCCAAGGCCAAATGGCGCCCCAGTTAATCAAACCAGGTATCAAAGCCATAGCAACACCAAAACCCCATGTTGCAATCATCGCTGGGGTCATGATCACCTTAAGTAATTTTGACTCCATCATTACAAACAAGCCATCCGTTTCAGATCCTGTAGCCACTTTCTCACTGTGATGCACAAAAAGCCTTGGAAGATAAAAAATACCCGCCATCCAGGAGATTACAGAAATGATGTGGCCAGCTTTCAGCCAGGGATAGAACTCAATTAGATAATCCATCAACGTTGCACGCCCTTATCCTTCTATAATAATATATATAGTATATAAGTTTAGTAGAGAGATGTAGGGAAACCTATTTCTGTGGATTAAAAAAGCCCCACCGGTTTATCCACATAGCATAAAAATTACAGTATGCCGAAAATTATAAAAGATATTTTTTAAAAACAGGGATTAAGAAGAAATAAAATGTGTAAATCTGTTGATAAAAAATGTATCTAAATCTATTTTAAAAGACATCAACAGGCATATTTTATACATATCCACCTAAGATAACAGTGCTGAAGCCTCCTGGCGCAGAGTGAAAATGAGGATGAATTCTTGTATTTGCAATAAACCGCGATTACCCCCACAGTTCAATAACAAGACACACCGAAATTTATCCACAGGTTTACCCCCAATGGATCTTATCCTAGCTTCTCAATCTACTACGCGGCGGCGCATTTTGAGTTGTGCGCATATCGCAGCTACATCCATGTCACCGCAAATTGATGAAGAAGGTATTATCAGATCTTTGGCCGCTGAACAGGCGATGCCTCGCGATATTGCAGATACTTTAGCAGAGCATAAAGCTAGAAAAATCTCCATGAAAAACCCGCAGAGTTGGGTCATAGGCTGTGATCAAGTTCTGGCCTTCGAGGGCGAAGTTTTCGGAAAACCGCGCACATTAGACGACCTCAAACAATGCCTCACCCGCCTGTCCGGCAAAACCCACCGCCTAATTACCGCAAATGTGATTTACCAAAACACCAAGCCGATGTGGCGTTATGTGGCGGTGAGTCACATGACCATGCACCCGATGACAGTTGATGAGATTTCAGAATATGCCGAAAAAGCATGGCCAGATGCCCAAAATTCGGCTGGAGGTTACTATTTCGAAGAAACGCCCCACCTCTTTTCTGAGGTGCGTGGTAACTGGTTTGATATCATGGGCCTTTCTATTGCCCCAATAGCCGCGTTTTTAAACCAACATAGCGCAGGAGCCGGATTTCAGTCCCCAAAGGTCGCTGCTGTTTTGGGGCATCCTATCGCCCAAAGCAAATCGCCCCGCATGCACGGCCACTGGCTGAAAACCAACAAAATTTCAGGGGATTATATCGCCATAGACATTCCGCCTGCGCGGTTTTCTCAGACGGTGAGACTGCTTATTGGAGTGGGTTTGTCAGGCTTCAACGTGACATTGCCGCATAAGGAAAGTGCATTGGCGCTTGCTGATCATAAAACTGAACGCGCGACAAAAATTGGCGCAGCAAACACACTAATCATTGACGCTGATGGTAAAATTAATGCAGATAATACAGATGGTTGCGGATTTATTGCCAACCTAAAAAACAACAGCAAAAACTGGGTCCCTCAAGCGGGCCCAGTGCTGGTTTTGGGAGCCGGTGGTGCCGCACGCGCGATCTTGGTGTCATTGCTGGTAGCTGGCGTACCTAAAATCTATCTAAGCAACCGCACCCAGCAACGGGCCTTAGATTTAGCACAGGAACTATCGCCCCTTATCGAGGTGATTGACTGGGACCATAAAGAGCAAAAACTTGCCGAAGTTAATACATTGGTGAACACGACCTCCCTCGGCATGATCGGCAAACCCCCGCTTGAGATTAATTTATCTGCTCTCAACCCAACCGCGCTGGTCACGGACTTGATTTACGCTCCGCTTGAAACGGTCTCTTTTGGCCCAGGCCCGCGGTTTGGGATGTGATGTGGTTGGCGGCATAGGAATGCTCCTACATCAGGGCGTCCCGGGATTTGAGGCTTGGTTTGGCACGCGTCCTACTGTTGATGCTGAAATAGAGGCTTTGGTCCTGAAATGAGCTATTTGTTGGGATTAACTGGGTCTATCGGCATGGGAAAATCTACTACGGCCGCGTTATTTGCAGACCGTGGCTGTCTCGTCTGGGATGCAGATTCAACGGTGCATCACGCCTATGGTCCTAAAGGAGTGGCGGTAGGGGCAATTGCCAAAATTGCGGCTTCTGCTGTAGGCTCCAACGGAGTGAACCGTGACCAACTGCGCCAATTAATATCAAAGGACCCTGCCCTTTTGCCCCAAATAGAGGCAATAATTCATCCAATTGTGCAGCAAGACCGGCAATACTTCATTGCATCTAACCCTAATTTAATTCTGGTGTTCGATATTCCATTGCTGTTTGAGCTGAATTCTGAGGCTGCATTTGATGCGGTGGCCTGTGTTTTGGCTCCATCGGCGACACAGAAAGCTCGGGTGATGGAGCGCCCCGGTATGACTGAGGCTCATTTTACGATGATCAATGGCAAACAGCTTCCCGCCACTGTCAAAGCAACACGCGCGGACTATATTATTGACACCACAAGTGCTGAAACGGCCACCACATCAGTTGAGTTTGTTTTGAAAGACATAAAAAGAAAGCTAGAAAATGCGTGAAGTTGTTTTGGACACTGAAACGACAGGTTTTGAGCCCAACGATGGGGACCGTATAGTCGAGATCGGTGCGGTTGAGCTGCTCAACCACCTTCCAACAGGCCGCACCTATCATCAATACATCAATCCTGAGCGCAATATGCCTGAAGGTGCATTTGGCGTTCACGGGCTGAGTGAAGAATTTTTGTCAGACAAACCTGTTTTTAAATCGATTGCGCAAGACTTCATTGATTTCATTGGAGATTCAAGTCTTGTGATCCACAATGCCTCTTTTGATATGAAGTTTTTGAATGCAGAGCTGGGCTGGGTCAACCGCCCACTGTTGCCCAAAACTCAAGCCATCGACACCTTAGCCATCGCGCGCCGTAAGTTCCCGGGCTCACCTGCTTCGCTTGATGCACTTTGCCGCAGATTTGGCATCGATAACTCGTCGCGAACACTACATGGCGCGCTTTTGGATTCCGAAATATTGGCAGAGGTCTACTTGGAGCTTGTGGGTGGGCGCCAACCGGATTTGGTCTTGTCGGGATCATCAGTCAAAAAAGCTGCTGATGGCTCGGCCCCGCTTGACTGGCGGCCATCGGAGCGCCTAACACCACTCGCTTCAAGGCTGTCTGAAACAGAAAAAGCGGCACATGAAAAATTCATTGCTACTTTTGAAGCTCGAAGCCCTTTGGTCAAAATAGACCTAGTTGGCCTTTTCTTTCGCATTTTCTGCCACGCGCCGCTGAACTTCATTGCGATAAAGCTGCATAAAGTCAATTGAATCAAGGTTCAAGGGTGGGAAACCACCATCGCGCGTCACGTCGCTGACAATCCGGCGCAGGAATGGGAATAGCATTCTTGGGCACTCAATCATCAGATAGGGATGCAGTTGATCTTCTGGAATGTTCTCAATATGGAAAATTCCGCCATATTCCAGCTCGAGCAAGAACATTGGCTCAGCCTTTTCTTTGGTTTTTGATGCAATCTCGGCCTTTATGATCACCTCATATTGGTTTTCAAGCGGACGTTTTTTTGCATCAATGTTCACCTGAATTGAAATATCTGGCTGAACATCGCCGCTGATGCCTTTTTGTGCTAAAATATTTTCAAACGACATGTCGCGAATATATTGGGCCAGAACTTGCATTTTCAGAGGCTTTGGAGCCGCGTTCTCTTCGTTCTTCGCATTCTCAATTGGCTCTTTCGCCATTTCCATCACTCCTAAAAATATGTTTCAAGCCGCATAACAGAATGTTTGCGGGCGCTCAATCCTTTGTCCAGCCTGACGGGCCATCTTCTGGTGAAACTGGTTTGAACTGGCCCTCAATCACATCTGCGTCGGGCCCACCGGGCCTGGCTGGCGATGTTTTAAAGTTGATATTAGAGTTTTTCAACCGCGACCGGATATTGTGCATCACAAACATTCGAAAAGGTGGGAACAGCAGCAAAAACCCCACAGCATCTGTGAAAAAACCTGGTGTGAGAAGCAAGGCCCCTGCGAAAAGGATCATTGCGCCATGGGCCAGGGGTTCCGTAGGGTCTTTCGTGTTTTGAAAGGAGCTCTGTAGATTTCGCAAGGTTTGCGCGCCCTGACTGCGAACCAACCAAGTGCCCGCAATTGCGGTTAATAGGACGATCACAAGTGTGGGCCAAAGACCGATTGCGCCCCCAACTTGAATAAACAAGCCGATCTCAATTAAGGGCACGGCGATAAAAGCAAGCAACAACCGCATTTAGGGTCTCCTATTCAACTTTGTGCTGGTGGACTTGAACCACCTGCTGTCCTACATATGTACTAACAATGAAACTTTCTATTCCTCATGGGGCAACAGATAAACAATGAATATGCAATTAATCCAGCTTTTGGCTTTGGCAGGCATCGCAGTGTACCTAATTTTTAAGCTGCGCGGTGTGCTTGGCACGCGGGACGGCCACGAGGGACCACGTGCCGATTTAGCCAAACCAGTTAACACCCGGCCAACATTCGAAGTGATTGAGGGTGGTCCGGATGAGGATATAACCGACCATGCTGCTGAAGGCAGTGAAGCCGCGAACGCGCTGCTGGGCATGAAGCTTGCCGAACCATCTTTTGCGGTAACTGACTTCTTGCAGGGCTCCAAGGGTGCTTATGAAATGATCCTAATGGCGTTTGAGAATGGCGATCTTGAAAGCGTGCGATCTTTCCTCAGCGACGATGTCTATGAGGCCTTCGCGTCAGTGGTTGAAGCGCGCAAGGAACAGGGCCTTTCCATTGAGGTTGAATTCATCGGCGTGCGTGAAACGGGCCTTATGGGTGCAAGTTTTAATCCGGTTGACAGTCGTGGTGAGGTTGATGTGCGGTTTGTTTGCGAGCTGATATCGGCGGTGCGCGACGCCAACGGAGAAATTGTTGAGGGCAATGAAACCGAAGTCAAACGCCAACGAGACGTTTGGACCTTTGGCCGGACAATGGGATCAACAGATCCAAATTGGCAGCTTGTTGCCACGGGTGAATGAGCCTCAAGCTGTTCATCTAGAACATACTGTTTGTAAGCCTTGGATTGTGTGCGCGTGCAGATGTGCAGCACAGGCCGATTACCCTTTAAGATCTTGATGGATGGCAAGAAGAACATGGATCATGGGGACGCCTTGATGGCCCTCAAAGAGGCCTGCAGAGGTCTGGGTGGGTTTGAGTGGCAGCAGATTTGTGCAATTGCTGACAAAAAACTAAACTCCATTTTTTTGAAGCCATCTTTCAACCGATTTTGATTGAAAGCACCGAGCACGCGCCTTTCACAAGCCATTTCGAGCCTGAACTCGAAGGATCTCTCACCCCAACGCGTCGTTTTCGGCATTTGATTTTTGTGGTGCCGCATGAAGTGAGCTCTGGCGGCATCTGGAAAACCCGCAGAGATTTTGAGAAAAACCAGCTTCTAAAGGGCAGGGGGCCTGAGGTGGCTTTGGTTGAAAGCCTCGCGGTTGTATTCTTTTTTGCAAATTCATGGGCCAGGCTGTGGCGGCGCCAATGGCCCCAGTTATCGCTCGATTGACAAAGACTTGGTGGAGCAGTGAGGCTTCAGAAAATCAGATTAGAGACTGGGTGCAAGATTATCCAGAACTTGGTCAGGAAATAATGTGGAACAATCCGGCCTATTTATTTTTCCGCTGTGCCGAACGGGTTCCAGCGCATAAAGGGCCACTTGGCGCCAAGAACCGTTCGCTTACGTCACTTCGAACCTTGGCTATTGATCCCCACTTTGTAACACTTGGCGCGCCCATATGGCTTGAAAAGGGGGGGCAAGGCCGTTAAAACGCCTTATGATTGCAAAAGACACAGGTACCGCCATCACAGGTGCGCAGCGCGCAGATGTTTTCTTTGGCACCAGCTCGGAAGTGGGCATAGCGGCGGGCCTCACTATAGACCCGGGCCGGATAGTCGTGTTCATCCCTATTCAAGGTGCGCGCGCCAAGGTTTTGGGGCAGTAATCATGGCTAGAAAACTACGTCCTGAAGAGCGAGAGCTCTGGAAAAGAGTTGTCGAAACGGCAACGCCAATGCGGCCCGCGTCCGTGGATGTTACAGCACCATTTCTTATGCCGGGATCGATAAAACTACGTCCAAGTTTGCTTGCCCCCAAAATAATGGCCTTCAAGATAGGCGCCAAAGCCCCTTCAAAACCAGCGGCAACCCATATGGGGTCTGCCGCCAAGCCTCAGCCAACAATGGATGCAAAGTCTTTTGGAAAACTGACACGCGGCAAATTGCAGCCGGAAGCGCGCCTTGATTTACACGGGATGACTATGTCTGAGGCGCATCCCATGTTGCAAAAATTTATCTTGGGATCGGCTCAATTGCAGCGTCGTTTGGTCTTGGTGATCACCGGGAAGGGTAAATCTAAGCCTGACCATGGCCCAATCCCTGAGCGCCACGGTGTCTTGCGTCACAACGTGCCACTTTGGTTGTGCCAGGCACCGCTTTCTAGCGTTATTCTTGAGGTGACGTCGGCCCATCAAAGGCACGGTGGGGGCGGCGCTTTCTATGTTTATTTGCGCCGCAAACGTTAGGTTTGCTGTGACCTTCGTGCGCGTGATATTCCTACCCACATCATTATAGATGAAAACCCAAAAAAACCAGCGATAGCAATGTACTGAACCTCAAGTGGAAGATTAAAGTCTAGCAATATTCCTGTGATTGCGGGCCCAATTGCGGAGCCAAGCACCATAGCTGCGGCCGCAGCTGCCTTTATTGAGCCTAGATGTTTTGTGCCAAAAAACTCAGCCCAAAACGCATTGGGTAAGGTGGCATTTGCACCAGAAGCCAGGCCTAGAAATACGAAACCTACCAGAGCGGCGATAAGCGATTGCCCATAAGAAAAAAGCAAAAACGCGACAATCATGGGAAGTTGAAAATAAGGGATCAGGCGGGCGGTGCCGAGTTTATCCAACAAAATTCCAGACAACACCATCGAGCCAATGGCCACGCCAGTATAAACTGGAAACATGGCCACAAGTTGGAAATGTTCCCAGCCTTTGATTTCGGCGAAATGCACTTGAAGGAAAAAGAAGGCGGTTCCGAATGCTGACTGTCCTAAAAATGCAGGCATCATGAACCAAAACAGCGGATGCGCCAGGGTTTGATTGCGAGTCCAGTGACGGCCATTCAACCCTGCAGACTGACCCTCCGAGGCCATCGATTGCGGGCTGCGCTCTTCGCGCAAAAGCCACATTAGAGTGGGAATTGACAATAACGCCAAAAGTGCCGCAAAAATCCAAATGCCTTGCCAAGCGAAAAATACCATCAAGGCGACGACCAGAAGCGGATAGGCGGCCTCGCCAATGGAAAAACCCAGACTGGCGACTGAGAGCGCCTTGCCACGATTGACTACAAACCAACGCGACATGGCCACGGCGGCGATATGGGTGGACATGCCCTGGCCAGTGAAGCGCAGGCAAAAAATGACAACGGGCAACAAGGCGACCCAAGGATTGAACGCCATAAACAGGCAGGACGCGGCGAGGGCGGCTAGAACAATCGGCCCAAGTCGCCGCACGCGCATTATGTCGGTCAGGCCGCCAGCCCAAACCATGGCAACGGCTGAAGCAAAGGTCCCAAATCCATAAATAGCCCCCCAATCCCCATGAGACAGGTTGAACGCGGACCTAATTTCACCAGCGAAAATCGAGATGAAATACGTTTGACCAAAGCTCGACAATAAAGTGAGCAGGGCACCGGCTGCCAACCAACGGCTGTTTTGGATTATAAATCTGAACATGCAGCTGTTGTCAGACCAAATGTCGGTGCTGGCAAGGGGCTACAACACGTAGCGCGAGAGATCGCTGGATTGGAGCAAGGCGTCGAGGTTCTTGTTTACATAGGCCTTATCAATCACAATTTCTGTGCCCGGTTGATCGGGAGCAACAAAAGACAGCTCCTCAAACACCCGTTCAATCACCGTATAAAGGCGCCGAGCCCCTATATTTTCAACGGAACGGTTCACCTCAGCCGCGGCATGCGCAAGGGCTGCTATGCCATCCTCACTAAAAGACACGGTGACATTTTCGGTTTTCATCAAGGCTGAATATTGCAGTGTCAGCGCATTTTCTGTTTCGGACAAAATGCGCACAAAGTCTTCTTCGGTCAAATCCCGCAGCTCTACCCGGATCGGCAGGCGGCCTTGAAGTTCTGGCAATAGGTCTGACGGTTTTGCCACATGAAACGCCCCGGAGGCGATAAACAATATATGATCTGTTTTCACAGGGCCGTATTTGGTGGATACGGTTGTGCCTTCGATCAAGGGCAATAAGTCACGCTGTACACCTTCGCGGCTGACATCTGCCCCGCGCGCATCGGCGCGGGCACAAACCTTGTCGATCTCATCGAGAAATACGATTCCGCTTTCCTCTACAGCGCTTACAGCAGCTTTGGTCACAGCCTCATCGTCCAGCAGCTTGTCGGCCTCTTCGCCCAACAGCACAGCATAGCTTGCGGCGACGGTCAGCTTTTTGCGGGTGGTGCGCCCCCCCATGGCCTTGCCAAAAATATCGCCCAAATTCATCATACCCATTTGACCGCTGGGCTGTCCCGGAACATCCAGCATCGACATGGGGTTAGAGGTATCCGCCACCTCCAGCTCAATGATTGTATCATCCAACTCCCCACTGCGGAGTTTCTTGCGGAACATCTCACGGGTTGCGTCGCGAGCATCTTCACCTGCAATGGCCTCAATTACACGTTCTTCTGCGGCCTCTTTGGCTCGTGCACGAACGTCTTCACGCATGTGATCACGGGTCATGGCGATGCTGGAATCAACCAAGTCACGGATGATTTGCTCCACATCGCGCCCAACATAACCCACTTCGGTAAATTTAGTGGCCTCAACCTTCAGGAATGGTGCGCGGGCCAGACGGGCCAGACGGCGGCTAATCTCAGTTTTACCCACGCCTGTGGGGCCGATCATCAAAATATTCTTTGGATATACCTCATCGCGCAGATCATCTGACAATTGTTTGCGACGCCACCGATTGCGCATGGCCACAGCCACGGCACGTTTGGCATCGTTTTGGCCAACAATATGGCGGTCTAGCTCAGATACAATTTCGCGGGGGGTAAGATCGGTCATTTGGAGATCGCCTCAACAGTGAGATTGCCATTTGTATAGACGCAAATATCGGAGGCAATGGCCATGGCTTTTCGGGCTATTTCCTCAGCGCTGAAGTCTGTTTCCTGAAGCCCACGGGCTGCGGCAAGGGCGAAGTTCCCGCCAGACCCAATTGCAGCAATGCCGTGCTCTGGTTCCAACACATCGCCAGCACCTGTGATGATCAGCAACTCAGCGCCATCGGTGACGATTAACATTGCCTCCAGCTTTTGCAGATATTTATCAGTGCGCCAATCTTTGGCGAGCTCAACGCAAGCGCGCTGGAGCTGGCCGGGCGTGGCTTCAAGCTTGCCCTCTAGGCGCTCAAGCAAGGTAAAGGCATCTGCGGTAGAGCCCGCAAAGCCAACCACAACATCATTTCCACCCGGCGACAGCCGCCGGACTTTACGTGCCGTGCCTTTTATTACCGTGGGGCCAAGGCTGACTTGGCCATCACCGGCAACCACAACTTGATTGCCTTTGCGCACGCCAAGGATCGTTGTGCCATGCCAACCGGGGAACTTTGTATCGCTCATGTGCCTCTCCTCAATATGGAAGCTATATGGCAAAAGCATGTGCTTGCAACAAGTGCAAGAAAAAAGGCGCCCAGAGGAGCGCCTGTTCTCTTATATTAACGCAAGTCTTAAATAGCGTCTTCGATCCAACTCTTCAGCGCTGCCTTTGGTGCGGCGCCGGTTTTGTTAGAGATCACTTGGCCATCTTTGAACAAAAATAAGGCCGGAATACCGCGGACACCGAGGGCGGCAGCTGCTGATGGGTTGCTGTCAACATCGACTTTCACAACTTTGATTTTGCCTTCCATCTCGGTAGAGAGCTCTTCCAACGAGGGGCCAATTTGCTTGCAAGGACCACACCATTCAGCCCAAAAATCTACAACAACGGGCAGGTCAGACTCTTTGACGATGGCATCAAAAGTTGCATCGGTGGCGGCTACTGTGGCCATGAGATATACTCCAAATGTGATAAGATTTAACCCAAGACTTAGAGTTGCAAACGCCCAGCGTCAAGCAGATGGTGTGTTTTGGAGCGAGGAAATCACGAGATGATGCGGTAGCGGCATCAGATACTGTGATTTTGTCCATAAAACAGCGGTTTCAATCTCATGGTCTGGAAAAACCTGTGACAATGCTGATGCATAGGCCCCCATTTGACGCAATATACTTTCAGGAACCTGATTTGGAGTTGCGGGAACCACTTGGTTCGTTTTGAAATCTACTGCCAGAACCTTTTGAGCAGATATGATCAACCGATCTATGGAGCCTTGGATCGCATCACCACCCAATTCAGGCAAATGCGCGGTGATATCCACCTCTGCCAAACTTTCAGGCGAGAATATATGCGCAAGATCTGGATGAGCGAGAAGGCCCGTTGCCTCCCTCAACGCGGCAGCAAAAATGTCGGCATCAATCAAACGAGCTGTAACACCAGACCATGTTGATTGCTTTGTATTCGGCAGAACCTCCAACAACAGGTGAACCGCAGTGCCCAAGCGCAATGCGTCAGGGTTGGACTGAGCCAACCCACCTGAGACCACCTTTTCGCCGCCGAGCTCTGAGGGAGCGCGCGGGGCGATTGGCCAAATTTGGGCGGTGGTGGACGGTGTCACCCAATCGGGCACCATGCAAGCGTCCCGTGTTGTGGTGTTCACCCCTTTCAGCTCTCCCGCCAGCCAAGGAATAGGTTCATAGCGCAATCCAACACCAGCGGCCGTGATCAGCGGCGCAGCTTCCTTGGTGAGGGCCGCTGCATGAATTGCATTGTACCAACAATCATGCCCCTCTTTGATGTCGCCCGAGCCCATGACGATCAGCCAACTTTCCGCACGAGTGAGTGCCACATATAAAAGTCTGTCGCGCTCTTCCAATTGACGCGACTGTAGCGCATCCAATGTGGGGGTGATAACGTCGGGAATGAACTTTGAATTTGGCTTCCAGACCGCAAGGCCACGATGATCTATCACGTCTCGGGTTTTTGGAGCTTTGCGCGCGGCCGTATCTGGCAAAATGACGATAGGGGCCTCTAACCCTTTTGCGCCATGAACGGTCATTACCCTTATTTTGTCGCCAACACTGTCCATTTGCCGCTTAATCTCAAGATCGTCCGTATCAAGCCACACCAAAAACCCGGTGAGGCTGGGCACACTTCCGCGCTCATAGGCCAAAGATTGGCTGACCAAAGCGTCAATGCCCTCGGCGGCCTCGTGGCCCAATTGTCCCAAAAGCGCAGAGCGTCCATCCTGGCTCGTTAAGATGTGTTCAATAAGTTCGAACGGTCGCTTGAAGTCTGCAAGATTGCGCAGCTCGGTTAAGCGCCTGAGGGTCTCGGGGAAATCTGTTTTTCGGTTTTGTAGGCTGCGCCACAAGAACGGGGAGTCCCGTCCCTGTGCGAGATTGAACATATCCTGTTCTGTCCAGCCAAACAACGGTGACTTTAACGCCTCAGCAAGAGACAGATTGTCTTCCGGGAGGGCCAAAAATGCGAGTAGAGATCGAATATCCTGTACCGCCAACTCAGCGGCTACTTTAAGCCGATCTGCTCCGGCGATGGGGAGACCCACCTCCTTACAAGCCCGATGAATTTCGCGAAATAATAGCTTTTGGCGGCCCTGAACCAAGATTAAAAAATCACCAGCTGTGATTTTCCGGTGGAACGGAACACCCTTTTGATCAAGCTGGGCCAGGGTTTCGGTTTCTATTAAATCTTGAATATGCCCAGCAAGCGCATCGGCCAATTGCTTGTCTTGGTGATCGGTGGACACTTCATCCACGGGATCTGTCCAGTGGCGAATCTCAGCTTTTTCAGCTTTTTCAAACACAGGCCAAACATCAACGCGGCCGGGCAGTTCTGATTTGTAAGCCAAATGCTCCGACTGAGACCCCAAGCCGATCCGGTCGGCAAAGACCTGATCGACCAGCCCCAAAATAGCTGGGGATGAACGGAATGAATAGTCCAGCGTGGTGGATTGAAACGGCTGACCAATCTCCAAAAGCTGTGCTGCAAATTGGTCGCGCATCCGATCAAAGCCCTCGGGATCAGCACCCTGAAAGGAATAAATGGATTGCTTTTTATCGCCCACCACAAAAATTGTGCGTTGCACATTTGCGCGCGCGCCTTGCCCCGAGGTGAATTCCTGCGCCAATAGTCGGATAACATCCCACTGTGCTGGGCTGGTGTCTTGAGCCTCATCCACCAAAATATGATCAATGCCGCCATCCAGCCGAAACAACACCCAAGACGCCACACGTTCATCCAACAGCAGGGTGCGTGTGCGCAAAATCAGATCGTTGAAATCGAGAAAGCCGCGCGTTTGCTTGCGGTCATGGTAGCTTTGTAAAAACTCTGTTGCGAAATCATATAGGGCTTTAGTGCGTTGTGCAGAGCGCAGCGCCAACCGTCTTTGACGGCCACCTTCAACCCGCATCATCAGCGCTTCAAGCTGTGTCATAAAGGGCAGCTCGGGCTGTGTTTTCTTGGTGGGGAATTTCCCAATCTTTGCGGTGAAGGGCTCTGCGCCTGATTTGGTCAAAAAGACAGATTCCAAAACCGGCAAATCAGCCACAGTCAAACCTGATCCCTTGATTGCCTGCAAATTCACCCCGGCCTTGAAGTCATTGCCGGCCTTGGTCAGAAGCACGGCTCTAAGATCAAAAACGATTTTTGCATCACCTGGCAAAAAACAATCGGTCGCAAGGTCTTCGTCTCGATAGCTGGGCGCCAGATCAAACCCGCTCCAGATATCATCCTGTGTGGTCATATCTTCAAAAAGATGTGCCAAATCCAAGATAGCTCGTAAGACATCCTGCAATTCCATCCCGGTGAAATATTGCGCGATACCGTCGAAGCTGGACTGCTCAGCACCATCTGCAATAGCCTCAACCACCTCATCCAACAAAAGCTTTTGCGCGCGCTCGTCAATTTCAACAAACTGAGGGTTCACGCCGGCCTCCAGTGGAAATCTACGAAGGATGGAGGCGCAAAAGGAATGAATCGTTTGTATTTTCAACCCGCCTGGGGCCTCAACCGCACGGGCGAATAACGTGCGCGCACGATCAATATCGTCAGCATCAAGGCTGCGCTCAATGCCCAATTCTTGCAGCTCATCAATAAGTTCTGCATTGTCCAGCATTGTCCAGCGCCCCAAGCGCCGGAACAAACGATTTTGCATTTCAGAGGCAGCGGCCTTAGTGTAAGTCAGGCACAAAATGTTCTGTGGCATCACCCCATCAAGCAACAACCTTGCCACGCGGTCGGTCAGCACTCGGGTTTTTCCCGATCCCGCATTGGCGGCCAACCATGTAGACCGCGCCGGATGCGCCGCCTCGATCTGCCTTAAGCTTGCGTCGCTCAATTTCATTTTGACACCTTGAGTGAATGGGCTGGTTGGTTGGTGCTCCACTCGCCGTAGCGGGACAGATGGTCATAATCTGATACAGCGTCAGCCGTTAGCATGGCGCGCCGTGCCGCATAGCCTTGCTCAGGATCTTGATAGGTGGCCACCAACTCTGAAAATTCGGCCCAGACATCGGTTTCACCCATAGGGGCTGCCGCAACTTCGGGATCATTGCCAAGACCAATATAGGTGGCTCCGGCAACACGCAGTGCGCCAAGACCTTCAAACCCGCCTTGGCGCAACATTTCAACCTCAAGCAACAGCTGCTTGTCGAAATGCAGTTGCTGGGCAGTGCTCGGCGGCTGGCCGGTTTTATAGTCGTAAATATGAGCGGTGCCATCACGCAAAAGATCCACCCGGTCCGCTTTTCCAACCAAGGTAAACCCAAGGGCAGGCAGGGTCACCTCTCCCCAGATTTCAGTTTTTGAAGATAATAGCTGCGCCTGACGTTGCAGCTCGCCGGCTACAAACCAATCCGCAAACCTCGCCACCCGTGCTTGCCACATCCGGCGCGCTGCTGGCCACGGGACCAACTCTTGAAGCATATCCGCAGACAAGCTTAGCAAAGCTGTTTTGGCAGTGGTGGCATCATCCCAAGGCCCGGCTTCGACAAAAGCCTCCAAAACGTGATGAATAACCGTACCGCGCAAGGGCGCATCGGGAGACTTTGCCAGTGGATCTAAGCGCCTGAGGTTTAAGACGTGCTTGGCATAAATAGCATAGGGATCGCGAATAAGGTGTTTGATATCCGTCACAGCTAGTTTTGTGGGTCGGCTGTTAAGGGGTGGAGCGACGGAGGGGCGGACTGTGTGTTGCGGCGCTGTAGTGGCCTCAACGGCTTCAACCAAATCAAGCCAATAATCACCACGGCTGCACATATCTTTTACCCAAGACTCGCCATCGGGTTTTGGCAGGCCGTTCAACAGGTTTTCAATCCGGTTGAGCCAACGAGACGGCACCGTTTCCGCATCATCTGACCGCAAAGAGCGGGTTACCCAAACGGATTTGGCGCCAATAGCCTGTTGGAAATCATGGGCTGATAGGCCAATCCGCCGTTCAGGTAGCAGCAGTCCAGCCTGAAGCCGCAAGCTGCGGTTGAGCCAAGGGTCAGGTGCAGGCGGCTCGGGCCACGTCCCGTCATTCAGCCCTGCAAGGATCACGAGATCCGCACTTTGCACCCGTGCCTCAAGCGTGCCCCATATCAAGATATTGGGATGCGCTTGATTTTGATCGCGGGTTTCACCAGCGCTTAAGACACCGCGTAAAATCGCACTGTAGTCTAGAAGCTCTACATCACCCGCAGCGGGAGCATGTTGGGTCAAATCATCAATGGCCGATTTCGTGTCGCGCCCGGGGGCTTTCTGCCACAACTCACCCTCTGCGCCGGATGGTCCGTTTGACAGAGTGTTTGCCACCGCACAATGATGATCAAGCCAGCGGTCGAGTGGCTGGGTTCCTTTTGGCCATGTTGCAAATGCGCTGCCCACAATCCAATCGACCCAGGGGCGATAGCGATCTTTGGCCTCAGCCCATTTGTAAAGCGCTTCGGGTGACAAGAATGCAGGGCCTCTCCGGCGTAGATATAGCTCTAAATCACGGGTGTTAAGCAGGTGTTGGCCGCGGTCACACCCGCTGCCGGAATGGGCCAGCGGGTGTTTTAACAGCACCAGCAAGGTTTCAGAGGTTGTCTGTGGCTGGGCGAGATCCAAAACATGCAACAAAAACCGTCCCGGTGCCGTCAGGTTCAGCGGGATGCCGGCGCTGTCATCAGGGGTGATATTCCATGCAGAAAGAGCTGTTGCAATGCGGCGCGTTAGGTTTCGATCCGGTGTGATCACTGCGGCTGTTTGACCGTCATCAGCGGCTTGGCGCAATCTTAGGGCAATAGCCATGGCCTCAACCCTTTGGTTTGGGGCTTCAAGCCAAGTGATGTCACCCGTCGCTGCGTCAAGGTTTTCAAGCGATGGACCTTCTTGCCGCCAGTGGTGTGTGACTGGGGCGGGGCGCAGTGCCAAAGAGATGAGTTTGTTACGGGCAGGGGCCTCTGGTGGCGCAGAAGTCCAAGCTTCGACCTGATTTGGTGCAATCCCCAGCGATGTGAGCAGGCGCGAAAACCTATATTGAGGGTGATCCTCACTGGTTTTTGGATCGGCAAGCCTCTCCCACACGCGATTGGGCATATCAAAATCAAAACCTGGCAGAATGAGCGCGCCCTGTGGCAGGTGGGCAATGGCTTGCATCAGCCGAAAGGTGGTGCCACGTGATCCAGTTGAGCCGGCTAAAATTATCGGATGCTCTGGCGGCGATGTTTTCCAACCCTCTGTCAACGCCAAGACGCTGGCGCGTTGGCGGGTTTCCACATCTGGCGTGGCCCCATGCTCAAAATACCGCTGCACAATATTGATAAATTTAAGCGCCCTTTCCCAATGCCCGGAAACATCCGAGACATCGAGATTGGTGATGGCGTCGGGCTCAATACCTTCACCCTGCATCTCATCCATCAACGCTCGCCAAGCTGTTGGCTAGATCAAACACCGCGCTGCGTGGGGCTAAGCCGTCAACTTGGCTGAGCAGCTGGCGCACCAATTGGGCAATTTCCAGTCGTCGCCGCAGGGCCGGGACCGGCATAGGTAGATCAGTGAGCGTGGGGTGTTTGGCCAAATCCGTGACCAAATGAAGCTTGGGCATCAATCGCGCTGGGCCCTTGAGGAACAGTTCTGACAATCGCCGCTGCATCCGGCGAGTATTGACGTAAATCTCAACTCGAGCCCAATCTTCGGCCGGGCTGTGTTGCAATCTTTGGGTCAAACCCTCCAGCAATGTGGCTGGAAACTCCTGCCCGGAGTGAGTGCCGAAAATGCGCGGTAATCCGTGGTCGTTAAACATGTGGCCTGTCCAAAATTTCAGCGCCTAGGGCGATGTTTTCTGGCCTGCCGATGTCGCACCATTGGCCGGTATAGGTGGCCGCGCGCAGGGCGTCCCGCGCGATAAGTTGATCCCAAACGAGGTTTAGTGAAAAGGCTTCGGTGGCAATGCTTTCAACAGCATCTAGCTTAATGATTTGCACGCCGAGGTAAACCCAATCTCCGCCGCGCGTGACGGTCCCGCACTCTGCGACTGAGAAATCACCGGGCGCGGCGCGGCCCTGTACTTGATCAACTGGTGCACATAAAAGCAATGCCTCGCAGTCATCCTGCCAGTGTTGAGCCAGGACCTCAAAGGGATTGGGTCCAGACCATATCGCATCACCATTGCTGGTAAAAATTACAGGACCTTCAAAATGCGAACGGGCATTCTTGAGGCCACCGCCAGTGTCTAAAATCTTTGTCTCATGCACTACGTTGACAGGCTTATCTTTCAGATGATCTCGAATCTTCTGGCCAAGATAGTGAGTATTCACGACAATTTTAGAGATGCCACCCGCTTGGGCAAGCTCAAGAGTGCGATCCAGCAGGCTTTGTCCAGCGACCGAGATCAGCGGCTTTGGCAGATCCGCAGTAAGGGGCTGCATCCGACTGCCAAAACCCGCGGCGAAGAGCATCAGTTCGTGGGGCGAGTTGCGCATTTTGCTCTCAATTTAGATCGCAGCTCTGGGCTGGGGGGTGGTAAGTTGGCACAGATCTTCGCCAAAGCCGCAAGGTCCGGGTGGCTCAGGTCTCGCCAAAGATTATCCCAAACATGGGGCATTAAATCAAGATATCCGGGCTTACCGTCGCGCAGGCAAAGGCGTGCAAATAAGGCTAAGACCCTTAGATTGCGTTGCGCGCTAAGGGTTGAAAAGGCATGTTCAAAGGTGTCGGTGCGTTGATAGTTTGCAGCGAGCTCTTGTTTGAGTTGGTGCGCCACGGTCGGAGCTAAACTCCGCCTTGCATCATGTATCAAGGAGGCCGCATCGTACAGAGGGTGGCCAAGCCGCGCATCTTGAAAGTCGAGCTGACCCATTTGATCTAGGCCTGTTTCTTCGGGCCTATAGATCAGGTTTTGTGCATGGTAGTCGCGCAGTACCAAAACAGGATCGGACCAATCTAGGTTTTGCAGCTGCATGCGAAGTTCAGCCGCAATCGCAGCTGCAAGCTCTTGGTTGCAATACCACGCCAGGGTGATTTCTGCGCCTTTAGCCATATCGTCAGCCATATATTGTCCGACACCTGTGGGGGGCGCAGTCTTATGCAATTGATCTAAAGCGGCCAGAGCGAGGCGGTATAGGCCCAGCTCCAGATCAGGTGATTGCTCGGCGAGGGTGAACAGCAGGCCATCGCCAAAATCTTGCATCAAGATGAGGCCCTGCTCGGCATTTTGGGCGAATATTTTTGGCGCTGCGAGACCACAGCTGGTGAGGTGGGCTGCGATTTTGAGAAAGGGGCGGACATCTTCACCCATCGCAGGGTCGGCATCCATCAAAACAGCCTTGTTGTTGGCTGAATCGGCCAGCCTCTCATATCGTCGGTTGCCGGCGTCACCAGCCAAGGGTGCGCGTGTGGCCTTGGCCCAGCCGGTGGATGTCAGAAATTCATGAATATCATCGGCCCGGGTCATGCGTGTGATTCTTTTTGCGCCAAGGTCTGGGAACAGTAACTCATAAAGCGAATTTTCACAGGTGTGGGAGTGGGGGATGATGAGTGCTTAAGCATGTGGGCACAATAAGGCGGGCCGTGGGTGCTGCAAGAGGAAACTACGCGACAGATTGCTCTGTATGCGATTACAACTTGGTGCGTTTGGTGTCATCCGGTTCGATCAGTGTATATCGATCATGTAGTGGGTGCAGCGCAGGGCGGGCCCGATTTGGAGATCACCCGAACGCCCCGGTTGGCGCGGTCCTCAAGCCCAAGTGCAGTTACGCCTCCTGGCGAGGACTGTACCGCATCTCTTTTAAGGCGCGATTAACTGCTCAACTAATTTCGATGGGCCTGTTTTTCCCAGTTGGTACATCCACCGCCTCCAGCTTTCGGCGTGGCCACACGCCACGAACCACAGCGCCGCGCAGCGGGTCGCCAGCTGAACCGTTTGAAAACTCTAATGCCGCACCTGAGCGTTCCAACAGTGTTTTTGCGATGAATAAGCCAAGACCCATGCCGTCATACCCCGGCCGGGCCCCATTTTTTTTGCTGCGTTTGCGGCGGTGGACAAAGGGATCTCCGATCCTATTTATAACTTGTGGCGCAAACCCTAAGCCATCGTCAAAAATTTTCACAAAAAGTTCGGTGTCGCTCCAGCTGATATCAACACGAACCTGAGTTTGAGCGAAATCGACGGCATTTTGGATCAAATTGCGTAGCCCGTGAATCACCTCTGGTTTGCGGTAGGCCAGCGGCTGGTCCAAATCAAACTCGAGATTGCCACCAAAAGTAAAAACCACATTTTTGCCGCGGTCCAGATGAGGTTCAGCGGCTTCGCGCACCAGGGCCGACCAAGGGGTGACGCGCAAATGTAAATCGTCTTTGCCCGCACGCCCCATGGAGCGCAAAATTTCGCCGCATCTTTCAGCCTGTTCTCGAATAAGTTGCGCATCTCCGTAAAGATCTTTTGTTTCTTTGAGCTCCTCCATCAGCTCAGCACTGACCAACTTTATAGTGGCGAGAGGTGTGCCTAGCTCATGAGCCGTGGCGGCCACAACGCCGCCAAGGTCGGTGAGCTTTTGTTCTCGGGCCAAAGCCATCTGCGTGGCCAAAAGCGCCTCAGACATGGAGGTCATCTCAGATGTGACGCGCCGGGTGTATATGGAGATGAAGATAATGCCAGTGACGATTGCGACCCAAAATCCAAAGACAAAAACCACGGGCATTTCCAGCAAACTGTTGTTCGCGGTGCGTAAGGGTATGTAGGTCAAGCCAACGGTGCTGATCATTGCGACAGCACAGCTGGCTAATAAAAGCGTAGAGCGAGCCGGCAAAACGGTTGCGGCAATTGTGACTGGGGCTAAAATGAGCAGCGCGAACGGATTGTTAAGCCCGCCGGTGAAGGCCAAAAGCAGGGACAGCTGCAAAGTGTCAAACACCAGGGTTGATACAGTTTCAGCCTCCGAGAGGCGCCTATTGTCTGGAAAGATAATAACGGCTAATAGGTTTGCTATGACTGACAGGCCAATTACAGCGGCACAGGGTCCCAGTGCAAGCTGTAGACCAAAAAGCTGTTTTCCCACGATCAGTGCTAAGATCTGCCCGGCAATCGCAAACCACCGCACTGTGACAAGAGTGCGCAGCCGCATCCAGTTGCTGCGGGCGTTCTGATCAATATAACCAATGCCGGATTGTGACATTTTATTGCTCCTGTGACGATCTGAAGCTGAACAAATCATAAGATATGTCATAAGCATTAAACTAGAAGATCACAGGGGGCCACAATGTCGTTAACGAAATTTGTATCCATTGCAGGCGCTGCGCTGATTGTGGCGCTGGGCGGTACGTTCTTGATTACTCAAATCATGGTGCCGGCAAAACGGTTTGAGGATTGTGTCGGCGGCGGAGTTGCCGGTGGTGCGATTGGGGGGCCGTTTGAGCTGATGGATCATAGGGGGCAGATGGTCACTGATGTGGATGTGTTGGATCAACCGGCGTTGGTTTATTTTGGTTATACCTTTTGTCCAGATGTTTGCCCAATGGACGTGGCGCGCAATGTGGTTGCTGTCGAAATATTGGCGGACCGTGGACTGCAGGTGAAGCCCGTGTTCATTACAATCGATCCGGCGCGCGATACGCCAGAACATCTGGCGGATTTTGTCGCAAACAATCATCCTGATCTGGTTGGCTTGACGGGTACAGGTGAACGGGTAGCCAAAGCGGCGCGGTCCTATAAGGTCTATTATCGCAAGCAACCGGGCGATGATGAGGAGTATTATCTGATGGATCACTCCAATTTCACCTATCTTATGATGCCAGGTATTGGCTTTGTGGACTTTCTACGCAGTGATACCTCACCGCAAAAAGTGGCCGATCGTGTGGCCTGCGTCATAAGGGCCGCTTGATACTAGCGTTCCGCGAACCATTTTGTTAGATTAAGACAAATCGGAGGGATCAGATCATGGCAACCGAACCGCTCGAAATTGGACAAGACAAAACTTTGCTTTTGGTAGATGATGACGAACCGTTTCTGAAGCGGCTCGCGAAGGCGATGGAGAAGCGAGGGTTTTCTGTTGAACAAGCAGGATCCGTCGCGGCGGGCCGAGCAATTGCAACCGCCCGCCCGCCCGCCTATGCCGTGATTGATCTGCGTCTGGAAGATGGCAACGGCTTGGATGTGGTCGAAGTTTTGCGCGCAAAACGCCCTGACAGTCGCATTGTTGTGCTCACGGGGTATGGTGCGATTGCCACGGCCGTGGCCGCTGTCAAAATTGGAGCGATTGATTATCTTTCGAAGCCTGCGGATGCGACCGATATTACAAATGCGCTTTTGGCCAGCGGCAATCAATTGCCTCCGCCACCAGAGAACCCAATGTCTGCCGATCGGGTCCGCTGGGAGCATATTCAAAGGGTATTTGAGCTTTGTGACCGCAACGTCAGCGAAACTGCGCGCCGCTTGAGTATGCACCGCCGGACACTTCAACGTATCCTAGCCAAACGCAGCCCTCGCTAGCGAAATATCAAAGCGTTTTTGGATCCTGTCAATTTTGCGGCCGTCGGCCAATGGTTTGTTCGGCACGCGGTTGTAATCCACAAATCCAAGTCCTGTGTAATAGCGTAGCCCAGATACGTTGTCGGCCCGGATTGTTGCATCGATGAAGTCTAACCTCGCAGCTCTAGCCTGAAATTTGGTGTGATCAAACAGGGCCTGACCAAGACTCCACCCCTGTGCACCCGCACTGACAAAGCTGGCGATAGAGCCCCAGCGTCCAGCGGGGCTATGTGCACCAGGTGGTGTCGCCAGATCTAGGCTTTGAAACCCCAATATTTTATGGCCAACCGTTGCAACGCAGCAAGAAAGCCCTAATGGCGTGGCAATGACATCGTGCCACATGCGCGAGCTATCGAACAGCGTGCTGCGAGCAGTTGAGTTTCCTGCCTCGATCAGCGGATTGATGACTTGGCACATGGCCTCAGTATCTTGCTGCACCGCGGGTCTCACGATGACCTTCATTATAAGGGTCCTAACAATGCTGCATGCTGACGCGTGAAGTCCTGCCTAACCTCAATTGGTGGCCGCAAGTGCAACCGCAATCCCGCGACGATGGTTGCATCTACCTTACCAAATAACTTATCCGCCTCCGCCTTTGAAAACCCGGCCAACTGAGTGGCTTCAAGCCATGCGCTCACTTTATCTGCCTTTTTGATTTGCTTCTTCAGCGCCACAGGGGTGATGGCCGGCAGGCCAAAACGGATATGAATCGCCGCGGTGAGGCGTTTGTCCAACTCCTCATATCCAGGCCCAACGGAAGCCTTCACTGGCGAAATCATATCTCCAATCACATATTCTGGTGCGTCATGCATTAAGGCTGTTAATCGTTGTGCGGGCGTTGCCTTGGGGACAAGCCGCAGAAATATTTGTTCGACTAGCAACGAGTGCTCAGCGACTGAATAGGCGAAATTTCCAGTCGTCTGCCCGTTCCACCGCGCCACAAAGGCCAAGCCATGTGCAATATCTTCAACCTCAACATCCATTGGGGTTGGATCCAGCAGATCCAATCTGCGACCTGAGAGCATACGTTGCCAAGCGCGGGGCTGTTTCATTTTTGCTTGCCTTTTTGGGAGTAAAACTATCGTGGCCAGCAACCTATTGTCGAGAGGTCTTTGCAATGTTATGCCGCCGGAAATCTCTAATACACCCTTTACTTAACATCGTGCGAGGAATGCTGGATGGCAAATGACTATATTGTGCAAGATATCTCTTTGGCGGGTTTTGGCCGTAAAGAATTGGATATTGCGGAAACTGAAATGCCGGGCCTGATGGCTTGTCGTGCAGAATTTGGCGAAAGCAAACCGCTTAAGGGCGCGCGCATCGTTGGCTCTTTGCACATGACCATTCAAACTGCTGTGTTGATTGAAACTCTTGTAGAGCTGGGCGCGGATGTGCGCTGGGCTTCTTGCAACATTTTCTCAACACAAGACCATGCGGCGGCAGCGATTGCAGCGGGCGGTACCCCAGTTTTCGCAATCAAAGGTCAAAGCTTGACCGAACATTGGGATTACCTTGACCGTTCCTTCATGTTCCCAGAAGGCGCAAATATGATCCTCGACGATGGCGGCGATGCGACGCTGTATGTGCTTTTGGGTGCACGGGTTGAAGAAGGCGAAACTGACCTGATCGAAGTTCCGACTTCCGAAGAAGAAGAGGCAGTGTTCGCGCAAATCAAAAAACGTATGGCCGAAACTCCGGGCTTCTTTGTCAAAACCCGTGCAGCGATCCAAGGTGTTTCTGAAGAAACAACGACCGGCGTTCACCGCTTGTATGAATTAGTCAAACAAGGTCAATTGCCCTTTCCTGCGATCAACGTGAACGACTCTGTCACCAAGTCGAAATTCGACAATAAATATGGCTGCAAAGAATCTCTAGTCGACGGCATCCGCCGCGCCACTGATACGATGATGGCTGGGAAAGTTGCTGTTGTTTTGGGCTATGGCGATGTGGGAAAAGGCTCCGCTGCTTCTCTTAAAGGTGCTGGTGCCCGTGTGAAGGTGACTGAAGTTGACCCTATCTGTGCTTTGCAAGCTGCAATGGATGGCTTTGAGGTTGTTTTAATCGAAGATGTTGTGTCCAGCGCCGACATTTTCATCACAACAACCGGCAACAAAGACGTGATCCGCATTGAACATATGCGTGAGATGAAAGACATGGCGATTGTTGGCAACATTGGTCACTTTGACAATGAAATCCAAGTGGCAAGCTTGAAGAATCACAAATGGACGAACATTAAAGAGCAAGTCGACATGATCGAAATGCCGAACGGCAATCGCTTGATCCTGCTGTCCGAAGGCCGTTTGTTGAACCTTGGCAATGCGACAGGCCATCCATCATTCGTGATGTCAGCTTCGTTCACCAACCAAGTTTTGGCGCAGATCGAGCTGTGGACCAAAGGCGATGATTACAACAATGACGTGTATATCTTGCCCAAGCACCTCGACGAAAAAGTGGCGCGTTTGCACCTGGATCGCATCGGCGTGAAGCTGTCCAAGTTGAATAAAGAGCAGGCCGATTATATCGGCGTGAGCACTGATGGCCCGTTCAAGCCAGAGCACTACCGCTACTAAATAGGTTCAAAACCAAGAAAACACGCGGGCGCTGAGAAATTCCTCGGCGCCCGATTTTGCTTAAAGGGCCATCAAAATGGCGCCGATGATCGCGCAGCCAATGATGGCATAGCCGCCGTCAATAATGGTCAGCCTGAAGGGTTTGCCGCCGAATCCATTGTTCGTCATGATACAAAGCTCAATGAAAAACCCACCAATACCAAATCCGCCAATGATGCCTCCACCGATGGTTTGGAAAGCACCGCATATCAGATAGCGCCGAAGGCAAAAGAAGCAGCTGCGGCCACGAGGACATATATAAATTCCATAAGACACCTCCAATCCTAATGACTTTATAATAAGAAAAATTGGCATTCGCGGGCGGCACGCAAGTAAAAAATTAGCCTTCAGCCAGTTTTAGAATGATGTCCTATTCCGCCTCGCGCACCGGCTGCACCGACAGCCGGGTTTGTTTTACACATCCCGAGTGTGACGGGAGACGCCAACGGGCGCGGATGTCAACACAGTCCCATCTTGGGTCACCGGCGCGGCTGTCGGGATGGGATAAGGTACAGATCTCAACAATGCCATCACGGCTTTTTCTGATTGTGAGTGGTAGAAGAATGCTTGATCGTCCAGTTGCATCAGACGCACGTTGTTGCGGGCTTGATAATTGCGCACGCCGTCCTACGCTTCACGGTCAGCGCCGTGGGCCAGTTGATCATCCCAAGACCAAGTTGAAGGCTCAGATTTGAACAACCAATACGCCATTAACCGATAACTTTCTTCCACTGGCTCACAATCACGCTCTCAAACAACCCAGTCTTATTGTAGGGATCGTTTTCCGCCCAGGCTTCAGCCGTAGTCATATCAGCGACATCCAAAACAATCAGAGAACCGCACATTTGATCATCTGCATCTAGAAAAGGTCCGGCCATTTCAACAACGCCAGTTTGCTTGATATAGGCGAGATGCGCCTCTCTTGTATCAACCCGCATTTGCAGGTGGTTGGGCTTATCGCGGGTGATAACGGCTACGCGCATTATAATTCCTTTCTGAGGGGCCGCGCCATAAGGGCGGCGAGAGCTTGTGAAACGGTTACCGTGCCAGAACATAAGCCTGCAACCGCTTCTGTGATCGGCATATCAATTTCAAGTCGCTGCATAATGGGCAGCAAGGCCAACGCGGTGGCTTTGCCTTCGACGGTGATGCTTGGATCAAAGGGCGTAGCTTGTCCCAATGCCATCCCAAAGCGATAGTTGCGAGATTTGTCAGAGGTACAGGTCAGGCATAGATCACCAAAGCCCGAAAGGCCCGCCAAGGTTTCTGGCTGCGCCCCCAGATGTACCGCATAGCGCATGATTTCTGCTTGGCCTCGGGTTATCAAAGCTGCCCGCGCGCTTTCGCCCAAGCCCGCTCCCATTGCGGCGCCACAGGCAATCGCCATCACGTTTTTAAGCGCGCCGCCCAGCTCGGCCCCAATGGGATCATGTGAGATATAAAGGCGTAGGGTGTCGGTCGACAGGTCCGATTGCCAAGCGTTCACCGCTTGGCTAGCATCTGCCGCAAGGGTGAGGGCGGTTGGCAACCCGCGTGCGATATCGGTGGCAAAGCTTGGCCCAGTGAGCAAGCCAACTGGCCCGTCAGGGTAGCAGGCCTGTAAGACCGAGTAGCCTCCCAGCCCTGTCGCCAAATCCACACCCTTGCTGCACCCAATCAAAGGCTGGCCTTCAAAATGCCCCACCAGATCCGCCAATGTGGCGCGGGTGGATTGTAAGGGGATGGCGCTCAGGATGAAGTCTGCTCCTTGGATGGCGGCCTTAGCGTTGGATGTGACAGTGATATTGGACCCCAAAACTGCACCGGGTAATTTCGTGTTTTCTCGCCCAGCCCCCATCCCAGCGACAGTCTTTGCATTTCGCCCCCAAAGGCGAATGTGATGGGTGTCGGACAGGGCGATTGCGAGGGCAGTTCCAAAAGCCCCGGCGCCAAGGATGCAAACTGTCATACCTGCGCCTTCGGTGTTATGGTGCTGTTGTTCATTGCTCTGCCCCTGTTGTGCAAATATAGACTAAGGCCTAACATCCTTGGTGTTTCTGCTCAATCCTACGGTGGCCTATTGCCCTATATATTGCTCACACGCCCCTGCGACCAAGCGCGCAGCTTTGCTGAAGCCCTAACGCTGCGTGGCGTGGCGGTGCAAAATATCGTTATTGATCCGATTTTGAAAATTGAAGCGGTCGCAGCACCGTTTGATTTTGCGCCCATCCAAGGCCTTCTCATTACATCTGCGAATGCGGTTGCACACTTACCGGCAGATTTGGTTGGATCCAACCTTCCAGCTTACTGTGTGGGCGAGGCAACCACGCGCGCGGCGATCAAGCGAGGGCTTACGGCGCGGCATATGGCGGCCACTGCGCAGGGGCTTTGCGCAGCGGTTGGCCACGAAAACCCAACTGGGCCGCTTTTGCATTTGCGCGGGGCACACACGACATTGGACATTGCGCGTCACTTCCAGGGCACAAGGATCAATTTACAGAACCTAGTGACCTACCAACAAATCGAACAGACATTGAAGCACGAAACCTATCAGATGTTGCAGAGTGCTGGGCGGGTTATACTGCCTATATTCTCTCCCCGAAGCGCGCGGCTGTTGTGTGGATTGGATCTAGATTGGACCGGGCATATCGCTGTGGCGATCAGCCAAGCCGTGTCCGAGCCGTGCCGAATGGCGGGGTTTGGGGAGGTTATTGTTTCGCCAAAACCTGATACGGTCTCTATGCTTGACGTCACAACTCCGCTTATGGCAGCGAAGAGTGGTTGAGAGATTTTACTCGCGGGGATAGTCTAAAGACTAGGGCATAAGGCAAAAAGGTGACGATCGTGGCAGACACAGAATCCACAGACCGACAGGGACCGTTGGTGCTTGATGCCGAGGTGGCGCAGAGCACGGTGATCGATGCTGAAGTCATCCCGAATGCGCCGGTTGAGGATCTTGAACCACAATCTGCGGCAGCTGAAAAAGTAAAAACTTTACTCCCCTTTCTGGCCGGTGGCTTGTTGGCGGGGGTTATTGGCTTTGTCGCGGCTCTGCTGCCGGGCCATCTTAACCCCAGCGACCCAATTGCCCCTGTTTTGGTAGCGCAAAATCAACTTTTGGAACAAATTCAGGCCCAAACGGCACAAATTGAGGCCATTCAAGCTCAGCCTAAGCCTGTGGATCTGTCGGGAGAGGTTGCCACGCTTGCCGATTTGGCGACTGCACTTCGCGCCGATCTTTCCACTCTGAAATTAGCACAGATGGCGCAAGGGCAAACCCTGTCTCAACGGATTAGTACGCTAGAAAAGCGGCCACTGGCGGAAGGTGTTTCACCTTTGGCAATAGCTGCCTATGAACGCGAATTGGCGCAGTTGCGTGCAGATATTGGTCAGGTGACCAGTGAGGCCGCGAGCAAGATTGAAGCAACCAAAGCGGCAGCAGAAGCCCTAGAAAGCAATGCTGTGAAGCTGTCTCGGAAGGGCACGGTTACCACTGCATTAAATGCGATTCGTGTGGCTGTGGAAGCTGGTGCAAGCTATGACGCAGCTTTGGCTGATTTGGCTGCAGCGACGGATCTAGAGCTTCCCACCGGCCTTGCAGAAAACGCGTCAAATGGTGTGACAAGTCTCAATGTTTTGCAAAACCAGTTTTCGCCTGCGGCGCGAGCCGCCCTGAAATTAGTACGTCAAGAACAGGAACCTGCTGAGGGTGAGAATGGCATGCTGGCTTTTTTTAAAGCTCAGTTGGGTGTGCGGTCATTGAGCGCAAAAGAGGGCACTTCCGCTGACGCCGTTCTGTCGCGCGCACAGGCGGCGGTTGGTGTGGGCAATTTTGAGGTGGCCCTGTCTGAAATTGCAACCTTGTCTGATGCCGGACAAGTCTCGTTACGGGAGTGGTCGCTGGCAGCGGCTCTGCGGCTAGAAGTTTTGGCGGCCTTACAAGAATTTTCCAGCGCTTTGACTGGCAATTGAGGAATATTTGATGCTTTGGTCCCTGATCAAAATCTTAAGTTTTGTGGCTGCGGTGACAGCAGTCACCTTTGGAGCTGGGATGCTCATGGAGGCTCAAGGCGGCGTCACCATCCAATATGCTGGGGTTGAGCTGTCCTTTGGGCCATTTCAGGCGGTCATAACGGTGTTGGTATTGATCGTGGGGCTGTGGGTGTTGTTGAAGTTCATCGGGCTGTTGATCGCAGTGTTGCGCTTTATCAATGGCGACGAAACGGCCCTGTCTCGGTATTTTGATCGCAACCGAGAAAGTCGGGGATTTGAGGCCCTATCTGATGGGCTGATGGCCTTGGCGAGTGGGGATGGCCGCGAAGCGATGGCAAAGGCTAAGAAGGCAGATCGTTTGCTCAATCGGCCCGATTTGACCAATTTGGTTGTGGCACAGGCAGCTGTTGCCAATGGGGATGCTGCCACCGCTAAAGCCACTTTTAAAAAGCTGTTGCAAGATCCAAAGACGCGCTTTGTGGGCATTTACGGACTGTTGCAACAGAATCTACAGGCTGGTGAAACGGATATCGCTTTGAAATTGGCCGAGCACGCCTTTGCTTTGAAGCCCAAACATTTAGAAACCCAAGATGCCTTGCTAAAGTTACAGGCCAGCCAAGAGGATTGGCAGGGTGTTCGCACAACGTTGAACGCCAAGTTAAAACATGGCGCCTTGCCACGGGACGTATACAAGCGCCGCGATGGGGTTTTTGCCCTATCACAAGCGCAGGAACTTCGTGGGGAGGGCAAACTTGAGGCGGCGCATAAGCTTGCGGTGGAGGCAAATCGCTTGTCACCTACGCTTGTTCCCGCCACTCTTTTGGTGGCGCGGGGCCATCTCGAGCAAGAGAAGCCAAAGCTCGCTGCAAAAGCCTTGCTGGCTGCATGGTTGCTGGACCCACACCCAGAGTTGGCGGCTGGGTTCGCGGCTATTGCGCCCGAGGAATCCGCTGAGGATCGGTTGAAGCGATTTTCCGTTCTCACGAAATCTGCGCCTGCGCATCCTGAAACCAAAATGCTATTGGCTGAGCTGAATATTGCGACCGGCGATTACCAAGTCGCGCGTTCAGCGCTTGGAAATCTTGCGACCTCTGACCCTACAATGCGGTCCCTTACAATCTTGGCGGCCATAGAACGTGGTGACGGGGCCGATGATCAATCTGTGCGTCAATTGTTGACGCAGGCCATTTCTGCACAGCGCGATCCGCAGTGGATCTGTGATAACTGTGGCGATGTTCATCAAGATTGGGAGCCAGTGTGCCTGAACTGTAACGCGATTGACAGCATCGGCTGGAAACGCCCACCTCAGTCTGAGGCCGTAAGCCCACAGATGTTACCGCTTATCGTGGGGCATATGTCCCCGGTTGAGCAGGATGCAGCTTTTGTGTCGCCCACGGCTAAAATAGAGGTGTTGGATGATCTTGGTGGCGGCGACGCCACGAAGGAGCCTAAAGAATAAGGTCGTTGCAGTAGAGCCGGTGCAGCACTTCCAAAACGCAAGCGACACGTTCACCCTTGAGCGCATAAAAGATTGTTTGCTTGTCGCGGCGCGTCATGACCAAATTTGAATCGCGCAGCTTCTTGAGGTGATGCGACATGGCGGGTTGTGAAAGGCCAGCATCGGTGGCCAGTTTTTGAACGCTTTTTTCACCGCCCAGCATCATGCACAAAATGCGTAAGCGGGCCGGGTGGGATAGCATTTCCATAAGCTTTGCGGCTTCAAAAATTTGTTCGTCAAGCTGTTCGAAGTTTAGGTTTTTGATGTCTTTTGGGCCCATGGAGACTAGTCGTATTCAAAACTAGAGATTTGTACAAGAATTTTTAATACCGCTATCACGATATTGGGCGCGTATATTATGTCAGGGCCGCAATCGTGTTTTCGAATTCTTGCCATGCGGAAGTCGAGCTGTCTTCTATGATAAGTTCTCGCACAACATTTGGTGAAAATGTTGCGCAATCAGTGCCTTGAAGCCCTATTTCAACCAGATGCGCTGCGGATCGAATTGAGGCGGCCAATACTGAACATGGTCCGGACTGCGTCAGTTTGTTCATCGTGGCGAGCTGTTCGAGGTCATTTAAGCCTTGATCGCGCATGCGCCCTAGGTAGGGCGCTAGGTAATCGGCGCCCAATGCATGGGCGATAAGAGCTTGCTTTGAATCGTAACAGGCCGTGAGTAGTGTTTTGCCGCCAAGTGCTTTGATGGCGGGAAAAATGCGCAAGGCCGGTTCGACCAGCGGGACCTTGATCACTGCATCAATTCCAACATTATGACTAATCTCGTAAATCCTTTTGGCCCAATCAGCATAGCTGTTCGGATCGCCATAAACTTGAACATGAAGTTCTTTGGCTCCAAGGTCACAGGCGCGCGCATACATGGCGTGCCAATCAATCTCAGCGTAATTCAACCCTGCCCTTTGGGCCAATAGGGGGTTGGTGGTAATACCCTCAAAAAGGCCCAAAGGCAAAAGCTTATCCCACTCAGATGTATTTGCAGTGTCGAGATAGAGCTTCATGTTGTGCCTTTGCTGCACCAAAAATTTGGTGCGTGTTAAGTTTGAGGCCAACATCGGTCAGCTGATGACGGCCAGCGCACCAACGACCATGCGGGGTGCTGCTACAAAATGCTTTAAAATTTGTATGACCGCAACGGTGAAGAAGACCCTGCCAAAGCCAAACTCGTTGTAGATTGGCAAATTATGTGACCCCAAGCACAAGATACAGAAAGGGGGATGGCCAATTGTCAGATATCATGGCCGCATGTCTTCAAATATCAGCAGGCAACAACGGGCTTTGGTTTCGTGAAGTTGCCAAACCAAGCGGTAGGAAGGCCTGTAAACGTCAGGATTTCAACTCAACCACCGGGAACAAAACTTTACTATTGTATATTATAAATTCTTTATATATAAAATTTGGAATATGATATATTTATCCTTTGATGGAGCCGTAAATGGAAACTGAATTCACACCAATTCTATCACTTCTGGGCGGAGGTCTTATTGGCGCATCCGCTGTATTGTTGATGGCAACCCATGGGCGAATCGCCGGGATTAGCGGCATCATATCTCGCATATTACCACCAAGAAGTGCTGGACAAAGCCTGTCGCAGGGTCTTGTATTCGTGATCGGTCTTTTGCTTTCGGCACCCATTTGGGTTTTGGTTTATGGCCAATCTCCCGTGCAGACCGTTTCTGACAACCTCCCACTTTTGGGGGCAGCAGGTATTCTCGTTGGGTTTGGCTCTGTTCTTGGCAATGGATGCACCAGTGGCCACGGGGTTTGCGGTATATCAAGACTGTCGGGTCGCTCCATCGTGGCCACCGTCACCTTTATGAGCTCAGCATTCATTGCAGTCCTGCTGCTTCGCCACGTAATTGGAGCATAAGATTATGAAAAACCTCGTAACCCTAATTGCGGGCCTAATGTTTGGCACCGGACTCATTCTGTCTGGCATGGCCAACCCTGCCAAAGTGCAAAACTTCCTCGATTTGTTTGGCACGTGGGACCCGAGCCTTGCCTTCGTTATGGGGGGGGCCATTGCTGTCACAATGCCCGGCTTTTGGCTGGTCACACGACGTGCAAAACCGTTCTTTAACGACGTGTTTCACCTGCCAACACGCACAGATTTTGATAAGCGCCTTGTTTCAGGCGCGGCCATATTTGGCTTGGGCTGGGGGCTGGGTGGGTTTTGTCCGGGTCCGGCCGTCACTGCAGTGCCATTGGCCGCCCAAGGAACCATTGTTTTTGTTGTCACGATGTTGATTGGGATGGTGGCTGCAAAATACTTCGTCCTATGGCGGGATCGCCGGGCTTGGGATTTGGCAGGAAAAACGTCACAATTGTAAGGGTCCAGTATGTCAGTCTCAGCTTTGAATATCTCACCACAGCCTGAAGTGATCGCATCCTTTGATGCGCCAACAAACACGATCAGCTATATTGTGAAAGATCCAAATAGCAACGCCTGTGCAGTCATCGATTCTGTTATGAACATGGACTATGCGGCAGGGCGGATCACCTTTGAGAGCGCCGACAGCATCATTCAGACAATTACAGACCGTGGTCTCGACTTGCAGTGGATCATCGAAACTCATGTGCACGCCGATCACCTATCAGCCGCCCCCTATCTCCAAGATAAATTGGGTGGCCAAATTGGGATCAGCAGTAAGATCATCGATGTGCAAAATACCTTTGGGAAAATATTCAACGAAGGTACTGAATTTCAGCGAGACGGGTCGCAATTTGACGCGTTGTTTGAAGATGGTGACAGCTACCAGGTTGGCACATTGCATGCCAATGTGATTGCAACTCCCGGCCACACCCCGGCCTGCATGGTTCATGTCATGGGGGATGTGGCCTTCGTTGGCGACACTTTGTTTATGCCCGACGGTGGTTCTGCTCGCGCTGATTTCCCGGGTGGAGATGCTGGAATTTTGTTTGATTCGATTCAAAAAGTTTTGAGTCTGCCGGATGAAACGAGGCTTTTCATGTGCCATGATTACGGACCCAATGGTCGTGACATTCAGTGGGAAACCACCGTGGTGGATGAGCGTGAAAACAATATACACGTTGGCATGGGCGCTACCCGCGAGAGCTTTGTAAAGCTGCGCACCGAACGGGATGCAACCCTTGCAATGCCAAAACTGATTATTCCTGCACTGCAGATCAATATGCGTGCTGGAGAAGTGCCTACAGACTCCAAAGGCCACCCTAGCATTAAAGTACCAATAAACGCTCTTTAGGGCGTCATAACTTCGACAAAAACAAAAGTGTTGGGCCCGCAATGCCTACTAAAGGATATGCTATGTCTATGATCAAGCTTGCCGACAACTTTTACGTTGGGCCGCAAATTGAAATTGATGATCTCGAAGATTTTCAGACGGCTGGGATCAAAACAGTGATTTGTTTCCGACCGGATGGTGAAGGGCAAGATCAAACCAAATTCGCGCATGTCGCAGAAGAAGCAAAAGAATTGAAAGTTAATGCGCATTACCTGCCAATCATTCTCGGTCAAATTTCTGACGAACAGGTGGTTGAATTTGGCAACATTTTACAAGATAACCCGGTTCCAATCTTTGCCTATTGCCGCAGTGGTGCACGTGCAACAATGCTTTGGGCTTTGAACCAAGCGCAGGCCGGCCGGCCTGTTGACGAAATATTGGGTGCAGCCAAAATAGCAGGCTATGATCTGACGGCCATGGCGCCACGCCTGTCTCAGAAATAAACCCAAGACCATCCCGAAAGATCATACCATGAAAAACCTCCCCAACTTATCGCGATACTTGCCAATTTTGAGTTGGGGGAAAACCTATAACCAGCTGTCGCTGACCAATGACTTGGTCGCCGCGGTCATTGTTACGATCATGCTGATTCCACAATCACTGGCCTATGCGATGTTAGCGGGCTTGCCCCCTCAGATGGGGCTTTATGCCTCCATCCTTCCGATCACACTTTACGCAATTTTTGGCACTAGCCGTGCCTTGGCTGTGGGGCCTGTGGCTGTTGTGTCACTGCTGACAGCCGCCTCTATTTCTCGAATTGCGGCACCCGGCAGTGAAGAATATATCTTTGCCGCAATCACCTTGGCGTTTCTGTCTGGCGTATTTTTGCTGGCCATGGGTATATTTCGACTTGGGTTTATGGCCAATTTTCTATCCCATCCTGTCATTGCTGGGTTTATCACCGCATCGGGCATTATCATTGCCGCGAGCCAGCTGAAAAACATCTTCGGCATCGAGGCGCATGGTCATAATTTGGTGCAGATACTGAGCTCGATGTCGGGGTACTTGGGTGAAATCAATTGGATTACCGCCACCATTGGGATCCTGACCGCTGCCTTTTTGTTTTGGGTGCGCAAGGGATTGTTGCCGCTCTTGCGTGGTCTTGGCCTTCCCAAACGAACAGCGGAGATTATCGCCAAAACTGGACCAGTGGCTGCGATTGTGGCGACAACACTTTTGGTTTGGGCGTTTGACCTAAAAAGCGCTGGGGTCAAGATTGTGGGTGCGGTGCCTCAGGGCCTACCGCCCCTGACAGTACCGGGATTTTCGCTTGAGCTCTGGACTAGCCTTTTGAGTTCTGCTGTTTTGATCTCAGTGATTGGCTTTGTGGAATCAATTTCAGTGGCGCAAACGTTGGCGGCTAAAAAGCGGCAGCGCATTGATCCCGATCAAGAGCTGATCGGTCTAGGCGCCGCAAACATCGGCGCGGCCTTCACCTCTGGCTTTCCGGTCACCGGTGGGTTCTCCCGCTCAGTCGTCAACTATGATGCAGGTGCTGATACCCCGGCGGCGGGCGCCTATACCGCCGTTGGGTTGATGTTCGCGTCACTGTTCCTTACGCCGCTTATATTCTTCCTGCCCAAAGCGACCCTCGCTGCGACCATCATTGTCGCTGTGCTCTCCTTGGTGGATTTCTCAATCTTGGGCAAAGCCTGGCGCTATTCAAAAGCGGATTTCATCGCGGTTGCAGCGACCATGTTTATCACTCTGGTGGTTGGGGTTGAGGTTGGTGTGATCACTGGGGTTTTGGTGTCCATCTTGATTCATCTGTATAAATCCTCCCGCCCACATATTGCGACGGTAGGGCAAGTGCCCAATTCCGAGCATTTTCGAAATGTGCTGCGCCATGATGTCATCACCCATCCGAATATTTTGACCGTTCGTGTGGATGAAAGCCTATATTTTGCAAATGCGCGCTTTTTGGAAGACCACCTTTTTGAACGGGTGGCACGCCGGACCGAGCTACGAGATGTTATTCTCATGTGCTCGGCCATCAACGCGATTGATATGAGCGCACTGGAGTCGCTTGAGGCCATCAATGAGCGCCTGTGCGACATGGGGGTTTCATTTCATCTGTCGGAAATCAAGGGCCCGGTGATGGATCAATTGGTGGACACTGACTTTCTTAAACACCTGACGGGTGAGATATTCCTCAGTCAAAAAATCGCAGTTGATCGGCTCAGCCAAGCCTAATCGCCCCTATGACAATGCTTGACCGATACTGGGGCATAATGCAGTGATGGACTTATTGAAAAATAGGTGATCGCTATGAACTCATGGCCAAATTTCTCAGGGCCTGAATTATGCGGGCTTGAGGCGCATCAAGTCGTCAAAATTTTGAAAGCGGGGCAGGTGTCGCCTGCGGAGCTTCTGGAGGCCGCGGTGCAACGGATTTCTCAGACCGGTCCTGTGATCAACGCCACTCCCACCCTATGCGAAACCCGCGCACGCAAGGCCGTTTTGGATCCCCAAGAGAGCGGCCATGCCGGTTGGTTGGCGGGTCTGCCCATTTCCATTAAAGATTTGAACGCCGTCGCAGGGGTACGCACCACATATGGAACCAAGGGCCTTGCAAATTTCGTACCGCAAGACAGTGACCCTCTTGTTGAGCAACTAGAGGCCCGCGGCGGCGTTGTCTTGGGTAAAACTAACACGCCAGAATTTGGCGCAGGCGGCAATACATTTAACGATGTGTTTGGACAAACCCTCAACCCGTGGAACACGAGTCTAAATGCTGGCGGCTCTTCTGGTGGAGCTGCGGCCTCATTGGCTGCAGGTGAAATTTGGTTGAGCCAAGGCTCAGATCATGGCGGCAGCCTGCGCACGCCAGCGGCCTATTGCGGGATTGTGGGATTGCGCCCCAGCCCTGGCATTGCAGGCGGTCCGGGCAAGGACAACGCCTTTATGATTGAAGCTGTACAGGGCCCTATGGCTAGATCCGTTACCGATTGCGCGCTGTTTTTGGATGCGATGTCAGGCTTTGATCCGCGCCTTCCTATATCCTACCCGGGGCCAAGCACATCCTATCAAGAGGCTGTCACCTGCGTGGAGGCCCCGATTACAATTGCTTTCGCTCCTGATTTAGGGGGCTTTGGTCAAGTCGATACGGAAATGGATTTGCACTTGCGTGGGGTATTGGGCCAGTTGCAGAGAGATGGGGTTAATGTCGACGAGGCCTGCCCGGACCTTTCCAATCTTGAGCGGACTTACCACAGCCTTAGGGGCTTGATGTGGGCCACAGCCGCCAAGCGCTTACCGCAAGACATTAAGCAATACTTTAAGGCCACATTGGCGCAAAATACTGTTTTTGGGCAATCCCTGACCATTGATGACATTATCGATGCTAATTTGAACCGCTCTATAATTTTTGATCAGATGCTGGCCTTGTTTGAAAAATATGACGTCTTGGCTTGCCCCACCGTCGGCTGCATGCCGCATCTGGCCTCCAAAGAATGGGTCTCGTCGGTTGGTGGTGTTGAATTGACCGGATATATGGATTGGTTGCGGTTCGCCTTTTTGGCCACCACCACCGGCCTTCCGGCGATATCTGTACCGGTTGGATTGGGACCGCGTGGTCTGCCCGTGGGGTTACAGTTGATCGGAAAGCCGCGTGGGGAAGCCGCGCTCTTAGCAGCAGCGCGCCGGGTTGAGATCGTGGTTGGGGGCCCATTGGGGCCCATTGATCCCATCGTATAGTACACACGCATGACAATGGGCGCTGGCGGCTTTGAGTGTTGCCTAGACCTTGTTGAAAATCATATAACGCGATCAATATTAGGCGAAAATCCGCAGTAAAATTTTTAAGCATTGGCCGCTGTTGTGGCCATAACATGAATATTTTTCATGTGGCTCGATGAACCCACCTCAAAATTGGAACTCTCTGCCCAAGATGTTTGGTTCAGAGTCTTAGGGGGAGCTGATTTGCCAAGTTAGGGGTGGTCTTATCTGTTGTTATCCAAGCCTCGAATAAAAGATTGGGCGCATTACCCATCTCAGAGTGCATTCAGACCATGGATGGCCGTCATATCTGTTGCGACGACGCCCTCAGGCGCTAGCAAGCCTTTGTGGGACATTATCTTCGGCTGGATCGCGCCTTTCGAGTGTTTTCTCATTCGGACAAGCTGTCGATGATAAAGCTGGTATATTTGGATGTGGAAAACCATGCGCACCGAGGATCTTCGCGTGGCGATGCTCAGCCTGCATGGTCACAATCGGATATCCTTGAACTTTCGATTTTGGGAGGGAGCCCAGGTTCTGGATGCTGGATCCTACTCAAACATTCGTTTTCTTACCCGATTTATTTATCGCTGTCACTTTGAGGGGCGAGAGGTTGTTTTTGTGGGCTTCAGTGACAGCCAGGACAGCGCTGATGGCAATCTACAGATTTCACTGGACCGCGCGCGCTGTGCAGGCGAAAATTGCTACAATGCTGGACGATACCGCGCTCAGGGCGGGCTTTCAGGTAATCGGTTTGGGAGAGGGGCTTCCGGTCGCGTGTAATGACACCCTATGGGGCCAAAACCAAAATGGAATTGTTGAGATCTGGGCAAAGTAGATGCGTGGGCCCAGATCAATAGTTGATCCAAGCCCCGATAAACGCTTTTAATCGCGACCCTTCATGCTGTCCCAAAACCCTTTGACCTTATTAAAAAAACCTTGGCTTTCCGGGCTATTGTTGGTGGACAGCTCTTCGAACTCCTTCAAGAGTTCTTTTTGGCGCGCGGTCAAATTCACCGGCGTTTCGACCTGAAGCTCAATAAACATATCGCCCAAAGCACCACCGCGCACGGCGGGCATTCCTTTGGCGCGCAGCCGCATTTGCCGGCCCGATTGACTGCCCGCGGGGATTTTAACCCGGCTACGGCCACCATCAATGTTTGGCACTTCAATATCACCGCCCATGGCCGCAGAGGTCATGGAAACTGGAATATTGCAAAATAGCTTTGTGCCCTCACGCTCAAAAATCTCGTGATCATCCACCTCAATAAAGATGTAGAGATCGCCTTGAGGGCCACCCTGAGAGCCGGCTTCGCCCTCGCCTGATAGGCGGATGCGCGTGCCGGTTTCGACGCCGGGCGGTATATTGACTGAGAGGGCACGGTCCTTCTCGACGCGACCTGCGCCGCGACAGCTTGAGCATGGATTCTTGATCACTTGGCCGGCACCAGAACAGGTGGGGCAGGCGCGTTCAACAGTGAAAAACCCCTGCTGCGCACGAACTTTACCCATGCCAGCACAGGTGCCACAGGTTGCGGGTTCGCTGCCTGCTGCGGCGCCAGAGCCTTCGCAGGTTGTGCACGACACAGCTGTTGGCACGCTTATGGTTTTGTGGAGACCCTTAAAGGCTTCTTCCAAAGAGACGCGCATATTGTAGCGCAAGTCAGATCCGCGCGCGGGGCGTTGCCGCCCGCCGCCGCCGCCACGTCCGCCCATGAAATCGCCGAAGAGATCATCGAATACATCCGAAAATGCACCGGAGAAATCGCCCTGGCCACCGGGCCGGCCGCCGCCGCCGCCGCCCTCAAAGGCTGCATGACCATAGCGATCATAGGCTGCTTTCTTGTCGTTATTTTTTAAAACCTCATAGGCTTCATTGGCCTCTTTAAAGAGACCTTCAGACGCGGGATTGTCAGCATTTCGGTCCGGATGCAGCTCTTTCGCTTTGCGGCGATAGGCTTTTTTGATCTCATCCGCGTCGGCGCCTTTGGCGATCCCTAGCGTTTCGTAATAATCACGTTTTGCCATCTGGAGTGTCCTCTTTGGAACAGAAAAACCGGCCGGCAGTATCGCGGGCCGGTTTTAACTGGTTCCTACTTGGCGTTAGCCGCGCTTGTCGCCATCCAAATCTTCGAAGTCTGCATCAAGGATGTCGTCATCCATGACCGGGCCCTCGTCGACGTCACCATTTGCCTCAGCTTCTTGGCTTGTCTTATAGATTGCTTCACCAAGCTTCATTGCAGCTTCGGTAACGTTCTGGATGCCGGCTTTTATTTTGCCTGCATTTTCTGTTTCCAGATCGTCCCGCAAAGCGGCCATTGCCAATTCGATGGCTTCCAATGTGGTTGGATCTACTTTGCTGCCATGCTCTTCCATCGCTTTTTCCGTGGAGTGGATCAGGCTTTCGGCTTGGTTTTTAGCTTCGACCAATTCTTTGCGGTCTTTGTCTGACTCGGCATTGGCTTCGGCATCTTTCACCATTGCTTCAATGTCAGCATCGCTGAGACCACCAGAGGCCTGGATGGTAATTTTCTGTTCTTTCCCAGTGCCCTTGTCCGCAGCGCCCACAGCCACAATGCCGTTGGCATCAATGTCAAAGGTGACTTCGATTTGTGGCATGCCGCGTGGTGCGGGTGGAATGCTTTCAAGGTTGAACTGACCCAGAATTTTATTGTCTGCCGCCATTTCCCGTTCACCTTGGAACACACGAATTGTCACTGCGTTTTGATTGTCTTCCGCAGTTGAGAAAACCTGTGATTTCTTGGTTGGGATGGTGGTGTTGCGATCGATCAAGCGTGTGAATACGCCACCCAAAGTTTCGATACCCAACGATAGTGGCGTGATGTCTAGAAGAACAACGTCTTTAACGTCGCCCTGCAAAACACCGGCCTGAATAGCAGCGCCCATGGCGACAACTTCATCAGGGTTCACACCTTTGTTTGGTTCTTTGCCAAAGAATTTGGTCACTTCTTCGATCACTTTTGGCATGCGGGTCATACCGCCAACCAAAACGATTTCGTCGATGTCGCTTGTGGACAGACCAGCATCTTTCAATGCGGCTTGGCAGGGCTTCAAAGAGGCTTTGATTAAATCGCCAACCAGGCTTTCCAGCTTGGCACGAGTCATTTTCACAACTAAGTGTAATGGCTGGCCTGATGCGCCGTCCATGGAGATAAACGGTTGGTTGATCTCAGTTTGGCTTGAAGAAGAAAGCTCGATTTTTGCTTTCTCTGCGGCTTCTTTCAAACGCTGCAGCGCCATTTTGTCTTTGGTCAGATCAACGCCGTTTTCTTTTTTGAATTCTTCGGCCAAATAGTTCACGATCCGCATGTCGAAGTCTTCACCGCCGAGGAATGTATCGCCGTTGGTGGACTTCACTTCAAACAAACCGTCGTCAATTTCCAAAATGGTGACATCGAATGTGCCGCCACCAAGGTCATAGACCGCGATTATTTGGGTTTCTTTTTTGTCGAGGCCATAAGCCAAAGCCGCAGCTGTTGGCTCGTTGATGATCCGCAACACTTCGAGGCCAGCGATTTTGCCTGCATCTTTGGTGGCTTGGCGCTGCGCGTCGTTGAAATAAGCAGGAACCGTTATCACGGCCTGTGTGACTTCTTCGCCAAGATAGCTCTCGGCGGTTTCTTTCATTTTTTGCAGAATGAAAGCAGAAATCTGTGATGGTGAAAACTTGTCGCCTTGGGCTTCGACCCAAGCATCGCCATTGCCGCCGTTGATGACGTTAAATGGCAGGTTTTTCATATCTTTTTTCAGATGCGCGTCGTCATACCGACGACCAACCAAGCGCTTCACGCCAAACACAGTGTTTTCTGGATTTGTGACAGCTTGGCGTTTGGCAGGTTGACCTACCAGACGTTCGCTTTCTGTAAACGCAACAATCGACGGCGTGGTGCGGGCACCCTCTGCATTTTCGATTACGCGTGGCTGTGATCCATCCATGATGGAAACGCAGCTATTAGTTGTTCCGAGGTCAATCCCAATGACTTTAGCCATCTCTTAGCATCCCTTTGCTCTGGCGATACCGAGGCATTCGGCCCGCGGTGCGGCGCCTGTGCCCCAATTTTTTTAGCAGTTCCTATAAACTACCAGCTCATCGCGCTATATAGGTGTGTCAAACACCCCCTGCAACCATCTGGAGGCAATGAAATTTGGATTTTATGAAGTTAAATGATGCGATTATGCTTGTACCCACAGTTGTTGTGGGCGGAATCTCTGTTTTTAAAGGATTTTTGTCGCCTTCAGACCAATTACGGATTGTGGGGGACTTACGTCAGGTTGCAGCACAGGCCCCCATTTTTTCACCAAAAACCAAAATGGGAAAACCCATGTCTGTGCGCCTTACGGCGGCTGGGGATTTTGGTTGGTTTTCGGATCATCAGGGGTACCGCTATGTTAGCCAGCACCCCTCGGGCTTAGATTGGCCTGAAATTCCGACCTCTATTATGGGGATATGGAAGGTTATGGCTGCGCAGGCGCCGGATCCGGAGTGTTGTTTGGTGAATTACTACGGCGAAGGGGCGCGGATGGGGCTGCATCAAGACCGAGACGAGGCCAACTTTGACTGGCCGGTGGTTTCGGTGTCATTGGGCGATGACGCTCTGTTTCGCGTGGGTGGTGCAGAGAGGGGAGGTAAGACGGCGTCGATCTGGCTGCAATCGGGCGATGTGGCGGTTATGGGGGGCGCAGCCCGGCTCAATTACCACGGTATCGACCGCATTAAATTTGGCAGCTCGCAGCTTCTCAAAGACGGTGGGCGTTTGAATGTGACGCTACGTGTGGTGAAATAGCAGCCTGCTCGCGCGTAAAACTCACCCATCAGTCCAAGTGAAATCAAGACCACTGCGACCTTCACCGGGTAGGAGACAGTGGAGTTCATCGGCGTGTAGTTGATGAACATAAATCCCCAGGACTGATCGATACAGTTAAATAATGGATTTTAGCCGAACATAGGAAGCATGAAGGAAGGCATCGTGTCTGCCACAAACATTTTGCCTGAAGCCAGTATGTTGACGCGGCGAAAACCATTTTCAAAGCTCCAACAAAGCCTGGATGCCATGGTGTCAGGGCCAACAATACCATGCCCACAGCAACTACCGTAAACCAACTTACCAAATATATCCCAAATGTGGCTATTGGATGGTCTATACCGACTGGGTTGATGGCAAGATGGTAGATCAGCAGGATTGTCGAGAGTGTTATCACCTGCGTATAAAGTGCTCTAAGAGATGAAGAGCAAGTTGAAATTAAGGCGTTCATTGGGGCGAGTTGCAGCATCGTGGACGTGGGGCCTTCAGCCCCCGCCACAACCATCACAGCGCTATTGTGTGTTATATACATTGCGATTCCAGATATGATATACAGCATGTAGTCGCCCTTAATGGGCGAGGTTCGTATGCCGATCGGCTGGAACATAAAGTGAAAAGCTAGAATGGAAATTACGGTCTGCATCATAGAGCCTTTAAGTCCCGCAACCGCATTTTGCCTGCTGGACTTGCGCATCCCCCTTACAATATCGAAATAAACCTGCTTCAAAAGGCGAAGGCACCGGAAAGACCAGATCGTGTTTGGTGGGTTTTGGTAGACATTTTTACACTTTTATTAAATTTTGAACTGGTGTTGATTTATTACTTTTGTTTATGTGGCGAAGATAAAATAAAGCCTAAATTATATTAACAACCTTGCAAAGATTGGCTAAGTTTTGGATTTTGAGAAATTAGAGAGCATCATGCGGAAGCTGGCTTTGCAGGCGGGCGATGCTATTATGGCAATCTACAATGGCCCTGATTTTGAGGTGAAAACAAAGTCAGATGACAGCCCCGTGACCGCAGCGGATGAGGCAGCGGATGCATTAATCTCGGCAGGATTGCGCAGTGCTTTTCCAGATGTGACGCTGATCACTGAGGAGCAATCCGACAGTCATAGCCTGTCTGGGCAAACTTTTTTGATCGTGGATCCATTGGATGGCACCAAAGAGTTTGTCCACCGGCGCGGTGATTTTACTGTCAATATCGCCTATGTGGTGGATGGCCTTCCCATTCGCGGCGTGGTTTACGCGCCCGCGAAAAATCGCATATTTTATACCACTGCAGATGGGGTGGCGGTTGAGGAAACAGGTGAGTTTGATTTGGAAGCTGTGGGCCCACGCGCACAAATTTCTGTGGCGGATCCTGATCAGTCAGCACTTCGTGTTGTGGCCTCAAAGTCGCATCGGGACCAAGCGACAGATGATTATATCGCCAAATATCAAGTTTCAGATATCAAGAGTGCCGGATCATCCTTGAAGTTTTGCTTGATTGCGACCGGTGAGGCAGATCTTTATCCGCGTGCTGGGCGTACCATGGAGTGGGACACAGCTGCCGGCCACGCTGTTTTGAACGGCGCTGGTGGCGCCGTTGTGCAGTTTGATGACCTATCGCCACTAACCTACGGCAAGCCGGGATACGAGAACCCATATTTCATTGCTTATGCAAAAGGTGTGAAGTTGATGGCCTCCTGACAGGTTTGATATCGTAAAACTATTTGATGTGTGACTTGGCGTTGATGGTATCCGTGGCGTATTGTCGATTACGATCACGTCCACATGTTTGTATTGCGTTCCGCCAAAACTGGCGATCAGCGATTTGATGCGGCTGATGAAGGGCGTTCATCACATCAAAGTGCATCGCGAATTCCTACATCTATAAAAAGCGCTATTGGGGACAACGGTTTTGGGGCCGTGGGTACTTTTTAACTACAAACGGTGCCATCCTGAGGACGTCGTACTTCAGTACTTGCAAACGCACATCCAAGATCCTACCGACGCAGTCGGTAGTTGTTTAGTGTTTTTGGGATGAAGGGAAGATAAAAATAATATTTCCAGTTGCTGGTCAGGGCACCCTATTTCTACCGGTGACGAAGTCTGTGCCCAAAGAAATCATGACCTTAGTAGATCGACCACTTATTCAATATGCCATCGATAAAGCGCGCGCGGCTGGGACCAAATTATTTATCTTCGTGACATCTCACTGCAAAAGCGCCGTGGAAGATTAACTCGATTAGGCCCCTGAGCTTGAGAATGCACATTGCGAAAAAAAGGGGAAGGTGGAGCTTTTCAAGGTGATTAAGTTAACCAATATGGAAAGCGGTACGACTGCTTACATCCGGCAACACTAAGCCTTAGGTCTTGAGTATGCGGCTTGATGCGCGCAGCGCCTGACTTGATTGTGCGTGAGGATCGGCTGGCTGGCTGATTTGGAGTGCTCGCTTCGCAAATTGACGTGTAGTATGCTCCTCTGAAGCCTAAGCAGGACACTGCCGATGTCCCATTGTCCAGGATTTTTAATGACGAGATAAAAGCAATGGCCCTAGAGGTCTATGCTACAGACTATATCAGTTTTGGATTTCAGCCATTGCAGCCTTAAGCGGCAACAGATGCTGGACCTTCCAGTAAAATCGCCAGCAATGTGCTTGGATCTTCATTGTTGCGCAGCTTCAAGCACACACCGGGGTCACGCAGTGTACGTGAGACCAAAGCCAAGGCTTTGAGGTGTTCCACGCCACTAGATAGGGGCGCAAATAAGGCAAAAACCAGATCTACAGGCTGGCGGTCAACCGCATCAAAATCAATCGGGCGATCCAATTTGATAAAGCATCCAACAATGCGGTCAAGGTTCTCAAGTCGTGCGTGGGGCAGGGCGACACCGCGCCCTACGCCGGTTGGGCCTAGGTTTTCCCGCTCCAAAAGCGCCTCAACAGCTGCCTCTGGGTCAATACCATAGTTTTGTGCTGACATGGCAGCCAAATCTTGGAAAAGACGTTTCTTACTGCCGACGGATTGCGTGTTACGGACGGCGTCGGGATGCAATATTTCAATTAGATCCATAGTTCCTTAGTTGTATTTGAGGTTAAGCCGGATCGACCCACCCAATGTTGCCGTCTTCACGGCGGTATACAACGTTCACTCCATTGTGGCCTTCGTTCCTGAAGACAAGGACCGGCGCGCCGGCTAGTTCCATTTGCATTACTGCCTCACCAACAGACAGAGATTGTTTTTTTGTTCCATCTCGGCCACGATTAAGGGCTGCAGTTTCTCTGGTTTTGAGTCGTTTGACTCGTCTTGATTGGAGAGGACATACGAGGATGCGCCGGAAAGTTCAACGGGGTGAGCGCGATCACGATGATGATCTTTCAATCTGCGCTTATATCTGCGCAATTGCTTCTCCATTTTTTCCGATGCAGCGTCAAAAGAGGTATATATTTCATGCTGTCATGCGCATTGGCTTGCGCCGTAATGCCGGTCGAGAGATGGACGCTCACTTCACATACAAATTCGTTCGCACTTCGAGAGAAAATGATGGTGGCGTCAGTTGGGCGTTCTGCATATTTCGCAGCGATGGCATCCACAACAGATTTTGCATGGGTTTGCAAAGCCTCGCCAATGTCGATTTGTTTTCCGGTAATTTGATAAAGCATTTCGTCTCCTTAAAAAAGCAGCCTGCAATGCAAGCTTTGAGTGCGATAGGCCATATCAATCAATCCTTACGAGCCCATTTTGGATCGCAAGCTGCCTAACGCAGTTTGTTTGATTTAGATGAATAAAGTGACAACACATCACAACGTCATTTGGCCAAATATAGGAGCCTATTGTCAACTTAAAACTGAACTTTAGCCCAAACGAAAATTTTCGCCGAGATAGACCCGCCTTACATTTTCATCTTCCACGATTTCTTGTGTGGTGCCGCTCATCAGGACTTTGCCATCGTGCAAAATATAGGCGCGGTCGACAATTTCCAGGGTTTCCCTGACGTTATGATCTGTGATCAACACGCCCAGCCCACGTTTTTTCAGGGCTGATACCAACGTTCGGATCTCACTAACAGCAATTGGGTCCACACCTGCAAAAGGTTCGTCGAGCAGCAAGTATTTCGGATTCGTCGCTAGGCAGCGGGCGATCTCAACCCGGCGCCGTTCGCCACCAGACAGCGCAAGAGCGGGCGCGCGGCGGAGGTGGTCAATTGAGAACTCATTGAGCAATTCTTCTAAGCGCTCATATTGGCGCTTGCGGTCAGCTTCACTCAGCTCAAGCACGGCGAGAATATTATTTTCGACAGTCATCCCACGAAAGATGGACATCTCTTGCGGCAAATAGCCAATACCGAGCCGGGCACGCCGATACATCGGCATACGTGTCACGTCACGGCCATCGATGCTGACCTTGCCGCCTTCCGGCGTTACTAGGCCTGCGATGGAGTAAAAGCAGGTGGTTTTGCCGGAGCCATTAGGCCCCAAAAGCGCTACAACCTCGCCACGATGCAGCTGCATGCTAACATCACGGATCACCAAGCGTTTACGATAGCTTTTGCGCAGCGATTCTATTTTTAGGCCGCCCTGACCCTCAGCCACTTCGAAGGGGAGATCTGTCATTACTTTGATCCACTCGACAGGACGGTGCGTACCCTGCCTTCCATCACGGCAGCCCCTGATGCCAAATCAATATTCATGCTGTCGGCCGAAATTGCATTCTGACCTTGGATCAGCACAACTTCGCCACGCATCACCAATTGGCGGTTCGTCAGATCATATTCTGCGGTTTCAGCTTTGGCTGATTCTGTTTGGGTGACCAAAGTCACGCCACCGCTGGCGTTCAGCCGATCGATGCCACCCGCTTCCAGATATGTCACGGTCACAAGGCTGGCGGCTAGACGTATGACACCCTGCGCAATGATAACATTACCTTCGAATTGGGCCGAGCCGTCAGACTGACTGACCGTAAGTTTGTCTGCAGTCATTTCAACCGGGGCATCGGGATCTGTGGTGAAGCCGCCTAAGGAGAGGCTGGTTTGAGCGCTTGCGGTGAAGGCTAAAAGGCAAGTCGACAGCAGCACCGTAAGGGTTAATAAAATGTGTCGCACAGCCTACCTCGATCAGTTTGGTTTTGGGTTGTATATCAGGCGTACGTCATTTGTGAAAACGATTTGCTGATCATCGGCGGTCATTTGCACGACCATTTTCTCCGCATTTATGGTTCCCAAGGCTGTGACGCCCTGAAACCCACCTTCTGCGACGGCTATACCCTGTTTTAGATCCACTGTTAAAGCATCGGTTGTGATCCAGAAATCGGGCATGGCTAAAATGTGAACCCCTCGGGAGACCAAAGCGATTTGAGTGGCGGAATCGAGTGCTCCAAGGCCTGCCGTGATCTGAGTTGTGCGCATCAGTGCAGATTGCAACACAATGGACAGCTCGGTGATGTTCAACTTATCGTTATTTTCAGGGTCTGGAGAGGCATAGGCAGCCGAAAGGGTGATCTCGGTTCCATTGTTGGAAACGCCGGCGAAATAGGGCCTTGTGATTCGTTGCTCGCGAATAATGTTGGCAACATTATGTTCTGCATAGGGCAGGGATTGGGTGACATCGACTTTGCCTGAGAAGAGGAAAATCGTTGACAACAGCCCGAGGGCAGCAATTGGCAGCAGGGTTTTCACCCATGTCACAAAAGCTGAATAGCTGTCATCAAACGAAAAATTCATACTGCTCCTAATCGTATGGGGCTGGATTAAGAATGCGCAAAGATATCGGTATCGGGCCAACCGGCCAAATCAAGTTGCGCACGGGTGGGCAGGAAGTCGAAGCACGATTGCGCGATTTCCATTCGGCCTTCGCGGATCAACATTTTATTTAAAGCATTGCGCAATTGATGCAGATACAAAACATCGGAGGCGGCATATTCAACTTGAGCCTTAGACAAGTTTTTTGCACCCCAATCTGAGGATTGTTGCTGCTTGGAAATATCTACCAAGAGCAATTCTTGCAGCAAGTTTTTTAAACCGTGGCGGTCCGTATAGGTGCGGATCAAGCGGCTGGCGATTTTGGTGCAATAGACAGGCGCGGTGAGTGCTCCGAAAGCCTCAAACATTGCGGCGATGTCGAACCGTCCAAAGTGAAACAGTTTCAACACATTTGGATCTTCCAATATCCTGCACAGATTTGGGGCCGATGTTTGACCCTTGGCCACCTGTACCAGATGCGCATTCCCATCACCGCTGGATAGCTGCACAACACATAATCGATCGCGTTTTGGGTTCAAGCCCATGGTCTCGCAATCAATAGCAACGATTGGACCGAGGTCCAAATCATCTGGCAGATCGCCCTTGTAAACGTGGTTTGTCATATTTGATCCTCTTTGCGCTCACCTTCTGCCTGCCTCTCCCCGGCCGCGGTGTCAATATAAGGATCCAAAAGCCGCGCCCTTTGAGCGATGCGTCGCTTTGATCTAGCCAGCTTCCTAAAAACTATCTATCTGCGAGGCAACAGTTCAAAATTTGCTATCCAAACGGGAGCCTCGAGATGAGTGATACTCAAAAAACAGTTGTGAACAGTTGGAATGAATGGGATCCATTGCGGCATGTGATCGTCGGGCGGGCAGATGATTGTCATATCCCAGCCGAAGAACCTGCATTGGATGCAAAGGTTCCAGAAGACAGCGATATGCGGGGCCAATGGGGCCGCCGGCCACAAGACACTATTGATCGGGCCAATGAGCTTTTAGATAATTTTTCTGCAATGTTGCAAAAACGCGGTGTGCGGGTGGATCGGCCTACCTCCATTGATCACGCGCAACCCGCCATTACGCCAGACTTTCAAACGGAAAGCCAATTCGGCTGCATGCCACCACGGGATGTTTTGCTGACTGTCGGGTCTGAGATCTTAGAAGCCACCATGTCTTACCGTTGCCGCTGGTTCGAATATTTGAACTATCGCCCCTTGATGCAGCAGTATTTCAACGAAGATCCAAAATTTCGCCATGAAGCTGCACCTAAGCCGCGCTTGACTGATGCTGATTATCATCCTGATTATTTGTCGGATAAAATCGGTGTTGAAAAGCGCTTGAAATGGGCCGCAGAAAAATTCTTTGTGACCACCGAGGAAGAGCCTTTGTTTGATGCGGCGGATGTGCTGCGTTTTGGGCGTGATTTGGTGGTTCAGCACGGATTCACTACGAATATGAAGGGGATTGAATGGCTGCGCCGGCACTTCCCGGATCACCGTGTGCACGCTGTGAATTTCCCGGGCGACCCCTATCCGATCCACATTGACGCTACCTTTACCCCTCTACGTCCGGGATTGATCTTAAATAATCCGCAGCGTCGCCTGCCGGAAGAGCAGCGCGAGATGTTTAATAAAAATGACTGGGAGATTGTGGACTCTGCGCAACCTGCTCACAACGCCCCTCCACCCTTGTGCTATTCATCTACATGGCTGAGCATGAATGTATTGGTGCTTGATCCAAAAACTGTTTGTGTGGAAAAATCGGAGGTCTATCAAGCCGAGCAAATGGATAAATTGGGCATGGAAGTTATCGAAGTCGACCTGCGCGACGCCTATGCCTTTGGTGGCGGGTTGCATTGTTGCACCGCTGACGTCTACCGGGAAGGCACCTGTGAAGATTATTTCCCAAATCAATAAACTTTTCTCGGGCCGCGTTGGTCGTGGCCCGGACCTATCTAAAATAAGCTAGGCTTCTTTGGTCATCATCGCAGCTTGGGTTCGATTTTAGCCTGTAGTTTGCGGCAGAGAGTTTTTACATTCAGTTTGATTGTCAGCCCTCGTAGATTCAAAGACTGCCATACCCCGATCAGGTGTGGCGGTCGTTTTGTTCAAGCCTGCGCCAGTAGGGCGTCTACACGGGCGATTTTACTGTCTTTGTCATAGCTGTCAAAATACACAGAATTCATAATATGCGGCGGACCGAAGAAGAACCGCTCATAAAGCGCTTGGCGGTTACCAAAGCCTGACACTGCTATGTCATGTGCAAGCCGATACAGGGCCACGCGGTCGCGGCTGTCCATATGGGTGAGCTGAAAATATTTTTCCACATCGGCGGACATATCATTGCTAAAATCTGCTTCGGTGGGGGTGGCCATTAAGGATGACGATCCCAAAAGTTGCATGATCTCAACCATACGTGGGTACATCTTTGGAAAGAGGTTGCGCGAGGTATCAAGCGGGCCGCGTAGGGGGGTAAAGTTGCCCCATTGATCTTCATGCGCCTGCTGCTCGGCAGAGAAAAGCAAGGCCCGCACAGTTTCGGCCATCACCATCACTTCGGCAATCATGCCCTTCGTGGCGAGATCCTTGTCACGGCCCGTGGCTTTGGCAATGGCGCACATGATGCCCACCATGAACTCCGCCTTTGCCAGTTTGCCACAAGCGACTTGATGGGCCATGTGGACCACGGCGTTTGTGGCGCCAAATGCTTGATTGCATAGGTTTGGCTCACCATACATGAAAATGCGTTCCCACGGCACCAACACATTATCGAAGATTACCACCGCATCCATTTCCTCATAGCGTGACGATAGAGGTGCGTCGAAATGCGATTTTCCGTGATCGTAGGTGTCGCGGCACAGCATTTTAAGCCCCGGGGTTGCGATGGGAATGGCGAAAGCGAAGGCGAAAGGTATATTGCTGGGATCCGCTTTCAGCACCGTGGAAGGGAAGACTTCAATTTCATCGGCCAAGGGCCCCAAGGTGGCCAAGAGGCGGGCACCCTTAACGATGATACCTACATCGGTTTCTTTGATCACATGTAGTGCAACCTCTCGATCAAACTTGCCGCTGGCGAATTGCGCGTGTGAAACGGAAGGGTTCACCAATGTGTGGGTCAGGACTTTGTCGTTGAGCCGCACCTCATCATAGAAATTTGTCATATTCTGGACAAAATCCGCTTGCCCCACAGTGCCCTGTGCCAAAAATCCGGGCGCATGGGCGAAGGCCATAACTGAGGCGTTTTTATAATCTGGAGTCCGGCCAAACATCCCATTGGACCATGTGGCCCATTCATAAAAGGCGCGGCCACGTTGCAAGACGTCTTCCTTGGACTTTGGCACCATATGCGATGTGGCGCAGCGGACGCCGTCTTTGTCGAGAAAGGTTACCTTGTCACGGTAGGCCTCCTCATGCTGGCGATCCAAAAATCCAGCAAGGGATGCCGTCCCGCCTTGGATGCCGGGCTCGGCGGTGACGTCTTTTACCCTTGCGCCACGAGTCCAAATTTCTCGATCATCGCGCAACCCTTCAAGATACTCCGCGCCAGTTCGAATTCCTGCGTTTTTCATGCGAAACTCCTTTGTTCAGCCGGTTCTGCCATTTTGTTTAAAATACGATTTAATTCATCCCACTCTTCAGGGGTGATCCTTTGCATATAGCTGTCATGGATCTGCTCGACTTTTGGCAACATGTGGGCCTGCAGGTCGCGGCCCGCCTGTGTTGGGATGATATGCACATGCCTGCGATCCTTAACTGAGCGCAGGCGGCCGATCAGTCCTTTTTTCTCAAGCCGGTCCAAAATGCCGACCAAGGAAGGCGCGGGCAGCAGGGTCATTTGCGAGATCTCTGCCGAGGTCAGATGCTTTTGCTCCCAAAGCGCGCGCAGCACCCGCCATTGTTGATCCGTTAGGCCATGGGTCTGGAATAGGCTGCGGTATCTGGGCATTATGCCATCCAGAGTGCGGCTGAGGAGCATGGGAAGGCTTTCAAGGAATTTGGGCATGGGTTACCTTGTATATTAATGATTAATATATTAATTACTTTACGCAGCCAGCATCTGTCAACAAAAACAAGATCATTGCTTGCCATTTCTGCTGGTGCTGCGATTATTCAAGCGAAGATTGGAAGGAAACCACATGCCGCATTTTATCATTCAATATTCGGAAAACCTCGGTGAGCAGGTGAATATGACAGAGCTCTGCGCTGTGATGAGCAAGGCAATGCAACAGACTGGCTTGTTTCCTCTGGCGGGCATTCGAGTGCGCGCGCATCCTATGCCGCACAGCTCTATAGCGGATGAACATCCCAACAATGCCTTTGCAGATATGATTTTGCGGATTGGTGAGGGCCGTAGTGACGAGCAAAAGGCGGCGGCGGGTGCTGCTTTGATGGAGGTCGCAAAATCTGCTTTTGCAGCCCAGCTTGCGCAGCCGCATTTTGCCCTTTCGCTTGAGATTGTCGAAATATCTAAGCGGTTCAGTTGGAAAGCCAACAGCATTCATCCTCGGCTCAAGAATTAATGGGCGCGACCCAAGGAGAGACCTAATGAAATTTGCAACAATCCGCAGTCAAGGCGCAGTGAGTTATGGGGCGGTGACTGATGCTGGCGTCACCGCGCTGTCGCAATACTTTCCACAATGGGCTACATTAAAAGATGTGATTGCTGCTCAAGGCCTGCCCGCTTTATCGGCAGCAATTGTTGGGGCGGCTGTCAGCCATCCGAACGGGAGCTTTTCCTATGAGATGCCTGTGGCCAATGGTGAGAAGATTATCTGCGTGGGAGTGAATTTCCCGGATCGCAATGCAGAATATAAAGACGGCAGCCAAGCGCCGGCCAATATGTCGTTGTTTCCACGCTTTGCGCGGGGGTTTGTAGGCCATGGAGAGGCTTTGGTTCGACCACCTGAATCGCATCAGTTGGATTATGAGGGTGAGATCGCGGTTGTGATTGGCAAACAAGGGCGACGCATTTCGCAGGCCGATGCATATGATCATATCGCGGCCATTACGCTCTGCAACGAAGGGACAATCCGCGATTGGGTACGCCATGCCAAGTTTAATGTCACACAGGGCAAGAATTGGGACAATACTGGCGCTATGGGGCCATGGTTGGTTCCGTTCACCGATGCGGCTCAGCTGGATGATGTTCAACTGACGACCCATGTGAACGGTGAGTTGCGTCAAGAAGACCGCACCAGCCGGATGATGTTTCCGATCCGCCGTCAGATTGAATACATCTCGACCTTCACGACTCTTATGCCGGGCGACATTATCGTAACAGGCACGCCCACAGGCGCTGGAGCGCGGTTTGATCCGCCAATCTACCTCAAACCTGGAGATGTGGTGGAAGTGGCTGCCGAAGGTATTGGCACATTGCGCAACACGATTGAGGATGAGGCATGACGCCTGAAGCCATCGCACAGGCTGCGCAGGATCTATTTCGCGCAGAGAAAACCCAAGAGCAAATTGGTCTGCTGACCATCGCCAACCCAGAAATGGGTATGGATGAAGCCTATGCGGTGCAAAAAGCATTGGTGGCGCTAAAAATCGCCGATGGGCGGCGCGTGGTGGGCTGGAAAATTGGGCTCACATCTAAGGCCATGCAATATGCGCTGAACATCGACATTCCGGACAGTGGCATCCTGTTTGACGATATGCATTTCGCCGATGGCAGCACCGTCCCCAAGGGCCGGTTTATTCAGCCACGTATTGAAGCGGAAATTGCTTTTGTGATGAAGGCGGGCCTCGATGGCGCCGCAACCCGCGCACAGGTTCTGGCAGCGACAGATTATGTCTGCCCCTCATTAGAGATCTTAGACACCCGCATTTTGCGCGCGGACCCCAAAACTGGCCAGACTCGCAAAATCTTTGATACCATCTCAGACAATGCCGCCAATGCTGGTATTGTGCTTGGTACCCAGCACCATGATCCAAATGCAATTGACCTGCGCTGGACCGGTGCCATTTGTGCCCGCAATGGCGAGGTCGAGGAAACAGGTCTCGGTGCGGGTGTGTTGAATGATCCAGTTATGGGGATTGTGTGGCTGTCTGAGCGCTTAGAGGCCTACGGCCAATCAATCCGGGCGGGAGACGTGGTTTTGTCTGGCTCGTTTATTCGTCCCGTAGAAGCCCGGCCCAGCGATAGCTTTCATGCGGACTTTGGACCGTTCGGCAATGTCTCGATAGATTTTGCCTAAGGACGTTATAGGCTCGACTACCAAAAAAACCCGTGCACCAAGGCTTGTGCAAGGTCAGCTGGAAGGGAATTGCGTCTTGCGATAACGCCCGGACGCAGGTGTCCCCCAATGTTATAGGCAGCTGGTTAAACTTGGATCACAAGGCCAAACGATATCCGCCACTTTCGGTCACCAGCAAACTCGCGTGGCTGGGATCAGGCTCTATTTTTTGCCGAAGACGGTAGATATGGGTCTCCAAGGTATGCGTAGTAACACCGGCATTATATCCCCAAACCTCGTGCAAAAGCGTGTCACGTGGCACGACACCCTCGGTGGCGCGATAAAGAAATTTGAGAATATTGGTTTCTTTTTCCGTCAGGCGAATTTTTTTATCGTCCCCTGTCAGCAACATTTTGACCGCCGGTTTGAACGTATAAGGCCCAAGTGTGAAGATAGCATCTTCGGACTGTTCATGTTGGCGCAATTGGGCGCGGATGCGGGCCAGCAGGACAGGAAATTTGAACGGCTTGGTGATGTAGTCATTGGCCCCGGCATTCAGTCCCAAAATCGTATCAGAATCGGTGTCGTGACCGGTAAGCATCAAGATTGGGCATTTCACGCCTTGCTTGCGGATCAAACGGCACAGCTCGCGGCCATCAATATCAGGCAGACCTACGTCCAAAACGACCATATCGTAGGCCTGTTGTTTTATCTTCTCCAAAGCTTCCGCACCGTCCCCACCTTCGAAAACGTCGAAATCTTCCGTCATGATCAGCAGTTCGCTCAGCGCTTCGCGCAAATCTACATCATCGTCGATCAGAAGAATTTTTTTAGCTTGGGCCATTGTGGCTCTCCGTTTCTTTTGGTGATTTATATCTGCGCTCTTGCGCGCTGCATTGCAAGATTTGCAACACTTGCCTCACATCTTCTTGTCATAGACGCAGGAATTGTTTCAATTCCCTGACAAAAGGAGGTAACGGAGGTCTCATGAGTTTAACCCCATCTCCCATCGAGCTTCGTGCCCGGGCTCTGACCGACCTTCGGATGGGTCTGCCTGTGGTCATTGATCTACCGGAACCGCTGGTGATCTGTGCTGCTGAAACATTGACCCAGGGGCGGCTGAACTCTTTGCGGGCTTTGGGCGAGGTGCAGGCTGTTGTGTCCAAGTGGCGCGCGGATACTTTGAAAATTAGTGCCTATGATGGCGATGTCGCCCGCTTTGTGGTGCCAATGGCGGTAGATGCACGCTGGTGCCACGCCGTGGCCGATCCCATCTTGGATATGAGCTATCCGATGAAAGGCCCGTTTCAGGCGGTGCGTGATGGGAATGCCAGGGGCCAGCGCGCCGCAGTGGCATTGTTGAAGGCTGCCCATTTGCTACCTATGGCGATTACCGTGCACACAGATCAGGCGCTATCTTCTCTAACGCATCTTCCCGCTGAGATCATTTTGGATCCGGGCTTTGGTCATGTGGTATCCGCGCCCCTGCCATTGCAGGTCTCGCAAGCTGGGCGGTTACATGTTTATCGCCCGCGTGGCGGCGGTGACGAGCATTACGCGGTTGAGATTGGCACGCCAGACCGGGCGACACCTGTCTTGACCCGCCTGCACTCGGCTTGTTTCACTGGCGATATACTCGGATCATTGAGATGTGACTGCGGCCCTCAACTCAAGGGCGCTTTGGCGCAGATGGGGCAGGAGGGTGCGGGCGTGCTGCTTTATCTTAATCAAGAGGGCCGTGGCATTGGCTTGGCCAATAAAATGCGCGCCTATGCCTTGCAGGATCAAGGTTTCGACACTGTGCAGGCTAATCACCGTCTGGGGTTTGAAGATGATGAGCGTGATTTCCAAATAGGGGCTGAGCTGCTCAAAAATCTGGGCTTCTCATCCATCCGCCTCATGACCAATAACCCCAACAAGGTCGCACGACTTGAGGATCAGGGGCTCACAGTGGTCGAGCGGGTGCCGTTAATTGTGGGCGGAACGGCTCAGAACCGTGACTATCTACAAACCAAGGCTGACAAATCTGGGCATCTGTTATGAGTGCTTTAGATATGGTCTATTCCGCCGGACGGCTCCGATATCGTGGCCAGTATATAGCCGCAACATGTGGCCGGGGCGGTGTCACGGATGATAAGCGTGAGGGCGATGGCGCCACACCGCGCGGCACTCACTCTATAGCGGGGCTTTTTTATCGCCTGGATCGGGTTGCAGCGCCGTCTGATTGGGCTCAGCCTATATATCCCGGCGATCTGTGGTGTGATGATCCGCAACATCCGGCTTATAATCTTCTGTGTCGCGCGCCCTTAGAGGCAAGCCATGAACAGATGCGGCGGGCAGATCCGCAATATGACGTGGTCTTGATCACTGATTGGAACTGGCCTGAGGCAAGCCCGGGCGTGGATCAGCGATCTTCCTGCATCAATGGCGCCGGCCCGGGGCTGCGACTGCTGGCTGTATTGCGATGGCCCGTGGCGATCTGCTTTGGCTTGCGGCAAAGGCTGCACCCGGAACCCGATTGATTATTCGCTAGGCGTTGCGGGCACCCGCGCACCAAAGATAGCCGAACCAACCCGCACGTGGGTCGCCCCGAAGGCAATGGCTTTGGTGAAATCCCCCGACATGCCCATTGACAGCTGCGCCAAGTCATTGCGCTTGGCCAATTTTGCCAAAAGCGCGAAATGCATGCTGGCCTCTTCGTCCACTGGAGGAATGCACATCAACCCCACCACGGGCAGGTCCAAAGCCCGACAATCGGCCACAAAGCCGTCTACGGCCTCTGGCGCTATCCCAGCCTTTTGATCCTCTAACCCGGTATTCACCTGAGCAAACATTGGTGGGCAATGGCCCAGCTCCTGCGCCAACCGTGCGAAGGCCGTGGCGAGTTTGGGGCGGTCAAGCGTGTGGATGCAATCGAACAGCTGCAGCGCGGCGCGCGCCTTGTTGGATTGCAGCGGGCCAAGCAGATGCACCCTAGCGTCAGGGAAGTCAGATTTGAACTCTGGCCATTTTCCCTCAGCCTCCTGCACGCGGTTCTCACCAAAAACACGATGACCCTGGTTCAGCACTGCTAAAACCCGTTCATTTGGTTGGACTTTTGACACTGCAATCAATTCAACCGAGCCTTCAGCACGGTCAGACGCCCGCTCTGCCAGTGAAATTTCAGCTGATACTTGAATAAGTGACATCTTATTAACCCTTTCATGATAAGCTTTGGTTTAAGCCTTAATTTAAATATTGTCATTGTTAGAATGTGTTGTGATTTGTGTGGCATCTCTGCACCATATTTCCAGATCTCTGCCTTTAGGTGTTTGGAGTGCTTGACCGAATGGGTGCTCTCAAGTCAGTACAGGTTAATGTTAATCGAGGCTCGTCCTAGATTAGTATTCTTTTTTTGGATAGCAACTCGAGGGAAAATCATGAAACGCATCCTCCTTACAACTACTTCTTTGGTACTCGCAGCTGGCTTTGCCTCTGCAGACGTATCTTTCTCCGGCACAGCAGGTGTCGCACTTATCGATGACAACGGTGCATCACTCTCAACACGCGCTGACATGTTTGCTGAGTCATACTATGACTTGGACATCGCAGCTACAGCCGAGACAGACAACGGCATCTCAGTTAAACTTGGCTTTGACATGGGCTCTGGTGGCAAAATCGACTATGACGACGACGACAAGCTCGAAGCACAAGGTGCTTCCATAGGTGATGCAGACGTTGCAGTGTCATACAATGGCTGGACATTGGCTGTAGACCAAGACGGCATCGACAACTTGTTTGATGACTCTCAGTCAGAAGACATGAGCCTTTCAGGCTCAGTTATGGGTTGGACTGTAGCACTTACAACCGACCAAGAAAACTCCACAAGCTCTTACAAGTTTGGCGGCACAGTTGGCTGGTATATCAGTGACAGTTGACTGGCACAGACAACGATGACAACGGTGGCGATGCGTCAAAGATTGCTGTATCATACGCAATGGGTGCTTTGACTTTGAGTGCTTCTGTTGAAGACGAGTCAAAGGCAGACGGCTCTGAAGATGACACAACAGTTGGCGTTAAATACGCAATGAATGATGCGTTGACCCTTTCATATACAACAATCAAGCCTGGCTCTAACGGTTCCTTCGGCGACGAGTGGGATGCAAAAGTTGCATACTCAGCAGGCGGCGTGAGTGCATCATTCGCACTCGACGAAGCAGATGCTACAACTGTTATCCTGAGTATTCACTCGGTGGTGGTGCTACTGCATTCGCAGCAATGCACGACAAAGCTGGTACAGCTACGACTTGACAGCTATTGGCTTGACCTTCGCATTCTAAGCGAAACCGACTTAGTTAAAGAGAGAGCGGCGCTTCGGCGTCGCTCTTTTTTTGAGACAACGGCTTTAGTTAAAAAACATCTCAAGACTAAACGCTCCACTACGCCACATGTGAATTTCCGTTGCGAAGTGTGAAGTCTAACTTAGAGCGCACTAGGGAAGCTTAAAAGAGGATTTCGGACAGTCTGCTAGAACAGAATACAATCTAGCTGACCGCGCAAGCGTTATGGGTGGTGTAAACTAAACAGAAGACCCATTCATTGATCATATCATCCACATTCCAAATTGACCCATAGTCAATTGACCTGAAGGGTGGCTCTTTGCGATTATCTTTTTTTGAAGCATTTGATATTTTATAATCACCCATAGTCAGTCGCACGTAGGCTCTGGAAACCCATCACAAAGCAGCTTATGACTGACAGCGGGCACTAGCTTCGGGTTTGGCCCGCGATTGCGTAAACGAGGGGCTCCTATGACGACCTATTCACCCGCACAGATTGAAGCCAAATGGCAAGCCGCTTGGGCCAAAAGCGAAACCTTTAAGGCCGTGGCCAGCACAGATCGTCCGAAGTATTACGTTTTGGAAATGTTCCCCTATCCCTCCGGCCGCATCCATATGGGGCATGTGCGCAACTACACGATGGGCGATGTGGTGGCACGCTATAAGCAGTCAACCGGTCACAATGTTCTGCATCCTATGGGCTGGGACGCGTTTGGCATGCCGGCTGAGAATGCTGCTATGGCCATAGGTGGTCACCCCAAAGATTGGACCTATGCTAACATTGCCACGATGCGCGATCAGATGAAGCCGTTAGGCCTTTCGATTGATTGGTCCCGCGAATTTGCCACCTGTGATCCAGAATATTACGGCCAACAGCAAGCATTATTCTTGGACATGATGGCCAATAATTTGGTCTACCGAAAAAATGCGATGGTCAATTGGGATCCAGTCGATATGACCGTTTTGGCCAATGAACAAGTCATTGATGGCAAGGGCTGGCGCTCAAACGCCGAAGTGGAACGCCGCGAACTGACGCAATGGTTCTTTAACATCTCCTCCATGTCAGGTGAGTTGCTGGATGCCTTAGACAATCTCGAAAACTGGCCCGCAAAAGTGCGCCTGATGCAGGAAAACTGGATTGGAAAATCCCGTGGCCTTGAGATGACTTTCCCTCTGTCCAAGCCGCAAGATGGCCATGATGGGATCACCGTTTACACCACGCGGCCTGATACTTTGGTGGGGGCCTCCTTCATCGGATTAGCGGCCAACCATCCGCTGACCCAAAGCTTAGCTGTTCACAATCCCGCATTGGAAGCCTTCTGCGCTGAATGCAAAAAGATGGACACAACCGAAGCGGCCATGGAAAAGGCTGAGAAAAAGGGCTTTGCCACAGGCATCACCGTGCAAAATCCTTTGGGTGGCGCACCTTTGCCGGTTTGGGTGGCGAATTTTGTTATGATGGATTACGGTACTGGTGCTATCTTTGCTTGCCCGGCCCATGATCAACGCGATCTTGATTTCGCGCGAAAGTATGATCTGCAAGTTATTGATACTTTCTTCGCCTTGGGCAATGATACCCCGGTCGACAAAATCGCTTTTGTGCCGATGAAATCTGAGAAGGTTCGCTGGGTTGATCAACCTGCTGGCCTGAGCGAGGCCACAGGCCAAGAGGCCATTGATGCGACCGTCGATTGGGCCGAAGCACAGGGTCTTGGCAATGGTAAAACCCAATACCGTCTACGCGATTGGGGCCTGAGCCGCCAGCGTTATTGGGGTTGTCCGATTCCTGTGGTGCATTGTGATGACTGCGGTGTGGTGCCTGAGAAGAAAGAGAACCTTCCCATTCGCCTGCCGGATGATGTGACATTTGATATCCCGGGTAATCCACTGGACCGTCACCCGACTTGGCGTCATTGCAGCTGTCCAGCCTGTGGCAAGGATGCCCGACGTGAGACGGATACCATGGACACATTCGTGGATTCCTCTTGGTATTATGCACGTTTCACCGCGCCCAATGCTGCGACGCCAACCGATATGGACGAGGCTAGCTACTGGATGAACGTTGACCAATATATTGGCGGCGTTGAGCATGCGATCCTGCATCTGCTGTATTCTCGCTTCTTTGCGCGGGCGATGCAGATCTGCGGGCATTTGCCGAAAACGGCGATTGAGCCCTTCGATGCCTTGTTTACGCAAGGTATGGTGACCCACGCGATTTACAAATCTGACGGCGCTGACAAACGCCCGGTTTACCACTACCCTGAGGCAGTAGAGTTACGGGACGGTAAAGCCTTTTTAATAGAGGGGGGCGCTGAGTTAACTGTTGTGCCTTCGGCCAAAATGTCAAAATCGAAAAATAATGTGGTGGATCCAATCAGCATTATCAGCAGCTACGGCGCTGATACGGCCCGTTGGTTTGTGCTGTCTGATAGCCCACCCGAGCGGGATGTGGAGTGGACTGCCTCCGGCGCAGAGGCTGCTTACAAACATTTGAACCGAGTTTGGCAATTGAGCGACAAGATCGCGAACATGGACAAACAACATGTTGGAGAGGGTGATAAAGACCTTCTGCGAACCCTGCATAAAACCATTCAAGACGTGACTACGGGCGTGGAAAGCTTTGGATTTAATGCCGCTATTGCAAAGCTTTATGGCCTGACTGCTGCATTGGGTAAAACCAAAGCGGGATATGCCGCACAGCATGAAGCGATTGTGACATTGGCTCAGTTGATGGCGCCTATGACACCGCATTTGGCCGAAGATATTTGGGCGCATCAAGGTGGTGAAGGGCTGATCGCCAATGCAGCTTGGCCCGTTGCAGATCCGGCTTTGCTGGTAGAGGATGAGGTAACTTTGCCGATTCAGATCAATGGCAAACGTCGAGATGAGATCACCGTTCCAAAGGATATGAGCAAGGAAGAGCTGGAAGTCTTGGTCTTGGCTAATAATGCTGTGGTCAAAGCGCTCGACGGTGCTACACCTAAGAAACTGATCATTGTACCTGGGCGCATTGTAAATGTGGTTATCTAGCCGATGTGGATTTTTCTTGGCCGCTCTCGCTCTCGCGGGGTGCGGCTTTGGCCTGTGAATGGCGTAACACTCCAAGTCTCAGATGTCTGCGCAATACTGTTTTGGTTCAAGCTCCGACAAACCGGGTTGAGTTTGAACTTGTGCGTAATTTGGAAGTGCAACTCGGTCAGGCTGTGTCCAAGCTTTATGACCTGCAGTATAAATTAAGTGTTGACGAAGATATTGTCGTTGTCTCAGCCGCACAAGAGATTAATCGATTCAGCCTTGTGGGGCTTTTGGAATACTCCTTAGTCGACAGCGGCGGTGTCGTTTTACTTACTGAAACTGCAAAATCTTTCACCGGCTATTCAGCCACCGGCACCACGGTTGCGACCCAGCGCTCAAAAAGAGACGCCTATGACCGCCTGATGGTGATCCTCGCCAAGCAGGTGTCCAACTCTCTTTTGATCTTGGATCGCTCATGAAGCTCTCCGCGCGTGATGCATTGGGTGTTTTCACACGACCTGACCCAAATAAGACCGGGGTGTTGATCTACGGGGCCAACGCGATGCGTGTGGCGCTAAAACGTCAGCAATTGGTGAAGGGCTTGATTGGCCCACTGGGTGAAGAAGAAATGCGCCTAACTCGGCTACAAGGCGGTGAGCTGCGCCGGGATGGTGCGGCTTTGAACGATGCCATCAAGGCGGTGGGCTTTTTCCCCGGTCCAAGGGTTGTCTTGGTCGAAGATGCTAATGAAAATTGTGCTGATGCTGTTTTGGCAGGCCTGAAAGACTGGCAAAAAGGGGACGCACAGATGGTCGTGATTGGCGGGGCCTTGAAACCTACATCCAAGATCCGCAAGGCCTTTGAAGCTCACCCGAATGCTTGGGCCATAGCAATTTTTGATGAAGCGCCCTCGCGGGCTGAAGTTGAAGCTGGACTTGCCAAAGTGGGGATGGGCGAAGTGAGCGCTGAGGCGAGCCTTGCAATTTTTGATCTATCAAAGGTACTGGATCCAGGAGATTTTCATCAGTTTTTGGAAAAATTATCTCTTTTCTGTATGACCCAGGCCGGACCAGTGACTATTGGCAACGTGGAAGACTGCGCGCCGCAATCGACAGAAGCTGCTTTGGATGATGTGATTGGCTTGGTGGCTGATTTGAAAACCAATGAGCTGGCACCGGTTCTGCATCGGGTTATCGCCCAGGGCGGCACCGCCACCGGGCTTTGCATCGCGGCTTTGCGTCATTTTCGCATGCTGCACACGGCGGCTTGTGATCCTGGAGGGGCTGCTCAAGGTGTTGGAAAATTGCGCCCCCCAGTTTACGGGCCGCGTCGTGATCGCATTCAACGCCAAGTGACCTCTTGGAGCCGTGACCGCTTGGAACAAGTCATATCGCTATTGCTGGAGACAGATTTAAAGCTGCGCTCCGCGGGACAAACCGCGCCCCAAATGGCTCAGGTTGAACGCTGTTTTATTCGTATAACGATGATGGGAAAAAGATAATGTATACAGTTTTGGGATCCACTAAGAACCGCACTTTACGCGTCATTTGGACACTTGAGGAGCTGGGCGTGAGCTATGACCAAGTTGTTGGTGATCCCGCTTCAGCCGAAGTGAAAGCGCTCAACCCCACTGGAAAAGTTCCTGCTTTGATCCTGGAGGGTGAAGTACTGCCTGACAGTGTCGCCATCATGACATTCCTATCTGACCGCCACAACGCCCTGACATTTCCAGCAGGCTCGGTGGAACGCTTGCGTATGGATGGACATATTCAATTCTTGCTGGAAGAATTTGACAGCCTGCTTTGGGTTGCTGCGAAAAACTCGTTTATCAATCCAGTTGATCACGCGCGCCAGAGGTCAAACCTGTGTTGAAGTGGGAGTTTGAACGCAGCCTAACGCGCCTTGAAGAACGTTTGCAGGGTGAGTTTTTGATGGGTGACACCTTCACAATCGCTGATATTCTGGCGGTGCACTGTCTTAAATTGGGCGTTTAACGCCAAATTCCCAGATGCTAGTGAAGCGTTGAAAGCCTATGCAAAGCGGTGCCGCGGTCGTGACGCTTATAAGCGTGCTGTTGCTGACAGGTAATTAGCCGCAGCACGGCCTGCCCAACGGCCTGTCGCGAGGCAGGCTGTAATCAGATAGCCGCCCGTTGGCGCCTCCCAATCGATCATCTCACCAGCGCAGAAAATCCCAGCGTGAGATTTAAGCATCAGCTCAGGTGTCAGCGCGTCCCACATGACCCCGCCAGCGGTGGAAATTGCTTGATCCATCGGGTAGGGTCCCGTGAGGGGCAAGGGCGCATTTTTGATCGCAGCCACTAGGCCATTGATGTCGCGCGGCATGGGCTGGGTAAGTTCAAAAACCAAGGCGCGTTTTGTGGCATCTAGTTTTACAGATTTTCTCAAAAAATTGCTGAGGCTGTCTTTTGGTTTACGACTTAAAATCATCTTATATAGATCGGAAGCGCTGATTTGTGGGACGAAATCTAGCTTTGCGAATGCGTTACTACGAAGCATGCGGCCGAGGGCATATACTGCTCCGCCTTCTATGCCTAATTGACTGATCACAAATTCGCCACGACTTTGTGCGCCTGCAACCGAGATTTTGATGTTTTTGAGTGGTTTGCCAAAGTGTGGGTTCATATGTTCGGACCATGCTACTTGCATGCCAACATTGGCCGCCACAAACTCTGACTGTACAACGCCAGCCTGCGTGAAATGTTTCGACCACGCGCCGTCAGAACCCAATCGCGCCCAGCTGGCGCCACCCATGGCAAGGATCAGAACTTTGGCCTGAATTTGCACTTCACCAGAGGGGGTTTCAAAGCTGTGAGTTTCACCGGCCACGAGTGGCCCCACCCATTGATGCCGGCGCAAAAGCGTGACACCCAAGTTTTCCAAACGCACCAACCATGCACGCAGCAGTGGAGAAGCTTTCATCGCTTTGGGAAACACCCGTCCAGTGCTGCCTGTGAAGACCTCTTGGCCCAAGCCCTGCGCAAAGGTGATTGCCTCTGTGGGGCCAAACTCCGCCAGTATTGGGCGCAGGGGTTCGATGGCGTCATAATTTTTGATGAATGCGGCTGTGTCTTCGTCCTTGGTCAGGTTTAGGCCTGATTTTCCGGCCATGAGGAATTTGCGGGCGGGGGAGGGCATCGCATCTGCGACGGCGACCTTCAAACCCGCAAGGGCAGTATGCTCGGCTGCCATCATTCCGGCTGGACCAGCTCCGACGATTAGGACGTCAAAGGTGAGTGTTTGGGGAGTTGACGACGAGTAATTGTCCAAATTATATTCTCCCACTCAAAAATATATCTCGTTTTATCATCAGTAATCCACCTGTTCAGCGCACAACAACGCTGTCGGTATCGTCCTCACCTCGGTCACGCAAGCCGCAAGTGGGTTGAGTGCATATATATGCATCTAGTTTGTGTCGTGGGAAAACGAGGTGCGCAAAGCAATAATCTACTTTATACAGCCCTCAATGACACTTAGTTAACACGTGATGTAACTGAAAGGTTAGTCAAACTCTCTCTTACTTTAAGCTTCTAATGGTTCCAAAACCCTGACGACGTACATACAGCATGTACACGTGTAGCCCATTTGATGGTATTGGATGGTGTAGTGGGACACGCAGTAGGGAGTGTAGTTTTATCTACATCACACGCTGCAACAAAAAAGAGCGACGCCGAAGCGCCGCTCTCTCTTTAAGTAAGGGTTTTTCGCTTAGAATGCGAAGGTCAAGCCCAAAGCTGTGAGATCTTTGGCTGTGCCAGCTTTATCATGCATTGCTGCAAATGCTGTAGCACCACCACCGAGTGTATACTCAGCGATAACAGTTGTAGCATCTGTTTCGTCAGTTGCGAATGATGCGCTAACGCAGCCTGCTGAGTATGCGACTTTTGCATCCCACTCGTCGCCGAAGTCATCGCTTGCGCGCGAACCTGGCTTGATTGATTTATATGAAAAAGTTAAAGCGTCATTTATTGCGTATGTGATGCCGATTGCTGTCTCATCTTCCGCGTCGGAGGCCCCGTTTTCCATAGACGCACTCAAAGTCAGAGTGGCCATTGAGTATGATGCAGAGATACCTGTCGCATCACCACCAGCAGCAACAACGTCTGTGCAAGTGAATGTAAGTGCTGCACCACCAACTGTGCCGCCTACTTTGTATGAGCTTGTGGAGCCTTCCTGGTCGGTTGTAAGTGCTACAGTCCAGCCCATAACTGCGCCTGAAAGGCTCATGTCTTGAGAACCATCAGTGTCATCAAACAGGTTGTCGATACCAGCTTGGTCTACAGCCAATGTCCAGCCATTGTATGACACTGCAACGTCTGCATCACCTGGGGCAGCACTTTGTACTTCGAGCTTGTCGTCGTCGTCATAGTCGATTTTGCCACCAGAGCCTAAGTCTAAGCCAAGTTTAACTGAGATGCCGTTGTCTGTCTCGGCTGTAGCTGCGATGTCCAAGTCATAGTATGACTCAGCAAACATGTCAGCGCGTGTTGAGAGTGATGCACCGTTGTCATCGATAAGTGCGACACCTGCTGTGCCGGAGAAAGATACGTCTGCAGAGGCAAAGCCAGCTGCGAGTACCAAAGAAGTAGTTGTATGGTGGAATGCCCAACTATATTTCAAAAACTTTAGCTTGAGCAGCTGGTGTCAGATGAAATTATTGTCATGCCATGAATCTATGTCGAGGTTATTTCCTATGAATGATGCCAAGTGATTAACAACAAAACCAGAATCTTCGTTAGAAACATGAAATAAATGTTGGTCTTCGCCTGTGGCCTGCGAGTTCGCCGAGAGTGCGAACGCCTTTGAATTAATGGACAGTTCTAAGGAAGAAAAATTCCGCCTGTGGAGAGAGCGGTTAGGAGCTCACCGGCAGTATCAAGGCTATTTTCAACGAGCCTTAGTATAGTATTGCTGACATTGGCAATCTCTGTAAAAGTCTGGAAAACAACGGATTGCAGAGGTGTTGCAATAAGTAGAGATAAGTTGAGAACGTCGCCGACGGCGCCTTGTTCAAAGGAAAATACAGTGTCTTTTCCGTTGTCTGCGGGGATTGTTTCAAATGTTAGAACATCGCTTTTTGAAATTAATTCAGACAGATCTATCTGGTCCTGGCCTGGCCCGCTATGGACCACGTCGCTACCTTCGCCTCCAAAAATAAGGTCATCACCTGCGCCGCCGATCAAGACGTTATTTAGCGCATTACCTATCAGGTAATCATTACCTGAACCACCAACCGCTTTCTCTATCTCAGAGCCTGAGGATATGGTCAATTGAAAGGCTGATGTTATATTGGGGGACTTAACACCCAAATAACTATGCATTTCAGCACGCAAATCGATGTGTACGGCGATACTTTGGCCCTCTGCGCTTATTGTATCACTGCCTGCACCGTCTAAAATAAACACACCCGAACTACTTGAGAAAAAATAACTATTATCTGAAGCCTGATGGTTCGGATTGACCCCGAAAAGGCCTGCAAAAGCCATCAGATCCAAATCTCGATAAGTCCCATCATACTCTGATGTAATCTGTGTGTATGTCGTAACTGTCCAAGCTGAGTTATCCTCGGATGTTGGAAGCAATTGTGTTGCGGTCCCCTCAATTTCAAACGGGTGTTTGAGACCGAAGGCATGTGTAAGTTCGTGGAGCAAAAGTTCATAATCAAAGTTAGTAGTATTGCCGGTGAAGGCGGGAGCGTCATATTTATTTGAGATGATAATATCTGATCCAACAGGATCCACATCATTAGGGAAATATGCATAACCGGCACTATCAGCAGATTGTTGGTTTTGCGAAACAATTATGGTGTTGAATGCGGTAAGTTCGGTCGTTTCAACAAAGGTTACTGCAAACATTTTCTGTAAATCTCGAAAAATATCAAGATAGGTGCCTTGCATTGCAGGGGACGCAGCCGCCCAGCCTGTTCGATCGTTTCCAGTGTAATAATCAGGAATTACAGCAGGAAATGCGTATTGAACTATGTTATCAAAGGATTGGTGGCGGTCGTATAGTTGATCGTAATTTTCATTACCCAACGCGTTTACCCAATAAGGTTCGACGTAGGGCGCTAGAAGTTTAAATTCATTGGGGTCAGCAGAGGTTGGCTGGATGTAGACAGACGCTGGAGGGCTATATCCAGCGGGTAATCCCACAATGATGTTATCCTCCTCTGACGCGATGCCTGAAGATTTGCCGCCACAGGCAGACAAAAGAGGTGTCGCCAAGAGCAGGTAAGGCGATATGAATTCGCCCCCCCCTTATCCGGGATTTATACTGATTTATTAAGGTTTCAACACTATTTAGATATATATTTTTTGTCTTTAGACTCGATTGCAAATTAGAGGCTTGTTCTTCAAATCTCACAAAATTCACCCTGTTTTTAAATAGAAATAATTCTTTGATTTATTTATGGTAATATGCCCAAGTTAAGAGCACCATAAGAAATCTTATTATTTTGAATATTCAGAGGGATCGTTAATGTGTCGTCAGAGCCTTCTTGAGCCGCAAGATCGGCAAGGATCATGGCAAAAAAGTTCTCAAGATTTGGTTCTATATACCCAACATCTTTTGCGAGGTTGAATAAGCTCTTCCAATCTTGCACCGTAACGTTCAAAATTCCATTTAAGGCTCTGTTTTTGTCGTAGGCGAATTCCCCATCTACCGAAATAAGTGATGTTCCGAAGTCAAATTGAGCTTTCTGCAATAGTAGTCTTTGCAGCGTCGGTACACCATTTCCAATTATTAAGCGATCCAGTGGCCTGGTCAGAAGAATTTCGCTCAGTAGCGAAAGGTTTTGAATGGTTTGATATTTTGCGGGAACCCCGACAATGACATCAGATAAGTTTAAATTTTCCAGTTCTGCGCTTAGTTGATAGGCGTTTGAATTATCAGGGAACGATTTAACACTTGCTAAAACTGTACCAATACTTGCACCCCACTGGTTTGCAGAGGCAATTTTAAGATCGTTAAAACTTAAGCTGATGTTTCCTAGAGCAAGGCGCCAGTTAGGTTGGAAGAGAGCAGTTATCTCTGCGTGTGCAGCATCTATATCTAGCTCACCAAGAGATCCTGAGATGCGGTGCGGTTCAGACAGCTCAAGAGTTATTTCATTTGGCAGATAGCTTTTCGCCTCTAGACTTACACCCTGTGTCTTCCATATAAAACTATTTTCGGTTCCGATCTCAATGTCTGACAAGCCCACTGTAAAGCGCTGTGGATAGCCTGTCACTGACGCCACTTCAAACTGAGCACTAAGGCCAAGAAACTGTGTATCTTCACTAGCTAATGACACACCCTTTGTAATGGCCTGAGCAGACGCAGCCCAGTAGCCTGACCAAATTAAAAATGGCAAGGCGAACAAAAAGGCTGTCCGTCTGATCGTCTTGGTCAAGATTGTCATATGTAAATCTTTGGCTAAATTATATTAAAACCTCATTGGCTAATAAAACTACATTTTTTTAGCCTTGTTAATCCATTATTACAGATAATCTTTAAAAATTATGCATCTTCTAGATTATATAGCAATAAAATTTCTCTTAGGCCGTCTTTTCCAGCTCTGCCTTGAGTGCAGCTACATATGCATTCCGTGCCGTTTGATAAACCGAAATTTCATTTTGAAGCTTACTCATCTGCACTTCCAAAAACTGAAGGCTTGCCAGTTGGGCTTTGCCATTGTCTGTAAGCTCTTCTGTATTGTATTCTATGTCGTCAACTTTGATTTTGGGCATTCTAAATCCTTCCAGATATTTTAGTCAAAGAGTGAAGCAATATCTACACCCGATTTGCCTTTGATTATTTCTCGTTTTAATTCGGCAATGTAACTTCGTTTGGCCCGGGTGAAAATGGCAAGTAAGTTTTTCATTTCATGAATGCATGCATCAGTATCTTGAAGCCTTGCTACCAATTTTTTTGCATCATCACTAAGCGTATCTAATCCGTGCTCGATACCGTCGATATTGATTTTCTGTGTCATCTACAGAAACTTAGTTGCCATCAATTTTCACGAGCTCACCCTTGAGGGCGGCCGTGTAGCCAAGCCGTGCTGTATCCGAAACGGCCCATTCATTTTTGAGCTGTTGAATTTGCCCATCAACAAATTGAATATTCAAAAGCTGAGCTTTTGCATCTGTCGGTCATATCTTCAACTTTATATTCTTTATCATCCACGGTGATAGACGCCCCATCAGTTTCTGCACTGGGCATTTGTCCACCGTCTTTTTGGCTTTTGGGTTTACTCAAGGGCTTGTCTCCACCTGTGTTTAAGTTAATAAAAGTTCTAAATCAAAGAACAATTATAATGACATAGTTTTTATATTAAAATCTGAGGTTAGCAGCAATAGAAAAAGATGATTAATAATAGGATAAGGTCTGTTTTTAGCTTTAGTGGCCTTTCAAAATTGTGGACAAACTTGCAAAGGGAAGTTGAATTTTTTATTGTTAGCTTGATATATTTGTGACCTCTGGCAGTAGAGTGTTTTTACGGGTTTTGAGAAATTTCTTTAGCTCCAAATCCAGCTCAGAACTTAGCACTAGTGATTTGCGGCTCTTTTTTACACTTTTGGTTTTGATGAGGCTACCTTCTTCAATTTTCAACTTAAGAAATGCGTACATGGTCATTGGGTTTTCTGTCCTGGTATGGAGCATATCGATATAGTTCCAGATGCCAAAATCTGGGTCGCCGTCTAGGTCTGCTATTGTAAGTAGTAATTCCCATTTGCTGATACTCTTCATAAATGGAAATAGTATTGATTTACAGTCAATACCCTGTAAAATAAGCAATTCATCTTTAATCTTCATTTAGAATTGCCTCTCATTTCATTGGTTGTGATTCAAGCATTAATCTTAGTCGCGGAGTGCAAGTTCTTTTACTTTCGAAACTGGCTGCCATACGTAGTCAAGCACTGTACGTTTGCCAGATACAACATCGACAGAAGCCGTCATGCCTGGAAGTAGCGTAACGTCCTCACCCGTTGCAAGAGTGATTGTGCTGTCGAGTGACACGTCGATAAGGTAAAATGCTCCACTGGAACCATCTGATTTATCGGTTATTGCGTCAGGGCTAATGCTGCGAACGTACCCGTCTATGGCTCCGTACCGTGAGGAATCGTAAGCGCTTAGTCGTATACGTACAAAGTCATTCATCCTAATGCTTGAAATGTCTTTTGGATCAATTTTTGCCTCAAGTTTTAAAGCTTCCCCTGTCGGTACAATTTCCAGAATAACATCACCGGCTCGCACGTAAGCACCTACTGTTTGAAAATTAATTCTATTTACGATACCGTCAACAGGAGCTCGTATCACAGTGCGCTTGACCCTTTCTTTAAGAGCTGGAACGAGTGTGTTCACCTCGCTCAGTTCTGCTACAACTGAATTGAGTTCTTCCAGTGCGCGTCGCTTATAGCTGTCAAGGCTGTTAGAAATTTCGTTCTCAACCTCCAATATTGCAGATCCTGTGCTCGCTACACGGGTTATCGCAGTTTGTATTTCTCCGGACATGCGCTGTTCTTCACGGCGCAACTCAAGTAGTCGAGTTTCTGGCATTAAATTTTGACGCACTAGTGGATTTATAATTGTGATCTCCGAACTGATAAGATCAAGCATATTGCGTGAAGTGTCTAGCGCTTGTTGAGCGGCGATCAAGGCTTGCTGACGCTGTACCTTTTGCTGTTTTAATATAGAAAGCGTGCCTGACAGCTCCTTGCGCTTAGCAAGATGAAGCGCCTTTTCAGTCATAGCTGTGTCCTCAGACTGAGCTATCATACTGGTGTCCGGATCGAAATTTAACGCTGTGCTTTCAGCCTGCAAGCGTAATTCCCTTACAGAAAGTGTTGCAGCACGTTGTTGTAGTTTATCAAGCTCGGACTGTAGCTCTATAGGATTGATCTCGTAGAGCACATCACCTGCTTTAACCAGCGAGTTCTCATTGACTGAACGAGACAAGATAACTCCGGATTCAGAGGACTGAACCATTTGGTTTTGAGTGGTGGACACTACCTTTCCATTCCCACGCGTGACGTTGTCTAGCTCCGCTATAGAGGCCCACCCCACGACCGCAACTATGAGAGCCGCAATGACAAAAATGATTAGTGAGTTGCCAAAGCCTTCTCGCTCTTCCATTTCCCGGGATAATTTTTCGAATTTTGATATTGGCATAACGCTCTCTTAAATCTAATTATTTTAGCTGGTCAGGAGGGGAATCTAATATAATGTTTCCCTGGTCCATTACTAAGACCCGGGTCACTAGTTTGAGTAGTGTGTTTCTGTGTGTAACGGCAATCATTGTTCTGTCAGGGAGATAATCCGCAAGGCGCGTTAATACAGAGGCTTCCGTGGAAGAATCCATTGAGCTGGTGGGCTCGTCGAGCACCAAAATGTTGGGATCATGAAGAAGTGCACGACTAAGATTTATGGACTGGCGTTGGCCGCCAGAAAGACCCACGCCGCGTTCTTTTATTTTCAGATCATAGCCTGCAGGGTTTCCCTTTATGAAGTCATCGGTACCGGAGAGCTGGCAAACTTTGAGCAGGTGGGCATCATCGTATTCATAGTAACCCAGCTGTATGTTCTCACGGACTGTGCCGGAGAATAACCACGCCTCCTGAAGCATAACTCCCAGATTTCGCTGCAGGTCTGATTTGTCTATTTGGCGCAAATCGATGCCGTCCAGCAAGATTGAACCTGTTGTCGGTTGAACTATGCCAGCACAAAGTTTTGCGAAGGTAGATTTTCCTGAACCCATCCGCCCCAGAACGGCCACTTTCTCTCCGGCTGGAATTTTGATCGACAAATCTTTTATGAGGGGATTTTTTGCTCCCGGAAACGTATAAGACACGTTTTTAAATTCAATGTCGCCTTTTAGTACAGGTCGACTTAAACGTTGCTCCGATTTGTCGACACCGTCAGTTTGGTTCATCAACTTGTCAATTGAGCGAAACGCTTGGCGTGCCGAATTGGCGCGTGACATTGCGGACGCAACTTGTCCAAGCGGACCCAAAGCGCGTCCACCCAAGATGACTGCAGCGATTAACCCACCCATGGACAGCTGTTGCGCCTGGATCAGGAAGACCCCATAAAAGATTGTGGCTACCTGAGCAATTTGTTGAATAGAGGCTGCTGAGTTAATAGCAAACTGCGAAAAAATCCGGCTTTTGAGGCCTAGTTCGGATTGGTCACCTGTGGCAACTTCAAAGCGGTTTTTCATTAAACGTCCAGCCCCGGTCGCTTGAATTGTTTCCAAGCCGTTCAATGTTTCAACAAGGACGGCTTGCTTCGACATTCCGGTTTCCATTGCGCCTGAGGCGAGGCGAGCCAAAATGGGTTGGATTGCCAACCCAATGATGAGTACGCAGGGAACAGCTAATAACGGTACAATGGCGATATTCCCGCCTATTAAGTACACAACATAGATGAAAAAGAAGATAAAAGGTAAATCGACAATTGCCACCAGAGTTGCTGAGGTGAAAAACTCACGAAGCGAGTCAAACTCTCTCACGACACTTGCCACGGCGCCAGAGTTTTGGTTCCCCGCATCTAGGCGAAGCGTCAGAATTTTGTCAAAAACCATGCGCGACATACGGGCGTCCGCTCGCTTGCTGGCGCGGTCAATAAAATTGGCGCGTAATGACTTGGTTAAAAAGTCAAAGCCAAGCGCGATCATAACGCCAATTGATAGCGCAATCAGGGATTCAATTGCTTCGTTGGGGACAACTCGATCATAAACTACCATCACAAAGAGAGAGGTTGAAACACCTAGAAAATTGGACATAGTTGCAGCCAGAATAACCTGCGCATAAAGCCATTTTCCTTGCGCAAAGGCCGAGTAAAACCAACGCTTACTTGATTTAGACACAGCGTTTTTATCCCGCTGCGTTAGTATAAGGTGGCCAGAGAATTTGGCAGAAAATTGATCAGCTGCCATTTTTTTGACTTTAAATTTGTTTTCAATACTTGCGTATCGAATGCTTCCATCAGGCTTGATATCTGTTAAAATAAATGCGCTTTCATCTTTCCAAAATGCAATCATAGGGCAATGATTTGGAGATAGGTTTTTCGCTGGGATATCTCCAAAACTGGCAATATGTCCTATCTCACGAAGGACGCTAACCATTTCTGCAGGTGAAAAGGCCACGCTCGGGTTCGCTGGTAAGTCCCGTATGGCCGCCTCGCTGTAAGTTTCGCCTTGGTCCCGAAGGAACCGCTGAAGCGTCTGAACCAAAGCTGTTTCGACCGACTTCGATCCCTGCTCAGGTGTCGAGTCTTCGAGACTGGCTTCTAAAATTATTGTGTCATTGTTTGTAGCATCACTTGCCGGTCCGGCTGTTTCGATGTCGGACTTATCAATCATTTTATTGCCTTAACTTGTGTTATTTTATTATTTAGCTCTAGTTTTTTTGCCAAAAGGCCTGAACTTGAGAGCATCGCAAGTTCTAGATTTAAAAGTTCTGCCTCCGCCATTATCTTACGCTCTGAGGCGCGATAAGCATTCACTTCAGCTTCGATAAGTTGACGGACTGATGTTTGACCCGTTGAAAGTTGTGACCAAAGGATTTTAACTTCCTTTTTAGACGAGTCTGCTTGCACGCTGAGTGTTGCTATGCTTTTGACTAGAGCCGCACGTCGGCTTACGGCGGTATCTAGTTCTGTCTTACCGGCCAGCTTGAAGCCCTCGAGGGTTTGCTCCACAGCTGCTAAGCGCGCGGCTTGGGCGGCGGTATTGGCTTCTCGTCGTCCGCCATCTCCTAATACCCACTCTAACTCAAGGCCAATTGCAAAATTTGTGCGCTCACCCCGATCCATGGGAGAAACCACACCGGCTTTCAAGCCGACTGTTGGCTCTTCATTGCCGCGTGCGGCGAGAAGATTTTGCTTTGCGGCAATAACCTTTGCTGCAGATTGAAGCATAATAGGTGAAGTGCTCCATTCCCGCTCGATTTTTGTCAGGTCGGAAGCTGTGAGAAGTGACGGAGCTGCTGTTAAGTCATTTGGAACACCACCGAAATTTTTCACGTAAGACGCGGTGCCGGCAGATATCTGTGCCTCCAAGTTGGATTTTTCCAACAAAAGACTGCGTACCGCTATTTCTGCTGAGGTGCTTGCGCTTTTATCAATCATGCCACTTGAAACAAGAGTTTGCATCTGGCCAAGCATTTCTTCAGCCTTAGCCATAAGCGCCTTAAGCGCTTGCTCTCTGGCTTTCAGGTTGTGAAGGTCATTCCATGCCACACCGGCATTTTCCGCAATTTTATTTGCGACGATCTCAATCTCTGTCTCTGCGACAAACAAATTCGCTTGTGCACTGTCGACCCTGGCGACACTCGCTCCACCATCATAAATCAGTTGCCTTAGAGAAAGGTTAGCACTCGCTCCGTTTGTTGTAGTCGAAGACAAACCTGCGCCACTTTTAACCATACTGCCTGCGTTAGCACTTGTTACAACTTGAACTTTGCGGCCAGCATCTGAGGCAGTTACTAGATAGCGCGCTTCGGTTGCAGCGCTTTGGGCGGCCAAATATTCTGGGGCCATTAATACTGCCTGCGACAGATCACCCATAAAGTTACCCGACAGCCTCCTGGCGGCACTGCGCTTCTGGGCGGCATTGGGCGCAACTTTAGAAAGTGCAGCGGCTTCAGAGTTGAGCGCATGGCCTGAATATTGAGGTGCACCGCACGCAGATAGCGCAAACATTGCAGCGATTAATTTCGTTCTATCTAACTTCATAACCAGCATTCCTCCCAGGTTTTTTATTCCATTTACAACTTTTGTCTATATTATGTCAAAATCCATTGAAAGCCTTAAAATAAGCCATATCCAATTATTAGTTATAGAAATATTATATAATTTTTATATAGTAAATTCCTTAAATATTGTCAAAAATTTAGATTTTTTATATATTATTTTAACTATTGAATTGGGGGTTTTGGCATGTTTAAATCGGTCAGTGAACATTAATGTCTGGAGAAAAAGATAATGACAATCCACCAACGTGCGTCTTTCGACGTAGAGGCTGCAGGGCTTAACGCTACCAGCAAAACAAACCCAGCGCTGGCCAAAATGCTTGCGGCATGGGAAAACAAGAACGCCAAGCGCGCAATGCAGGGCTCAGGCTTTACGCTGATGGCCGTATCGCTCGCAGCTTGTGGC
>CAJJBJ010000009.1 GCA_905182455.1 uncultured Planktomarina sp.
CGTGAGGCACAGAGCCGTTGGCATGATCATGGTCATCTGCTCCCAAATAGGCACATCTGGTTGCACAAATTGGCTGAAGGCTGCCAAATATCCCGCCACTGATTTCGCATTTATGCTGGCAATGGCCAAAGCCCGAGCCATAGATTGATCCCACAGCTGGATTCAACTTCGGCGGGGTTGCAGCTATCATCCAGCCACGTACCCCGAGAAAGATTAAGAATGCCGCGCCAATAAATTTTACCATAGTAAATGCTGTAGGTGAGGCCACCAACAGCGCAGATATGCCATAGGCTGACAGCAGCAAAAATGCAGTGGCTTGGGTTAGAATCGCCAGCACGCCCCAAAGACCCCGGCGCAGGCCAAAGCTCATGCCATTGCACATGCAGTTGACCGCATTTGGCCCGGGCGTGACAACAAACACTGCCCAGAAGCTCGCGAATATGATCCAGCCCTGTAATGACATTAATACACCGGTGGGGCGATGACCCAGATCACCTTACAGGGTTCGTCGGCAGGGTTTTCCCAGCGAAACTGCTCGCCCTTTATGCGAAAACTGTCGCCCGGGAACAGAGAAAACTCAGCGTCTCCAATCCAAAGTTTTAGTTGACCAGACAAAATATAGCCAACCTCTTGTGTCGGGCGCGACACAGCGGGAAACAGCTTTGCTCCCGGTTCGAAGGTGGAGTGCAGCATTTCAAAATCGTCAGTCAAATCTGGTGACAGCAACTCTTCTACCAGCCCCGCCTCACGGCTGCCAATGGGTCGTCGGCTGTCTTTGCGCACCACAAATCCCGCTTCATCCACCGGTGCAGGGCCCGCACCAAACAACGAAGATACGGAGATATCAAGCGCTTTGGCCAGATATCGCAGATCATTGACTCCCGGCTCTGACTTGTCTCGCTCAACTTGGCTCAACCATCCGACGGATCGGCCAAGGATATCGGACAGGTCCACAAGTGTCAGACCCCGCGCTTTGCGCAAGGCCCGTATATCGGCACCAAGGGTGGCTGTGTCTGATCTCGTTTGATACATGATGTGAAATTATTCTTCGTTTTTTCACAATTGCACGAGTTAGTGAAAAAAATCAAGAAAATTTCACAAGCTTTAACGCGCAAAAACCGACGCAAGAATTTCGGCCAGAGAATCGGCATCGAGCACGGTAAATGCATCAAATTGATCGCTGTCGATATCCAACACCGCCAGCAATGTACCGGCACGATCCCAGACCGGCAAAACCAGCTCCGAACGGGTGGAACTGGCACAGGCGATATGGTCCGCAAAGGCCTTCACATCCGGAACCAATTGCGTCTCCCCGAGCCGCGCCGCCGCCCCACAAACACCGCGTGTGAATGGGATTTGCAAACAACCATGCCCGCCTTGATAGGGTCCGATCTTAAGCATTTCCGGCGATGTCACCCGGTAAAACCCGGTCCAGTCAAAACGGTCATCACTGTGATGCAGTTCACATACAACCGTGGCCATCAGCGCGATCACGTCGTCTTCGCCCTCGGTCAAGCTGGCTATGGTTTTGATAAGGGAGGTGTAATCAACTTGAGACATTGGTAGATCTCTCACAAACGCTCAATCGCAATGGCCGTACCTTCGCCACCACCAATGCAAATCGCAGCCACTCCACGTTTAAGATCATGCCGCTCTAAAGCGTTCAGCAACGTCACAATAATTCTCGCACCAGAAGCACCTATTGGATGTCCCAAAGCACAGGCGCCGCCGTAGATATTCACAACATCAGGGCTCAGCGCCATCTTGTGCATAAAGGCCATTGGGACCACTGCGAAGGCTTCATTCACCTCCCAGAGATCAACATCCGAAACGCTCCAGCCCAGTTGATCCAAAAGCTTGCGCGCGGCAGGTACCGGCGCAGTTGTAAACCAACCGGGCGCTTGCGCATGGCTCGCATGACCCATGATCCGCGCCCTTGGTGCAAGGCCTCGCACATCGGCGGAGGTTTGGTTGGCCAAAACAAGGGCTGCAGCACCGTCTGAAATCGAAGAAGAATTGGCCGCGGTAACCGTTCCGCCTTCACGAAACGCGGGTTTCAGATGTGGAATCTTTTCAGGGCGCGCATTGCCAGGTTGTTCATCCACACCAATCTGCACCGTGCCCTTGCGCGTGGTCAAAGACACCGGCGCAATTTCAGCGGCAAAAGCACCGCTGGCTTCGGGCCGCCACCGCGCGCTCCAAAGATCGCAGCGCATAGGCGTCTTGTGCCTCGCGGGTGAATTGGAAGTGCTTAGCGCAATCTTCGGCGAATGTGCCCATAAGCCGACCCTGATCATAGGCATCTTCGAGACCATCCAGAAACATGCTGTCTTGAACCTGCCCATGACCCAACCGCGCGCCGCCGCGCATTTTCGGCAGGAGGTATGGCGCTTGCGTCATGCTTTCCATGCCACCTACAACTATGACTTGATCGCGGCCCATAGTTAGCTGGTCATAGCCCATCATTGTGGTTTTCATGCCAGAACCACACATTTTGTTGACCGTGGTGGCTGGTACGCCCTCCCCGAGGCCAGCTGCGAACCCTGCTTGCCGCGCCGGTGCTTGACCTTGGCCTGCGGTAAAACACAGCCCATCAAAAGCTCATCGACCTGCTCAGGAGAAACTTGTGCCGCCTCAAGTGCAGCTGCAATCGCCACGCCCCCCAACTGGCTGGCTGGCGCATCTGCGAAGGCACCCTGTAATCCACCCATGGGCGTCCGAGCGGTTCCAAGAATATAAACTGTTTCCATCACAAACCCCAATTCAACACTGTTTGATAACTTATGCATTGCTCCGCCCCCTCGACACAAGGGTGGGCATCATCCGGGCTGTTGTGTCGCAATCTTGTCGGAAGCTCTCGCCACTGCTAGTAAAGTCGCTATGGTTGATCAACAATTGATTTATTGAGGCACTTGATCCCATGCGTGACTTCCACCTTCCCGGCCGTTCTGCGGTTTATGCAACCAACGGCATGTGCGCAACGTCGCATCCCTTGGCCGCCACCGCAGCTCTCGACATCTTAAAATCTGGCGGAAACGCAGTCGATGCGGCCATTGCTGGCGCTGTGTTGCTGGGTATTTGTGAGCCACAGATGACCGGTTTGGGCGGTGACATGTTTGCACTCATTCAAAAAGACCCAAGCGCCGATGTTGTGGCGCTCAATGGATCAGGGCGCGCGCCACAGGCTGCAAATGCAACAGCCTTACGGGCCAAAGGGTTGAGCACCATACCGCTGCACAGCGCTGAGGCCATTACAGTTCCCGGCGCAGTGGACGGATTTTGCCGCATGGCAGAGGATTTCGGGAACCTAAGTTTGGGCGACATATTGGCCCCTGCTATTCACTACGCCCGCACTGGTGTTCCAGTGGCACCAAGGGTCGCCTTTGATTGGGACCTCAGCGCTGCATTGTTGCAAGGCACCGCTCGGGACAAATTCCTAATTGCGGGCGCAGCCCCAAAAGTTGGCCAACTCTTTGCGTCGCCCTGCCAAGCAGACGCGCTAGAGTGCATCGCGGCCAAAGGCCGCGATGGCTTTTACGCCGGAGCGGTCGCCAAAGATATGGTCGCCAGCCTTCAAGCCGTTGGTGGCAGCCACAGCATGGAAGATTTTGCAGCAACCAAAGCCACCTATGGCACTCCTCTGCGCAAGCAGCTACCAAGGGATAGAGATGCTAGAGCATCCGGCCAATGGCCAAGGCGCAACGGCGCTGTTGATGCTCAATATGATGAAACATTTTGACATCGCCAATATGGATCCATTTGGTGCAGAGCGCGCCCACATTGAGGCAGAAATCTCGAAACTGGCTTATGACGCCCGCAATCGTTTTATTGCTGATGCGATTACACTACGCGCATCGCGCATATGTTGGCCGCCGAAACCGCCACGAATCTGGCAGCTTTGATTGATCCAAGCCGCTCAATGGCGGACCCTTCCAGTTTGTCCGAGGCCGTTCATAAAGACACCATCTATATCACTGTCGTGGATAAAAATCAGATGGCGGTTTCGCTGATTTATTCCATCTTCCATGCCTTCGGCTCTGGCATTGCCTCCGAGAAGTACGGCATCTTATTCCAAAACCGAGGTGCGGGCTTTACCCTAGAGCAGGGCCATCCCAATGAGCTGGCAGGAGGCAAACGCCCGATGCACACAATCATACCCGGCATGCTGGCCGAAAATGGCAGGGTGACAATGCCATTCGGCGTTATGGGTGGCGCATATCAGCCCAACGGCCACGCTCGCTTGCTGTCAAATATGGTTGATTTCGGCATGGACAATCAAACAGCCATTGATGCGCCAAGATGTTTTTCTGACCTAGGCCTGATGAAAGTGGAACGCGGCTACGCATCACAGGTACATCAAACCCTTGCTGACATGGGTCACAAAGTTGAGATTCCAGCTGGACCAATTGGGGGTGCTCAGGCAATCTTAATTGGTAAAGATGGCGTTCTACAAGGCGCATCCGATCCTCGAAAAGATGGCTGTGCCTTGGGATATTAAAGGCTAGAAGCCTTAATTGAGCTGAAACTGTAGCGGATAGGCTCCGTTTTCGAATGGGCCAAATATATCTTCAATATCGGGATGATCCACCGGATCGCCCGATACATCCGCCATCAAATTTTGCTCAGAGACATAGGCAATGTAATAGCTCTGATCATTTTCAGCCAGCAGATGATAAAATGGCTGATCTTTCACGGGCCGCGCCTCTTCGGGAATCGCCGCGTACCATTCATCGGTATTAGAAAACTCTGGATCCACATCGAAAATAACGCCCCGAAAGGGGTGTTTTTTATGGCAAACCACTTGGCCCAGATAATATTTTGCTTCAGCTTGCACGATGCACCCTTTTCTAGAGGCCTCCTCTTACTTGATTTATGCCTGAAATGTCTATGCGTTCAAGACAATTTGATTGAGCCGAGACCCGAGACACCAATTCGCTAAGCTCCCAGTGTGTTTAGACATTCACATCGTTGCAAAATCATTTTGGAATTGGTATGTTTTCCTTAATAAACTAATAAAAATAATAAAAATAGCGAGAGGCACCATGAGCAGTATCCTTCGCGCCTTGATTTTGGTGACCCTGCTGGCCGGGTGTTCCTTTCCTGGCGGCAATGTGAATGCACCCAGAAATTTGGACAATGCTTGTTCAATTTTGGATCAAAGACGCAGTTTCCTTCCCGCATTTAAGGCCGCCAAACGCAAATATGGCGTTCCGATTTCTGTGCAAATGGCAATTATTTGGCAGGAAAGCAAATTCAAGGCCAAGGCTAAAACCCCACGTAAATATACGCTTTGGGTGATCCCTACTGGCCGTCAAAGCTCGGCCTATGGCTATTCACAGGCTCTGGATGGCACATGGAAAGAATATAAAGCAAGTGCCGGGCGTTGGGGCGCCAGCCGCACCAGCATTCGCGATTCTGCTGACTTTATGGGCTGGTATATGGCACGCAACCGTCGCGAGCTTGGCATCTCCATGTCAGATACGCGCAACCAATATTTAGCATATCATGAGGGCCGCTCCGGATACCGTCGCGGGTCTTACAAATCAAAACGCTGGCTGCTGAATGTTGCGAACAAACTAGAAGATCGCGCGATTATGTATCACGTTCAATTGCAGCGCTGCGGCAAGACCTAACAACAAAAGTGGGTTAAATCAGCCCGCTTTAATTTGCCCGCCTTTGCATTTCTGCTTGTATGTTGAATAGGATGCTTGGCATCTTGTGACCTTGCGTCCAATCTCCCAAAACGATCTGAGTTTTACTGCCGGAATTATCATCGACGATCCATTGATGCAGTTGCACAGGATTATCAGTGAAGACCAATTGTATAAACCCATATTCAGGACGATCAGGATCTTGCAGTGTGATCAAGGTGCGAGGACCATCGCTGGTATGTGCCACCACCATATCACGCCGCGCCAAATCAACGTTGCGCTCAAGAACCAAGCTCAAAGGTGTTTGGTTAAGTGGGAAGCGGGTTGGCTCAGAATTCGCCTTGGGATCAAACACCGCCACCTGCCCGCCACCGACAACAACCAAGGCCAGATTAGGGGGATCATATTCAAACCGAATTCTGCCGGGCCGTTTGATGTACATTCGCCCCGAGGATTGATTGCCATCGTCACTGTTTTGAATGAACGCAGCCTCAGCGGAGGTCATCGCATTAAAGTAAGAAGACACCGCGTCCAAGCTAAGCTTTTCGGCTGACGCGGGCGCTGCGATCAGCAACATGATGACAATAAATTTTTTCATGATTCATCCTACCGCGATATGACACAGCGCCGAAAGCCCGCTCCTGTCACAATTACGTCAGGTCGGGGCCTTCGGCAAAACTTTGCTAGTTTTGTTCGGGCATCAATATCTCGCGTTTGCCAACATGGTTGGCCGCGCTGACCAATCCATTGTCTTCCATTTGCTCGACCAAACGCGCCGCCTTGTTATATCCGATCGCCAATTTGCGCTGGATGTAACTGGTGGAGCATTTCCGATCTTTGGCTACGATTTGTACAGCGGTGTCATAGAGCGCATCTTCCATATCGGTATTGCCGCCCAACCCCAAGATAGCATCAATGTCGCTCTCTTTGTCATCGATGGAGCCCTCAACGACACCCGAAAGATAGGTCGGCGGTCCGAAGGTTTTGAGATGGTTGACTACGTCTTCGACTTCTTCATCGGAACAAAACGGCCCATGCACCCGCGTAATCTTGCCACCTCCAGCCATGTAAAGCATGTCGCCCATGCCCAAAAGCTGCTCTGCGCCCATTTCACCTAGGATCGTGCGACTATCGACTTTTGACGTCACCTGAAACGAAATTCGTGTGGGGAAGTTAGCCTTGATGGTACCGGTGATCACATCCACAGAAGGCCGCTGTGTCGCCATGATAATATGAATACCAGAGGCTCGCGCCATTTGCGCCAAACGCTGGATACAGGCTTCAATTTCCTTGCCCGCCACCATCATCAAGTCGGCCATCTCATCCACGATCACTACGATATATGGCAATGTCTCTGGATCAAATTTTTCCGTTTCAAACAGTGGTTCGCCGGTGCCATCATCAAAACCGGTTTGCACGGTACGGCTGAACATTTCACCCTTAGACAAAGCATCTTTCACCCGGCTGTTGTAACCATCAATATTTCTTACGCCCATTTTTGACATTTTGCGGTAGCGATCTTCCATCTCGCCAACAGTCCATTTCAAGGCAACCACGGCCTTCTTTGGATCCGTGACAACAGGGCTAAGCAGATGCGGAATGCCGTCATAGACGCTCAATTCCAGCATCTTGGGATCAATCATGATCATTCGGCATTCATCAGGCGTCAAACGATAAAGCAGCGATAAAATCATCGTATTGATCGCCACAGATTTACCGGAGCCCGTGGTCCCCGCGATCAGCAAGTGAGGCATTTTCGCGAGGTTGGCCACGATAGGCTCACCACCAATATCTTTGCCCAAAGCCAAGGGCAGGCGCATATTCGCATCCCCAAATTCACGGGCAGAAAGAATTTCACGCAAAGCGCACATTTCGCGGTGTTCATTGGGCAGTTCAATCCCAATGACTGAACGGCCAGGAACGGTGCTCACCCGAGCTGAAAGCGCCGACATTGAGCGCGCAATATCGTCAGACAGGCCGATCACTCGGCTGGCTTTCAAGCCTGGCGCAGGTTCCAGCTCATACATAGTTACAACAGGACCCGGGCGCACACTGACAATCTCGCCCTTGACGCCATAGTCGTCCAAAACGCTTTCCAGCATACGCGCATTGGCTTCCAACGCATCGTCACTCAGCACATGGCGCTCGATGGATGATGGGCTCATCAAAAGTCGAAGTGGCGGTTTTTCGTAAGTCTTCTCGGAGCTCGAAGGCTCAAATTCTCAATTTTGGCTGAGCTTCTGCAATCGCCTGAGCTGACGGTTGGATTGGTCGTTTTAAGGCATGCTGTACAACTTGTTTCGGCTGCGCCGTGAGCGGTGGATCAACCGGATAGGACGGAATTTGAATTTCGGAATCTGCAAGATACTCATCGTCCAGAATGTCCGTATCGTCTTCCATAAATGGCGCTTCCGAAACCGGATGCTGCAAAACCATTGGCACAGGCCCCATCGGGCGGCCCGGTTTTGTGGTAACAATAGGAGTTTGACCTTGAGCTGTCAAAGCAGCCTGGGGATCGCGGGAGCGAATGGCATCCGCAATCTTGCCGCGAATGCGGTCCTCAAACGGATCTTCGGACGTGCCTTGAGTGTTTGCTTGCAATTGCGGTTTTGCGTTAAGCTCAGGCGTTCGTTTCAGCATAGCCGGCACGCGAGCAAAGAGTGATTTCGACACCCACGGCTCAACGGGCAACGGCAAAGCTGCAGAAGTCGTGGGCATCGCTGGGTTGGCACGAATTACTGACGCGACGCGGGCAGCTTCGCTGCGCGATACGGGATTGAAGTTTGGTTCACGTTGCAATTGCGCGCGGTTTTCCTGACGGGTTCGTAGCCCCTGCGCCCCACGCGATACAGCCGCTTGAAAGCAAAGACAACACAAACATCACAAACCGGCTGCCCGCCAAGCTGATGGCACGAAAACTGGTTTTGATTTCACCGAACACCAGCCCCGTCACATAGCCCCCCAGGAGCAAGACCAGAGCCCCTAAAATCAACGCAACGATATTGGCACCCAATGCCGCTGATCCGGGCAGGATTTGCAACAGCATGAATAAAACTGTGTCACCAAATAGACCGCCCATTGAAAAACTATGAGCCCAGCTGGATATTGGGTTGAGAGTTGCCGCATAAAGAGAGCACAGGGCCCAGAAGATTGGAGCATAAATCAACCGCATTAACATGCGGTCGGCCCCCAGATGCGTGATCAAACGCAATCCCCATACCACAAAGGCAATCGGTATACCCCAGCTTCCAAGTCCCATGATTTTGATCAAAGGTGCCGAAATTGTGGCGCCAATTTGGCCGGCCCAATTTGCGATCTCACGCCCGCCTGAGGCGATCCAGGCAGAATCTTCTGGCGAATAGCTAGCAAGGGCGAGTGCAAACATAACACCTACCGCTAAAATCACTAAACCAAGAGCCTCAACGCCCCGCCTTTCTAAAAAAGCTTGGGTCGATGCGTCCAAAAGCGGATCACGTCCGCGGGTTGGATAAGCCATTTATACCTCAACATCATTTATACAGACAGTCGCGCATAAGAGTTAACCCGCGCTGCATTTCTTCTTTTGGAGCCACCAAAGCGACTCGGACGTAGCCAGACCCAGGGTTCTGCTCGTTTGCGACTTGCCCCAGATATGATCCTGGTAGCACCCGCACCCCTGTTTCGGTCCAAAGTTTCACTGCTGCAGCTTCATCGTCTTCGACTGGCAACCACAAGAAAAACCCGGCTTCTGGCGAATTATAGGACTGAATCTCGGCAAAAATGTGGTCCGCCGCCTCAAATTTGCCACAATAGAGTTGCCGGTTGGCAACAACGTGATCTTCATCTGCCCATACCTTAGCAGAAACATGCTGAATAGGTCCAGCGATAGGACAACCCGCATAAGCGCGCAGCTGTTTGATTCGTGCAATATTTTTACGACCCGAGGCCACAAAGCCAGATCGAAGCCCCGGCAAGTTTGAACGTTTTGACAAAGAATGGAACGCCACAACCCGCTCAGGATCAGCACCCATCCTTGCTGCAACCTCTAAGGCACCCGGAGGTGGGGCGTTGCGATAGATCTCACTATAGCATTCATCGGCAAAGATTTTGAAGTCATAGGTCTCAGCTAATGTGATCAAGCGCGCCCAATATTCCGCACTGGCCACAGCGCCCTGCGGGTTGGACGGAGAGCATAAAAAAAAGGCTGATGTCTCGTTCAGCTCGGCCGGCGTCAGCGCGTCAAGATCTGGCAAAAATCCTGTTTGAGCATGCGCTGGAAGGTAAACTGACTGCGCGCCCACAGCCATAGCTGCAACCGTATAAACTTGATAAAATGGGTTTGGGATTAGAACTTTAGACCCGGTAGGACAAAGTGCAACAACAGCATTAAACAGCCCTTCTCTTGTGCCATTAAGTGCCATAATTTGGGCGTCGGGATCCAAATCGATGCCATAGCGGCGTTGCAGAAATCCAGCGATAGACCCGCGCAATTCCGGTGTGCCGTTGTTGTCAGGATAGCTGTTGAATTGTCCTAAAGCGTCGTTCAGAGTTGGACCAACCCACTCGGGAAATTTATGCTTAGGCTCCCCAATGGTCATATTGATGACCTCACCGCCCGCCGCATGCCCGTCCAGCAAGGCGCGCAAACGCGGCCAAGTAGCTGTGGGCAAAGCATCAAATCGGTTGGGCATCATGAATTATATCCTCTTAATTACTGGATTAGGCCAGCCAGCGCGCCACTGCAAATCGAAAAGCAGTATCATGCCAAAGCATTTTCCGCCGCCGCCCCAAGCCGGAGCAGGTGATGCTCTTGCATCGGTGGGCAAACCAGCATCAATCCACAAGACGGAACTCCTGTCGGCAAGGTCAAAGCGCAGGCGCCCATCAAGTTCCCAATGCGCGTGTTTCTCAACGCCAAGAGGTTTTCATTAACATAATAGTCGTGATCTTGGTCCAGCCGCTCGACATTAGGCGGCAAGATCGGCGAACTGGGCATCAGCACTGCATCATAGCCCACCGTCTCCGCGTAATAGGCTTCACGCAGTCGATCTAATTCCAGCCAAGCGGCCACATAATCCGCCGCTGAAACCTGCGCACCGCTGCGAAATCGCAAAAGAATTTCAGAAAACATTGCGTCAGGATTGGCCTCGATCTGATCCTTCCAAGTCCCATAAGCCTCTGAGGCAAACAACACCCCTGACAGCGCCAAGGCGGCCTGTGCTTCTGGAATTTTCACCCGTTCCACCACAGCCCCCATCCGGCGCAAACGATCCACTGCAGTGTTGAAGGCAACCAAAGGTGCCTCGCGGATATCGTCAAAAGCGGATGTGTCACAAATGGCAAACCTGCGGCCTTCCAAAGTGGCATTGGTGAGATCCACCGGCTTACTGCCCTCCAGAGCGGCCAGCGCAAGGGCTGCATCCTCCACCGATCGGCACAGCGGTCCCACCGTATCAAACCGCGCACAGAGCGGCAAAACGCCCTGCAATGAAATCCGCCCACTGGTTGTTTTCAACCCCACCAAATCATTCCACGCCGCTGGAATCCGCACCGATCCACCCGTATCTGAGCCAATTGCCAAGGGAGCTAAACCAAAGGCCACAGAGGCCGCAGCCCCCGAAGATGACCCGCCGGAAACCGCCATATGATCATTCACACAGGGTGGCGTGGCGGTGCAGGGGTTGTGGCCAAGGCCAGAAAACGCCAGCTCCGACATATGGGTTTTCCCAAGACACACCAAACCTAAAGCTGTGGCCGTGCGCAACACTTCGCAATCCGCATCCGGCACACGGTCTTTGAGCAAAAGGCTGCCCGCCTCGGTGGCAATTCCAGCGCTGTCAAAAAGATCTTTCCAGGATACAGGCACCCCATCGAGAGCCGATTTACGCAGCCCGAGCTTGGCGCGCTCCGCGGAGGCTGCCGCCTCAGTCAAGGCGCGTTCATGGGTTACAACCGTATAAATGCGATCTGCAAAAGGATGCGCATCAATCGCGTCCAGATAGGTTTTCGCCAAAGCCACAGGATCAATGTCACCCTTACCAATTGCGCGGCCCAAAGCTGCGGCGCTCATCGTCAACCATCTTTGCATAGGTCATCCTCCTGATTTGCCCCCACGCTAACGATGTCGCACCCCCTCGACAATATCCCTTTGCTGCCCCATGTCTTGATTATGGTTTATGACGTTATCATTGCGGGCGGCGGGCTCAATGGGATCACCCTGGCCTTGGCGCTGGACAGTGCTGGAATTCGCGCCGCTGTGATTGACAAACATGCGCCAGCCGCTGCTCTGAAAAATGGCTTTGACGGCCGATCCTATGCATTAGCCGCAGCGAGCCAAAAAATGCTTGAGGTTCTGGGCCTATGGGACGAGCTGGCGGATAATGCAGAGCCCATGTTGGAAATCAAAGTCAGTGATGGCTTTGTGGGAGAAACCCCGTCGCCCTTTGTTATGGAGTTTGGACAGGAAGATTTCAGGCAAGGCCCCATGGGATATATGATTGAAGATCGGCATTTGCGTGCGGCTTTGCACAATGCTCTGAAGCGCTCTTCTGTGGTCACCATGTCGGACTGCGAAATCTTAACGCAAACCATCCACCCCACACATGCCGCAGTGGCAATGATCTCAGGCACCACCTTGACCGCAGCACTCTTAGTCGGAGCGGATGGACGCAACTCATCTATAGCCAAGGCCGCCGGATTAACCCGTGCGGGTTGGGATTACGGGCAATCCTCTTTGGTCTGTGCCATAGCACATGATAGGCCGCACAATGGTATTGCGCACCAATATTTCATGCCATCTGGTCCATTGGCAATCCTGCCCTTAACCCAAAATCGTAGTGGCATTGTCTGGACCGAGAAAACCGAAACGGCGCAGAACATTCACGCGCTGAATGATGTGGATTATCTGGATGTCTTGCGCCCAAGATTTGGCACGTTTTTGGGCGACATCTCTCTGGCCGGTGACAGATATATCTACCCTCTGTCTCTCTCAACCACCCACAGAATGATCGCATCACGGGTGGCTTTGGTGGGGGATGCGGCCCATGCGGTGCACCCTATCGCAGGCCAAGGCCTCAATTCAGGGTTCAAAGATGTGGCCGCCTTAGCACAAGTACTATGTGACACAAAACGCAGGGGTCAAGATCTGGGAATTCATACCTCGCTTGAAGAATATCAACGCTGGCGCGGCTTCGACAACGCTTTGCTGTGCACCGCCACCAATACTTTCAACCGCCTCTTCTCGAACGACAACCCGGTCATGCGCGGCTTGAGAGATTTGGGCTTGGGCTTGGTCAATAATACGCCCGCGTTGCGCCAGGCATTTGTAGCCAATGCTGCCGGAGCGGCCGGTGATGTACCAAAACTGTTACGTGGAGAGCCGCTTTAAAGCTCAATCAATCTCGCGGGCTTCACTGACCAACATAATCGGAATGCCATTGCGAATTGGATAGGCTAAATGCGCCGATTTTGAGATCAATTCCTGTTGTTTGGCGTCATATTTCAAAGGCGCGCCAGTCTGCGGGCAGATCAAAGCCTCTAGCATTTTTCCATCGATATCACTCATTGTAGAAAGTCCTCATCAGCCCCACCGCGCAGGGCGAATTCTATTAATGTTGTCAGAGTTTCGCGACGTGTGCTCAGGCTTGGCGCTTCAAGCAAAGCTTGTTTGTCTTCCGGCTCAAACGGGCAGAGCATCGACAAAGAATTGATCAACAACTCATCATCTGCCTCCTGCATCGTTTCCCAATCCGTCGAAAGCTGTCGATCATCAAAATACCGCTTCAGAGCCGCCATAAACACCGAACGTTCAAAGCTGTCATCGCGTTCGGCCTTACCTAAGTCACGCTCAAACCCGTCCCATGTCACGTGACAGCGGCGATAGGGGGCAAAGCCCTCAACCTCTTCTTTGATGCGAAATCGGCTCATCCCAGAAAGCGTGACCATGTAGCGGCCATCTTCGGTTTCAGAGAATTGGTTTAAACGCCCCACGCAGCCAATGGAATGCAGCTTTGTCTCACCGCCACGCGATTGATAAGGCTGCACCATACCAATGAAACGGCTAGAGGTTTTCATGCAATCTTCAATCATGCTGAGATAACGTGGTTCGAAAATGTGCAAAGGCAGCTTAGCCCGCGGCAACAAAAGTGCTCCCGGCAAAGGGAACACGGGGATCACATCGGGTATATCATATCTGATTTTCATGACTCTAAACTAGCTCGGCTGCTGGATCATGCAAATATTAATGACGATAATTTGCGGCGACCATTTAAAACAACTGGATCATTTGCAGGCAGCGCGTCAAACACGGTGAACAACTGCGCTTTGGCCGCGCCATCATTCCAGTCACGGTCCCTACGAAACAGTTCCAACAATTGTTCAACGGCCGCCTCTGCGTCACCGCCAGCGTGCAGCGCCGTTGCTAGCTCAAGCCGCGCCTGATGATTGTCAGCATCAGCATCCACTGCGGCCTTAAGCTCATCCAACGGGCCCGCGTTTGCAGCTTGCTTGGCCAATTCCAATTGTGCGTGCACGGATTCCAACTCAGGTGCTTGGCTGATCTCTGCCGGTGCGCCGTTCAAAATCGCCTCAGCTTGCTCCAAATCATTCAAAGCCAAATGGGACTGTACCAAGCCCGCATAGGCCCCCACGTTCGCGGGCTCTTCTTCGAGAACAGCCGCAAAGGTTTGCGCCGCATCTTCGGCCGCGCCTTCGGCCAGCATTTCTTGAGCGGCAATCACCGCATCGGCCAAGCCACCGTCTTCCACACCACCACCACCCATGGCGGCAACACGGTCGACAAAAGCTTGAATTTCAGAACCCGGCACCGCGCCTTGGAACCCATCAACTGGCTTGCCTTCCCAGAAGGCATAAACAGTTGGGATGGTTTGAATTTGCAATTGACCCGCAATGCCTTGGTTTTGATCAACGTTCACCTTAACCATCTTCACAGCACCACCGGCGGCGGTGACAGCTGCTTCCAATGCAGGGCCGAGGGTCTTGCACGGGCCACACCATGGCGCCCAGAAATCGACGATCACAGGCACAGTTTGGGACATCTCAATAACGTCCTGCATAAAGCTTTGCTCCGTTCCGTCTTTAATCAAATCGTCAGATGCCGGCGCTGCGGCGGGAGCGGTGTTGAGTTCCAACATGGATAATTTCCTTATATGTTACGCTCTATATGAGCGCCGCTATCGTTTTTGCCAAGGGGCAGTTAGAGATCAAAGCTGGCAAGGACCGGTGCGTGATCAGAGGGCTTTTCCCATCCCCGCACGGCGCGCAAGACGCGGCTGGAATGCGCAGAAGCGGCAATATCTGAGGTGGCCCAAACGTGGTCTAAGCGGCGGCCCTTATCGGCATCGTCCCAATCTTTGGCGCGATAAGACCACCAGCTATACAACAAACCTTCAGGAATATCTTGTCGGGTAACATCCACCCAATCGCCAGCAGCCATCACATCATTGAAGTGCTCAACCTCAATCGGGGTATGGCTCACAATTTTTAAGAGCTTCTTATGGTCCCAAACATCATCTTCACGCGGTGCAATGTTCAAATCACCCACCAAAATAGCCCGCTGGGGTTTGTCAGCTCTAAAGATGTCACGCAGTTCGGTGAGGTAGTCGAGTTTATGACCAAACTTCTCATTCTTCTCTCGGTCCGGCACATCGCCACCGGCGGGCACATAATGATTGTGAATGGTTACCCCATTTGGGAGCGTTGCTGCCACATGCCGCGCATGACCAAGGTTGGCGAGATCCAACCCGCCTGCATCCTGCAAAGGCAGCTTGGATAAGATCGCAACGCCATTATACCCCTTTTGCCCACGTGCCACCATATGAGTATAGCCCAACGCGGCGAAGCCTTCCGTAGGAATAAGATCAACCGGGCTTTTGCATTCTTGCAGGCACAATACATCAGGAGCTTCATCGCGCAGCAATTGCAGAACAATAGGTTCGCGCAGCCGCACTGAGTTGATGTTCCATGTGGCGAGGGTAAAGGTCATGAAGTCGGCTCCGCTAAGTTCTAATCCTGACCACCTATAGAGCATGGTGCGCCGCAACCAACCCGTTTTGATGAAATCATTTCGATGGTGACACGCCAAGGGCATTAAAGGTATCACTAGAACTATGGCAAATTTACCAACATTTGAGTTTGAACAAGCACTCCATGCGCAGGGCAGCCGCCATATAGCCGGTGTCGATGAAGTGGGCCGTGGCCCTTTGGCCGGTCCTGTTTTTGCAGCGGCCGTGATCTTGGACCCCAAGCATATCCCCGCCGGGTTGAATGACAGCAAAAAACTCTCCGCAAAAAAACGCGATTTGCTGCTTGAGGCCATCATGGAGCATGCCGATGTATCCATTTCCAGCGCGTCCGAACGCGAGATTGAACAAATCAACATTTTGCGCGCGTCACATTTGGCCATGGTGCGCGCTGTGCAGGGCTTGCGACAGTGCCCGGATCATGTGCTGGTGGATGGCAATTTGATCCCGCGAGATTTGAACATTCCAGCCACCGCAGTGATCAAAGGAGACTCGCGTTCGGTGTCGATTGCGGCGGCTTCAATTGTGGCAAAAATCAGGCGTGATTTGGTCATGTGTGATTTAGGGCAACAGTTTCCCGGATATGGGTGGGAAAAAAACGCCGGATATCCGACGACACAGCACCTAAAAGCACTCCAAGATTTGGGGGTGACTCCTCACCATAGACGTACCTTCAAACCGATACACAATATCTTGTATCAAGCAAAAAAATTAAGCGGCTGATTAGAAAAAGAAATTGACGGCGAATCGATCATGACTCATCCTCAGGGCAACCAACGAGTGCAGCAAATGCACCAGGGGCAGAGGCAGAAAAATGAACGTAAAACCAAAAGTCACGGCAGCTGAAACGCTGCCGCTCAATACGATTATCGATGGCGATTGCATCGAGGTCATGAACAGTCTTCCAGAATGTAGCGTTGACCTCATCTTCGCAGATCCACCCTATAATTTGCAGTTGAAGGCTGATCTACATCGGCCTGACAATTCCAAAGTGGATGCGGTCGATGATCATTGGGACCAATTCGACAGCTTCGCGGTCTATGACCAATTCACCCGCGATTGGCTGAAAGCCGCACGTCGAATTCTCAAGCCTCATGGCGCAATTTGGGTCATAGGCAGCTATCACAATATTTTCCGCGTCGGCACGGCGCTTCAGGATGCAGGTTATTGGATCCTCAACGATGTAGTTTGGCGCAAATCCAACCCAATGCCAAACTTTCGTGGCAAGCGGTTCACCAACGCGCATGAAACCATGATTTGGGCCTCAAAAGCTGAGGGGTCTAAATATACCTTCAACTATGAAGCTTTGAAGGCCATGAACGAAGGCATTCAAATGCGTAGCGATTGGGTCCTTCCAATCTGCACTGGCCATGAGCGCCTGAAAGACGAAAACGGTGACAAAGCACATCCCACTCAAAAGCCTGAAAGCTTGCTGCACCGAGTTTTGCTCGGGGCCACAAACCCCGGCGATGTTGTGCTAGACCCCTTCTTCGGCACCGGCACCACAGGCGCAGTTGCCAAAATGTTGGGCCGCGAGTTCATCGGCATCGAGCGCGAAGAAAGTTACCGTAAAGTGGCGCAAAAACGGATTGATAAAGTCCGTAAATATGACAGCGAAGCTTTGACCGTGACTGTCTCCAAACGCGCCGAACCTCGGGTACCTTTTGGCCAGCTCGTCGAACGTGGCATGCTGCGCCCAGGCGAAGTTCTGACCAGCCCACGAGGCAAAGAAGCCAAGGTGCGCGCCGATGGAACATTGATCAGTGGCGATGCCGCAGGATCCATCCATCAAGTGGGTGCCGTTTTGGAAAACGCGCCGTCGTGCAATGGGTGGTCCTATTGGAACTTCCGTCGCGATGGCAAAGTTGTCTCCATTGATCTGCTGCGTCAGCAAATCCGCTCAGAGATGCGCCAACGCCCAAACTAGGGCCTTCTATCAAAAATTAAGTTACCGCCTGTGCTTGCGTCTGTTTGCGAAGCGCCACCTTATGCCCCGCCCTTTGTGGTGGGGCTTTTTTTATTCAACGGGGTCTTGGGTTTTGTGCCTTATTACAGTGCATCCAATCCGCGATTTCGTGGCAATACATCTTCCGCCAGCGCCGCTCTTTTGGGAAGAACCTAAAAAGCTTTCATTATATCGCGCCGTCACCGGATCTCGCAGCGTGCCAATATAGCGGTGATGCCCCCTGCAAAAATGTGAATACAGCACCATAGCCAGCAAGATATCGGCAATCCATCGCTCAACCCGTGGCTTTTGATGTATCATCTCATGGCTGTAATTGATGCCAATCGTGCCGGCGACAACCCCAACACCCACAAACAAACCTGCTCCCAGATGCCCAGACAAGCTGACATAAAGCAAAACACCAAAGACCGTAACAAACTGAACCGGCGCCCACAGAAGCGTGGTTAATCGGTATGAGTCCCAGCTCCATTTCGTCAGTCGCTGGTTCCTCATTAGCAACCTTAAGCCCCAACACTGCATCCATGAGAGGGAACAAATACTAGGTCAAAACTAGCAAAAGCAAAACACATAAGCCGCCCCACATAGCGCTGAGCCAGACCGCAGGAATGAGCGCATATGACAGCCAAAATGGCAGGACTTTCTGCCAATCATTGAGCTTAAAAGCAGGGCACAAAACGCTCAAGGACAAATCCTTTAGCAATTCGTTTTCATGCAATGTATCGCCTTAGATAAATCGTGCCGACCTCAGCTATTGGAGCTCGGCAGCGATGCTCCAAACCTTGCGCATCACTGTGGGAAGATCCATCGGCCGGAAATCAGATTTTTTGGTAAAATGGCGGTTGCTGCTATCTTGCGGCACAGATGCCACCATCACACGTAACTGCAAATGAAAATGCGTGAACGTGTGGCGCACCGCCTCTGATGCCTCGACCCAATCGGCATGAAAGGGTGGTGTCAGCTCTGGGGCCACTTCGGTCCAATCACTGCCGGGCCAGCCCAGCATGCCACCAAGTAAACCGCGATCTGGACGTTGTTCCAATAAGACCGCCCCATCTGTACGGCAGGCCACAAAAGCGATCCCGAGCCGCGTTGGTTTCTTGGCCTTGGGCAATTTCTTCGGCAGCTCAGCCGCCGTGCCGCGCACCTGCGCCAAACAACAGCCTCGCCATGGGCAAAGATCACAGCTTGGCGATTTGGGCGTGCACACCGTAGCTCCAAGGTCCATCACGGCCTGTGCATAATCGCCCGAGCGTTTGCGCGGCGTCAGTCCTTCAGCCAAATAGATCAAGGGCACTTTAGCAGTGGGCAGAGGGATATGCACATCAAACAGCCGCGCCATAACACGCTCAACATTGCCATCCACGACAGTCTCAGGTTGATCAAAAGCAATCGATGCCAAGGCCGCACTGGTGTAAGGTCCAATGCCCGGCAGGCTTTGCAACTGGACACGATTGGGTGGAAAATGCCCCTCAAATTCAGCCACCACAGCGCGCGCGCATTTCAGCAGATTACGGGCGCGGGCATAATACCCAAGTCCGGCCCAAGCGGCCATCACATCCGCATCATCCGCCGCAGCCAAATCAAAAACTGTTGGCCACAATGCAGTGAACTTCAAAAAATAAGCCTTAACGGCCGCGACGGTTGTTTGCTGCAACATAATTTCAGACAGCCAAATGCGGTAAGGGTCTGGTATTTGACCCAACTTTCGATCCACAGGCGCCACGCGCCACGGTAAAACTCGAGCATTGGCATCATACCAAGCCAAAAGTGCCTTAGAATTGGGGTGATCACGCAAAGGTTGAGGTACTTTCTGTAAAAGAGGTGGCGTTGCGCCGTGCTTAGGGTAAAATAGGGTAAATCAGGAAGAGTCAGTAAAATCGATGCAAAAAACTGCGGGATCATACGAAAAACGCCGAGCAGGATTTCGGCGCACCTCGATATTAGTCGAGCAAAAGCTGCGCGCCGCCGGGGAATCGCGTGGATTCGCAATCACGCGCCTGCTGACTCACTGGAGCGAGATTGTGGGCGCACAGGTCGCACAAATTTGTACACCAGTCAAAGTAAGCTATGCACAGAAGGGGTTTGGTGCCACTTTGGTGATCCTCACAACCGGTGCACAGGCCCAAATGCTTGAAATGCAACTGCCGCAACTGCGTGAAAAGGTGAACGCCTGCTACGGCTACAACGCAATTTCGCGCATTCGGATCACGCAAACCGCCCCAGTTGGGTTTTCTGATGGTAAAGCACGGTTCAACACAGCTCCCAAACGCACCTTCCCAGAGCCTTGCCCAGAAACAGCGGCTAAGGCATCGGCAATTGCCTGCGATATAAAAGACGAAGGCCTCAGAGCAGCGCTCGCCGCTTTCGGTGAAAACATTATAAAACATGAAAAGAGATCTTAAGATGAAGAAGAATTATGTATTAGGCTTGGTATTTGTGGCAGCTCTCGGCCTTGGCGTCTATTTTGCCATGACGCCCAAATCCTCTAACCTGATGGGCCCCAGCTTTGGCGCGGCGAATGCAGCAGTGTCCGGCGAAGCTGACACGTCAGCTGTCGTTGATATGGTCATGGGAGCTGAAGATGCTCCTATCACAATAATTGAATATGCGAGCTACACCTGCCCTCACTGCCGCTCGTTTCATCAAGGTGCTTTTCAAAACCTGAAGACCGATTACATCGACACCGGCAAGGTACGCTTTACCTATCGGGAAATTTACTTTGACCGTTATGGGCTTTGGGGCTCGATTATCGCACGCTGTGGCGGGCAGGATAAATTCTTTGCCATTTCAGATCTTCTATACACCAAGCAAAGCGAATGGACCAAAGGCAGCCCAGCAGAGATTGCCGACAATCTGCGCCGGATCGGCATCACAGCAGGCTTGTCACAAGACGCAGTACAGGCCTGTTTCTCTGATGGTCAAAAAGCTCAGAATTTGGTGGCGTGGTATGAGGAAAACCGCGCTGCTGACGACATCAGCTCAACACCGTCTTTCGTGATCAACGGGATCAAATATGCCAATATGTCCTATGCGGAATTTCAAAAAATTCTAGACGCGCAATAGGAAATCACAATCCAAGATCGGCCAATTTTGCGTCGATCTTGGACCAATCGGCAATTGCAAGCCGCACCGGCAAAGCCAAAACATCCAAACGGTATTGCGAGGGCAATCTTGCGGCATCTTTTTCGGTACACACCAGCTGAGCATTTAAGGACTTCGCTTTGGCGGCCAGTCTTTTCATCAAGGTGGCAGATAGCGGCTCATGATCCGAAAGCGCCTCGTGGCCCAAGATATTGGCACCCAATCCGCGCAGAGTGCCAAAGAATTTTTCTGGGTGCGCAATGCCTGCGAACGCAAATACCGCTAAACCGTCCCAGCGCATGCCAGTGAGCAAAGGTTTAATTTCCCCGGTCACATGCGGCACAGTCACAGGGGCTGCAAAACACTTTTGATCCCAGTCTGCGCCAATAGACAAACAAAGATCTGCCCGCTTTAAACCGGCGGCCAATGGCTCACGCAGAGGCCCAGCCGGCATGCAAAACCCATTCCCAAACCCAAGGACCGCATTGACCACGACAATGGAGAGATCTTTATGCACAGAGGGGTCTTGAAAACCATCATCCAGCAAAATCACATCGGGGTTTTGCGCAAGCACCAACTCCAGCCCTGAGGCCCGTTTGCGAGACACTACTACTGGGCAGAAAGCGGCGATGAGCAAAGGTTCATCCCCCACCTGCCCCGCCCCATGTGTCCGGGGGTCCACCAGTGTTGGCACCGTCACAGCAGCACCATATCCGCGCGACAAAACCACAACCCGGCGCCCCCGGCCTTGCAAATGCTCTGCCATGGCAATGGTGGTTGGTGTTTTTCCTGTACCACCGGCATTAATATTGCCGATGCAAATCACCGGGCAGGATGCCCGGGTGGCCTTCTTGGCCCAGCGCTGGCGCAAGGCAGTTATACCCCCAAAAAACCGACCAAACGGCCAAAGGCCAAATGCCAGTATGCCACGCGGTTGGTGCCAAAATTTTGGAGTGCGAATCATTGCTCTAGCTCTCCAAATCCAAGCGTTTGCAGGGTCAACTCAACCAACCGGTCAGTTACCACCGCGCCCTCAGACACAACTTGCCATCCCTTTGCCGCCATATCAGCGCAGTGGTCAGGCTCCATCAGAGCGGCAACCCTCTGGCTTAAATCGCTCTCAACCTGCAGGGGCTGCGTAGCCCCCGCTTCACTCAGGCGCGCATAGGCATGCTGGTAGTTTTCGACTTTAGGACCATGCACGACCGCGCTGCCTAATGCTGCGGCAATTAAAGGATTGGGCACATCACACCCAGAAAAACTGCCCCCCATGTAGGACATCGAGGCCAGACGGTACCAAAGGCCCGTGTCACTGTCGTCATCGATGAGAAACACCTGCGTGCGTGCATCAGGCTCACCCTCCTCCACCCTTGCGTGGGTTATCAGATCAAGTTCATCACACAGCTTCAGAAAATCCACTTCGCAGGCAGGATCAGCCAAATCAAAAATTAAAAGCATCCGATGCGCTTTGCGTTGCGCTTGCAAGAATGCCAGTAAAACAAGTCGCATTTCTTGCGCAGGCACTTGATGCGCAAACCAAACCGGCCGCCCAGCTAAGATCTCGCCGATACGGTCCCGCTCTGCCTCGTCACATCTCGGCGCCACAACCCCACTCAACAAGGGGCCGAGAACTTCAATATTGCTCGCAGGTAGCCCAAGGTTGCGTAAATGCCCCGTGGCCTCGCCCGTTTCAACGAAAGCATAGGACACAGGCCGCAGGGCTTGCCGGGCAATGGTTTTGCGCCAAAGCCAGGTCCGACCACGCAATTTCCGGGTTTTGGCATTGATCAGTATAATGGGAATCGAAAATCGATGGCTCAACGCAAACAAAGGGGTACTGATACTGTCATCAGCCCATAAACACAGATCCGGCGACATCTTGTTGAGAAAATTCACGCCCAATTGAGGCTCGGACTCGTCCAAAATAACGACTTCACTGTCAAAAATCTGATCGGACGCCGGAGCAGACACCAAATAGGATATGGAAGGTTCACTCATATGAGCACGCATCAGCACCTCACGCATCGCATCAATTGCAGCCGGTGTGGCTGCATGCGCCCATATCATAGGACCGTCTGCCCGCGTGAGTATTGTCATTCCAGCACCATCTTACCCAAGACACCAAGCGCGATACCTAAGGTTTCCTCATGTTTTGTATCATCAAGGGGTATCTGAACCCAAGCTTAGGTCAAGCCTGCTATAAGGCCAAAGTGAATGTCGCTGTTGCTTGCAACAATACCGTTCAATTGCCCAGTGATGGAATTAAACACCGGCTGCACTCCGGTTTGTTCGGTCGCCAGCCCTCCGGCCTCGGCCACAATCAAACATCCTGCCGCCACATCCCATTCCCATGTGGGACGCAGAGTGAGCATGCCATCAAATTCGCCATTGGCCACCAAACACAGCCGGTAGGCCAAAGACGAACGAAAACTACGTTGTAAATCTGGAAAACCACCAGGCCAAAACTCTTCCCTAAAATTGGCTTTGGAGGATAAAATATTCGCCCCCGGAGTTTCCCGCCGCGCGGATACGTTGATTGGCACATCGTTCAAATATGCTCCCCCACCCAGCGTTGCGGTGAACATCAAATCCAACATGGGCATATAGATCGCCGCCACCTCAACCCGCCCCGATTTCGCAATCGCCAAAGAATGCGCCCAATGCGGCGCCCCTTCGATAAAGGCGCGGGTGCCATCAATTGGGTCAACGATAAACACATTCTCTTGTGAAAGTCGGGTAGCCGAATCTTCAGTTTCCTCAGACAACCAGCCGTAGTCAGGCCGAGCGGCACGCAGATCATCCGATAGCATGCGATCCACCTCAAGATCTGCTTCAGTGACCGGACCCGCGCTGCCGCCTTTATCCCAAACCTTAGGGCTTTTTTGGAAGTAGCGCCGGGCGATATCACCAGCTGCGCGCGCCGCCTCGGTTAAGAGTGCAAGATCATTCACCGGCAATCGCCATTCCTGGAATCAGCATAGATGGGATGACGCGAGACAGATGCGCCCGACCATCATTGGCAGGTACAATTCGCATGAGCATATCGCGCAAATTACCAGCAATCGTGCATTCATTCACCGGGTAGGCAATCTCGCCATTTTCCACCCAATACCCAGAAGCGCCACGAGAATAGTCCCCAGTTGTGGAATTGATGGAAGAGCCAATCAAAGAGGTCAACAAAAGCCCCGTGCCCATATCACGAATCAAATCTTCGCGGCTTTGGGTGCCGGGCGTCAACTCAACATTACCAACGCCGGGTGACGGGGGTCCAGAGGGGCCTCGCATAGCGGATCCCGTGCTGGACAGCCCCAACTGGGCAGCTGTGGCAAGATCCAAAGTCCATTGCTGCAAGACCCCATCTTCCACAATGTGACGCATAACCACCGGCAGACCCTCGCCGTCAAACGGACGTGAACCGCCAGTGCGGACCCGATGCGGATTTTCAATCAAAGATATGCCATCGGGCAAAACGGATCCCTGCATCGCGTCATGCAGCCATGTGGCACCGCGCGCGACCGCAGCGCCATTGGTGGCAGACAGTAAATGCCCAATCAACCCGCTTGAAATACGCTCATCATAAAGAACCGGGAACACCCCTGTGGGCGGCTTGCGCGCGCCCTGGCGCGCAACTGCCCGGGTGCCTGCGCTGTGCCCAACCTCGCCAGCGCCTCGTAAGTCCGCACGGAAAATACGCGAGTCGCCATCGTAGTCGCGTTCCATATGTGCACCAGTTCCCGAGATTGCGACACATGAAAACCCATGATCAGTCCGCACATAGCCACCGCTAAACCCATTTGACATACACAGGTGAATGCGGCGTGATCCAAATCCTGCGCCCGCAGATTGGCACTGCATGACCCCATCCACATCGAGCGCACTTGCTTCGGCCTCAAGTGCCGTTTGTTGCAATTCTGCGGCAGTTGGTTCTTCCGCAGGATCAGCAAGCTGCAAAGCCTCCACGTCCCAATCCGAGGCCAACTCCACCGCTGTGGCTTGGCGAATGAAAGCGTCATCTGGCGCATGGCGCGCCATTTCGACGGCACGTTCGGCCATCTGTTGGATGGTGTCGGGGCTGGTATCTGACGCAGAGACACAGGCCTGCCGTGCCCCAACAAAGACCCGCAGGCCAATATCCACCCCTTCGGAGCGCTCTGCTTGCTCAAGCTTTCCCGCGCGCACTTCGATCGAATGAGAAATGCCATCTACCGCCATTGCGTCACAGGCATCTGCTCCGGCGCGTTTGGCAGCATCCAGCAACTGTTGGCCAAGGTCTGTTAAAGATCGTGTCATGGGTTATTCCTCTTCTCACACCTAGCTAACCAGCAATGCCCGGCCCTACAAGGCAGAGCGGTTTCAAGACTTGTTCTCGGCAAAGATTGTTCGTGACGATTGGCAGAGTTTGTCAATCTTTACTTGAAACGCTCGCTCAACTGCTTATCAGAGCCTCAAACACCGCAGCCAAAACCTGCGCACCAAACAGTGAGGGAAATGAAATGACAAGAATTGGTCTTTTAGGCGCAGGCCGCATCGGACAAGTCCACGCACGCGCCGTGTCGTCCGTGCCAAATGCGCAATTGGTGGCCATAGCCGACCCTATGGCTGCCGCCGCCAAAGCTGTCCGCGACACCTATGGCTGCGAGATTCGCACCATCGATCAAATTTTGGTGTCTGACGATATCGACGCGGTAATCATCTGCACACCAACCGACACCCATGCAGATCTGATCGAACAATTTGCCCGTGCCCGCAAAGCAATCTTTTGCGAAAAGCCGGTAGATCTTGACCTTGCGCGGGTACAAGCCTGTCTTGCAGTCGTTGAGGAAACTCAGGCAACTTTGATGGTTGGCTTTCAGCGCCGCTATGATCCTGACTTCCAAGCCCTTCGTGCGGCCATCGACGCGGGCCAAATTGGCGATGTGGAAATGGTCACGCTGATCAGCCGCGATCCGGGCGCGCCGCCTTATGACTACATTGAACGCTCAGGCGGAATTTTCCGCGATATGATGATTCATGATTTTGACGTGGCCCGGTGGATGCTTGGCGAAGAAGTTGAGACCGTGCAGGCCGCAGCTTCTGTGCTCACCGATCCTGAAATTGGCAACCGTGGTGATTTTGACAGCGCCAACGCGATCCTGCGTACAGCCAGTGGCAAGCAATGCACCATCACCAACTCACGTCGCGCGACATTTGGCTATGATCAACGCATTGAAGTGCACGGCTCTGGGGGCTCTGTGACCGCAGACAATCATCATCAATCGAGGATCACTTTGGCCAATGGCGCAGGCTATACCCGCCCACCTTTGCTCGATTTTTTCATGAACCGCTATATCGCGGCCTATGCCGCAGAGATTGGGCATTTTGTGGAGTGCGTGACTACAGGCAGTCAGCCACGCACCAGCGGCTATGATGGGCTGATGTCTATCGCGCTTGCCGAAGCCGCATTAGAATCTGTGCGCACTGGTGCCGCCGTACGTCCCGCCGACATTTTGGCAGGTCGTAAATAAGCAGACTGACACTCGGCAACATAAATAAGGTGACAGAATATGGCGTTATGTGCCACGTAGACCTCCGGGTCGCCTAGGACGAAGACGACCCAGGCGCAAAGCAACACCAGCATTGGTTGGCCTATGCACCTCAGATGCAAGATTATCTGAACCGCGAGATCAATCCGATAGTGGCCTCAAGTTACGGGGTGGCGGGTAATCCCTAAGGCATCACCACATTCAAATGGACAGTCCGCGCAAAGATGCCTAGCCTCTATTTAGAAACGCGGAGTTGCCCATGCCTTTACCCCTTGCCCCCATCGCAGGATTTGCAATCAGATATGGTGCCGTTGCCTTGGCGACCTATGCAGCAACACGCGCCATTGCCCATCTACCAAGATCACAATCGTCGGAAGATGCTTTGGATCGAGTGAACGAAGGGCTTGAGCTGCGTCGTGATCGCGAACAAGTAAACGCCTCGGGCCGCTGGCGGCGGACCATAAGACTTAGCAAAACTGGGCCGGGCGTTGAGATTGACGCGACAGCTCTCACAAGAATTCAGCTTCGGAAGGTGACTTAATATGCAATTGATCATGGCGGAGGCCTCTCCCTTTGCGCGGAAGGTACGCGTGCTCTTACGCGAAACAGGCCAGCTAAAAGATGTGCAGGAGGTCCATGTGGCCACTTCACCCATGAACACTGACGCCAAGGTTAAAGCGGCCAATCCCACCGGGCGTATCCCGTCGCTAATTCGCCCTGACGGCCCCGCGCTTTACGACAGCCGCGTCATCACACGCTATCTAGACGCACGCGTTAATGCAGGCCTTTACCCAGAGGCGGAGCTTTGGGACGTGCTGACGCTGGAAGCTACTGGCGATTCGATGATGGATAGTGCCGTCAGCATTTCCTATGAAAGCCGCTTGCGACCTGAACATATGGTCAGCACCGATTGGATGGATGTCCAATGGACGAAAGTCATGGGCGGCTGCGATGCGCTACAAAGCGATTGGATGCCTCAGCTGAACGGCCCAATGACCATGGCCCACATATCTACGGCCTGCGCCTTAGGCTATCTCGACCTGCGCCATGATGCACGCAACTGGCGGCAAGGTCACGACGCTTTGGCCACATGGTTCGCCACCTTCGCAAAGCGCGACAGCATGGTGGACACGCATTTCGACGGATAATGTCTCCGCAGCAGCCCTTATCGCCCAGCATTTAGAAATGTCATTTAAATGCGGCAAATTTACCCCTTGTAGGCTGCGCCCGAATGTCCGCTGGACGTGGCCCGATCACTGGGCTAGGAACCGCATCGAGTGACCCTACATTAGTGGGGTTCGAGTCTTTGGGCCAGTTATGGTCATAAATTAACTTGGAGGAACCTCGTGGCGCATACAGATGAACACGAAGGCACCCGTAGAGATTTTCTCTACTACGCGACTGCAGGTGCAGGCGCAGTAGCGACGGGCGCAGCGGTTTGGCCTTTGGTCAACCAGATGAACCCCTCGGCGGACGTATTGGCCTTAGCCTCGATCCGTGTGGATGTCGCTGACGTTGAACCCGGCACGCAAATCACCGTTCTATGGCAAGGTAAGCCTGTTTTCATCCGCCGTCGCACCGACAGCGAGATCCAAGCAGCCCGTGCTGTAAACATAGATGAGTTGATTGACGGCAATGACCGCAACGATAACAAACCTGATCTGCCCGCTACTGACGAGAATCGCACGCTGGACGAAAACGGCGAATGGTTGGTCATGCTGGGAGTTTGCACCCACTTGGGCTGTGTGCCTTTGGGTGATGGCGCCGGTGAATTCGGTGGTTGGTTCTGCCCATGCCACGGGTCGCACTATGATACAGCAGGCCGCATCCGCAAAGGTCCGGCTCCAAAAAATCTATTAGTTCCAGTAGCCCGTTTCGACGGTGAGACTGAACTGGTCATCGGTAAGGAGAACGCATAATGGGCGGCATTCCACACGATCATTACGAACCAAAGTCGAAATCGGCAAAAGCGTTTCATGCGCGCTTGCCGATAGTTGGTCTATTATATGACACATTGATGTTTCCAACTCCAAAAAATCTAAACTGGATGTGGATTTGGGGTATCGTTTTGACATTTTGTCTTGCGATGCAAATCGTTACTGGCGTTGTGCTGGTGATGCATTACACGCCACATGTTGATCTGGCTTTTGCCTCGATCGAACACATCATGCGTGATGTAAACGGCGGCCATATGATTCGCTATTTCCACATGAATGGCGCGTCTTTGTTCTTTATTGCTGTTTATGCGCATATTTTTCGTGGCCTATATTATGGCAGCTACAAAGCTCCACGTGAGGTCACGTGGATCATAGGCATGCTGATCTACCTCCTTATGATGGCAACCGGTTTCTTGGGCTACGTTTTGCCTTGGGGTCAAATGTCATTCCACGGTACAGCTGTAATCACCGGTCTGTTTGGCGCTATCCCCTTCATTGGGGAATCGCTTCAAACTTGGCTGCTGGGCGCAAGCGCAGTGGGTCAACCTGCTTTGAACCGCTTTTTCAGCCTGCACTATCTCCTTCCATTCCTGATCGCAGGTTTAGTAATCGTGCACATCTGGGCGTTCCACACCACTGGTAACAATAACCCAACCGGTGTCGAAGTGCGCCGGGGTTCAAAGGCAGAAGCGGAAAAAGACACACTGCCATTCTGGCCATATTTTGTGGTGAAAGATTTGTTTGCTTTGGCGCTGATCCTCACTGTGTTCATGGCGATTGTTGGCTTTATGCCAAACTATCTGGGCCACCCCGATAACTATATTGAGGCCAACGCATTAGTGACACCTGCGCATATTGTGCCAGAATGGTACTACCTACCATTCTACGCAATCCTGCGCGCCTTCACATCTGAGGTTTGGGTTGTTCAAATCGCAAGCTTTGTCACCGGTGGTATTGTCGATGCTAAGTTCTTTGGTGTCTTGGCTATGTTTGGTGCCATTGCGGTTATGGCTTTGGCGCCTTGGTTAGACACATCCACCGTTCGTTCAGGCCGTTACCGCCCAATGTTCAAATGGTGGTTCGGCATCTTAGTTGCTGACTTCATCTTCCTGATGTGGTTGGGCGCACGCCCTGCAGCAGAGCCCTATGCAACTTTCTCCCTGATTGGCGCAACCTACTGGTTTGCCTACTTCCTCGTTATCTTGCCTTTGTTGGGCGTGCTCGAAAAACCATCGACACCCCCCACAACAATCGAAGATCACTTTAATGCCAAATACGGCAAATCGGGCGCAGCTGATGCTGCCAACCCGGCAGAGTGAGAAGGGAACTAGATATGTTCAAGAAACTCACATTAGGTGTCACACTGGCTTTGGCCCTTGGCGCTGGCGGGGCACAAGCCGCCGGCAGCGAAGGTCATGTCGATGATCACGCCTTCTCGTTTGAAGGCCCATTCGGCTCCTACGATCAAGAGCAACTGCGTCGCGGTCTGAAGGTTTACACGGAAGTCTGCTCCGCATGCCACGGCATGAAGTTTGTTGCCATCCGCTCTTTGGGCGATGAGGGCGGTCCCCTTTTGAGCAAAGCTGAGGTGCGTGCCTATGCATCCGAATTTGTTGAAGTCTGGGATCAGTCACTGAATGATGGTGAAGGTGATTATCGCGAGGCACTGCCCGCCGATCACTTCCCAAAAGGTGGCAATGCAAACGCTCCTGACTTATCATTGATGGCGAAAGCTCGTGCGGGCTTTCACGGCCCAGCCGGTACAGGTATTAACCAACTGCTGAAAGGCATGGGCGGTGCTGAGTATATTTATTCTTTAATTACAGGCTATACTGGTGAGGAAAAAACATCGGCGGGTGTGACCCTATATGAAAACACTGCTTATCCTGGTGGTTGGATCTCAATGGCCCCCCCTCTTTACGGTGAAGACGTTGAATTTGTAGATGGACACAAGAATGATCTCGAGCATCTTTCTGAGGACATTTCCGCGTTTCTAATGTGGACGGCAGAGCCAAAACTCAACGATCGTAAACGCGCTGGACTGGTTGGCGTTCTGATCTTGGGCTTTTTGACGCTGATGTTGTTTTTGGCTAACAAAGCCCTGTGGCGGCCAATAAAATACAAAAAAGACTAGGTCTTTAAAATACCGAGAAAACGCGTCTCAGCTGAGGCGCGTTTTTTATGTCCAATGACCAAGATAGGCACGCAAAGCCGGTGGCGGTGCGTCAAACAACTGCTGGATTGGCTGCGGTGCCATAGCCACGCCATCCGCCACCAGTATCGCTTGATTTGCAAAAGCCAAGGCGTCCTTTGGATCATGGGTGACCATCAAAGCGGTAGCGCTTGTGACGTGTAATATCTGGCGCAACACATCAAGCATTTCATCCTTTAAGGCAGGCCCAAGTGCCGAGAACGGTTCGTCCAGCAACAACAATGGGCGTTGCCGCAACAACATCCGAGCAAGGCCAACCCGACCTTGTTGCCCGCCTGACAAGTCACGCGGATAGGAGGCTGATTTATCTGATAATCCGACCTGATCCAAAGCGGCTCGAACCTGCTGCTTTTGCGTCTGCGATAGCCGCATGTCCGGACTGATGCCAATCGCAACATTGTCCATTACATTCAAGTGCGGAAACAAATTATGATCTTGAAATAATATACTCAGAGGGCGCAACCCCGGATGATCCGGCATCGGCTGGCCCTGCCAAAGAACCTGCCCACCGTCAGTTGCGATGAATCCGGCAATGCCGTTCAAAAAGGTGGATTTACCACCCCCCGATGGGCCAATCACCGCCACACGTGCGCCCGTTGGAATTAAAAGATCCGCCCCAAGTGTAAAATCACCCTGTCGAAACTGAACTTTATGGAGAGCCAGCATATCCACGTCCCCCCCGGTCAAACATCCAAAACAAAGCTAGGCTTTGGGCCACCAATACCACAGCCACTGCAGCCGCCTGATCCATACGATAGGCTCCCATAAGCCGATATAGCATCAAGGGCAAAGTTTGCAGGTCAGGATCCGCAAACAATGCAATCACACCCAGATCCCCCATCGAGAGCGCCGCGGCCAATCCTGCAGCAAAGCCGAGCGGGCGACGCAGACGTGGCAAAAGAATTCGATGCAACCAAACCCAACGCGTCAGGTTGAGGCTGCATCGCAAGGTCAAATAGTCTGCATAAGTTTCACGCACTGCTGGCATGAGGACCCTCAAGGCAAAGGGCAACGCCATCATCGCATTCACACTTGCCGTGATGGGCAGCGCAAATGTCATCGGATGAGCAAAAGGGAAGATCATCAAAAATATTCCGGTGCCGACAACCAAGGGGCTGGTGGCCAATCCTAGGATCCCCATGCCCTCAGCCAGATTTCGTGCAACCTGCCCTCGGCGCGCAAAGGCCAGCGACAGACCAAGCGCCATGCTGATACAAACAACTGTGGAGGCCAGCGCAATCAGCACAGAGGTAATGCTGGCTGTAAATACTTGGTGCGGCAGGCTTGCTATATGACCAAGGCCACGGATTAAAATGGCGCCCAATGGCAAAATCAAGAAAGCAGCAGAGATCGTGATCCACATGAAATCAACTCCGCGATGGCCCGATGCATCCAACCGTTGTGGCAATCGCCCCAGCCCCAATCCATCGGTTTGCGGCAGAGGTACGAGAAACGCCATCACCGCAACCACACCACACAGTGTGAATTGTACCAGAGCCAAACTGGCCGCCTTGCCCAAATCAAAATCCAACCGAAATGCTTGATAAATCGCCAACTCAATGGTGGTGCCTCTTGGCCCACCGCCGACGGCCAATGCTACTGCAAAGCTAGTGAGACACAGCAAGAAGACCAACAGAAAGGCCCCGGGAACCACAGATTTTAGCAGGGGCCATTCAATCAATCGAAAGTACGCCCAAGGTGATGCTGCCAAGCTCTGCACAACTCGAAATCGTTCCGAAGGGACCGCCGACCAGCCTTGTAATAAAAATCGCGTTGCCAGCGGCAAGTTGAAAAACACATGCGCCAAAATAACACCGGGCGCTCCGTAAATTGACAGCTTGGCAAAACCGGTCCATGTCAGCACGTCACTAATCCAACCAGCACGGCCAAATACCGCTAACAGGCCCAAAACGCCAACGATTACAGGCAAAATAAATGGGGCGCCCAACAAAGTGATCAGCGCTTGGCGACCTAAAAAATTTTGCCGTGCCAAGGCTCGAGCCACCGGAATGGCAATCGTAACACTCAGCCCCGCAGAGAGGCAAGCTTGCCAAAGGGTAAATCGAATGGCCGACCAGTCCGCCACGCCCAACCGGCCTAACCCCAGCCCTTGCGTTGCTACGGCGACAGCGGTGCCAATCGAAAATAGAAGTAGGGCGGCCAAAACCGCCCCACCCAGAATTATGCGCAAGATTATTGCGATAATGCGGTCTGCCATTCTGTAAGCGCCACATTGCGCAGAGCCGCAGCTTCCGTTGGCGAGAAGATTAAGGATTGCGCCGCGCTCAATGCATTTGGGAAGCCGTCTGGTAGGCCTGCAATAGGCGTTACCGCCGGGAACATCCAATTTGTGGTTGGAATGATGCTTTGAAACACGTCAGAAACCATGAATTGCAAGAATTGGTCCGCCAGCGCACTTTGATCAGTGCTGGCAAGTTTACCCGCAACTTCGATTTGCATGTAGTGACCCTCATCAAAAACTGCATAGCTTTTTGACGCATCACCCTCGGCTATCAAGTGATAGGCTGGTGACGTGGTGTAGGACAAAACCATATCGGCTTCTCCCTCTAGGAACATCCCATAGGCCTCCGACCAACCGGCCGTCACTGTAACGATATTGTCACTCAAATCAGCCCAAATCTGGGCGGCATCATCACCATAGGCCGCTTTGACCCACATCAGCAGCCCCAATCCGGGTGTGGATGAACGAGGGTCTTGGATTACAATCTTAAAATCGCTGTCGGCCAAAGCCCGGAAATTTGTTGGCGACTCAATCTCTGCATTTTTCACGAAGGCAAAATACCCCCAATCGAATGGTGCAAAAAGCGGATCTGTCCATCCCCCGGGGACGTTATAATTAGCAGTCATCAAAATTGGTGCAAATAATCCAGTTTCTGCCGCAGCCGCAGTCAGATTGGTATCCAAGCCAAGGATAATATCCGCATCCGTGCGACTGCCCTCAAGTTTGAGCCGCGCCAAAAGAGCGGCGCCATCTCCAGCACCAATCATTTGAAGATCACAGCCACAATTGGCCTCAAATGCTGCCTCAACTGCGGGGCCAGGGCCCCAATCTGAGACAAAACTGTCGTAAGTATAGACTGTTAAAACTGGCGTATCGGCCATAGCCGTGGTTGCCAAAAACAGTCCTGCGAATAGGGAAGTGGTTCTCATGATATTCTCCATATCGCCGGACGGGGTCAGGGATTGGAGTATTCCAAACCTTCCCTCCGCCGGTGCTAGCCGGTTCAGGTTCTACGGGTTCGCTTGCGCATCTCAGCCCTATTGGGCGCCCCGAGGTGAGTTTTAGTTAATCTTAATTATGTTTGAATACAATACTGCAACCACAAGAATAAAGACTAGCGCGGTGGAACACCTGCGCTGGTTAATATCAAAAATCTTTGGTTATCAGACTTACTTTGCTTCGATGCAGTTTTGATCGCCACATACATATGATTCGCTCAGTCTGCAATCATGGTCCTTTGGTTATAAAACTGACAATTAACCGAGCCCCTTATCAGCATTAAACTTAGTTGAGCCTGCTGCTTGGATATATCAGGTGCGAACGAGGTGAAAAACTCCCAGTTAATTGATTCAGAAATTGTGGAACTGTCTGTGCTTTTACCTTCACGGATAAAACTAAATCAAAAAAACGCGAACTCTATATAATCAATAATTCTGCCAAATTGGTGCTGTGGGTCGCAAACCTTGCGCGCGGTAAATCATAATCTGAAACCTGCACTTTGATTAGGCATAGCTTGTAAGTTTACCCTTAAGCGGCTCAGCTAGCCCTTGCTCCGATGGCGCGGCAACGATATTGCAGATGCAAAGGAGCTGTCATATGAGCTTGAATACTTTTGGACATTTGTTTCGAGTTACCACCTGGGGCGAAAGTCATGGGCCTGCCTTAGGGGCCACCATAGACGGTTGCCCTCCTGGCGTCGAAATTTCTGAAGACATGATCCAGCACTGGCTCGACAAACGCAAACCTGGTCAAAATAAATATACCACACAGCGTCGCGAAGCTGATCAAGTGAAGATCTTGTCTGGCATATTTGAGGGTAAAACCACAGGGACGCCGGTTCAATTGATGATTGAGAACACCGATCAACGCTCAAAAGATTATGGCGATATTATGGACAAATTTCGTCCTGGTCATGCGGATATCACCTATTGGCAAAAATACGGCATTCGTGATTATCGCGGCGGGGGCCGCAGCTCTGCGCGTGAAACAGCGGCCCGCGTTGCCGCTGGCGGTTTAGCGCGACAAGCGATCAAGATGCTTGCGCCCTCTGTGAAAATCAACGGCTTCATGTGCCAAATGGGCCCTCATAAGATCAACCGCAACAAAATAGATTTCGACCTAATCGAGCAAAATCCATTTTGGACTCCAGATGCGCAGGCCGCAGAAGACTGGGCCACTTATTTGGATGGGTTGCGGAAATCAGGCAGTTCCGTTGGTGCGGTGATTGAAGTGGTGGCAACGGGCGTGCCCGCTGGGCTTGGCGCCCCAATATATGGCAAATTGGACACAGATTTGGCTGCAGCTATGATGAGCATCAACGCTGTAAAAGGTGTGGAGATTGGCGATGGTATGGCGGCGGCTGAACTCACAGGCGAGGCCAACGCCGATGAAATCTCCATGGGGCCAGACGGGCCAGAATATAGCTCCAACCATGCGGGCGGCATTTTGGGCGGATTGAGCACTGGGCAGGATCTTGTGGTCCGATTTGCCGTTAAGCCAACCTCCTCGATCCTGACCACTCGAAAAACGATCAACAAATCAGGCGAAAATACCGAAATCATCACCAAAGGCCGCCATGATCCCTGCGTTGGCATAAGGGCCGTTCCAGTTGGTGAGGCCATGATGGCCTGCGTTATATTGGACCACCTGCTATTGCATCGGGGCCAAATTGGCGAGAACCAGGGTAAAATAGGAGCGTAGTCGCAGACCTATGGGCGTGCGGTTACTGAAAACTTTATATCGAGCATCCCTGCATTTTTGAACTGCAAGCTGGCCTCAATTTCGTCCCCTACGGTCCAGCCATCGCTGAGGCCCATAAACATCACATGATACCCACCTGGCGCAAATTCTAGTTCACCCTGCGCAGGAACCTCAACCATCATACGGTGCTTCATAGTCATAACGCCTTCCTGCATAAGGGATTGGTGCATCATAACCCGTGGGAAATTAGCTGTAACAGCCATCAAAACATCAGCAGGACCATCATTTGTTAGCTTGAAATAGCCCGCGCCACTGCGCCCATTGGTGGGGTAGGAAAACGAGTCAGTTATTGTTAGGTCGCCAAGGCTATAGCTTTCAGCCGAAACTGAACCACACATCATGCAAAATGCGGCTATTAGGTGTTTCATTTCACGCTCCTATTTTTTACTGTTCTCTACTTATATGTCCTTCAGCACAATCCAAGGGTTTAGAATGTCACAGCTGCATGCTATCGGGATTTCATGGTTAAACTTCCCACTCAGGCGGACATTCTCGAATGGATTCGCGCACACCCAGAAAAATCGTCTAAACGAGATATTGCCAAAGCTTTTGGCATAAAGGGCGCCGCGCGCATTGATCTCAAACAAACGCTCAAGGAATTAGAGGCCGAAGGCCATATTTCCCACCGCAGGCGGCGATTTAGTGATCCTGACATGTTGCCGCCAGTGTCGGTGCTGCAGATGTTGGGGCCCGATGATCAAGGCGATATGTTTGCTGTGCCATTGGAATGGGAAGGCACAGGGATCTTACCCAAAATCTTAATGCAGATGCGCCCCGGTGAGCCTGCCTTGGGTCAAGGGGATCGTATCTTGGCCCGCGTCGCCGCCACAGAGATGAAGACAGCCATCAATACACCGGGCAATTGATCCGGGCAATTGGCACAAATCCTAAACGCGTGCTTGGGATCTTTCGCACCAACGCCGAGGGTGGCCGTATTGTGGCCATCGATAAGGGTGAAGGCAAAGAATGGATCGTCGGCCCTGAAGCCACCGGCGAGGCAAAAGACGGTGAGTTGGTAGAGGCTGAGCAATCCGGCCCCAAAGGACGGTTGGGCCTGCCCCGTGCCCGGGTTGTGGCGCGTTTGGGTGATCCATCGGCACCGAAAGCGGTCTCCTTGATCGCTATTCATCAACATGGGATTCCTGATGCCTTTCCTGACGCAGTTATGGCGCAGGCCGATGCCGCTAAACCGGCGACCAGCAAAAATCGGGATGATTTGACCGAACTGCCTTTGGTCACCATTGATCCCGCCGATGCGCGTGATCACGATGATGCTTGCTGTGCGATTTTGGATGACGATCCTGCCAACCTAGGTGGGTTTTTGCTTTGGGTCGCGATTGCCGATGTCGCTCATTACGTCACGCCTGGATCCGCCCTCGATGCAGAGGCCAGACGCCGCGGAAATTCAACCTATTTCCCAGATCGAGTCGTGCCAATGCTGCCCGATCGCCTATCAGGCGATCTGTGCTCCTTGCACGAGGGCGTTACCCGGCCTTGTATCGCTGTTGAAATGAAGCTCTCTGCCACAGGAGAAAAACTGTCGCATAGATTTTTGCGCGGTATGATGCGCTCCCCAGCTTCCTTATCTTATGAGGAAGCACAGACCGCGATTGATGGAAATCCATCCAAGCGAGCGGCTCCTTTGGTTGACTCGGTCCTCACACCTCTATTCGCCGCCTATGACGCGTTGAAAGTTGCCCGCGAGCGGCGTCAACCTTTGGAATTAGATCTGCCAGAACGCAAAATTATCCTGTCTGATGCGGGTAAGGTGGCATCCATTAATTTTAGCGACCGGCTGGATGCCCACCGTTTGATCGAAGAATGCATGGTGCTGGCGAACGTGGCCGCTGCCGAAACCCTGATCGCCAAGCAACAACCTCTTTTGTTCCGCGTTCATGAGGAACCCAGCCCAGAAAAGCTTGAGTCTCTGCGAGAAACAGCCAAATCTGTTGGCCTTGTTCTGGCAAAAGGCCAAGTTTTGGAAACTCGGCACCTCAATCAATTGCTGCAAGGCGCAGCGGGTAAAGATGAAGCAGAATTAATCAACCTTTCAACATTACGGTCCATGACACAGGCGTACTATAACCCACAAAACATGTCGCACTTTGGATTGGCCCTTCAGAACTATGCACATTTCACATCGCCGATTCGGCGTTACGCAGATCTGTTACTGCACCGAGCTTTGGTTTCTGCGCATGGCTGGGGCAAAGATGGGCTTTCGCCGCAAGATATTGAGATGCTAGATGAAACCGCCAAGAAAATCAGCGCCACCGAACGGCGCTCAATGGTGGCGGAGCGGGATACAACCGATCGGTATCTGGCGAGCTTCATGGCCGAGCGGGTTGGAAATGAATTTTCTGGCCGTATTTCAGGAATCGCACGTTTTGGGATTTTCATTAAGCTGGATGAAACCGGGGCCGATGGCCTAGTGCCTATCCGCTCTTTGGGTCGCGAGTATTTTGAGCATGACGCCGAAACTCAAACCCTTCGCGGTACCGAGAGCGGTACCGTGATCGGGTTGGGTCAGCGCGCGGTTGTAAGGCTTTCCGAAGCCACCCCAGTGACCGGGGGCATTTTACTTGAATTGTTGGAATTGGAAGATTCAAAGTTGCAAAAGCGCCCAGGAAGGCGCAAAAACGGGTACTCAGGCAATAAACGCGGCTCCCCAAAGGGCAAATCCAGAAAGGTTACCCGAAAGCGGCAATGACGTTTGAAAGCTGGAAATTCGACTTTTTAATACGCGCCGCAGATGATGGGGTGCCAGCGTCAATTCTGAATCAAGTTTCTCCTTTTTTGATAGCCGCCACCGGTGTAGCGCAGGCTGATATGGTCCAGCCCGAAGCACGTAAAACCCTACAGCACTATGTTGAGCGGGCCGTCAGTGAAAAACGGGTGGCACAGGGGCGGATGTCCCTCGCGCAGCATGATGTGATTTTCGATCAAATTGAATCTGACTATCACGTGAACCGCCATGTCGTTGCGGCAATTTGGGGGATGGAATCCAACTACGGCAGCATACGAGGCGATGTTCCAGTGATTTCGGCTTTGGCCACATTGGCGGCTCAGGGCCGAAGGACCCCAATGTTTGAATCCCAACTTTTAGCAGCCTTTGAGATTGTCACCCGTGGCATCAAAACGCCAGAAAAAATGCTGGGAAGTTGGGCCGGGGCTATGGGGCACACGCAGTTTATGCCAAAATCCTATATCGATTTTGCCGTCTCTGCCAACAATGGCCACCCCGATATTTGGGCCGAAGATCCAGCAGATGCTTTGGTTTCCACTGCCCATTTTTTGGTGTGTCACGGCTGGAAGGACGGCCTTCCTTGGGGGACGCCCACAAATGTCACTGAGACTGAAAATCGACACAGTTTGCGCCACCTTCCACCTCAGAGTCTCACCCATTGGAAGTCCCTTGGTGTTTTACCACAAAGAGCAGGTACTATGGATTATGAGGCGCGATTCATCTTACCCGGCGGCTTTGTTTCATTGGGTTTTGTCGTGTCTGAGAATTTTGATGCCTTGCTGCGCTATAACAATGCAGCGGCTTATGCGATTGCCGTTGGCCATTTGGCCGATCGTCTACAAGGCGCACCGGCCCTCACGTTCCCACCGGGCGGTGATGCACGCGGCTTAACACAGCTTGAAATGCAATTTGTGCAATCACGACTAACCGAGCTGGGCTTTGAAACCCTCGGGGCAGATGGGTTTTCCGGGCCTAATACCGAGATGGCCGTAGAGGCTTTTCAGGCCGCACTGGGTTTACCAGTAGATGGGTTTGTGGGACTGGCATTGTTGAGGCGTTTAGAGACGCTTTAACCCGAGATGATCTTCAAATTCTGCGAATTTGGATTGCAGATCAGCCCCCACCTGTTGAAGTTGGCTTTTACCGCCCTGCGCAACACCTTTCCCCACCGCCACAGCAGCAACAGGACCCTGCCCCATGCCCGGGGTTAAGCGGTGCCGGATCAATGCCACAGGATGGGCGCGCAGTGTCAAACGCATGGATACGTAATCTTCCACCACCGCCTCACCCTCGGTCATTTGTGGCAAATGCACCTGCGGCTCAACAATGCATTCCCCTTCCAAATTTTGTGAAAAAAGCGGTAAGGGGCGATCCGCCGTGATGGCCTTAGCCGCCCAAAGCGCCGCGCGACGTGGTAAGCCAAGGCTGTGAAAGGCGTCGGCTTCCGCCAAGGCTTGAATCATTTTTGGGCTGATGCCCGCCTTACGCCAAACCGCGTCAACATCCGTATAGCCATTGCCACGCGCGGAAGTCAGCCATGCCACCTCATCCTCGGGCATGCTTTTGACTTGCCTAAATCCTAATCTTATCGCCAAACCACCGGTCCCATCCGGCTCCATCACATTATCCCAATAACTGGCATTTACGCAGACAGGCCGGACCTGAACACCATGGGCGCGGGCGTCGCGAACAATTTGGGCTGGGGCGTAAAACCCCATGGGTTGGGCATTCAGTAAAGCGCAGGCGAATATCCCCGGATGATGATGCTTCAACCAGCTCGAGGCATAGACCAACAGGGCAAAACTGGCCGCATGGCTTTCGGGAAAACCATAGGCCCCAAAGCCTTCAATCTGGGCAAAACACCGGGCCGCAAAGTCCTCCTCATAACCGTTGCCCCGCATGCCATGCAAGAAAAGGGATTTAAATTCGCTGACATTGCCGTACTTTTTGAATGTAGCCAACGAGCGGCGCAGGCGGTCGGCTTGCTCCGGAGTAAACCCTGCCCCTACGATGGCAATTTGCATAGCCTGCTCTTGAAACAACGGCACTCCCAGTGTTTTTCCTAAGACTGCACCCAGCGCATCCGAAGGGAAACTCACCGCCTCCTCCCCATTTCGGCGGCGGATATAGGGATGCACCATATCGCCCTGAATGGGACCGGGCCGAATGATCGCCACCTCAATGACAAGATCATAAAAGGTGCGTGGACGCATGCGCGGCAAGAAATTCATCTGCGCACGGCTCTCAACCTGAAACACCCCAACGCTATCTGCCCGACACAGCATATCGTAGACGTCAGGATCTTCAGGCGGCAAGGTCGCAAGACTATACGCCACCCCATGATGCACTGTGATGAGATCAAAGGCTTTGCGAATACAGGTCAGCATGCCCAGAGCCAAAACATCCACCTTCAAAATGCCCAAGCTATCGATATCATCCTTGTCCCAACAGATGACAGTGCGCCCTTCCATCGTGGCGTTCTCGATTGGTACCAGCTCATCCAACCGTCCATCAGTAACGATAAACCCGCCAACATGCTGCGACAGATGCCGCGGAAAACCGATCGCCTCATAGATCAAAGCCATGGTTTGGCGCAGGTGAGGATCGCTGGCATCGAGACCAATTTCAGCCATACGGCTGGCCTCCAGACCTTTGGCTGAGAAAAATCCCCAGAGCTGAGACGAGAGCGCACCGATTGTATCTTCAGACAGGCCCATGGCGCGACCCACTTCGCGAATGGCCCGCTTGCCCCGGTAATGCACCACCGTGGCACAAAGGCCAGCGCGATGTCTGCCGTAGCGCGCATAAATATGCTGGATCACCTCTTCGCGGCGCTCATGCTCGAAATCCACATCAATGTCAGGAGGCTCATTGCGGGCTTCTGAGACAAATCGCTCAAACACCATGGTGCCCACCTCGGGGCTTACAGAGGTGACACCCAAACAATAGCACACCACAGAATTTGCAGCAGATCCTCGGCCTTGGCACAGAATGCCACGCGACCGGGCGAAGGCCACAATATCATTTACAGTCAAGAAATATGGCTCATAATCCAGCTTGCTGATTAAAGACAGCTCATGCTCCATCAACCCTTTGACCCTCTCGCTGGCGCCATTGGGGTAGCGCCACTCTAACCCTTCACAAGCCAAGCGCCGCAGCCGATCTGCAGGCGTCTCGTCTTCGGTCAGCTCTGAGGGATATTCATATCGTAGGCTATCAAGAGAAAAATCAAGATACTCCAACACCCGCGCCGTTTGGGTCAAAGCATCGGGATAGGCCTGAAACAAAACGGCGGCCTCAGCGGCAGAGCGGAGACGTTGCTCCGCATTCACCTGTGCCGCACGGCCCAAAGCATCAACCCGCACCCCAAGACGAATTGCGGTCAGAGCATCGATCAAGCGACGACGTGATCCATGATGCATCACCGGGGCGGCAGAGGCCACCAAAGGCACAGAAAGCGCGTTGCCAAGAGCGGCAATGTCCTCAAACCGGCGGGCATCTTGACCATCATAGGCAGGGGCCAAAAGCAGCATCACATCTTGGGGAAAGCGGCGCGTCAAACTGCGCGCCTGTGACAGCCATGAGGTCGCGTCGACCTGCACCTGCTCAGTTGGTGGCGCGTGCAGCACCATCAGTTGATCGTCCCCAAACTCAAGCAAATCCTCAAGCCCAATGTCGCAGGCCCCTTTCTTCGCTCGCAACCGGCCCCGCGAAATCAGCCGACACAGCCTGCCCCAACCGGACCGGTTGACAGGCAAGAGTGTGGCCGCAAACCCGTCCCGCAATACGATCTTAGCCGCTGGAAGCAAACTCGGCGTGTTATAAATCTGCGCCGAAGGGCTGGGCTTACACTCAAGTGGGGCGGTGGTCCAATCAATCCGACACCCCTATCAAAAGTCTGCCGTTCAGCCACCAAACGCGCGATCTCACGCGATCTTGTGTGTGCCCTCACAATCCCTGCAACAGAATTCACATCAGCAATCGCTACCGCAGACAGGCCCAAGAGTGCCGCACGGTCCATATATTCCTCAGGGTGCGACCCACCAGTCAGAAAGGTGAAGTTCGAGCAGGCCTGCAGTTCCGCCCAAGGGCGCTGCGGCTGTTGTAGGTGAATGACATCGGACAAAGGCATAACGGCAAACCAAGTAAGTGATTCCACCCAGCACTTTGTTCACACTTTGTTCTAACGTTCAATTCTATTGTCGTTAGGTTTCGCTTTTCCTCGATTGCCAAGCCACATAGACTGCTCCAAAACGGAGGAAATCATGACAGACATCGTAATTCTAGGCGGCGCCCGCACCGCAATTGGCACATTTGGTGGCAGCTTGGCAGGGGTCGCCCCCATCGATCTTGGCGCCATAGTGGCCAAAGCAGCCTTAGAGCGCGCTCAGGTTGAAGGCGGTCAAATTGGTCATGTGGCCTTTGGCCATGTCATCAACACCGAGCCGCGCGATATGTACCTATCACGAGTTGCAGCGCTTCAGGCTGGAATTTCCGACAGCACGCCAGCGATGAATGTAAACCGCCTGTGCGGCTCAGGCTTGCAAGCCATCGTGTCGGTTGCACAATCGCTGATGCTGGCGACGCTGAATTTGGATTGGCCGGTGGCGCAGAAAATATGAGCCGCTCTCCCTATATCATGCAATCGCAGCGGTGGGGCCAAAAGATGGGTGACGTCAAAACGCTAGATATGATGCTGGGCGCGCTGCATTGCCCCTTTGGCACAGGCCATATGGGCATTACCGCAGAAAACGTGGCGCAAGAGAATGCAGTGACACGGGCAGATCAAGACGCCTTCGCTCTTGAAAGCCAAAACCGAGCGGCGGCAGCCATCGCCGATGGCCACTTTGTGGATCAAATCACGCCAGTGTCGATCAAGGTCAAGCGCGACATGGTGGATTTCATCACAGACGAACACCCAAAAGCCACAAGCGCTGAGGTTTTGGCCGGGCTGCGCACCGTTTTTCAAAAAGATGGCACCGTGACGGCAGGCAACGCCTCGGGCATCAATGACGGGGCTGCGGCGATTGTTTTGGCCCGCGCCGATGCGGCCGAACGCGCGGGACTGACACCTAAGTTTCGTCTGCTCGGCTATGGCCACGCTGGCGTCCGCCCAGAAGTCATGGGGATTGGACCGGTTCCAGCCGTTGAAAATCTAATGGCGAAAACAGGTATGTCGATTGGTGATTTCGATGTTGTGGAAAGCAACGAAGCTTTTGCGGCACAGGCCGTTGCCGTGAACCGAGGCCTTGGCCTAGATCCAGCACGGGTGAACCCGAATGGCGGTGCCATTGCTTTGGGTCATCCGGTCGGAGCCACGGGCGCAATTATCATGGTGAAGTTAATGGCAGAACTGGAGCGCAGTGGCGGCAAAAGAGGGCTGGCCACTATGTGCATCGGCGGCGGTCAGGGGATCGCTGTGGCGATTGAACGGATTTAATCTCCAGATAGGCGCCGCCTCCACACAAGGGCGGCGCCCAGATTTATTACTCAGCAGACAGGCTGAACAAATACGCATAAACATTGCGCGCATCTTCTTCATCCCGCACTTTATAGCTCATCTTTGCCCGGGCCTTTTTGTCATCCAAGAAGGTACGCAAAAAGCCTTTGGGGTCTTGAACATACGCCACAAAAGTTTCTTCATTCCAAATCAAACCATTTTCAGCACCAGCGGTCACACATGGATTTACCGTAGCGGTAATCCTCAACCATGCCAGCACCCGCCCCTGCGATATTGTAGAGGTTTGGTCCAGATTTTCCGTTACGGCCCGCAAGCTTTTCGCCGTCATCATTCACAACAAGATGGCAGGCCACGCATTGCTTGCCAAACACGGCTTCACCGGCAACAGCATCGCCAGTCGCCGCATGGCCACCGGCCAAAACCGGTGAGGCCAGCATAAGTGATAGGGCTGCAATTAAAGTATGTTTCATTCTCAAGTTCCCTCTCGTTCCATTCTCCTGAGTTAGTCCATCGACAGACTCACTCAAGCCCTCAGCAAAAAAGATAATCGTTTCGTATTAAGCTACGTCACGCGCCAGGGCGCATTGCTTCCACAGCTCAGACAGTGCGGACACAAGATGATCCACATCCGCATCTGTGTGAAGCGGCGAGGGTGTAAAGCGCAGACGCTCTGTCCCCTTTGGCACCGTTGGATAATTTATGGGCTGCACGTAAATGCCGAATTTATCCATCAGATAATCCGCCAGCATCTTGGTCTTCACAGCATCCTTGATCATGACAGGCACGATATGGCTGTCATTTTGCAAATGTGGAATGCCAGCCCGGTCTAAGCCGGCACGCAGGCGGGCCACTTGGGCGCGCTGTCCCAAACGCTCAGCATCGCTGGTTTTGAGATGCGCAATCGAGGTGCGGGCCGCAGCCGCCACCGCGGGTGGTAATGCGGTTGTAAAAATGAAACCTGATCCAAAGGAGCGGATAAAATCACAAGTCGCTTCAGAGCCAGTGATATAGCCACCGACGCAGCCAAATGCCTTACCCAACGTACCTTCAATGATATCGATCCTATGCGCCAAACCTTCGCGCTCGCTGATACCACCACCACGAGGGCCGTACATGCCAACCGCATGCACCTCATCAAGATAGGTCAGGGCACCGTGCTTTTCGCAAACATCCAAAATCGCAGCCATTGGCGCAATGTCCCCGTCCATGGAATACACGCTCTCAAAAGCCACAAGCTTTGGGCGATCCCCACAGGCGGTTAATTTACGATCCAGATCTTCCACATCATTATGCGCCCAGATCATTTTTTCGGCTTTTGAATGGCGAATGCCTTCGATCATCGATGCGTGGTTTTCACTGTCAGAGAGGATCACAACATCTGGAATTTTTGCGCCCAAAGTGGTGAGTGTGGTCCAGTTGGACACATATCCCGAGGTGAACAAAAGTGCCGCTTCTTTGCCGTGCAAATCGGCCAATTCCTGCTCGAGCAACAAATGGTCATGATTGGTGCCACTGATATTACGCGTGCCACCCGCGCCAGTGCCACTACGACCCACGGCCTCTTGCATCGCCGCAATCACAGCTGGATGCTGTCCCATGCCCAAATAATCATTGGAACACCAAACCGTCACATCGCGGGTTCCACCCTCAAAGTGATTGGTGGCACGAGGAAACTTCCCAGTACGACGTTCCAGATCGGCAAAATACCGATAGTTGCCATCTTGTTTCAGCTGGTCGAGCTGATCTTTGAAAAAACTGTCAAACGACATCGCACATTTCTTTCTCTTGCCTCGGTGAAGCTCACCTTGCCTGAAACACTTTTCAAGAGTGACAGGCCTTGATCTTTGATATTTCAATGAACTATATAAAGCACGTGGCGAAAATATCCGCAGCGGTTCAACCAATTTTCATGCTAATTGCCGCGACATTTCCGCCCTCCCTGGGTCTAAGGTGGAGAATTTGTCCAATATAGGCCCCAAACAGCGATATGCATTGCTTTTGCTTAAACCCATTTATCCCTATAGACCCTGCGTAACTTGAGGGCAGAAACAATGGAAATTTTGATTCCCGCATGGGTGGATGGCACGTTGCGACCGGTTGAAAAGCTGCAAACCCATTTGCGCGGGCTGCGCCATAAGGCGGTGTCTGTCTTTGTGATGCGGGACGATGAGACGCTTTTGCAACGTCGCGCCTTGGAAAAATACCACACGCCCGGCCTTTGGGCCAATGCCTGCTGCACGCATCCGGAATGGGGCGAGGCTGGGCTAGACTGCGCAATTCGCAGGCTGGATGAAGAGCTAGGGATCTCTGGTCAAGTCCCTGTCTATCGCGACACGGTGGAATATCGCGCCGATGTAGGTGGCGATATGGTTGAGCATGAAGTCGTTGAAATTTTTATGGTCCAAGCCAATGACATTATCGTCATCGCCAATCCAGAAGAGGTCATGGATCATCGCTGGGTTAGCTTGCAAAATTTGACCAGAGAAATCGCAGAGAAACCACAGGACTTCACCCCTTGGCTTAAAATCTACCTAGATCAGCATGCCACAAAAATATTTGGCGATCACACCGGATAGTCACGCAAAAAAACCGGGGCCTCAGGTGTGGATTGCTTAGGTTGATATACATATCCACCCACATCAAAATCCGCGATCTGTGCCGCGTCCGACAGCCGGTTTTGCACCACGAAGCGGGCCATCGCCCCACGAGCTTTTTTTGCATAAAAACTGACAATCTTAGCCTTGCCATCTTTCAGTTCTAAAAATTGCGGCGTGACGACCTTTAGATTGAGGGCTTTTGCAGTCCACTGCGCCAAAATACTCTTGGCTCGCACAGTTGATCAAAGCTTTTGATCTGGTCACCTCAGCCTGAGCATTCAAAGCTTTAGAGATCTCTTGGCCCCAATAGGCATAAAGCGATCCGCCCCGCTCGGTCTTCAAACGGCTGCCCATTTCAAGCCGGTAAGCTTGGATTTGATCCAATGGCCGCAGCACACCATAAAGCCCTGACAAAATGCGCAGATGATCCTGAGCCCAGCGCATATCATCATCACTTAAACTCGCGGCCTCGAGCCCTTGGTAGGTGTCGCCTGCAAATGCCAAAGCCGCAGGCCGCAGCGCTTCGGCATCCGGCTGGGCCGCGTAATCGCGAAACCGGTCACGGTTGAGGCTCGCCAAGGCCTTGCTGATCGACATAAGTTTTTGCAAATCCTCAACTGAAAGTGCGCGTGCCGTTTCGACAAGTCTCAACGCCTCCTGCGCAAAATCCGGTTGCGTGAGGTTCCGGCGCTCTACCACCGACCAATCCAGCTTTTTCGCCGGTGAAATACATACCAACATGCTTCGCTCTCCTACTGCCTGTAACTTAGCGCAGCCTACGCAGACTGCAAGATTTCTAAGAATGCGGCGCCAAAACGTTCTGTGCGCGCTGGATTCATGCCGGTGATTTGCCCAAGCTGTTCCAAACTTTTTGGGCGTATTTTTGAAATGTTGCGCAAGGTCGCAGTGGAGCAGGACAAAGGCTTTTCGGCCTCGAATGCACCCCGTTCTAGCTCTTTCTGGCGCGCGACAAGCTGATCAAATACGTCACCCTCAGGCCGCCCCGCCATTTTACGGCGTGCTGGATGCACCGGAGTTTCAACTCCAGTGATCACTGATAAAAACGCCTGCCCATAGCTTTCCAACTTTTTCGCACCCACACCGCCAACCGAGGCCATCTCATCAAGATGGGCCGGGCGGCGTTCGGCCATTTCGATTAAGGTTTTGTCGTTAAAAATTATATATGCTGGTACTTTTTGCTGTTCAGCCAAAGCCCGCCGCTTGGCCTTCAACGCAGATAACAAGGGGGCGTCTTCCTCAGAAACTAGGGATTTTACCACAGGTCTGCCCTCATTCCCAGCCGCATTGATGCTGTCTTTGCGCAACTGAATTTCAGCCTCGCCCTTCAACAAGGGTCGGGCATTCTCGGTGAATCGCAGCCCACCATGACGTTCTGGATCTGGACGAATTAAATCATAGCCCATCATTTGCCGGAAAATTGCTTGCCACTGCGCCTTGCTGATCGCCCTACCCACACCAAAGGTTGGCAGCTCATTATGGGCGCGTTGGCGCACTTTTTCAGTGTCATTGCCACGCAGAACATCAATCAAATGACCAGTGCCAAACCATTCACCCGTGCGCAAAATGGCAGAGAGCGCCATGCGGACCGGTTGGGTTCCGTCAAATAATTCCGGTGGAGAGTCGCACAGATCACAGTTGTCACAGGTGGCACCGCTTTCGCCGAAATACTTCAGCAAGGTTACCCTACGACAGGTCAGCGCTTCAGCCAATCCCAACAGAGCATTCAAACGGGCATGGTCCGCCATCTTACGATCCGCCGGCGCCACACCCTCATCAATCTGCGAGCGTCGCAGGCGAATATCATCCGCACCAAACAACGTTAGAGTTTCAGCCGGTGCACCATCACGGCCACCGCGACCAATTTCCTGATAATAGGATTCAATCGATTTGGGCAAATCCGCATGGGCCACCCAGCGGATATCAGGCTTATCAACCCCCATGCCAAAGGCCACAGTTGCTACAACGATCAACCCATCTTCGCGTTGAAAGCGAGTTTCCACGATGCGGCGGTCTTCGGCATCCATACCACCATGGTAATGACAGGCAGAATGCCCAGCCTCACGCAGAGCCTGCGCCAATGTTTCAGTTTTGGCGCGCGTGCCACAATACACAATGCCGGATTGTCCGTGCCGTGCGCCTGCAAATTTGAGAATTTGCTTGCGAGGTTGATCCTTGGCCGCAAAGGCCAAATGCAGATTGGGCCGGTCAAACCCATGCAGAAAGCTGGCCGGCGCAACGCCGTCAAATAATTTGTTGATGATTTCAGCTTGGGTTTCTTCATCCGCCGTGGCGGTAAAGGCAGCCAAGGGTACGCCCAGCGCTTGGCGCAGCTCGCCAATGCGCAGATAATCAGGGCGAAAATCATGACCCCATTGAGAAACACAATGCGCCTCATCGACCGCGATCATGCTCACACCAATTCGGCGCAACATCCCCATCGATGAACCCGCAGCCAATCGCTCCGGCGCAATATAAAGCAGCTTCAGCGTGCCTTGCTCCAAAGCCTCCCAAACCGCATCAGTTTCTTCAGGTGTGTTGCCAGAGGTTAAAGCCCCCGCACTGACGCCCACCGCTTGCAAAGCGCGCACCTGATCGCGCATCAAGGCGATCAATGGGGAGATGACCACAGTCACCCCCTCGCGCATTAATGCTGGAAGTTGAAAACAAAGTGATTTGCCGCCGCCTGTTGGCATGATGGCCAAAACGTTTTGCCCTTCGGTCACAGCGCGAACAATATCTTCCTGTCCGGGGCGAAAAGCGTCGAATCCAAAGACATCCCTCAAAAGGGCGGTATAGGGCATGCGGGTTCCGATAGGTTATTAGCCGTAGTAGGCCAGCGTGTATTGCAGGGCTGCCACGATGAGCAAGGCGACCAGCGGCGCAAGATCAAGCCCGCCCATATTTGGGATAAACTGCCGAATACGCGAGTAAATCGGATCCAAAATACGGTTCAAACCCTGCCAAATCTGGCTTACAATAGGTTGATGAAGTTCAAAACATTAAAGGAGATCAACCAGCTCATGATGAAATGGGCCACAATAAAGAACCAAATCACGTTTAGGATCATATAGGGTATCGCGAAAATAGGAGCCATGGGAAACCTCGATGTCATTTGTTTGCATTTACCTAAGCGGTTCGGCCGCTATCGGCAAGAGACATCCCCCGAATTGCCGCCCTAGCCCTTGACCTTCGCGCCCTTAAAGGCGACTTAAAGTGAACTTAGAGGCTTTTCATGTATCCTTTCATCCGTTTGGCGTGGCAATTTTTGCTGCACCGCAACGCCACATCTCTCTCAGTTGGTGAAACCCATCACAGCCAGCACTATTGTCTGCCGTGGGACTTGGACCTTTGGCTCGAGCTCAACAATGGCCGCACCTTGTCAATTTACGATATGGGCCGCCTGCCGATGGCCAAACGATCAGGCTTGCTTGCCGCGTTGAGGCGCCGCGGTTGGGGATTGACCATAGCAGGCAGTTCGGTGCGCTATCGCAAACGCATCCGGGTGTTTGACAAAATTGAAATGCGCAGCCGGGCCATATGCGCTGATCACCGGTTCATTTATTTGGAACAAAGCATGTGGGTGCGTGGCACCTGCGCGGGTCATGCGCTCTATCGCACAGCCGTCACCAATGCCGATGGTATTGTATCAACTGATCACATTTTGGCCGAATTGGGCCCCGAGACAACACTGCCCGAAATTCCCAATTGGGTAGAGGCTTGGATCACCGCCGAAGATTTGCGGCCATGGCCCCCAATGCAGTCAAATGCCCTTCTCAAAACAAGGAAAACCCAAGCTACTGTTCATTTTTAGGACACTTAATCTCATTGTTGAGATGGCCGCATGAAGCTTACCTAGTTTTTGAGTGGATCACTTAAAAACACAGGTGAGAAGATCAAAATGTTAGGCTCAATGGCAGTGGAACCAAGTCTTAAAAAACGCGTCCGCGGCTGGATGATGTTCGATTCGGCCACCCAACCCTTTTATCAGGAGCAGGTTGAAGGTTCGAATCCTGTCTGGGTCACCACCATAACTTGAATATCAAGATAGCTATGGAATACTTGATCTAATCTCGTTTTTCAGGGGCACTCCGAAGTCTCTAAAGGCCCCAGACCCTTAATTTTTATAATATAATCAGAGTTTATCAAAAGTCTGGGATTGACTTTTTCCAGGTCGCCGTTTGAGAGATCGCAATGCACACGCATAATTAGAATTGGTGAGTGAATAGAAAAAGAAAATTCTCAAATTCATCTCAACTCAATATTAGCTATACTTTAAAAGGCTGTTGGATACGACGGAACATACCGTCAACTAAAATCATGTGGGGTACTGTAAGAGCTGCTAGTCCAATGAAAACTACTCTCAGTATAGCCTCATCAATTGTTTCTGCTGCAGATACTAACCAAAGTGAGAGGCCACCAGCGATCCAGCTTGCCAGGGTGAAAACCAAGGCCAACGTCAGCACCTTAGTCCGACCACGCCCATCTTCACTAATTGCATGCCAAACCCTGGCTAGATGGCGTGGCGTGTGAACCCCACAAAAGTATAGCGAAAATCCAACCAGTGGTGGTAATAGTCCAAACGCAATTGCTAAAACAGCAAGCTCAGCAAACCTTACCCGTAGTTTCGGCCGCAAGTAAGCTAGAATAAAATAAGAGGTCAAAACTCCCACCATTACATATCCACAGACTACAATTATCAGCTGCAAGAATACGCTCTTTTCGCCGATGAGCTTGTCAAAAATTAGCTCAACTTCACTCCAATTTAGCAAGCTGATCAATATCACGACTGTTCCACCGTGGGCAATGATTTGGATCCCCCGCTGCACCAGACTGCCTGGTTGGCTGTCACCTAAGCCAAAATGTAATATGCTTATGCCTAAAAAAATTATAAGCGACAGTTCCGGAAACTCTAACCAAAAAAGAACCACTAGGGCTGCTATAGAAAGGTAGCTGACCATAAACACGAGCATGGACTTTAAGTCCTTGCCATAACCGAGTGCCAGTGCGACAGCGCCGTCAAAAGCCCCATGAGGCAAACCTATAATAACAATTGCAGCCAAAGCGATAAGCGACAGCAGGTCAAACCCCAAGACACTGGCGACTGCTCCCACCGAATTGGTTATATCAAAATCATTAGTCACGGCTCGCCCTCATCCGGCCTTAGAAGAGCTCTAATAAATGGTAACGACGGCATAGCCGCAACCACTTTAGCGCGCAGTGAAATATTGGCCTCACCACTTAAAAAGCGTGCGAATTCGTCCCCGGTCAAGCTGCCAGCAAGGGCTGTGAAAATTTTTGGGGCATAACGTGGCTGATATCGCAGGACAGATAAGAAGATCTTATCCATCCAAAGGTCTATTGGTTTATGTGGCGTTGCAAATTGCAACATATGACCGTCAGACACATGCTTAAGAGCTGTATCAATCTGTTTTTGAATGAAGCTGAATGCGTATCCGCTGGATGGCCTGATAGCACCACCATTGGCGCCAATTCCCTGAAAATCTGGGTCATGACGCTTCATGACACCAAGAGGGATTGCGCCTTGCTCACGGCGCAAAAGGTTAAAACGTGAAACGCCGGCATGTTTTTTCAACCAACTTGAAATCGCTGTTTCATAAAATTCATTAGTTTCCAGAGTGGGTGAAAACAGCGTTGATTCGACCAATGCCTCCCGATCTGAGAAAGGCAGGCAATAAATAAAATGCATTCCACGAGACTGATCGCAGCGAAAATCCATCAAAATAGCTGTACTGTCGTCAAAACTGCCTGGTTCGGCACAAATTTCCCAACCAATAAAATGTTGCAACATCATATTTGGCTCTCGCCGTGGTGGACGGCTGTCGAAAACCTGCTTTGGTGAAAGCGTGGCAAGCTGGGTCATATCCTCATGGAAAAAAACGTCATTTTCTTGTGCTCGAGCATTACAATGCTCAAGCCAGCTTCTACGTGTTATAGCGTGGTAAGGATAAGCATCGGCATGCATAATCACTTCAGTGTCAGCGTTTCTGACTGCCCATTTGTGCCATGTCTTGCGGGCGAGGGGCACTGCGTCTTGCAGCCAATCCATTTCCCAAAATCCCCAGATATGATCTTGATCCGACTTGTGTACCTCAGGCGCAATTACATGTAGCTGTTTACCTGACAATAGATTGATATTGGCAGCCAGCGACAGCGCGGCACAACCACCGCCCAAAACAGCAATCTTAGTTGGCTGCTTTATTATATCATTTGGTTCACCCGACATAAGGGAGACCAATCAAAGGGGCATGCAGCATGGCAGCGTGCTGTGGCGCAGCATACCAACGGTCAGACAAGCGGCGAACAGCCTTCACGGAGCAAGCAAATTTTACCGTTTGGCTTGTAACTTCCCGGCCTGCATACCAACGGCACCCCTTCGCAGATACTTGCAGTCCAATTTGGCGGTAAACTTGCCCAGCCACAGAAATTGCCAAATGTGCTCGCGCTGGGAGATAGACTAAGCCCGCCGTTCCACTTTCATAGTAGGTCTCAGCGAGTTGAAGTAACTGTGACACGGCCTCTGAAACCATCGCTCGCTCAGGAGATTCAACTGAGGCACCAGCCGCCAATATTTGAACTGGTGACATGTTATTGACCCAATTACCCGGCAGATATCGCCGCCCCATTAGTGCATCCTCATGTACATCACGGGCAATATTAGTCAGTTGCATTGCAATGCCAAGATCAATCGCATGTGCAAGCGCTAACCTATCGTTGCAGCCCAAAATATTGCACATCATTAGACCAACGGTTCCAGCCACCCGGTAAGCGTAGCGCAGCAACGCGGCTTCGTCCGCCAAAGCCACCTCGTTTTGATCTTGAAGCAGGCCATCTATGAGCGCGACCAAAACCTCGGCAGAAATATTGTTTTGGTTTATAAAGGCTCCCAGGTTGGCAAGTATCGGGTCTTTGTCATACATTTGGTCAAGCAAACCAACGCGGATGTTAACCAACCGGTCCGGTCCATCCGCAATGTCACCATCGGCCATATCGTCTAAAATACGACAAAAACTGTATAGTTGAGCTGCGTCTTTACCAATCCTCACGCCTAGAAAGCGAGATGCCCAATGAAAGCTTTTTCCATTCTGGGCCAAGGAGAGTTCTGGACTTAGATTCTCACTAGAACTCATACAGTCGCACCTCCCACATATCACTTACTTTCTTGAATTTCTTCATCAATCAAGGCTTCAACGACTTTAGCCGAACACAGAACCCCAGGCATTCCCGCCCCCGGGTGCGCGCCCGCAGCAGCAAAATACAAGTTTGGAATATGAGGGTCACGGTTGTGATACCTAAACCATGCAGATTGTGTGAAGAGTGGTGCGATCGAAAAGCCAGCCCCATGCATTGAGCGATAGTTTGTCTTGAAATCTTCAGGTGTCATCCAAAAATCATCGCTGATGATATTTTCGAGATCAGGCATGATTGTGTTAGACAGGGCAGCCACTATGCGGTCGCGTAATTGAGGGCCCTTTTCATCCCAATCAATTTTTCCACGCAGATTTGGTACAGGACAAAGCACATAAAAGCTATCACATCCCGCAGGCGCAAAACTATCATCTGTCGCTGTTGGGCGGTGTACATAAAGCGAAAAATCGTCCGCTAGTATTTTTTTGTCAAAAATATCCGCAAGTAGTTCTTTATATCGAGGGCCCATCCAGATTGTATGGTGTGCAATTTTGGGATATTGTCGCTTGGTACCAAAAAACAACACGAAAAGCCCCATCGAATATTGTGTCATTCGATCGGAAGCCAACCGCTTGCGGCGGTTACCGTCCGCAGGCAACATTTGAGCATAGACCGTTGGTGGATCACCATTGCAAATGACCCGATCTGCCAAAAATACTCGGCCACTTTCTGAAATTGCGCCGGTCGCACGGCCCTTTTCAAGGGTGATCTCAGCTATATCAATGCCAAGTTCCACCTGAACGCCAGCCTTTAATAACAAAGTGTGGAGCGCTGAAACAAGACGTCCCGTACCCCCCATACAAAAATATACACCCCACCGGCGCTCAAGATAATGAATGAGAGCATAGATGGAGGTCGTCGTAAAAGGATTGCCGCCCACAAGTAGTGGATGGATTGAAAACGCCTGCCGCAAAAGTGGGTGTTTCAGGTGCCGATTCACAATACCTGCTACCGAATAATAACTTTTCAAGCGAAGTAAGCTGGGGATTTGGGCCAGCATAGTTCTTACTCTATGGAAGGGCCTATCAGCCAACTTTTCAAACCCGACATCAAAAATGGCTTTAGAAGTTTTCAACAGCTTCGCGTAGCCTTCAACGTCAGCTGGTTCAAATTTCCGTATTTCATCATTAGTATCTTCAATTGAGCGGCGGTAATCAAACTGTCGCCCACCGTGGAAATAAAACCTATACCATGGATCAAGTGACCGAAACTCAACATGGTCACTGCGCCTCTCTCCAAAAAGCTCAAATAGTTCATCAAATAAAAACGGAGCTGTGATTACAGTCGGTCCAGCATCATGACGAAATCCCCCACGCTCAAAAACCTGCGCGCGCCCACCGATTGCCTGCAAACGGTCAACCAATGTGACTTCGAAACCCTTGGCACGCATTCGCAGGGCTACTGCAATCCCACCAAAGCCTGCTCCGATAACCAGAACCCTTCCCGGCATAGACTGATCAGCCTTGCCAGGGTCACAACTTTTTTGTTTTTTCATAATCACTCTATTTAGGAGGGGGGGGTCAACGAATCTGTTGGCGCAACCGACTCTAGACAAACTTGTTTTAAAAGAGCTTGAACTGGAGATACGGCCTCACTCAAACCTGACGGAAGATCCTTCCCTGCCCTTGTAGCTTTATTGAAAGCTCGGTGCATCTGTTGAATGCTCTGCGTCATGGCGCCCGAATTCAGGATATCTTGTTTCCAAAAACCTAAGTCGGCTTTTGCACCTGAAGCGCTCCAATAATCAAACGCTGCTCCTTGATCAGCAGACAAATTTTGACGATAAAGTACTATAACTGCATTTGGAGCGCGCCGGGCTAGGTCTGAGCCACAATCTGCAGCACCATCTAACGCACGAAAATTTAATATGTCATTGGCCATTTGATAGGCTGCACCAAGATTTCGAAAGTAAGACTTAAGCGCGGTGGCAGCACTTGCGTGAAGTGCCATTGCGGCCACACCCTCCATTGGGGCAGTCAACAGTGGAGCAGTTTTATCCGATGCGATTTCCATATAGGAATCCCAGGAGAAGACCCCACAATTCGAAAACTCTGCTGCCTCACCCCTTGTTGTAGTCGCCATGTGTTGCGCTAGAATTTTTACTAACAGTGGAGTCTGTGACCTTTGTCCTGCTTCAGCCGCAAGTTCAAATGCTAGAGAAATCAACCAATCCCCAAGCGTCAGTGCTACGTTGCGCCCATACTTAAACCAAACCGAGGGCCGTCCTCGACGGAATTGGTCACCATCACAAATGTCATCGTGTATAAGAGAGGCATTGTGGAGTATTTCAACAGCTACGGCCCAATGTAGAGCAGCCGCCTGATCAATTTTTAGTACTTTTGCTGCGCTGAGCGCCATTTTAGCTCGCAGCATCTTTCCTGAGACATCAAAGTGATGATGGGCCGCTTCTGATAATGGAGTATTAGGTTTTGGCAATCTTTCTATAATAAATCTGCGAAGTATCTCTGTGGAATGAATTTTAGTTTCAATAGGGTCATTACCCTCGATCACTGCATTAGTCTCACCAATATCCTGAGGTTTTCCCATTACTCGTACATCCTCGAATAAAGATATATCATTTTAATACAAAAACGAGGTGGCCGATTGGCCACCTCGTTACGACCTGTTTAGGACGTTTTTTCAGATTCTGTAACGGCAACGTTCCAGATGATTACGCCAAACGCAATCTTGTTAACCACATCCGCGAGGTTGTAGATAATGTTCAAAGCGTTTGATGCTTCTTCTGGGCCCGCACCTGTGAAGTAACCCATGAAATAGCCAATTGGGTAAATTGCCCAACCGATGGTCACGATCCAACGCATTGTTACGAAAGCAGATTGCACCGATGGAGGAGCTTTTTCAGCTGCAACTTTCCCTGCTTCACCAAAGAAGATTTCATATAGGATGTAGGCCCAGCCGACCATACCGACGATAAATCCCAACATTGCATTTATGTAACCAGCTTCGCCCATGTAGCCGCCGACCAACATTACCATCGTACCGATCATCAAGCGCCAGAAAATTCCGCCAGAAACATTTGTGATTGCACGCAAGATAAGATAAAATTCTACCATCAAGAGTGGAACCGTGATCAGCCAGTCAATGTAACGGTAAACCAGTGGAGTTTCTCCGGTCGCCACCCAAACGTCGCGCATGTAGAAATAGTGAACTGCAGCGACCAATGTTACCAAGCCTGAAACTGTGAGCGATGTTTTCCACTTACCTGAAACACGTTGAGTTTCCATGAAGAAGAATGCTGTTGCAGCAACCAAAGCCATCGATATTAACCAGAACGAAATACCGACAAAATCATCTGCCGCTAGATTGGCACTTGCCGAGGCTAAGGACGGTGCAGCGATTAATCCCACTGTAGCCATCATAATTTTTATTTTACTATAGATGTTTCTCATTTCTTCTCTCCCTAAAGTCAGCCCTCTGTAGACCGTACACTATGGTGTACCGAACAGGCAAAATTTCAACGCCATATTCTACAAATATACTTGTTAAGTGCTGTAACCAAATGATTAAGACAAAAATTACGTAACGTTACTAACAAAACTCAGTGGATACCGGCACTTTCGTCGGCCCGTTCCCAAACATATTTCCGCATAAAAAAGAAATTAGGAAGTTTTAACCACATAAAAAACCACATTCAGACCGTAAATCGTGGGCCGTGACATCTACCCCTGCAAGAGCAATGAAATGAAGCTAATTCAGCCAGTGTATGATTCTGGAAAGCTCCACAGTCGATGCATAGTTGGTAATGTTGTATAACCAGACAATTAACGCAGCCCCAATCTTTTAAAGCAGAGATAACTTTCACTTAGCCTTTTTGTTTATGGGCTTTGAGAATGACTTAGAATTTTGCTGATGGCTAGTCATGTCTATGACAATAGATATTTTTACGTAAGAGAGATGCAAGGGCATTAAGCAGGCCAATGGTAGTAGACCTAGGTTCAATACATAAATATGAAAAAGACCAATCCCTTTTTCTCAAAGGGATTGGTCAAGTAGGGAAATTGGTATGCTAGCAAGCATTACCGAATTTTTTAAATAATACGGATGCGCTCGAGTTCAAGACAGTGCCCGCAATTAGGGTTACAGCTAGTCGAAACCTTGGGAAAAGCCTCAGTGAAGTCGTTCAAACTGACAGACGCCACAAGTTTGGGCTATTTGACAAAGTGTATTTTATTGGCACATCCTGACTGAACCGATAAATATTAGTAACAGTAATACACTATTAAATAACTGAAAATTGTTTTAATAATAAGAAATATATTAATGATATTGCAACTAGATAATGACGGGTTAAACGAAAAAGATTTAGACAGGTAATTACAAAAATTTAGCCAATCCGACGCTGGAGGCCAAAATTGTATCACTGTGATTGAAGTAGGGGCTACGGCCTGCGATGTGGCCAGTAGTTTCAACATCATCAGCGTAAGGCCAAACGCAACAATAGGTATCAAATCGTCTGAAAAGGCAGCTCAAATATTGTTTTTGGGGGTTGTCCATGCTGGACCTAATAGTTATCTAGATGCTAGATGGGTACAGCAATGCTCGACATACTAGCCGTATATTGCATTGAACAACTTGATGACAGAACATTTTGCAAAAGGACTTCAGTAATGGCGCTTCTGGAAATTGGAGTTGGTGTTTTTATGTCTGCTATTATGCTCGCAGTTCTTTTCTTAATTGTAAAATTGATAAGGGACACTAGGGCAACTATGAAAAAACAAAATGACCAAAAAGATTAATTGTAGACCAAAACAGCAGTCACAACCGCGCACCTAACAGAGCGATAATTTGATGGGTAAAACTAATGAAAACATGCATCCAATTACAGGCCTAACCTAACTTTTTGCGCTCAACGGTCGACGCAGCTGCGATACTAGAGATTAAGCATTGTCACTTCAAAAAATGCGGAGATCTAGAGTGTTGGACGCAATCACAGTGGAGCCAAGTCTCAAAAAACGCGTCCGCGGTTGGATGATGTTCGATTGGGCCACCCAACCCTTTTATACGCTAGGTCTTACCTTCATTTTCGGCCCTTATTTCGCAAGTGTATCGGCTGAGTATTTTTTCAACACCGGCCTTGATCAAGCCAGCGCCAATGCCAGCGCGCAAACCATTTGGTCTTGGGGACAAGCGGTGGCAGGTCTATTTGTTGCTGTCATTGGGATTTTGGCAGGCTCCTACGCTGATAGCACCGGACGCCGAATGCCGTGGCTTTGGGCCGCCTCAATCGTCTTTGTGATTTGCTCATGGAGGCTTTGGTACATGGTGCCAGATGGTTCTGCCATGTGGTCTTCGCTCATTCTATTCTCCGTGGCTTTCGTGGCAGTGGAATTGGCTTTGGTGTTCACAAACGCAGTCCTGCCCAGCCTTGGAGATCGCCGCGAAGTCGGTGAAATTTCAGGCAATGGCGTGGCTTTGGGTTATGCAGGTGGGATTTTAAGCCTGTTCATCATGCTGTTTTTCTTCTTCGATGAGGGTGGTAAAACCTTCGCGATCGGCCTTGAGCCAGGGTTTGGACTGCTTGATCCAGAAGCCCGCGAAGGCACCCGCGCAGTGGGGCCACTGATCGCAGTTTGGTTTATGATCTTTATGGTACCTTACTTCATGTGGGTCCGGGAAGGGAAAACTCCAAACACACAGGGCGGGTTTCGCCAATCTATGGCCGAATTAAAATTATCGCTTCAAGGTATGGTCAAACGCCCAAGCCTATTTGCCTTCATGGGCGCTCAAATGCTTTACCGGGATGCACTAAATGGACTTTATGCCTTTGGTGGCATCTATGCGGTATTGGTGCTCGGCTGGGGGCAAACACAGCTTGGTATTTTCGGCATAATAAGTGGCATCTCAGCTGCACTGGTCACTTGGATCTCGGGGAAATATGACCGCAAGCTTGGGCCACTTCCTGTCATCTACTTCCACATTTTTGTGCTCATCATTGTGTCCCTCTGCATCATAGGCATGTCGCGCAGCAGCTTTTACGGGTTGGGCTTGGCCGAAGGCTCAACCCTGCCCGATGTGCTGTTTTACGTCTGCGGCGCGGCCATCGGTGGATCTGGTGGGGGGATCTATTCAGCCAGTCGTTCGATGATGGTACGCCACACGAATCCAGCCCGTCCAACCGAGGCCTTTGGCCTCTTTGCCCTTGCCGGCAAAGCTACCGCATTTCTGGCACCACTGCTTATTGGGATATTTACCTATTGGCTGAATGATGCTCGTTTAGGCTTTGCACCAGTTGTGGGGCTGTTCATTCTGGGCATGCTGCTGCTACGTTGGGTACATCCAGAAGGAGATCAAGCTGAGTGAGACGCCTCCTCTATACCGGTACCTTAGCTCTCGCCCTTTTGATGGGCAGCTTGCCCAATGGGCTAATCGCACAAACGCGAGCGGATAAGCCGCAGTCCCGTGCAAGCCTTGTGGCGCAAACCCCAGCGAAGGAACTTTTTGGCGCGGCCCAATTTGCCTCGCAGCAACGACCACAATCTTTTGGCGGATATGCTAAGGGCTGTTTGGCTGGAGGCGCTGCATTGCCAGAAACTGGCCTCACATGGCAGGCCATGCGTCTGTCGCGCAACAGAAATTGGGGCCAGCCCATCACCAGTTGACTACCTGCAAGATCTCTCTCGCAAAGTGGCACAAAACACCGCTTGGTCTGGGCTATATATCGGCGACATATCGCAGCCGCGTGGTGGACCCATGTTATCAGGCCATGCCAGCCATCAAATTGGCCTTGATGCCGACATTTGGCTCCTGCCCAAAACGGATAAAGTCCTGACACGGGCTGAACGGGAAAAAGTTTCCTCAATCTCTATGCGCCGCGCGTCAGGGGCCTATACCAATGACCGTTGGACCAGAGATCATGAAAAAGTGCTGAAGCTTGCGGCCTCCGATTCCCGTGTCGCACGCATTTTTCTATTTCCGGGCGCGAAGGTCGCAATGTGCAAATCCGCGACGGGCGACAGATCTTGGCTGCGTAAAATTCGGCCTTGGTACGGGCATCACTATCACTTTCACGTACGCTTAAAATGCCCCAAAGGCCAAAGCGCTTGCGTTGATCAAGCGCCGCCACCTTCAGGGGACGGGTGCAAGGAAGCCGTCAATTGGGTGAAACAAATCTTAAACCCGCCGCCACCCAATCCAAACGCCAAGCCTCGCAAACCAAAACCGCCGATCACCCTTGCGCGGTTGCCACAGCAATGTACCGAGGTCTTATCCGCCCTGTAATGCCTGCGGCGGGTTCAACCCTTGCACAGCATTGAATTTTCCTTGCAAGATTAGCCGTAGCTTCGTATGTGGGCGCGTCAAACCTGACCAAGTCGCCGCTACCTTGGCTAAAAAACGGAACTGAAAAATGAAAAATATCTACCTCCCTGGCATTCTTGCCATGGCCACCGTAGTGGTGGCCTCTAACATCCTTGTGCAATTTCTTCTCGGAGATTGGCTGACATGGGGAGCATTTACCTATCCTATCGCCTTTTTGATCACCGACATTATGAACCGTGTTTATGGCGTTGCAGCCGCCCGCCGCGTTGTCTTTGCGGGTTTTGTTGTGGGCATCCTATGCTCATTGTTTGGCACGCAGGTCATGATGCAAGGCGATGGCTACACCTTCCCAGCCGTCACATTGCGCGTGGCCATTGGCTCAGGCTCTGCATTTCTTGTGGCCCAATTACTCGACGTGCAAATTTTTGATCGCATGCGCAATGGTGCATGGTGGCGCGCACCACTTGCTTCAACCCTCATCGGCAGTGCGCTTGATACGTTTTTATTCTTTAGCATCGCCTTTTCTGCCATGTTTAACGGCTTGGAAGCCGCCAATATCCCCGACTGGGCACAAAGCGCTGTGCCTCTGCTTGGCTCTGGTCCAGAATTACCACTTTGGGCCTCGCTCGCAGTGGCTGACTGGATGGTAAAGCTAGTATTAGCCTTGATCGCATTGGCACCATTCCGGATGCTGGTACTATATCTTGTGAGGCACTCTGCAAAAAATCATTGACTTTGTGTTTTCCTCTGACAAGCTGTGGCTAACTTTAACCAGCTGAAAGGAGGTGATCCAGTGTCAAGAAAGGTATTGGAGAATGGAGTCGTAACAGGTTTGGGGGCTACTCTCTGAGGCAACCCTTGGTGGCATACCACCAAACTTGGGCGCATCTGTCCTTAACGACCCGCCCTCCGCAAAGCTTTCGAAGGGCCGTCCTATCTGGGCGGCCCTTTTTCTTTGTGACATAGTGCACCTATGTTGCAAATTAATGATGAGATACTGATTCACGACTGGGAGCTGACTGAAAGCTTTACCCGCTCGCAAGGGCCGGGAGGGCAAAACGTCAATAAGGTTTCCACTGCGGTCGAGCTGCGATTTGAAGCAGCCCGAAGCCCGAGCCTGCCGGGATATGTGAAAACACGGCTCAAAAAACTGGCCGGCCGAAGGTGGACCCTTGAGGGCGCTTTAATTTTGCGTGTGGAAGAGACCCGCTCGCAAGCCCGAAATCGTGAAATTGCCCGAGATCGACTCAAGGAGTTAATCCTGCAAGCAGCAGTTCGCCCAAAACGACGCATCGCAACCCGCCCAACCCTTGGGTCGCAAAAGCGTAGGTTGGCGAGTAAAGTTCAACGTGGCACGGTGAAATCCCTGAGGGGAAAGGTAAAAGATGAAGAATAATCTCATGGCACGGCGCGAGGCGGTTTTGGGACCCAACGTCCCAACGTTTTTTGAGAATCCGGTGCATTTGGTCAAGGGCGAAGGCGTCTGGGTATGGGATGCCGATGGCCACAAATATCTTGATTGCTATAACAACGTCCCGCATGTGGGGCACTGTCACCCTTATGTGGTGGCCGCTATTGCAGCGCAAGCAGCAATTTTAAACACCCATACCAGATATCTACATGACGGCATTATTGACTATGCCGAGCGCCTGACAGCAAAATTTCAACCTCAATTAAATCAGGTGATCATGGTCTGTAGCGGATCTGAAGCCAATGACATAGCGCTCAGAATGGCGCAGGCTATGACCGGAAAAACCGGTATCATTTCGACAGACAACACCTATCACGGCAACACAATGGCGGTCTCGCAGCTCTCATCCCGCAAGCCGCCAATCGGGGGCTATGCCGCGAACATTCGCCATGTCACAGCCCCAGACACATTGCGGCCCGTAGGTGGTAGTACGGCAGGTCAAGCGGAGGCCTTTGCGCGCGAAATTCAAATTGCAATTGATGACTTGGAGGCCTCTGGCCATGGGTTTTCAGGCTTTTTGTTTTGCCCAACCTTCGCCAATGAGGGCCTGCCAAATTTACCGCAAGACTTTATGCAACCTGCAGCCAAAGTGATTCACGCCGCCGGTGGCATTTTGATCGCTGACGAGGTTCAGCCCGGCTTTGGACGCAGTGGTGACACTTGGTGGGGTCATGATTGGTTGGGCTTGTCCCCTGATGTGGTGACTTTGGGCAAGCCAATGGCAAACGGGCATCCCGTGGCCGCTGTTGTAGCGCGCGCAGAAGTCATGGCCGCGTTTCGAAACGCGTTCGGCTACTTTAATACATTTGGCGGAAATCCGGTCAGTTGCGCTGCAGCTGCTGCCACTTTGGATGTGATCGAGAATGAGAATCTTGTGGCAAATGCTAAGACTATTGGCGCGGAGTTTTTGCAAAACCTGCAGGGCCTGGATCATACCAGCATAGCCAATACCCGTGGACGCGGACTATTCATTGCTCTGGAGTTGGAAACCGACGGCGTTGCTGATGAGGCACTGGCAGCACATGTGGTGGAATATGCCCGCAACAATGGCATGCTGATGGGCCGCACTGGACGCAATCGCAATGTGTTGAAATTGCGCCCACCAATGCCATTCAGCGCTGAAAATGCCACCTTGGCTACAGAAATTTTAAACCGCGCCTTTCAGAATGCCAAAACATGAACGCTCCAACCGAGATTGCTGCCAAGTGGGGGGCACAAGGCCCGGTTGAACTGATCACAGAGCGTGAAAATGCAGTTTACCGGATCATGCGCGACGGCGCACCAGCAGCCCTGCGTCTGCATCGGGCCGGGTATCAGAACGAGGCCTCGATCCTGTCTGAGTTAAGCTGGACCACCCGGCTTGCCGATGCAGGCTTTGCTTGCCCCAAACCCATTGCCCAGCAAGACGGAGCATTCACGGCACAGCTGGCGGATGGCAGATTTGCGTCAGTCATTTCATGGGTAGAAGGCGCGCCAATTGGGGGGGCTGATATGCCATTTGTCGGCACAGTCACAGCCCATTGCGATCTGTATCACAAACTTGGCCACCTTCTAGCACAGCTGCACGATACAAGTGACGCCATCAACACCGAGGACATCATTCGCCCTGCTTGGGATCTGCCGGGCCTACTCGGAAAATCACCATTTTGGGGCATGTTTTGGGAGAATCCATCACTGTCGTCTGGCGAAAAAAAACTGATGATCTATGCCCGAGATGCAGCCCATGCGCATTTAAAGGCGATGAAAGATGCTGATTTTGGCTTGATCCATGCGGATGCCCTACAAGAGAACGTGTTCACGCAAGGCTCAGATCTCACATTGATTGACTTTGATGACGCGGGCTTTGGATACCGGGGCTATGATCTTGGAGTGTCACTGTCACAGCATTACAGCCTGCGATATTTGGATGATCTCACGGCCGCGCTTCAGGCCGGGTATGGCACTTTGCGCAACGCCCCTAGTCTTGAGGATATCAAGTTTTTCTTGATGTTGCGCAGTTTTGCATCGTCCGGCTGGGTGATTTCTCGCCAGCCCAAAAAGAGCCCAGCACACCGCATCTATGCCGAACGCGCCCTGCATTTGGCGCATCACTGGCTAACCACCCCTTAAACGATGATCCGCTGCACCGATTGTTGACCCACATTGAATACCCGTTTGTAACGTGCAATTTCATCCGCTGGCCCCATGGCTTTATTGGGGTTGTCAGACAGTTTGACCGTTGGGCGTCCATCTGCAGAAACCGCCTTACAAACCAAAGAAAAGGGTTCCAAAGCATCATTTGGAACCAAGCCGCGAAAATCATTGGTGAGCAGTGTGCCCCACCCAAAAGACACCCGAACGCGTCCATGAAACAGGGACTGCAGCTCGGAAATTTTCGCAACATCCAAACCATCAGAAAAAATAACCAGTTTTTGAGTTGGGTCTTCGCCTCGGATTTTCCACCATTTTATCGCGTTTTCTGCGCCCTGAATTGGATCGCCAGAGTCAATGCGAATCCCAGTCCATTTCGCCAACCAATCCGGCGCATTATTCAAAAACCCTTCGGTCCCATAGGTGTCCGGCAAGATAATCCGCAAATTTCCATCATGCTCTTCGTGCCAATCCGACAAAACATCATATGGAGCTTGGCGCAATGCCTCATCCGTTTGGGCGAGAGCCGAATAGATCATTGGCAATTCATGGGCATTGGTGCCAATGGCTGCCAAATCACGGTTTTTTGCGATCAAACAGTTGGAGGTTCCAACAAATTTCTCCCCCAGACCTCCCGTCATCGCCTGCACTGCCCAATCCTGCCACAGAAAAGAGTGCCGCCTCCGGGTGCCAAAGTCAGCAAGCCTTAGGTTATCAATCTTGCGCAGATGTTCAATTTTTTCCCAAAGCTTGGCCATCCCACGCGCATAAAGGATTTGCAGCTCAAATCTGCCCATATCTCCCAGAACAGCACGGCCACGCAGTTCCATAAGAACCGACAGGGCAGGGATTTCCCAAAGCATCACTTCCGGCCAGCTGCCTTCAAAGGTCAGCTCATACTGCCCATCGCGTTTTTCGAGATGATAGGGCGGCAGGCGCATGGTTTCGAACCAATCCATGAACTCGGGCGTGAACATCTGACGCTTGCCATAAAATGTATTGCCGCGCATCCATGTACTTTCGCCACGGGCCAGAGATAATGAGCGCACATGATCCAGCTGCTCGCGCAGCTCCCCCTCATCCACCAGATCCGCCAAACGAACATTAATTGAGCGATTGATCAAGCTGAAGGTCACTTGGGTGTTGGGTTTGTTTCTAAATATAGACTGACACATCAATAACTTATAGAAATCAGTATCAATCAATGAGCGCACAATTGGATCAATTTTCCATTTGTGGTTCCAGACGCGTGTGGCGATATCAACCATTACACAAGGCTCACTTTTGCTGCTGTCATTTCATTTAAGGCAAGATCCAGAGATCCATCCATATCAATCGGCCGACATAATTCGGTGTTGACTGTCACTTGAAATCCAAGGCCCGCTGCATCCAAAGCCGAGTAGGCGACGCAGTAATCCGTAGCCAGCCCTACAAAGGTGAGGTCTAGCAAACCGCGGGTCTTGAGATAACCTTCAAGGCCTGTAGCGGTGGTTTGATCATTCTCAAAAAAGGCGGAATAGCTGTCTATCCTGGACCGGTAGCCTTTTCGAATTATCAAATCCGCATGATGGCTGGCAAGGCCGCCGTGAAAAGCTGCCCCGGCGCTGCCCTGTACACAGTGATCAGGCCAAAGCACTTGCGGGCCATAGGGCATTTCAATGCTGGAAAAGGCCGCCATATCATGGCCACTTGCAAAAGACGAATGCCCCGCCGGATGCCAGTCCTGTGTCAGGATCACCGCGTCAAACTCCGCCATCATTTCATTGATAGACGCCACAATTTCATCACCGCCGGCAACGGCCAAGGCGCCTCCAGGACAAAAGTCATTTTGGACATCAATTACGATCAAGGCGCGCATTAAGGTCTCCTGCCCTAGCTTGGGCCCAGAGGTAAAGACCGAAACCCCTAAGGTCAATGTTGCCAGGGTGACAAGAACGCTAATTAGGTCGCGCAGGACATATCGAACAGCAACCTATCTTGCGGCATGCCCCACTTCAGACTATGACCCGGCGCATGTTTACAGTTTCAGCGCTATATCACTTTACACGCTTTGATGACCCCGCCGCCCTGCGTGGGCCGATGCTATCTTTATGCGAGCACGAGGGCATAAAGGGCACGATCTTAATCGCAGCGGAAGGGGTCAATGGCACCGTCGCAGGCCCAAGCCAAGGTATCGCCCGGTTGTGGCGGCATATCGCGGCTTTGCCGGGCTGCGCAGATTTCGAGCATAAGGAAAGCTCGGCGCAAACCATGCCCTTCAAGCGCATGAAAGTGCGGCTCAAAAAAGAAATTGTGACAATGGGACAACCAAATGTGGATCCCCGCGCAGCTTCCGGCCATTATGTGGATCCTTTGGACTGGAACGCTTTGATCACCTCACCCGATGTGGCTGTGATCGATACCCGCAATGATTACGAAGTGGGTATCGGAACCTTCGAGGGTGCGATTGACCCTCAAACCAAAACCTTCCGCGAATTTCCGGAATGGTGGGCAAAAAACAAGCACCGCTTTAACAACAAAAAGATTGCCATGTTTTGTACTGGTGGGATCCGCTGTGAAAAATCCACCAATTTTTTATTGGGCGAAGGGATTGAGGATGTTTACCACCTCAAGGGTGGTATTTTGAAATATTTGGAACACGTGCCGCAAGAAGAAAGCACGTGGGAAGGCGAATGTTTTGTCTTTGATAACCGCGTCTCAGTGGGACATGGATTGGTCGAAGGCAATTATGATCAATGCTACGCCTGCCGCCGTCCAATTACCGAAGACGATAAAACCCGTTCAGATTACATCAAAGGCATGCAGTGCCACCAATGTATCGACGAATACACCAATGAAGATCGTGCGCGATTTGGGGAACGTCAAAGGCAGATTGATGCCGCCGCCAAATAACACCGATTAAAACGACTTGATCCAAGACCCGAACCTAGCAAGTTTAGGCCCGTGCCCTTGGCCCCGAGCCTCGGCACGATCTGCAGATTTCAAAACCGCATAAACGCTACGCACGGCAAGCCAACGAAAGGGTTCTGGCTCCCATTGGCGCACGGCCCTATTCACCCAAGGCAGTGCTGTGAGAGGCGTTTCTTGACCCAAAACCAAATCACGTAGGGTCCGGCCGGCCACATTTGAAGATGAAACGCCAATGCCAACATATCCGCCAGCCCAGCCGATGTTCGTCTCCGGCTCCAGCCCAACTGTGGCACACCAATCGCGCGGTACGCCCAAGACACCTTGCCAAGCATGGGCCAAAGGCACATCTAACGCTGCCGGAAACATGCGCGCGAGGATCGCCTTCAACTCAGAAATAGTGCCTGCGGTGGGCGTGCCATCCGGTTGGATCTTGGAATTGAAAAGGTACGGCAAGCCGCGCCCACCCACGGCGATCCGCCCGTCTGCCGTCCGCTGGCAATAACAATAGGCATTTGCCATATCACCTAAGAGCTCAGCCCCATCCCAGCCAATGTCGCGCCAAATCCCTTTTGGCAGAGGCTCAGTGATGATTTGGGCAGAATTCAGTGGCAACCATTGCCGCTTTAGTCCGGGCAGCCCCGCCGTGTAGCCTTCGGTGGCGCGCAGGATGAATTTGCATGACACGGCTCCACGCGCGGTGGTGACCTTACCCGCCACGATGGTATCAGCTGCTGTTTGTTCAAAAATTTGAACACCCATACGCGCCACCACATCCGCCAACCCACGCACAAGCTTAGCCGGCTGGATGCGGGCCACGCCAGGAGTTACAATTGCGCCGAGTGCGCCAGGAATATTAACACGGGCTTGAGATTGCTTGGCTGTTTCAACAAAGCTGCGGGGATCACCCCAATGGTGCAGCCGCGCCACCTCGGGGTGCAAGCGGGCCAACTGAGCTGGGTTGGTGGCGACGGACAGCTCCTCTGTGCGATGGATGTCCGCTTCGATAGCCTCCGCCTCAGTAACTAAAATAACTTCGTCTACACTGGCGTGAAAATGGGCCGCCATAGCTTTGATCTGACCGGCCGTCCCAGTGGTGAGATACTTCTCGTGATCCCAAGCGAAGTTCCCGGACAACCACCCCCCATTGCGACCCGACGCGCCAAAGCCCGCAAAGTTTTTTTCCACAATCACAATGTTAAGAGAGGGATCAGCTTTTTTGAGATAATAAGCGGTCCAAAGCCCTGTATATCCAGCGCCAATAATACACACATCGGCAGATATTTTTGTGTCGAGAGCTGGGCGTGGCTTTGGCAGCCCGCCCAACTCCTTATACCAAAATGAAACGCCGCCCCGCTGCATCACGTTTCGAGCCCCTGTGTTAGGTTGGGTTAGAAATCCAAGTTTGACACATTCAACGCGTTAGTTTGGATGAATTCACGGCGTGGCTCCACCACATCGCCCATCAGCTTGGTAAACAAATCATCAGCTTCAGCCAAATCATCGACCCTCACCTGCAACAAGGTCCGAGCATCAGGATCAAGTGTGGTTTCCCAAAGTTGGTCTGGATTCATTTCGCCCAAACCTTTGTAGCGCTGAAGTGACAGGCCTTTTTCGCCCTCTTCCAAAATCGCACTGAGCAGTGTGAGTGGGCCATTCACCACCTGAACACGGTCTTTGCGCACCAATGTGCAAGGTTTTCCGTATGTCTCCTGCAAGCTTTCGGTCAGCAATCCCGTGCGGCGGGCTTCTCCAGAGCGGAGCATCGCTCCATCAAGGTTGCGCACCTCTTCAACGCCGCGCAAAATACGTGCCAAGCTCATGCCACGGTCTTGGGTTGGACGGCCTTGCCAACCACGCTCATATTCCAAGGCTATCAGGTCTAGCCGTCGTGCTACAGCATCGGCCATGCCTTGCAGATCACGATCCACAGCCCCCGGCACAAAAGCTCCTGCAATCGCGGCTTGCTCCAAGATGTGACGCGGGTAATGGGTTGGAAAAGCGTCAACTATCCGCTTCAACTGCCGGGCTTCATCCACCACGCGCATCAGGTCAGCACCCAAAATCTCTTCGCCATCGCTCAGACGCAACAATGCGCCTTCAATGCCTTGTTCAATCAGATACTCATCCAAAGCTGGTTGGTCTTTGAGATAGACCTCAGACCGGCCTCGCCCCACCTTAAACAGCGGTGGCTGTGCTATATAGAGAAACCCACCCTCGATCAAAGCTGGCATTTGTCTAAAGAAGAACGTGAGCAGCAAGGTTCGGATATGCGCCCCATCCACATCCGCATCAGTCATGATGACAATTTTATGGTAGCGCAGCTTGTTGATATTAAATTCGTCGCGACCAATGCCAGTGCCCAACGCCATCACCAAATTACCAATTTCTTGGCTTCCAAGCATGCGGTCAAACCTCGCACGCTCAACGTTGAGGATCTTACCGCGCAAGGGTAAAACCGCTTGGGTCAAACGGTCCCGGCCAGTTTGAGCAGAACCCCCGGCACTATCACCTTCCACTAAAAAAACTTCGGTTTTTGACGGATCCTTTTCCGAGCAATCTTTGAGTTTACCAGCTAAAAAGTTGACATCCATCGCAGTCTTGCGACGGGTCAAATCACGGGCTTTGCGGGCGGCTTCGCGGGCCATAGCGGCTTCCACGATTTTACCTACAATGATCTTCGCCTGTGCTGGGTTTTCCTCAAACCATTCAGCCAACTTTTCACCCACCAAGCCCTCAACAGCAGGGCGGACTTCAGAGCTCACCAATTTATCTTTGGTTTGACTTGAGAACTTTGGGTCAGGTACTTTAATTGACAGCACGCAGGTCAGGCCTTCACGAGCATCATCCCCCGTGAAGCTAATCTTTTCTTTTTTGGCAATTCCACTGGACTGCGCATAATTGTTTATTGTCCGCGTCAGGGCACCGCGGAATCCCGCCATGTGGGTGCCACCGTCACGCTGTGGAATGTTATTGGTGAAGGGTAAAACATTCTCGTGATATGTATCGTTCCACCACATCGCTACCTCAACGCCGATATCGTCTCGCATTCCGTTTACGTAAATAGGCTCTTCCATGATTGAAGACTTCGACCGGTCTAGATATTTTACAAACTCCCGCACACCGCCATCATAGTAAAGCTCGCTACGCAGAGGTTCAGCCGGGCGCAAATCCTCCAAAATAATCCGCACGCCTGAATTCAAAAACGCCAATTCGCGCAAACGCTTTTCGAGTATTTCGAATTTATACTCGAGATTGGAAAATGTGCCAGTAGAGGCGAGGAAGCGGACCTCCGTGCCAGTTCTGTCGCCACAGTCACCGACAATGCTCAAGTGCTCCGCTGTGTCACCATGCTCAAAACGAGCCACATGCTCTTTGCCATTTCGCCATATTCGAAGCTCCAACCAAACAGAAAGTGCGTTGACCACAGACACGCCCACACCGTGCAGGCCACCCGATACCTTGTATGAATTGCTGTCGAACTTACCACCAGCATGCAGCTGAGTCATGATAACTTCGGCGGCAGAAACGCCTTCTTCTTCATGTATGCCAACCGGGATACCACGACCATTATCGGCGACAGAAACCGAGTTATCAGCATTGATCCGCACCGAAACATGGTCCGCGTGACCGGCCAAAGCCTCATCAATACCGTTGTCGACAACTTCGTAAACCATATGGTGCAAACCCGAGCCATCGTCGGTATCGCCAATGTACATGCCAGGTCGCTTCCGAACAGCCTCTAAGCCCCTGAGAACTTGGATGGAATCTGCGCCATATTCTTCTACAACTGGGGTTTGCTCGGCCATCGTGTCTACCTTTTATGAGTTACACAACAAATAGCGTATTTCAGAGGGCTTGTCACGCAAATGACACAACAGATTGTGGTCAAAGGACGTATTTTTTAGCAAAAAGAATGTTGTATAAATTCAAGGCTTCAGAAGGCTTAAAATTCGCGGTTAAGATGCAAATGACCAGTCGTCAAACAAATGGAATCACCAGACCCATCGCAATCAGCAACCCACCAGAAATCCGGTTGATCAATAGCACAGCGCGCGGGGATTGCAAAAACGCCCGTGCCTTATTTACGAAACTTGCCAGAATGAGATTGCCCAGCAACGGCGTCACAATAGAGACCATGACAATCGCTGTGACATCAATCAAAGTGACCTGCATCAGATCAAAAAATCCAGGCAGAACGCCCATATAGAACAGAATTGCTTTAGGGTTTCCCAGGATAACCAAAATACCCGCTACAAAGCCCGCCCACATCCCAGGGCGCGTGAGACGGCCGTCACTGCCCAAAGCGTTTCCAGCCCTCATGATGAGCAAGCCCCCCATGACCAGAAACAAAACGGCGGCTACATAGCGCAGAATGGTCATGATGCCGTCAATCTCATTGACCACCCAGCTCACACCTAAAATCGCAAGGATCGGCCAAACAGCATCCCCAATAGCAACTCCCAAGGCGAGAGGCCAGGCGGCCTGAAACCCGCCGGACATAGCACGCGCCAAAAGCGCCACCCAGACCGGGCCGGGTGTGAGGAACAAAATCAGGACTGCGACCGCATAAAGCGCCAAATCTGAGGCAGCCAACGTAATACTCATTGCATTTTCACCTCTGATTTATTATTATTTTCAGAGACCAAGAGGTGTTGCGCGCGCGCGCCGAATTCCTCAAACAATTCCGGGCCAGTGCCGGTCATCCATGCCTGCGCGCCAAGGGCACAAATTTCGTCATATAGGGCTGCCCTGCGGCCAGCGTCCAAATGCGCGGCGACCTCATCGAGAAGCAGGATCGGCGGAATGCCTGTTTGCTCTTTCAGCGCGCGGCCATTTGCCAAAATCAAGGAGATCAACAGCGCCTTCTGCTCACCGGTAGAGCTATCTTTTGCCGGCACATCTTTCGCCGCAAAAACCCCATAAAGATCGTCACGATGCGGCCCTGCCAAAGTGCGGCCAGCGGCGATGTCACGGCCACGATAACTCGCCAACAGGGCCGCCAAATCTTCACTGCTTTCGGGAATTTCCACATTTTCAGCGTTGGTTAGGGTTAGGTTGGCGGTTGGGAATGCCGTCTCTGTGCGCTCTTGCGATGCATGAATATGCATCAAAGCCTCCACCCGCGCCGCCCGAATTTTGACACCAGCCTCTGCCATTTGCCCCTCAATCGCCCGGTACCAATGCGCGTCTTGCACCTGATCTTTCAGCAATCGGTTGCGCTCGCGCATGTTCTTTTCGTAGGCCAAAACATTGTCTGCATGACTGGGGCGAAACGACAGAGTCATACGGTCTAAAAACCGCCGCCGCCCATCGGCACCCTCGATCCACAGACGGTCCATGGCCGGGATCAACCACAATACCCGCGCAATACGGCCCAGCATCACCTGAGTGGCCGCCTTACCGTCAATACGCACCTGCCGCGCTGATCCGTTCTCAGACCATGTTTCGACTTCGTGTAGCCGGTCTTGCGAGCGCAGTACAGATTTGACCTTCCAGCCCAGAGCCTCCGGCCTGCGGGTCATCTCTTCCGCACTGGCGCGCCGCACACCCCGGCCCGGAGACAGAAGAGAGACGGCTTCCAAAATATTGGTTTTGCCCGCACCATTTGCCCCATAAATCGCAATCGGCCGTGCATCACAGGCGATCTGCACCACTTGATGCGACCGGAAATGCGATAGGTTTAAGGATTCAACAGCAAGATTGGGCATCTGCGCCCTTCACATTTGGCCCAGCTTAAACGCGCATCGGCATAACGACATAAATTGCCGACATGTCATTGCCTTCTCGCATCAAGGTGGGGTCGCCTGCAGTGTTGAACAAGAAAACCGCATTTTCACGGTCCACTTGGCTAGCGATTTCGAGAAGATACTTGGCGTTAAACCCAATCTCCAATTTTTCATCACCATAAGCCACAGACAGCTCTTCCTCAGCCGCACCACTATCTGGCGCATTGACCGATAGGATCAAACGGTCCTCATCCAGAGACATTTTCACAGCACGAGACCGCTCAGACGATACAGTAGACACACGATCAACCGCTTTGGCGAATTCTGATGCATCCACCTCAAGCTTGCGCGTGTTGCCGGATGGAATCACCCGTGTGTAATCTGGGAAGGTGCCATCAATAACCTTGGAGGTCAGCGTCACATTTGGCGTTGCGAAGCGCACTTTAGTTTCAGAAACAGACACTGCAATTTGCGCCTCGTCATCATCCAAAAGCTTCCGCATCTCTCCCACAGTTTTGCGAGGAACAATAACGCCCGGCATATCTTCTGCATTTGTCGGCAAGTCAGCATCAATTCGCGCCAAACGATGACCGTCGGTGGCCACGCAGCGCAGTTTTTTGCCATCCGTCACCTTCAGCGACATGCATATAAACGCCGTTCAGGTAATATCGAGTTTCTTCCGTGGAAATTGCAAATTTTGATTTATCAAACAACCGGCGCAGCATCAAAGCTGGAGCAGTGAAGTTCGACGTATATTCAGAGGAGGCCATCACCGGAAAATCTTCTTTCGGCAGGGTCGCCAATGAAAAATTCGACCGGCCAGCTTCGACGGTCAAACGGCCAGAGGCCCCATCATCCACCAAAGTTACAAGCGCACCATCTGGCAGCTTACGGACGATCTCATGTAGGGTCACAGCCGAAACTGTACTGGCGCCTGCGCGCTCAACCATTGCAGTCACTCGGTCAACAATCTCGATATCAAGATCCGTGGCGCGGAAAGAGACATGATCTCCACTCGCTTCGATCAAGACATTTGCCAATATTGGGATCGTATTTCGGCGCTCCACAACAGACTGTGCTTGAGACACAGCCTTCAACAAAGTTGCGCGTTCAATAGACAGTTTCATTGCCGTTCTCCGTCACATATTTTGAAGGTAAACCGTAAAGAGTTTTCCACAGGACACAAGGCTTTGTCGTTCGGTTTTGGCGGTAGCAGCGCTTGAAAAGGATTTAACCCTCCAAAGAGCGGCGCAGCAGATCAATATCGTCGAAAATTTGACTGTCTTGGTTGCGCAGATCCTCGATCCGACGCACGCCATGCATGACCGTTGTATGATCACGCCCACCAAACCGGCGGCCGATTTCAGGCAAAGATCTGCTGGTCAACTGCTTGCACAAATACATTGCAACTTGGCGCGGACGCGCAAAACTACGCAGGCGTTTTGGGCCAAGCATGTCTGACAGTCGGATATTGTAATGATCGCTGACCTTGCGTTGAATTTCCTCAACCGTGACCTTACGGTCAGAGGCGCGCAGAATATCAGACAAGCAGTCTTGGGTCAGCTCAACAGTAATCTCACGCCCTACCAGAGATGCGAAAGCAAACAGTCGCGTTAAAGCGCCCTCGAGCACCCGAACGTTGTTTGAAATGCGGTGGGCCAAAAACTCAACTACTTCCTGACGCACTTCGATGCCCGGATAGCTGGATTGGTACAGTTCGATTTTCGACTGAAGGATGCCCAAACGTAGCTCATATGTCGTCGGGTGCAGATCAACCACCAATCCACATTGCAAACGGCTGGCGATTCGATCTTCCAACAGCTTGATTTCGCCCGGAGCCCGATCTGCGGAAATAATGATTTGCTTATTTTGATCAACCAAAGCGTTGAACGTGTGAAAAAACTCTTCTTGTGTGCTGTCTTTACCGGCAATGAATTGCACATCGTCGACCATTAGCACGTCAACCGAGCGGAACAGCTCTTTGAAATCCATCATTTTACGTTCGCGCAAGGCTTGCACAAAGCGATACATGAATTGCTCAGCCGACAAATACATCACGTTGATATCTGGCCGGTTGGCTTGCAGCTCCCAAGCGATGGCATGCATCAAATGGGTTTTGCCCAAACCAACGCCCCCATATAGAAACAAAGGGTTAAAGGTCACAGGGCCAGCCTCGGCCACCCGTTTGGCGGCAGCATGGGCCAGCTCATTGGGTTTTCCGACCACAAAATTGTCAAACAAAAACCGCATGTCCAATTTGGCACCTTGAATTTCACGCGGCTTCACGGACGCTAAAGTAGCAGGAGCCGCCATTCGGGCTGGAGCTTCTTGATCCGCACGCCCAACAGTAAAGGCAACGCGCGTGACCTGCAGGCCAGATTCACACATTTGGTATAAGATTTGGTCTTCAAAATGCTGGCGAACATAGTTCCCGAAAAAACTGGTCGGAACCGAAAATTCAGCAGTTCCATTGGTTTCGCCCATAAACTGCAACGGCTCAATCCAGGACTTATAATTGTTGTTTCCAAGTGATTTACGTAAGCGATCAGCGGCGATGCCCCAATATTCAAGTGTCATGCGCTCTAATGCCCCAAACAAAAACTGCCGATCATCGGCCCAAATATACTGCAGAGACTACGGCTCATGCATCACCAACATCAACGAAATCACCCACCAAAATGGCAGAAATATTGTCCTGAGAATAGGTTCCTATATCCACTAAAATGGATACAAAACACATTGTTTGACCAAGATCATGTCGCCGTGCAGCAGTGGCAATCTCTAAAGTCTATCATCCCCCGGAGCATTAAATATGACTCGCTGTTTATATTTAGCGCTAGGCTAAGTGACTCTGCAACAGAACTTAATTCTTGACTCGGTGTTTTGCGAAAAAGAATCTCTTGCCGACGAAGTGGTTCGAAGGGGAACTACAAAATAATTTTTGTAATTTCAAGCATTTAAAATCAAAAAAGCGCAGAAATTAATCTGCGCTCCTTGTTGGTAAATTTGTAAAAATTATTAAGAGATTGCTTTAACCCGTGACGCCAAACGCGAAACTTTCCGTGAAGCAGTATTTTTATGAAAGAGGCCTTTTGTCACGCCACGCATAAGCTCAGGCTGAGCCGCACGCAGAGCAGTTACTGCTGCGGCTTTATCACCAGATTCGATTGCTTCTTCAACTTTACGAAGGAATGTCCGGATGCGTGATTTGCGGTTTTTGTTGACGGCCGTACGGCGCTCAATTTGGCGTGCGCGTTTTTTAGCTTGTGGTGAATTTGCCATGATATCAGGTCCTATTTTGATCTTGTGCCACACGTATCACCGCTAGGCCCATACCGAATTGGACCGGATCATCAAAAGCCAAGCGGGCCACACGCGCATGTTCTGAAATCGCCTATAGCGGGTTTCTATAGGAATGCAAAGTGATTCTAACTCTATTTGTCTCGGAATTGCGGTTCCCGCTTTTCAACAAATGCGGCCATGCCCTCTTTTTGGTCGTCGGTTGCAAACATCGAATGAAACACCCGGCGTTCAAACAATAAACCTTCGGCCAATGTCGTCTCATAAGACCTGTTCACAGAATCTTTTACGGCCTTGATGGAAATTTGTGATTTTTCAGCGATTTTGGCGGCCACGTCCAAGGTGACCTCCATCAAACGCTTAACAGGCACCACGCGGCTCACCAGCCCAGAACGTTCGGCCTCCTCGGCATCCATGAACCGCCCGGTCAAATTCATATCCATGGCTTTGGATTTGCCCACAAAGCGAGTGAGTCGCTGGGTGCCACCGATTCCAGCGATAACGCCTAGGTTAATTTCAGGCTGTCCAAATTTTGCATTGTCTGCACAGATGATGAAATCGCACATCATCGCCAATTCACAACCACCGCCCAGCGCATAACCAGACACAGCGGCAATAATAGGTTTCTTCGCATCTTGCACTGGCATCATGCTGGCACCAAACAAATCTCCAGACGCCACATCGACAAAGGTTTTCTCAGCCATTTCGATGATATCAGCACCAGCGGCAAACACCTTTTCTGATCCGGTGATGACCATGCAACGCACTTTGTCATTGGCCTCAGCCTGGGTCACCGCGTCGCCCAATTCAGCCACCAGCTGGCCGTTCAATGCATTCAGCGCCTTTGGACGGTTTAATTTAATGACGCAGATATGATCTGCAATTTCCACAATGATCATCTCATAAGCCATTTTTGGCCCCTGAATTGTTTCTAATAAGACATTAACGCCTATCACGTTCCTATTCGATATCAAGCTATCTCTGACAGGTAGGACAATAGAAGCTTGACCGCCCCGCCTGCGTTACCCGCGCAATAACACCCGTGCAGCTTGTCGAGCAACAGGGCTGACCTTCCTGACCATATACTTGAAATTTATGTTGAAAATAGCCCAATTCACCGCCGGTTTGCCGATAGTCTTTCAGGCTGGAACCTCCAGCCATAATGGCCTCCTCAAGCACCTCTCGAATAATGGGAACAATCTTACCAACACGCGCTTTCGACAAATCTCCTGCCTTACGCATTGGTGATATTTTCGCGCGAAAAAGTACCTCACAGACGTAAATATTGCCGAGACCTGCGATGATTTTTTGGTCTAATAGCACTGATTTTATGGGGGAATTCTTCCCCGAAAGCGCCGCTGTCAGGTAAGTTTCATCAAAAGAATTACCCAAAGGCTCGGGCCCAAGCCCTACCAAGAGCTTATGTGCCTCAACCTGAGTCTTGGGCGCCAGATCCATTGCACCAAAGCGGCGCGAATCATTAAAGGTCACACGGGCATCATTTTCCATATGCAAAACAACATGGTCATGCTTTTCAGGTGCCGGGTGCTCTTGATGAAATTGGCCAAGCTGAAAGCCAGAGACCAGCATCCGGCCAGACATGCCAAGATGTATAATCAAAGTTTCGTCAGAATCTAGATCGACAAGAATGTATTTCGACCGGCGCCGCAGCCCTAGAACACGCGCCCCCGTTAATCGCGCCCCCATGTTTGGCGGGAAGGGCCAGCGCAAGTCAGGCCGGTTCACGTCCGCTTTTGTGATCAATTGATCCTGCATAGCGGGTTCGAGTCCGCGACGGACTGTCTCAACCTCTGGTAATTCGGGCATCTCGTGCTTCCTTATGGTAGATCACATTGTATCAGCTGTTCCGCACATTATAAGGGAGGCTGTACACAAAAAGGGCACGCCCCATGCAAAACAACGCTGAGCAAACAACGCACTTTGGTTTTGAGACCGTGCCAGAGGCTGAAAAAGCCAAGAAGGTGCAGGGCGTTTTTACCTCTGTTGCAAGTAAATATGACGTTATGAACGATGTCATGAGCCTGGGTGTTCATCGCATTTGGAAAGAAGCGATGATGGATTGGCTGGCACCGCGCCCCAGTCAAAAGCTACTCGATGTCGCAGGTGGCACCGGAGATATCAGCTTTAAATTCCTCAAGCGCGCTGGATCCGGCCACGCAACAGTGCTCGATATAACTGAAAACATGCTAATTGAGGGCCGCAAACGCGCCGAAGCCAATCAAGTGCTGGACAGCTTGAATTGGGTGGTGGGCGACGCCATGGCCCTGCCCTTCGCCGATAACAGCTTTGACGTTTATACAATCAGTTTCGGCATTCGCAATGTCACGCGCCCACAAGAGGCGTTGAATGAAGCCTTTCGCGTCTTACGTCCCGGAGGCCGTTTGATGGTGTTGGAATTCAGCCAAATTCCGGTCCCCTTGGCGCAAAAAGCCTATGATTTTTATTCCTTCAACGTGATCCCGCGCATGGGCAAGCTCATCGCCAATGATCGCGACAGTTATCAATATTTGATCGAATCGATTCGAAAATTCCCAAATCAGGAAACTTTTTTGAGCATGGTGCGGCAAGCGGGCTTTGAAAATGCCAACTATCGCAATCTTTCGCTTGGGATTGCAGCCCTGCATTCTGGTTGGAAAATTTAGATGCGCGGCCCACATAATATTTTCCGCCTGATCCGCACCGGCGCCACATTAGAGCGCACGGGCGCGATGAATGTGATTCTGAATGCGTATAATGCGCCTTGGGGCGTGCGTCTGGCTGCCAAAATCCTAGGATGGCCGTTTCAATGGCTGGGCTACAAGGGTGACCCCAACATGCCACCCGCCACCCGCGCGCTGACAGCTTTGGGGCCTGCCTATATTAAATTTGGGCAAATTCTCTCAACCCGCCCTGATGTGGTGGGCGATGAGCTCGCCGTCCAAATGCGGGTGCTGCAAGATAAATTGCCACCCTTCCCAATGGAAAAGGCCAGAGAGATGATTGAGGCTGAGCTTGAACAGCCCTTGGAGGCAGTTTTCAGCATCTTCAGCGAACCAGTCGCGGCGGCCTCTATCGCACAGGTGCACCGGGCAACGCTGGTGTCAGACGGTGCTGATGTGGCGGTAAAAGTGCTCCGCCCTGGGATCGAAAAGGCCTTTCGCAGAGATATCGACGCCTTTTACTTTGCCGCACGCATGATCGAAATCCTTGCTCCTGGTGCGCGCCGCCTGCGACCCTTGGATGTGATCGCGCATTTTGAGGGTGTGGTGATGGGTGAACTTGATTTGCGCCTTGAAAGCAGTGCGGCAGGTGAGTTTGCCGCCAACACAAAATCCGACGCGGGTTTCCAGCTGCCAAAAATCAACTGGAACCTATCCGGCAAGAACGTCATGACCATGGATTGGGCTGAAGGAATATCCGCCGGCGACAATGCTGCGCTGGACGCCGCGGGCCATGATCGCAAACAAATTGGCGAGCGCATCTTACAGTTGTTTTTATCTCATGCTCTTCGGGATGGCTTTTTCCATGCGGATTTGCATCAAGGTAATATCAAGGTCGCCGCCAATGGCGATGTGATTGCCTATGATTTTGGCATAATGGGGCGCATCGATGAATATACCCGCCGGGTATATGCTGAAATTTTGTTTGGCTTTATCCGTCGCGATTACAAACGCGTGGCTGAGGTGCATTTCGAGGCCGGGTACGTGCCGGCTGACAAAGATGTTGACGAATTTGCCCGCGCTTTACGCGCGGTGGGCGAGCCCATCTTTGGGATGGACGCGACACAAATCAGTATGGGTCGCGTTCTAACTTATCTATTTGATGTAACAGAACAATTTGGCATGGAAACCCGCACAGAACTAATTCTTTTACAACGCACGATGGTTGTTGTTGAAGGCGTAGCGCGCAGTTTGCACCCACAAATCAACATCTGGGAAGTGGCGCATCCAATTGTGGAGGATTACATCAAGCAAAGCATTGGACCGAAAGCTTTGATGAAGGACCTGTTGAAAACGGCGCGTGTCTTGTCGCGCTTCGGACCAAAGCTGCCACAACTGGCTGAAGCGGCCTTGATCCGCACTTACAACACCTCCCAGCAGGGATCTGCAACACAGGTCTTCAAAAAACGTTCAGTTTTTCTGGTACTTATCGGCGGAGCCGCGCTCGGGTGGCTTGCGGCGCAATTGATTTAAATTTTAAATAATTTTTAACAAAATGTTCGTAGTGGCTTAGGCAGGATAGTATTTTATCTGCATGGGATGTATCACCCCTCGCAAGCACCATGGCCCGAGCGGGTCTGAGAGGACGACACATGAAACGTACCCTATTTGGAACTGATGGCGTGCGCGGCTCTGCAAATACTTATCCAATGACGGCCGAGGCCGCCTTGCGTTTAGCCGCGGCCGCCGGACAGTATTTTCGACGAGACAAAGCTCAGGGCCATAAGGTTGTGATCGGTAAAGATACTCGACGCTCCGGGTATATGATCGAGACCGCTCTGACCGCTGGCTTTCTGTCAACAGGCATGGATGTGGTGCTTTTGGGCCCCATACCGGCTCCAGCTGTTGGGATGCTCACCCACTCCATGCGCGCGGATGTTGGCGTGATGATCTCCGCCAGCCATAACCCACACCACGACAATGGAATTAAATTTTTCGGTCCTGATGGATATAAGCTCTCGGATGCCGCAGAGGCTGAAATCGAAGCCCTGTTTCACAGCGGCGTTGATCTGTGCCTGCCCGACAACATTGGCCGCGCCAATCGTATTGAGAGCGCAATCGGGCGTTATGTCGAAGCGGCGAAAACCACATTCCCCACAGGCAAAAGATTAGATGGCCTCAAGGTTGTCATCGATTGCGCCAATGGTGCGGCCTATCGTGCAGCCCCAGAAGTTCTTTGGGAATTGGGAGCCGAGGTCATCCCAGTTGGCGTGCAGCCCAATGGCTATAATATCAACAAGGGTGTCGGCTCTACCGCGCCGCAGACCGCCGTAGCCGCTGTCTTGGAAGGTGGCGCCGATATCGGAATTTGTCTCGATGGCGATGCTGACCGAATCGCGATCATCGACGAGAAAGGCAATATTGCCGATGGTGATCAAATCATGGGTCTGATTGCTGGGCGCTGGGCCAAGTCTGGTAATCTGCGCGGCGGCGCCTTGGTGGCAACGGTGATGTCCAATCTGGGGTTAGAGCGCTGGCTGGGAGCACAGGGCATTGACCTGCATCGCACCGATGTCGGCGATCGTTATGTGGTCGATGCAATGCGCCGCGGTGGGTTTAACCTCGGGGGTGAACAATCCGGCCATATTGTCATGAGCGATTACGCCACAACCGGCGATGGCCTGCTCGCGGGTCTTCAGTTTCTGGCGGCCATGGTTGAAACCGGCAAGCGCGCAAGTGATTTGGCTCAAGTGTTTTCTCCCTGCCCACAAGTCTTGAAGAATGTCCGTTATCACGGCTGGCAACACCCCTCTTGAAGTAGCTTCCGTGCAGGCGGTAATTAAGGAAGCTGAGGCCTCACTCGTCGGGAAAGGCCGTTTGCTCATTCGTAAATCAGGCACTGAACCATTGATCCGTGTGATGGTGGAGGCAGAGGATGAGGCTTTGCTTATGCAGATCGTGGACGATGTATCGCAAGCCGTGCAGGACGCCACCTAAAATAACTCGTTGCATTCGTTAACTTGGACGATCGCACCGAGACAGATCTATTAACTGTTTGTAAAATGTCGGCGCGCAACATCATCTTGCAAAGGGTTCAAGCTATGTAAGCCATCTCCTCCAATATATCGCTGCCTTATATCCAACTGAGCCAAGCACAGAAACATGTGACCCATAATGAGGGGGTGCTCCTGCTAGACGGTTTGGTACAGCTATCCGTTATCACCATGGTACAGCCCGCCCCTGGCACACCTACCGCCGGAGATCGTTATATTGTGCCTAATGTAACTACAAAAAGCTCCAGCCTGATGGGTAAATTTGCTGAGTTGCGTTGATTATCGATAATTGTTAATGTGAAATATGTGAAAATATAGATGGATATAAATTATGCGTAAACTTGGAACTGTTCTTTTAATCTGTAGCGCGTTAACGATCTCAGCGTGTGCAGCACCGACCACTATGGTGGAACCAGTTGTTGCATCAGAACCGACAATGAACAAACTCTGATGTAGTAGAGATTCTTCAACATGGCTTGAAGAAAAAGCCCGCTCCGTATTTTTACGGGCGGGCTATTTAACTTGATAAAGTTTAGAGCTGCCATTTCTTTGGTCTAAAGTCAATAAACGCTATCAGGCCCTTGGATAAACAAAAATAATCTTAAGTTGACCAAAAAAATACTAACTTTATATTTTTCCATGACAGTGTTTGAATTTTTTACCTGAGCCACAAGGACAGATTTCGTTTCTCCCTGGATTTCCCCACGTTGTACGATCATTTTCATCAAATCCACCTGAATCTGCTGTCGTTTGAGCTTGCTGTTGCAGCGCGGCCTGCTGACGAGCCATCCCATCCATCATGGCCTTCTGGTCTTCAGCAGACCGCATCCGCACATGGCTCAGAACCTGCGTCACACGTTCGCGTAAACCGTCCAACAGGCTTTGGAAGAGCTGGAACGCTTCAGATTTATACTCATTAAGCGGATCACGTTGGGCATAGCTGCGAAAGCCCACCACTGAGCGCAAATGCTCCAAAGTCAACAGATGCTCGCGCCACTTGCCATCGATGGTTTCCAGCAAAACCTGCTTTTCAATCAACCGCATATTTTCTGGCCCGAAATCTACAGCCTTCTTCGCCATAAATTCGTCACCCAGATCTTCGAGCTTTTCCCGAATTGTGTCGTCGTCAACACCTTCCTCAGCAGCCCATTTTGAAACAGGTGCGTCTAGGCCCAAATTTTCAGAAACAGCGGCCTGCAAACCTTCCGTGTCCCATTGATCTGCATAGGACTTAGGCGGCATGAATTGAGTGACCAGATCGTCAATCACCTGATGGCGCATATCTTGCGTAATTTCGGCCAAATCGTCCGCCTCCATGATTTCTCGGCGTTGACCAAAAATCACTTTGCGTTGATCGTTCATCACGTCATCAAATTTCAAAAGCTGTTTGCGGATGTCAAAGTTGCGACCCTCAACTTTCGCCTGCGCTCGTTCGAGAGATTTGTTGACCCACGAGTGAACAATCGCCTCACCCTCTTTCATCCCCAAGGTATTGAGAACCTTTTCCAAACGCTCCGACCCAAAAATTCGCATCAGATCATCATCCAACGACAGGAAAAACGAGCTGCGGCCAGGATCGCCCTGCCGACCTGAACGGCCCCGCAATTGGTTATCAATGCGGCGGGATTCGTGACGCTCCGTGGCCAGAACATAAAGACCACCAGCCGCCTTAACGGCCAGCTCATCACTCACATGCTCAGCTTCAATCCGGCTGCGAATTTCATCAGGGTTGGTATCTGGATCCGCCGCAATGGCTTCCATGATGGTAAACTCAACATTGCCACCCAATTTAATGTCTGTACCGCGACCCGCCATATTGGTGGCAATTGTCACAGCACCAAGCTTGCCAGCATCCGCCACAATTTTTGCTTCCTGCTCGTGCTGGCGGGCGTTCAAAACATTGTGGGTCACATCAGCGGCCGTCAAAAGGCTAGATAGAAGTTCCGACTTTTCAATCGAAGTCGTGCCAACCAAAACCGGTTGGTTCTCCGCATGAGACACTTTGATTGCTTCAACAACGGCATTATATTTTTCAGCAGTGGTGCGATATACTTGATCATCTTCATCAACCCGCGCGACAGGTTGGTTGGTTGGCACTTCAACAACACCCAAACCATAAATCTCAGCAAATTCGTCCGCTTCGGTCAAAGCCGTACCAGTCATGCCGCCCAGCTTATCATATAGGCGGAAATAATTTTGGAATGTCACAGAAGCCAAGGTCACGTTTTCAGGTTGAATTGTGCAGCCTTCTTTAGCCTCAATCGCCTGATGCAGACCATCGGACAGGCGGCGCCCAGCCATCATCCGGCCGGTAAACTCATCGATCAGAACAACTTCATTGTCGCGCACGATATAGTCTTTATCGCGAGTGAAAGAGTTTGTGTGCCCGCAGGCCCTGATTGACATGATGCACAATTGTGGTGCTTTCAGGATCATAAAGAGATTGGCCTTCAGGCAGAATTTCCTTCTCGCTCAAAATCTCCTCCAACCATTCGTTACCCTCATCTGAGAACGTCACATTCTTGGTCTTTTCGTCTAAGGTGTAATGCTCTTCCAGCACTTGAGGGATCAGCAAATCGATGGTTTGATACAGCTCAGACCGATCTTGCGATGGGCCAGAAATGATCAAAGGTGTCCGCGCTTCATCGATCAAAATGGAATCGACTTCATCCACAACAGCAAAGTTGTGAGTGCGTTGATACATTTGGTTCAACTCAGATTTCATATTGTCACGCAGATAGTCAAAGCCCAACTCATTGTTGGTGGCATAGGTCACATCGCAAGCATAGGCTGCCATTTTTTCAGAGTCTGGTTGTTGTGGATAAACAACGCCAGTGGTCAGGCCCAAGGCCCCGTAAACTTTCGACATCCAATCCGCATCACGCCGGGCCAGATAATCGTTGACCGTCACAATATGCACGCCCTTGCCCGTCAGAGCATTGAGATAGGCCGGGAAGGTGGCAACCAAAGTTTTGCCCTCACCAGTTTTCATTTCAGCGATATTGCCCTGATGCAGAAATATCCCGCCCATGAGCTGCACATCAAAGGCTCTCAGGCCCAACGCGCGTTTCGCTGCTTCGCGGCAATTGGCGAAGGCTTCCGGCAAAAGGCTATCAAGCGATTCTCCAGCCTTAGCGCGATCCTCAAGCTCTTTGGTTTTTGTGATGAGCTCCTCGTCGCTGAGAGATTCAAAATCCGCCTCAAGCGCATTAATTTGATCAACCACAGGGCCGGTTGCTTTGATCTTGCGATCATTTGGTGTGCCAAAAACTTTTCTGGCAATTGTTCCTAAACCCAGCATATCCACTCCGCATGGTTATTCAAATCATATGAGGGATATGCTTGCCCACTGCGCTGCCTCAGCTTATGAAAAGTGAAAGGCTTGTACAAAGGTCGGCTGGCCCCCTCAGGGCCACCCAGTCGATGTATGGGTCCAGCATTACAGTGTCAACGGCGCGGGCTAATCCGTACGCCTCAAAGGATGAAACAATGGTAAAATCACACTCAATTTTCCGCGGTATGGCGTTTGCATTGCTATTTTCCTCCCCGTTGGCCGCTGAAGAAGCAAATCTAGACACTGTTGTAGCCACCGTCGGCGGCACTGAGTTGACCATTGGGCATATGCTTGACGTGAAGCGACAACTGCCAGAGCAGTACCAAACGCTTGAAGGCAGTGTGTTGTTCAACGGCATTATCGATCAATTGATCCAACAAGAGCTTTTGTCAGGGACCATAACCGATGATCCGAGCTGGCTTGGCACTGCGATGGAAAACCAACGCCGCAACATTTTGTCCTCAGTCGTGATCAACGCGCTTCGCGCTGATGCGATAACAGAAGATGCGCTGCAGACCGCTTATGCCTCCAAGTTCCCAGAGGGATCTGGTGAGCAAGAATATAAAGCCTCTCACATTTTGGTCGAGACCGAGCAAGAAGCGCGTGACCTTTTGGTCATGCTAGATGATGGCGCGGACTTTGGCGGCTTGGCCACTGAGCACTCCACTGGCCCATCCGGCCCCCGTGGTGGTGATCTGGGTTGGTTTGGCAAAGGTCAAATGGTCACCCCATTCGAAAACGCAGTTATGGGTATGGACGCCGGCACCTACACCGGTCCAGTCCAAACGCAATTCGGCTATCACCTCATTTTCTTGAACGACCGTCGTGTAACAGCGCCACCTCCCTTTGAAGATGTTCGCGGCGAGCTGGAAGTTGAGATCCAAAACGCCGCCGTAGAGGACCATCTGCGTGGACTGATAGCCAATGCGGACGTCGTAATGTCAGATGGTACAATTGATCCCTCTGTTCTTTCAACCTTGGATTTGATGGCGAAATAATGAAAATATCACCCTTGGCCCCAGCCTCATTCCCCAAATTGCCCATCATCTCTGGGGTCACCTTTGCCACAGCGGCGGCCGGTATAAAATATGCCGGTCGGACCGATGTCATGCTCGCCTCTATAGCGGCAGGCTCCACGGTTGCAGGCGTCTTCACACGCTCCGCCACCAGTGCGGCCTGTGTGCTGGATTGCCAATCCAAGATGGGCGGAGATATGTCACAGGGCGCTGCAATATTGGTCAACTCAGGCAACGCCAACGCCTTCACAGGCAACGCCGGCCAAGCGTCAGTGGACCGCATTTGCGCCGCTGTGGCCCTAGGCCTTGGTGTGCCCGCAAGTGCGGTTTTTACCTCTTCCACAGGGGTTATTGGCGAGGTCCTACCAGATCACAAAATCACCGAATGTATCGATGCGCTGGCGGGTTCTCTGGGCGAGGATGCTCTTGAGAATGCCGCAAAGGCGATTATGACCACTGATACCTATGCCAAAGGTTCAACAGCTTCGGTGGAAATTAATGGAAAAACCGTAAAAATTAGCGGAATCGCTAAGGGTTCAGGCATGGTTGCCCCCGATATGGCGACGATGCTGGTCTATATTTTCACCGACGCCAAGATTGCGCAACCAGACCTACAGGCTTTGCTGGCCGATTTAACTGATAAAACCTTTAATTGCATTACCGTCGACAGCGACACCTCCACCTCAGACGCTCTGATTTGTGCGGCAACGGGGGCCTCCAGCGCCGATGTCTCCGGCAATCCAGATTTTGCCCAAGCCTTGGGACAGGTCATGTTGGACTTGGCACATCAGGTTGTGAAGGACGGTGAGGGCGCTACAAAATTTATGGCCGTGGAAGTTACCGGCGCGGCTTCGGATGGCGATGCACGTTTGGTTGCCATGTCGATTGCCAACTCACCCTTGGTCAAAACTGCCATTGCGGGTGAGGATCCCAATTGGGGCCGAATCGTTATGGCAGTTGGAAAATCTGGCGCCAAAGCAGACCGTGACCGGCTGTCCATCTGGTTTGGCCCACATCTTGTAGCAGAAAACGGATGGGTCGCAAAAACCTACACAGAGGACGCCGGTGCCAGCTATATGAAGCAAAGCGAATTGGTAATCCGCACCGATCTTGGGATTGGTGGTGCCAAAACGACCGTTTGGACCTGCGATCTCACCCATGGCTATATTGAGATCAATGCGGATTATCGCTCATGAAAACGGTTCTCGTCTCAGCTGTTGCGCTGATTGACCGGGACGGTCGCGTGCTATTGGCGCAACGGCCAGAGGGCAAATCCATGGCCGGTTTATGGGAGTTTCCCGGCGGTAAGGTTGAGGTTGGTGAAACGCCCGAAGCCGCATTGATCCGTGAGCTTGAGGAAGAGCTGGGAATTAACACGTGGAAAAGTTGCCTTGCCCCCCTCACCTTCGCAAGTCACGCTTATGAAGATTTTCACCTCTTGATGCCATTATTTGCCTGCCGAAAATGGGAAGGCATGCCTCAACCGCGCGAAAACCAAACCTTGAAATGGGTCCGCAAACAGGAGCTAAGATCCTATGATATGCCCGCAGCAGATGTGCCACTCATCCCAATCTTATACGATTGGCTTTGATTTCTCTTCTTATTGCATTTGATATTTGCATTTCATTAATCCGTTTTGGGTAAACTGATCCCATCAACAGAAACTGTGTGGGTCTTTAAAGTGCAATTATAAAGCGTATACTCTGCCATCGCGCTGAAAAAAATCGTTATTGCATCACGTATTCTGGCGCAGGAGATTTACAGTGGTGATCCATAAAGCGGAAAAATATTCGTAATATGTTGATGGGTAAACCGGTCAGCTGAGCCTTTTTAGTAACAGCGAACAACTCGCAAAAATGGCGCCTCAAACGGGCGCCATTTTCAATAATTATCTAAAGTCTTAGGTCAGCTTGCGTTCAACTGATTCACGCTCGAAGATTTCGATCACATCCTTAGGTCGGATATCATCGTAGTTTTCAAAGGCCATGCCACATTCTTGACCCGACTGAACATCAGACACTTCATCCTTGAAGCGTTTCAAGGTTTTCAGCGTGCCTTCATGGACCACAACGTTATCACGAAGCAGGCGCACCCCAGCGGACCGACGGGCAACACCCTCGGTCACGAGACAACCAGCAACTTTGCCAACACCAGAAACTTTGAATACCTCTTTAATATTAGCATAACCAATGAATGTTTCGCGAATTTCGGCGCTCAGCAGACCAGAGGCAGCCGCTTTCACATCATCAACCAAATCGTAAATCACTGAGTAATAACGGATCTCAACGCCTTTTTGGTTGGCAGTGTTCCGCGCCGATGTATTGGCACGAACATTAAATCCAAACACAGGGGCACCGGAGGCCTCTGCCAAACCGATATCTGTTTCTGTAATCGCACCGACACCAGAATGCAAAACCCGCACCCGAACTTCATCATTGCCAATTTTAGCCATCGCTTGGACAATTGCCTCAGCGGAGCCTTGAACATCAGCCTTCAAGATAATGGGCAACTCGCTTACGTCTTCATTAGCCTTCGCATTGGCCATCAATTGCTCGAGAGTTGTCGCTGCGCCAACGGCGGCACGTTTGTCTTTGGCAGCCTGCGCACGGTATTCCGCAATTTCGCGGGCCTGTGCTTCAGTTTCAACCACATTCAGAACATCGCCAGCTTCCGGCGTGCCATTCAGTCCAAGCACCTCAACGGGTGTGGAAGGACCTGCAGTAGAGATACGGTCGCCAGCGTCATTGATCAATGCGCGGACTTTGCCCCATTGCTCGCCCACAACAAAGATATCGCCAAGTTTCAAAGTCCCGTTTTGGACTAGAACTGTAGCAACAGGGCCGCGGCCGATGTCAAGCTGGGCCTCAATCACAGCACCAGAAGCGGCGCGAGTGGGGTTGGCTTTAAGCTCCAAGATTTCAGATTGCAGCGCGATAGCCTCCAGCAATAGATCCAAGCCCTGGCCTGTGGTTGCTGACACTTCAACGTCCTGCACTTCACCTGACATCTGCTCTACGATAACTTCATGTTGCAGCAAATCAGTCCGAACTTTTTGCGCATTGGCCGCAGGGCGGTCAATTTTGTTGATCGCAACAATCATAGGAACATTCGCAGCTTTGGCGTGTGCTATCGCTTCGATAGTTTGCGGCATAACCGCATCGTCCGCCGCCACAACCAAAATCACAATATCGGTCACTTGAGCACCACGAGACCGCATGGACGTAAAGGCAGCGTGGCCTGGAGTGTCCAAGAAAGTCATCAATTGGCCATTTTGTTCTACTTGATAGGCACCAATGTGCTGGGTGATGCCGCCGGCTTCTCCTGACACAACCCTCGCATTGCGAATCGCATCCAAGAGCGATGTTTTACCGTGGTCAACGTGGCCCATCACAGTGATGATCGGCGCACGTTGCGTCAAGTCTTCCGGTTTGTCGATCACTTGATCGATCACATCTTCCACGTCAGCATCAGAAACCCGGACCATTTTGTGGCCGAATTCTTCGACAATCAGCTCGGCTGTATCTTGGTCAATGGTTTGGTTTTGCGTCACCATCATGCCCATTTGCATCAATGATTTCACAACATCCGCAACGCGTTCAGCCATCCGGTTTGCAAGCTCTTGCACCATGATGCCATCAGGCACCTGCACATCGCGTACAACCTTTTCGCGCTCAACAGCACCGCCCATGGCTTTTTGCCGTGCACGTTCTTGCTTACGCTTCATCGAGGCCATGGAGCGATGGCGACCGTCACCGCCTGTGCTGGCTTGATTTACTGTCAGCTTGCCAGAGCGACGATTGTCCTCACGTCCCTTATTTCGATTTGGACGTGCAGGCTCTTCGCGGCGCGGAGCGGCATCTGCTGCAACTTTATTGCGCAACACGCCAGATTTCGCAGCGCGTTCCTCTGGTGTCGGCGGAGGAGCGGCAGCACGCATTGCAGCAGCTTCATCGTCGCGCGCCTTGGCGGCTTCCAATTCAACTTTGGCTTTGGCGCGCTCTTCACGTTCCCGAAGCTCAAGCTCTTTGGCTTCGTTTTCTTCGCGGCGTTGATTGCGCTCAGTCTCGCGAGTGAGCTCCTCTTTGACGCGGCGCGCTTTATCTTCAGTTTCGCGGGCCTTCGCGGCTTGAACAGCCTTCAGACGGCGATCCATTTCCGCATCAGAAATCCCAGCAGGGCGACGCGCAGGATCACCACCACGCACAGCACCTGGCGCCACGGGCTTAGCTGCACCAGGTTTTGGCACAACGACGCGTTTACGTTTGGTTTCCACCAAAACATTCTTTGTTCGGCCATGGCTGAAACTCTGTTTCACATTTCCCGAACGTGGTCCGCCCAGCAAACCCAATGTCTTTTTACCGTCGTCGCTCATAAAGCTCTATCGTCCTTTTCAGAGGGCCAATGCCCTATGCCACCTTAGTGGCTTCTCGTAATCCGCGTAGTCTCGCGGCCTCATGTACTACACGTTCGCTGAGTTTGCCACCCGAGAGTGCGCAGTGTATCGCATGCCCACGCCCAAATGCCAAACCCAATTCCTGTGCCGTTAAACATCCAAAAAACCGACCGCCCTCTGGGGTCCACAACTTTCCTTTTCCGCGCTCAGAACCGTCGCTGGCTTGGAGTAAAACTTTGGCGCGGCCTTCAGCCAACCAACCTTTTACTTTTTCAAAGCCGGTCACCGCGCGGCCAGCCTTGCGTGCAATGGATACCAAATCCACAACACGGCGGGCCAACTGCCGATCAATCTCTGAAATAAGATTGTCCGGCACGATCACTTGAGTCTTCGCACCTCGTGCAAAAACTTTACGTTTTACGGCGTCTTCCAGAACGTACAGATCCGCGGTCACATAATAGCCGCGACCAGGTAATTTTTCTAGAATATCCGGCACAACCACCCCATCAGGACCAGTCACAAAGCGAATAAGACCCGCTTTAGGACCAGATTCCTGACTGACCAAACATTTGCGTTCGGCCAGTTCTTCAGAATTATGTGCTCCACCACGGCTCATTTAGCTCTCCTGAACCGCGTCATTTTCGGAAGTCTCAGCCTCGTCCTCTTCGACCAATTCTTCAGGATCAACCCAACCCAACATAATCCGGGCTGTCATCACCATGTTTTGTGCTTCGGCAAGATCAACTTCGAATTTTTCGAGCACGCCTTCGTCTTTCACACGCTCGCCATCAACGGTTGTCCAGCCCCCAGCCAGCTCCCAGTCGGCGCAGGTTGCGAAATCTTCCAGAGTTTTCACACCGTCGTCAGCCAAGGCTTCGATCATCTGTGGAGTCAGACCTTCGAAGTTTACCAAGCTATCTTCCACACCCAGTTCACGGGCGCGGGCCATGGCACGCGTATTTTCAGCTTCAATCACATCACGAGCACGAGCCTGAAGCTCGCCTGCTGTGGCTTCATCAACACCATCGATCACCAAAAGCTCGTCAACGTCGACGTAAGCCACCTCTTCGAGGCTGGTGAATCCTTCGGAAACCAAAAGCTGCGCAAAGAATTCATCGAGGTCCAAGCTGTCAACAAACAACTTAGTGCGCACTTCAAATTCGGCCTGACGGCGTTTAGATTCTTCTTCTTCTGTCATTATGTCGATATCAAGATTGGTCAGCTGGCTGGCTAAACGCACGTTTTGACCACGCCGGCCAATTGCCAAGCTGAGCTGATCATCAGGCACAACAACCACGATCTTACCGGCTTCTTCATCCAAAACAACTTTGGTAACCTCTGCTGGCTGCAGTGCGTTTACCAAGAATGTTGGCTGATCTTCATTCCAAGGAATAATGTCAATTTTCTCGCCCTGAAGCTCATTCACCACAGCCTGAACGCGGCTGCCGCGCATACCCACGCAGGCGCCCACAGGATCAATTGAGCTGTCATAGGAAATCACAGCGATCTTGGCGCGTGAACCCGGATCCCGAGCGACGGCTTTGATCTCAATGATGCCATCATAGATTTCTGGAACTTCCATCTTGAATAGCTCAGCCATGAATTCTGGAGCGGTCCGCGACAAGAATATTTGCGGGCCACGCTGTTCGCGGCGCACTTCTTTGATGTACACTCGGATGCGGTCATTGGGGCGATAGCTTTCACGGCCAATTTTCTCATTGCGTCGCAGCACGGCTTCACCGCGGCCCACATCAACAATCACATTGCCATATTCTTCACGCTTAACCAGACCGTTGATAATAGTGCCGGCGCGATCTTTGAATTCTTCATACTGACGATCACGTTCAGCTTCCCGGACCTTCTGCAAGATCACCTGTTTTGCGGCTTGCGCTGCAATGCGGCCCATCTCAACCGGAGGAACTTCTTCCACCAATTGCTGACCAACTTCAGGATTTTCCATATACTGCTTTGCCTGCTCAACAGTGAATTCGGCCTGGTAATTTTCCAGCAATTCCTCTGTCACAACTGTGCGCACTCGAGTGAAAGTTGCACGACCAGTTTTTCGATCAATAGCAACGCGGATATCCATCTCAGCGCCATAGCGAGATTTGGCAGCACGGGCCAAGGATTCTTCCATTGCTTCAATCACCAAACCGGGATCAATCATTTTTTCACGAGCAACAGCTTCAGCGGTTTGTAACAGCTCAAGCTGGTTAGCAGATGTAATGGCCATTAATCTTCCTCTCCATCAACGATGGTTTGCACTTCATCATATTGGGTTTCATCAATCTGACCCGCGTCTTTCCGGCCCTTCAAGACCGAGCGAATCAGATCATCTGTTAAGATCAACTTCGCTTCCGCGAGCCAATCAAATTTCAGGCCAATCGTGCCTTCGTCGATGGTGATTAATATTTCATCACCTTCGGTGCCAGCCACTTCGCCCTTAAAGCGACGGCGACCATCAATCAGCTGTTCGGTTTCAACCTTGGCGGCGTAGCCGATCCATTGGTCGAAGTCTTTCAAGCGTGTCAGTGGACGGTCAATGCCCGGGCTCGATACTTCCAGAGTATAGGCCTCAATAATCGGATCTTCGACATCCATCAAAGCAGAGACAGCTGTGCTAATTTCAGCGCAGCCATCCACTTCCATCGTACCATCAGACTTTTGGGCCATGATTTGCAAGATGGGCGTATTGCCGGTCATCAGACGCAAACGCACAATCTCATATCCCAAACCCTCAATCATTGGGTTTAGAATTTTAAACAGGCGCTGGTCCATCGCAGCTTTTGCAATCAGATCTGTCATAGGCACCTTTCAGGCACAAAAAAACGGGCGCGCGGCCCGTGATATTTTCCGGTGGAACCTTGGGGGTGGAAGCCAAGGCGCCGCTATTGGTGTTCAGTTACAGAGTTTGTTGGGAAGTTTCAATCCCAGATCTGCAAATGTTTGAACAGATCAATTTTTGGCCCAAAATAAAAAAAGGCCCCGGAAACACCAGGGCCTTAAATTTCTAATATCCGAAGATATTATGCAAACCACCAGCGCTCAGTTAAGCGGCTGCTATCCATCTGAAATGAGTTACCCAAGTTGGCACCATGTGCCAACTTTGAGGACGCAGCATCAACATAATTAGCATACATTGGAACTATCTGGCCACCCTGCTCAGAACACAATATCTGCATTTCAGTATATTGATCACGGCGTTTAACACTATCCAATTCAGCGCGAGCACTAATAAGAAGCTCTTGGAAACGTGCATTTTCCCAGTGGGTGTCATTCCACGGCACACCGCTTTCATATGCGGTTGAGAACATCCAATCTTCTGTTGCACGACCAGACCAGTAGGAAGCACACCAACCCTTTTACCAGCCAAACGTTCGACCAGTAACCATCTGCTGGCTCCTGATTTACGTTGATGTTGATGCCAGCGCCTTTCGCAGAAGCCTGATACAATTGCGCAGCGTCCGTTGCACCATTGAATGCGGCGTCAGATACATTAAGATCAACATTTAGCTCTGTCAAACCAGCTGCTTTCATGTAGAATTTAGCCTTATCAATATCCAGCTCAATCTGCGGAATGTCAGAGGCAAAATATTGATTCGCTGGGCCAATTGGGTGGTCATTACCTACTTTACCATGACCCTGAAGAATTTTATCCACCATCTCTTGACGGTTGATGCCATACTTTAGGGCTTTTCGAACATTTATGTCGTCAAAGGGCGCTTGATCTGTCAGCATTGGGAATGTGAAGTGCTGGTTTCCAGTTACTTCAAAAATGTTGATATTTGGGTTGGCGCGCAACAGTGGCTCAGTCTTTACGTCAACACGGTTCACAGCGTCAACTTGGCCGGTCATCAAAGCGTTCATCCGAGCGGATGCATCATTAATTGCGATGGCTTCAATGCCGTCAAACCAACCCGCACGACCATCTTTATAATGGCTATCAACCCGAGCCACAACGCAACGCACACCGGGGTCAAAGCTGACGACTTTATACAGACCCGTACCAATGCCCTTGGCAATCGCTTCGTCTACCATGCCAGCCGGATACATCAGGATGTGATAATCAGACAGCAAAAATGGGAAATCGGCGTTGCCAGCGGCCAGTGTAAACTGGATCTGGTGCTCACTCATTTTCTTCATTTCAGTGATGGCGGAAACTATTGGCTTGGCCGCGGATTTTGCGCCCTCAGCAGTGTGCATGCCCAAAGATTCAATTACATCATCGGCGCCAAAAGATTTTCCGTTGTGGAAGGTAACCCCTTTACGCAGGTTAAAGGTCCAGATCTTTGCATCTGCAGAGGCTTCCCAGCTTACAGCCAATTCCCCAATCAACTCACCCGCTGCTGTAACTTCGGTCAAACAATCAAAAACTGTGCCGTGGCCCATGTTGATCATAAATGCATCTGAGTGCGTACGGCCATCAAAGCTGTCAGATGTGTTTGCACCATTCAAACCGAGACGTAGTGTGCCTCCGCGAGTCGCAGCAGATCTTGCAGGCAGGCCCGTCGCGGCTATAACACCAGCGGCTACACCTGTTTTTAATAGTCCGCGTCTATTTAGTTGTGACATTCGTTTTCTCCCTTTTTGAACATCGTTACTTGCAGGTTTCCCTACGCCCCTGATTTCGGGGTGGTGATTCTATATTACATCTTCTTAACTGCTGCGTCACCGATGTTATCAACTCCGCGTGTTTTTAAAAGCGTTGTCAGCCAATCTGGATTCATTTCAGGCACTGATGACAGCAAAAGATCCGTATAAGGATGGTGCGGTGGCTGGAACATTTCTGCTTTTGGACCCTGCTCGACAACACGCCATCTTTCATGACCACAACTTCATCACTGATCGCGCTCACAGTCGCAAGATCATGGGTGATGAACATATAAGACAGCCCCAAGTCATCTTGAAGCTGCGCCAAAAGCCTTAAAATGCCCTCAGCCACCAGCTGATCCAGCGCAGATGTTACCTCATCGCAGATGATAAACTGTGGCTCAGCTGCCAGGGCGCGCGCAATACCGATACGCTGCTTTTGACCGCCCGACAGCTCACCGGGCAAACGATCGATATATAGGCTAGGCTCCATTTCGATTTGCACCAGCAATTCTTCGACCCGCTTACGCTTTGCCGTACCGGTCAGCCCAGAATAAAACTGCACCGGACGGCCGATAATGTCACCAATTCGGCTGCGCGGATTAAGGGCAGTGTCCGCCATTTGGTAGATCATCTGAGCTTGGCGTAATTGATCTTTGCTGCGCTTGCGGTAATCCAAAGGCAGGGCTTCACCGTTGAACTCAATATGGCCCTGGCTCGGCGGCAGTAGACCAGTGATACAGCGCGCGGCGGTTGACTTTCCTGAGCCAGATTCCCCAACAACAGCAACAGTTCTGCCTGCGTGAATATCGAAATCTACATCAAACAACACAGGCGATTTTCCATAGGCGGCCGATACATTTTTCAATGACACAATAGGCGTCGCGCCTTTGAGCACCGCCGGTTTTGAAGGTCTTTTAAATGAGCGGACAGCCCAGAGTGATTTGGTGTAATCTTCTTTCGGATCAGACAACATGCTGCGGGTGTCGGCCTCTTCCACCTCATCGCCGCGCAAGAGCACTTTGATTCGGTCCGCCATCTGCGCCACAACCGCAAGGTCGTGGGTGATGTATATGGCGGCAGTGTCGAACTGCTCAACTATATCGCGAATGGCGGCCAAAACTTCAATTTGCGTGGTCACGTCCAGCGCCGTTGTGGGCTCGTCAAATATGATTAAATCAGGTCGGCATGACATCGCCATAGCCGTCATCGCGCGCTGCAATTGCCCGCCAGACACCTGATGTGGATACCTAAACCCAATGTTGTCAGGATCTGGAAGACGCAGGCGCTGATACAGCTCTATCCCGTCCAGCTCACTCTCAGATCTGGATTGCACCCTGTGCTGAACCGGCGCTTCGGTGTGTTGATCAAGCAAACGATGTGCCGGGTTAAAGCTGGCCGCCGCAGATTGAGCCACATAGGCAATGCGTTTGCCCAGCATGCCGCGTTTGACCGCAGCCGAAGCTGTCACCAAATCAACCCCGTCAAACTCAACCGATCCACCAGAGATTCGACACCCGTCCCGGGTAAACCCCATCGCAGCGAGGCCAACGCTAGACTTACCTGCACCAGATTCACCAATCAGGCCTAGCACTTCACCTTTTTTAAGATCAAGATCGATGCCATTGATAATCGGGTTCCAAACCTCATCAGACCTGCCCTCAATCTTCAGATTACGTATTTTGAGAAGCTGCTCTGCCATCTTCTTATTCCTTCAGCCCCGAGGATTTATGCAACATCCAATCTACCACAAAATTCACGGCCACAGTCAGCAAGGCAATCGCCGACGCGGCCAACAAAGGCGCTGTGGCCACATTGGGTGCAAAGGCCGCAAAGTTGATGAATTGTGACAGGTCTTTTACCATAGTTCCCCAATCCGCGAGCGGCGGCTGGATCCCCACACCAAGGAAGGACAACGATGCAATTGTGAGAAATACAAAACAAAAACGCAGACCGAATTCAGCCAAAAGTGGGGCCATGGCATTAGGAAGAATCTCCTTGAAAATCAAGTAGCCCATGCCCTCACCGCGCAACTTGGCTGCCTCGATATAATCCATCACCACAATGTTTTGCCCCACAGCCCGAGAAAGACGATACACCCGAGTGCTGTCAATCATCGCAATGATCAAGATCATGAACATGGTACGATCAATGCCAAGCTGATTTGACCAAACGCTGGCGATGGTCATCAACAACAAGGCGAAAATCAAAGCTGGGATGGCCATCAAAACATCCACCGCGCGTGAAAGCAGTTGGTCCAACCAGCCACCAACAATCGAGGCCAAAAACCCCAAAGATCCACCCACGAAAAAGGCCAGACATGTGGTGGCGAAGGCGATACCCACTGTGTTTTGCGCACCGTAAATCAGGCGGCTATAGATATCACGGCCAATTTGATCGGTGCCAAGAGGAAACTCAGGGTTGCCCCCCAGAAGTGGGTTGCCCCCCGGAACGATATTCGCATTGGCAAAAATCTCTTCTTGCCCAAAAGGCGCAATCGCTCCAGCAAAAATTGAAACCACCGCATAAATTATAATGACCAAAATACCAAAAGCTGCCGTTAACGGCATGGTACGAAACAGCTTGCGCGTGCCCTCCGTGCCAACATGACGGCCAATTAGACGAAACAAATAAGCCGCAATCGCAAAGCCCATAAAACCTTGAACCGCCCAGCGAAAAAATACCACTCCAGACGCTGGAACTCCTTTATTATCAATGGGTTGAAAATAATATAGCATTGCGCCCACAATTACTACAACGCCAAAGACATACCCAAAGGCAATTGCAAAAGGCATATCTCGGTAAAAGGGCTTGTTGCCAGTCACACGCTGGCCCGCAAAGCGAAAACCCCAAGCAACGGCGCCCGTCACCATTAGAATCAATATCAGGTTTATGCCCCAACTCATTTCGGATGCCTTAGTCTTGGGTTAGAGAGAATAGACAGGATATCCGCCATCAGGTTGAGCAAAATATAGGCCGCCGCAAATATCAAACAGCAGGCTTGTACAACGGGAATATCGCGAATTTTGACGCTATCCACGAATAGTTGGCCAATGCCCGGATAAACAAAAACCACCTCAACAACAACCACACCTGTGATGAGATAGGCCAAATTAAGCGCAATCACATTGATGATCGGCGCCAGAGCATTGGGAAGCGCGTGGCGCACAATCACGCGCATAGGGCTGATGCCTTTGAGTCTCGCCATTTCGATATAGGGGCTTGCCAAAAGGTTGATGATCGCCGCCCGGGTCATCCGCATCATGTGCGCGGTCACCACCAACGTCAGCGTCAAGGCCGGCAACATGGTCCGGTTCAACTTCTCACCCAAAGGCATGCCATCATAGACATTCGAAAGCGATGGAAAAACTGGATTAAGAACCGCTAGGACGAGAATTAGAATATAGGCGAGGAAAAACTCAGGGCTAGAAATCGACGACAGCGTGGCGATGTTAACGGCCCTGTCAAACAGCGAATTGCGATACAAAGCGGCCAAAATACCCAAGGTGATGGAAATCGGCACTGCGATCATCGCGGTAACACCGGCCAAAAACATGGTAGCACGAAACCGTGGCATGATTTGCTCCGCCACGCCCACTAATTGGTCGCCACCCATGTTGGAGGCAAAGTTCATCTGCGCGAAACTGATCCCAAGATTGCCCGTCAAAACGTTCCCAAGCCACCCAAAGTAGCGCAAGAAATAATTTTGATCCAACCCCAGATCAGCCCGGATTTGCGTCACAGCCTCCTCGGTCGCACCCTGACCCAAAATTGCTTGAGCAAAATCACCGGGCAATGCGTTTACGGCTACAAATATGACCATAGACACGACCAGCAAAGTGACCAGTCCAAGTGCCAGCCGTTGAAGAATAATCTGAAAGATAGACCCCACCAGACATCTCCTGTAAAAACTTCATGTTCAGTAGAACGTTACCCGCTGAGAGGCTTATGTAAAGTCTTTAGTCGCGCTTTCCCGCTATACGCGCAAAGCATCCATGATTTTCACCAATTCTGCACTAATGGGGGCATCTGAAAGCGCGTGCCCCGCCTTGGCCACCATTTGCAGCCGCGCTTTTGGCCAAGCCTGCACCAATCGCCATGCCGTCTGCGGCGGGCAAATCATATCATAACGACCCTGTACAATGTGCGCTGAAACGTCAGAAATTTTATCCATGTTGTTTAAAATGGCCTGATCTGGCGTCAAAAACAGTTTGTTGGCAAAGTAATGGTTTTCCAGCCGAGCAAAGGCCCGGGCATATTGCGACGGGGACTCGCCAGATATGCCAGTCGACTCAATTGAGGCCAGAGCATTTTCCCAACCAGCCCAAGCGCGTGCATAGCGGGTTTCCAGCATCAAATCACCACTGAATAACCGCGCCGCATAAGCCGCGATAAAATCTCCATGCTCACTCTCAGGGATCAGATTGGAAAATCTTACCCAAGCCTCCGGCCAAAATTGCCCAGCGCCACCTCCGTAAAACCAATCCAGCTCGGACTGTGTTCCCAGAAAGACTCCCCGTAAAATCAGATGTAGCACCGAGACTGCGTGGGTCTGTGCATAAATCAATGCCAAGGTTGCGCCCCAGCTGCCACCGAACACCATCCAGCGGTCAATGCCCAACACCTCCCGAATCTGCTCAATATCAGCCACCAGATGCCAAGTGGAGTTATACTCCACCTCCGCATGTGGACGTGAGCGACCGCAGCCGCGCTGATCAAATAAAATAATCCGGTAATGGCTGGGGTCGAAATACCGACGCATCGAAGGGCTGCAACCGCCGCCCGGACCGCCATGCAACACCACAATAGGCACCCCGTCAGGGTTGCCACATTGTTCGACATAAACGTTATGCCCATCGCCCACATCCAAGATGCGCTGATCAAAAGGCTCAATCGGCGGATAAAGAAGTTGTACTGCGCGTTTTTGACCTGCGACTTTGTCCATAACTGTCCTATATGTAGCAAACGCCAGGTGATGCTCTGCCTGTTAAGTTAAATCCATATGGAGATCGGAATGCAAGGCAACCAATCTACAGTCGACCCTGCTGAAGTCGCAAAATTCGAAGCGATGGCCGCGGAATGGTGGGATCTTGAAGGCAAGTTTAAACCCTTGCACATGCTCAACCCCTGCCGTCTGGATTATATCACCCAGCAGATTGCCACTGAATTTGGCTGTAATCTGAAGGCGGGACTGCCCTTTAAGGGCCTGCGAATCCTGGACATCGGTTGCGGTGGTGGACTTTTGTGCGAACCCATGGCGCGGCTCGGGGCCACGGTTGTGGGCGCGGATGCAGCCGCGGGCAATATCCCAGTGGCGCAACTCCATGCACAACAATCCGGTCTCGACATTGATTACCGTCATATCACCGCCGAAGCCTTAGCAGAGGCCGGTGAACAGTTTGATGCCGTTCTAAATATGGAAGTGGTTGAGCACGTCGCAAGCCCTGAGGCCTATCTTTTGGCCTGTCAGCAGCTCTTACGTCCCGGCGGATTGCATATTTGTTCTACCCTCAACCGCAATCCGAAAAGCTTCTTATTCGCCATCATCGGTGCTGAGTGGGTCATGCGCTGGTTGCCAAAAGGCACCCATGATTGGAACAAATTCATAACACCTGACGAATTGTTCACCCTGCTCTCCGCCGCAGGCCTTACGCCCGTTGATCGAAAGGGTTTTGTTTTCCAAAAATTTGGATGGAGCTGGTCTCTTTCCGCGCAAGACCTCAGCGTCAACTATGTGACCGCCAGCGTAAAGCCAGCCTAAGGCTCACTTGTCAGGCTGGTGCGCAGCTCGCGCAGGATCGGCAAAATGCTTTTAAGGTTTTCCGGGCCTGCCGCGCCAGTGGCCTTGGCTAAAATAGGACCAATTTGTGCAAAAGCATGATCACGCGCTGCCCGACCTGCAGGGCTGATCACAACCTGTTTACGACGAGCATCGTCCCAATCTGGGCGGATATGAACATATCCAGCCCATTCCAATTTATTCAACGTATTGGTGATGGCGCCGCGCGTAAGATTAAATGATTTAGCCAAATCAGCCGGCGTGCGCTCTGCACCCACATGCGCCAAATGGTTGAGCACAGAGAAATGCGACAGTTCCATACCCTTGGGCAAACCTTTAGATATCTTGCTGCGCAGCAATTGGTCCAGAGCCAAAATCTCGGAAAATAAACTTACAGAAAGAGTTTCAATTGAATTTGTCATAACTCAGACAGTGCCTCACCTCAAAAGGACGATCGTGACTTAAGGATGCCATGCGCACCCGCGCCCTGTCTACCGCACCTAGATCAAGTTCTACGAAATGCAATCCCACATCCGTTCCGGCATCCAATATCACCCCACCCCAAGGGTCGACAATCAAACTATGCCCAAAAGTTTTGCGCCTGGATCCTGAGTGCTCACCAGTTTGCGCCGAGGCAATTACAAAACATCCGGTTTCAATGGCACGGGCGCGCAAGAGCGTGTGCCAATGCGCCTCCCCAGTGGGTCGGGCAAAGGCCGATGGCACCACCAATACTCCCGCACCAGCCTGCGCCAAAGCTCGGTACAAGGCTGGAAACCGCAGATCATAACAGATCGTCAGACCCATTTTCCCCCATGGGGTTTGCGCCAAAACAGCCGTGTCTCCAGGCCGATAGCCTTTGGACTCATGATAGCTCTCAGTCTCAGACAGGGTAACATCAAACATATGGATTTTATCATATTGCGCTACCACAGACCCAGTTGCATTAATCAAAATAGACCGGTTGGCAAAACGACCATCTGCATCATCAGTTTTGAGTGCAATCGATCCCAACGCCACCCAAAGGCCCAGCGCACAGGCCTTTTCACAGATGGCCTCAATGAAAGGGTTGTTATCAAAGTGATCCAAAACATCAGCTTGATGGGCGCGGTCCAAAGACACGCAATTGGTCACCTCAGGTAGAAATAGCATATCTTGACCAGCAGATTGATCCATCAGCGTCAAAACTAACGCAAGATTGTCCACGGGTTGAGCGCTGGACGTTATCTGTGCAACCGCAACCCTCACACCGCCAACATCGCCCCCAACTTGCCAGACCGCTCTAAAGCGTGCAGCTCATCACAGCCGCCAATATGTTGGTCATTTATAAAAATCTGCGGCACTGTATGGAGACCATTGGCCCGGGCCAACATCTCAGAACGCCGTCCCGGATCAAGCGACAGATCAATCTCTTGAAACGAAACACTCTTGCTCGTGAGCAACCGTTTCGCTGCATGGCAATACCCGCAATAGGGAGAGGTATATAATTCAACAGTAGACATGCACTTGGACTCCTTAAATCGTCTAATAGTTTATGCTTCTTTTCCCGCGCAGGCCAGCGCTAAGATACACAGTTTTGGCGCCAGCTTGCAAACACACGGCAGTGGCCTTAGTGAGTGTCGCGCCGGACTAAAGACATCGTCCACAATAAAATGCGCCGCGCCAACGCTCAGAGCAAAGCTTGAAATCACTTTCGACCAATTCCCGGCAGCCCGGGCACTGATTTTCGGTAAATCAACCTCAACAGTGCTTGCAATACAGACTTCTCCCTTTTACCCCGGCCCCATGAAACCACCCGAGCTGTTCAGCACCGAAGCCCAATCCACCAAACGCGCCCGCGCGATTTCAAAGGGCATGTTTTTGCAGGAATTGGCGCGCGATGAGATTTTAGAAAGGTTGGAGGCCGTTAATAAGTCGTTTAGCGCAGTTGCGATTGTGACCCCCTACCCAGAAATTTGGGCCACGGCCTTACCGAAGGCCAACGTTGTAGCAGATACCGATGTTCTGGATCTTGGACTTGCGGCCTATGATCTGGTGATCCACGCTATGGCCTTGCATCACTGCAATGATCCCGTGGGCCAAGTTGTTCAATGCGAGCGGGCTTTGCGGCCCGACGGGCTGTTCATGGCCGCGTGTTTTAGTGGGCAAACTTTGGCTCGAACTGCGTGCAGCGCTGTCTATGGCTGAAACGGATTTGCGTGGCGGCCTGTCGCCACGTGTGACACCGATGGCTGAAATTCGCGAGCTTGGAGCAATATTACAGCGCGCGGGGCTCGCCCTGCCCGTTGCTGATTCTCTAAAAATACCCACAACATATCGCGATATTTTTCACCTGATGCGGGATCTGCGTGCCATGGGTGAAACCAATATCATGACGGCCCGCGCCACAAGCTTTACCACAAAATCACTTTTTGATCTTGCACAACTCATATACTCAAAGGAATATGCCAGCTCCCAAGATCGATTGAACTGTACGTTCGATCTGGTGTTCTTATCAGGATGGGCCCCAGATGCCAGCCAGCCAAAACCCTTAAAACCAGGATCGGTCAGTAAAACGCTCCAGCAATCCCTCGAAGAGGCAAAAAATTCATCCAGCAATTGACGGAACGCCTTTTCCAGTTATTTGGAGAAGTGAAACATCGAGGAATTCGCCGTGACAGACCAAAAATCAGACTATTTGCCCCTAGCAGCGTCACCAGCAGACCATCCCAAGGTTAAGGCACCCAAAATCGGGGTATTGATGTCCAATCTGGGAACGCCTGATAATTATGATTATTGGTCCATGCGCCGTTATTTGGGCGAATTCCTGTCAGATCGCCGGGTCATAGACTACAGCCCTTGGCTTTGGCAGCCGCTGCTACAATTGATCATTTTGACAAAACGCCCATTTTCATCTGGTGCGGCTTATAAATCAATTTGGAACAATGAGGACAACGAAAGCCCCTTAGCGACAATTACCAAGGCGCAAACCGAAGCGGTGCGGGTCGAAAGTTGCGAAACGTCATGGTGGCGAAGTTATGGTTGAATATTGCATGCGCTACGGTAATCCATCGACACAATCGGTTGTGCAAAAAATGGTGGATGCTGGGTGTCAGAAGATCTTGTTCTTCCCGCTTTACCCGCAATACGCAGGCGCCACCTCAGCCACTGCCAATGATGAGTTTTTCCGCAGTTTGATGAAACAAACATGGCAGCCAACAGCACGAACCGTCAGCCCATATTATGATCGCCCCGATTATATCAACGCGCTGGCCAACTCTATTGAGAAGGCCTACGCAGAAGCTGAAGTCCGGCCTGATGTTTTGGTGTGTTCCTATCACGGTGTGCCGAAACGCTATCTGATGCAGGGCGATCCCTATCATTGCCAATGCCAAAAAACTACGCGCCTGCTCAAAGAGCGGTTGGGTTGGGACGATACTCAAATCGTCACCACTTTTCAATCTAAATTTGGACCAGAACAATGGTTACAGCCTTATACTGTTGAGGAAGTGGCCCGTATGGCCGAAAAGGGCCAAAAGAATATTGCCGTCTGCGCTCCTGCTTTTTCAGCAGATTGCATCGAGACGCTGGAAGAAATTAATGAAGAGATCAAAGAAAGCTTTGAGCACGCAGGCGGGGAACATTTTACTTATATTCCATGCCTTAACGACAGCGAAGACCATATCGCAGCCTTGAGCAATGTGATTTCAGAAAACCTGCAAGGCTGGATATAATAAAGGTGTGAAAAAGTGATAGTCATCGAAGTCTATAGCATGACTATCTAAAACTATTTCCTTAAGTGCAATAAAAAAGGGCCACTAAAACAGTGGCCCTTTTTTATTATTTTTAAACAATGGCTTCTATTAATTAGCAACCATCGCAATCAGTGCGAGCAGCGCCAGCGGAAGCAACAGGCCATTAGATGAGCCGGCCGCTGACTCCATTGTCGATGCTACAACTGGCGCGTCCATTGCTGGTTCGCTCATGCCACCAGCGAATGCTGTTGCTGCTGCTGCAGCAAATACTGTCGCCAAAACTAGATTTTTCATGTTCTTCTCCAAATCAGTGTCTAACTTCGTTAAACTCTGCCAGCTTACCCGAAGTTCAGTTAGCCTCGGTTAGACCAAATTATGGGCTTTGCAAGCAATATTGCAGCCATTGTTTGCGAAACACAATGGTGAAGTCAAATTAGCAACACTTGTGTACCCACCTTGGTTAGCTCAAATAATTCTGCAATTTGCTCATTGTAAAGACCAATGCACCCGCTGGAAGATCTTCGCCCAATCTTGCGGGTATCATGCGTCCCATGAATGCGATAATATGTCCAGGAAAGATACAGGGCGTGCGAACCAAGTGGATTATCAGGTCCTGGACCGATCAATGCAGGCCATTCAGGATTGCGTATGAGCATATCGGGGGTTGGTCTCCATGATGGCCCGACAACCTTTTTAACAATTTTTGTTCGCCCTTTTCTTGTCAAATCGTCACTGATGGGAACCGAAGTTGGGTATAATTTATATATTTCTTCATTTTCCGACCAAAAATGTATCGCTCTAGAGTTAATATCAGATAGGATTGCCCCGTTTTTCAAGTTTTTGAAATATGGCCTCCAGTCAAGCATTCTAAAACTACTAATATTGCGCGGCGAACCATTTGTGATTGATGCCTCCTGATCGGCGTCACCAAGAAAATCTATGTTTTGGGAAATAGCTACACTAGCAGTAAGTGAAGTCACACCAGACATAAATGCACGTCTCGCAAGTTTTGGCGCCGCATTGTTCATTTTTTGCTCCAATGTTGTTGAAGCCTACTATCAAATAAACACGCCTCATACAAATCAAAGAATAGTTACTTTGGTAATTTTTCCAGTTGCTGGCTTTGATTGAAAGCCAATACAGTCTATGAAAAATTAGAACCCTGGAGTTTAGTATGAATTTTAAAAACCTAATTGCGTCTGCTTTATTAGTTACAGCAGGATGCGCTGAAAATGCCTCCACTAATCTTGGGCCAAACGGTCTGCCTTATCAACGAGCTTATATTATTAGCCAGACAGACATAGGTCACATCCAATTCTCGATGTTAGACGGCGTCAACTCCATACGACGTGCCCGGGGTCTCACCTCTTTGAACCTCAACGCTGAACTCAACGCCGCCGCCGCGACACATTCGCGCGATATGTCAGTTCAAAACCGAGCTTGGCATTTTGGCTCTGATGGCTCCTCTCCGCCGGAGCGCCTATTGCGCGTAGGATATCAGGGAAAGCTGCTCGGCGAAAATATCTCCGAAACATTCGAATCGGAGCTTGAGACCCTCGCCGCTTGGATGGAGAATCCCGCGACGCGCGACGTGCTTCTCCGATAGCGCCAAAGACATGGGGTTCAGCTGGTTTCAAGAGGCCAGCGGCAAAATCTGGTGGACCTTGGTGACCGGCGTTCCGGATCAAACCTAAGGCAAGATCCAGATTGATGTTCCGACATCCACCATCTGGTAAATTTCTTCAATCTCACGATTACTCACCGCGATGCAGCCCCAGGTCCAATCCTTAACGGTAAAGCGGTAGGGCCGCGGCGTACCGTGAATAAAGATATCGCCCCCCGGATCTTTTCCATTTGCCGCCGTGCGGTCAGCTGCGTTCGGATATGAAATCCCAACAGACAGAGTGATACCGGCTTTTGGGGTTTTTACGGTCAATATAATATTTGCCTTCGGGTGTTTTTCCATCGCCTTCAACCTGCTTGTGGCCGATAGGCGCAAAACCAAGCTTGAATTTATATTCTTTGATAATGGTATTCCCATTCAAAAGCAGCATCCGGCGTTCAGATTTATACACCTGAATTTCCGTAGCTTTTTGCAAGGTTGGCCGCTCAAGCCTCGAGCACGACGCCAGCGTCAGTGCGACACAGATCATCAAAATGTATTTAAATGCTCTCATAGAAGTCGCCTCTGTTCGCCTAAGACTCTCTTTATCTTAGCTTAGGTAAAAAGCAACTCACCTATCTGTGTTCATCCGCGCTTAAATTACTTTCAGACGCTCTAACACCTCATCACGATAGCTGTCGGTCTTTTGATCCGCCCTCCTCAGAATGCGCATCCTGCATAGAGTTTACGATCAGACCAACCAGCAAGTTCACAACCGCGAATGTGGTCACCATAATGAAGGGGACAAAGAACATCCACGCGTAAGTGTAAAGCTCCATCACCGGCCGCACGATCCCCATCGACCAGCTTTCCAAGGTCATGATCTGAAACAAGGAGTAGGCAGAGCGGTCCAAAGTGCCAAACCATTCCGGGAAGTCAGCGCCAAACAGTTTGGTGGCCATCACAGACCCAATATAAAAAATAATTTCCATCAACAAAAACACCGAGGCCATACCCGGCAGGGCCGTGATAAAACCCTCCACAACCCGCCGCAGGCGCGGCGCCACCGACACCACACGCAAGATCCGCGAAATCGCAAAGACCGCAGAACAGACAGCCCCTGAGCCGCCGGCACCAGCGACACACCTACGATGATGAAGTCAAAAATATTCCACCCATCAAGGAAAACCCGCAGCCGATAGGCGATCAGCTTACACAAGCTCCACCACAAAGACCGTAAGGCAGGCCCTGTCTAAAAACTCTACAACAGAGCCGGCCTTCGCCATCACAATTTGCGATGTCTCCAACCCAAGAATAAGCGCGTTGAACAAAATTACGCCTGTAATGAAATTGCGAATATGCGCAGATTCAAGAATTCGTTGTAGAAATGACATTGGGTTTAGACCTTGCTGAAATGGGCAACGATCTCGATATGAGGTGACCAACGAAATTGATCAACCGCTTCAACCCATTTTAGCCCATATCCGCCTGCACAAAGAATATTGGCGTCGCGCGCAAAAGTAACTGGATTGCACGATACCATTGCGATATCGCGTAAATTGCTCTGTGCCAATTGTCGGACCTGTTGCTCAGCCCCGGCCCGTGGCGGGTCAATAATTGCGGCATTAAATTTGATTAAATCCGTGTGATCAATAGGATTACGATAAAGATCCCGCGCGGATGTGGTGACTTTCTTAATACCCTGGGTGTGGCGCACACCATGGGCCAAAGCCTCCAGAAGACCCAAGTCATTTTCCATGCAATGCAACGTGGCCACTTCTGCTAAGGGCAAACCCAATGTGCCCGCACCTGAGAAGAGGTCAACCACCTTATCCGCACCAGCCAAGGCCCGACCGACGGCCTCTTGCAACGCTTGTTCGCCCTGCGGTGTCGCCTGCGTAAAGGCCCGTGGCGGTGGCGCCACCTTAACCTTGCCGAAAGTCAGTTGTGGCGCTTGGTGTTGGCAGATCGTTTCATTGTCAACGGACAGCCGGGAAATGCCGTTTGATCCAGCCCATTCTGCAAAGGGCCCTAGATCCGCCTCGGCCTGGTGCTCCATGCCCTCAACAGAAACATCAATTCCCGTATCGGTCGACAAAACCCAAAACCCAAGCTGGCCTTTGCGTGAGCCGAATTGCACGGTGAAAGCCTCAAGCGCAGGAATAACCGCCATGATTTCCGGAGACAGAACCTTGCAAGGCTCGATAGTTTGGATGGTATCGCTGGCCTTGCCAAAAAATCCGACCGTGGCCCCTTTTTTGGTGCGCCTCCCACTCAGCTTGGCACGTCGGCGGCTGTTCTCTGGTGAGGTGTGAATGGCTTGGACTTCAATCATGATGCCCTGCGCCGCTAAGGCGCGCACTACAACTGCCTGTTTCCAATCAGCCACAAAATCTGGATGCACGTGGTGCAATGAGCAACCACCGCACCGCTTGAACGCGCCGCAGCTGGCAGCAATACGGTGCTCGGAAGGCTCAATAATCCGAACATTCTCCAGCCGGTCCCCAACCAAATCGCCAGAAACCACCTCTCCAGGTAGAGCGCGATCCACGAAGATTGGCCCTGCAGCCAAACCATCGCCTAGGTGACCCAAGCGCTCAATAGTGATTTCCATTAGGTATTTTCCATTGCCAAAAAGCCGCCAGACTGATGCTTCCAAAAACCAGCATAAGCCCCTTCCGCCGCCAATAAGCTGGCATGCGTTCCCTCTTCCACAATATGCCCTTCCTCAAGAACCACAATACGATCCATGCGTGCAATCGTCGAAAGTCGATGTGCAATTGCAATTACTGTCTTACCAGCCATCACTTTGTAAAGTGTTTCGAGAATTTCTGCCTCGACAGCGCTGTCGAGCGCAGAAGTGGCCTCATCTAAAACCAAAATCGGCGCATCCTTCAAAATCACCCGTGCCAAGGCCACGCGCTGGCGTTGGCCGCCGGAAAGCTTCACACCGCGCTCACCAACTTGGGCGTCATAGCCCGTGCGGCCCTCCGGATCTTGCAGGGTCAAGATGAAGTCATGCGCCTCTGCCTTCTTGGCCGCAGCAATCATATCCGTCTCTGAGGCATTCGGTTTTCCGTAAAGAATGTTGTCGCGCACCGAGCGGTGCAAAAGCGAGCTGTCTTGCTGCACAACCCCGATTTGCGCACGCAGGCTGTCTTGGGTGACCAACGAAATATCTTGGCCGTCGAATTCGATCTTGCCCGCTTCAATATCATAAAAGCGCAGCAGTAGTTTGATCAGTGTTGATTTGCCCGCACCACTGGCCCCCACCAGCCCGACGCTTTGACCCGGTTTGATGTCCAGCGACACATTCTCCAAACCACCAAAATCACGACCATAACGATGCGTTAGGTTCGACACCGATATATGCCCGTCTTCCATCAGGAGGGGCTGGGCATTTGGCAGGTCGACCAATTCAATCGGTGCAGAGATTGTTTCCATGCCCTCACGGATCACGCCAAGCTCACGAAACACCGTTGTCAGTGCCCACATGATCCAGCCAGACATGCCGTTCATACGCGTGGTCAAAGCGGCGCCCGCCGCAATCACGCCAACGCTGGCGCTGCCTGTGGTCCAAAGATAAATGCCCCAACCCACAACGCTGACCACCAAAAATCCATTAAGCATCACAAGCCAATATCCATGAGGGTATAAAGCCGCATTTCATATTGGAACGTGGTGCGGGCCTTTTCGATGGCCTCAGCCCCATAATTCAACTCTTGGTCGTCTTGTGAGAACATCTTGACCGAATGAATATTGGTATAGCTGTCCACCACCCGGCCCGTGAGCGCACTACGTGCATCAGAGGACGCCGTGGACGCCGGGCCAACAAGCCGGACCGTCCACAACACCAACGTACCATATAACCCGGCCCAAATGATCATCGGTATGGCAAGTCTTGGGTCTGCCTCGGCCAACAAGAAGATGGCCCCAATCAAATAAGCAATCGAAAATGTAACCGCATCAAAGGCCTGAAACACCACCTCACCCGTGGCCGGTGGGGTTTGCATGATGCGGTTTGCAATGCGGCCTGCAAAGTCATTCTCAAACCAGCTGACCGATTGCCCTAGCACATGCTTATGTGCGCGGTAGCGCACCAAAGTACCAACATTGGGCAACATCGCATTGTTTTGCAGCAAAGTATCAATGGCTTGAATAAGCGGCCGCAGGGTCAAAATGAACACGGCGACAGAGATCAATTCAACCTTATGAGCGGCCCAAAACGTAGCTGGGGTGGTGTATGACAACAGGGTAATCAACCGACCCAGATACCAGATTAGACCAATCTCAATCGCGGCAACCACAGCAGAAAAGCACCCCAAAAACCAAAAGATCTTTTTGAATGGCAAAAGATATTCGCGCAAAAATGCACCGAGCTGTCGCGGAGGTGTATTGCTCACAGGATAAGGTTGATATGGATCAACTAATTTTTCAAAAAACCTAAACATAGCAGTTCTGGCTACATGTGGATGGATTTTGCACTAAGACAATTTTCATTCTATCCTCGCTCTGCGCGGAGTCGAACTATCAGCTCAGGCTTTTCCAGCTGCATATGTGACGCCAGCCAAGCTGCCTGCGCTTGCCGCAATGCCGCGCCAAGGGCCGGACCCTCAAACAAGCCCTTAAGATCAACAGCCTTAACCGGGCAAATCGCTATTGCTCCAGCACTGACCGCCAGCCGATCCTCAACAGTTGGCATTTGCTCCAACCAAACAGAGCGTAGCAGCCATGACGACCACCCATGCTCAGCCCCAAGCGCAAAACCATGCGCCAAGGCCATGTCAGAATTTTGCCCGTGGTGGCGCATCTGTCCGACCTGTCGTGCCGCCGCATTTCCCAACCGCAAATTTGCTTGCAAAGTATCTCCGCCCAGCATGGCCAAGCGGCGTAGCACATTAGGCTCCAGCCCCTTCTCCGCCTCCACCAAAAGCGCCATGCCGCGCACACTGGCGCCGGGCAAAATATGCGCTAAAATACCTGTGGCCTCCATCGCCGCCAATGCTGGCGCGGGATTTGGGGCCGCAAGGAGCTTCAAAAGCTCTGAGCCGATACGCTCTTTTGAAATCACATCCAGCCCAGACTGCAGCTGAGCACAGGCCGCAAGACCTTCCGCGTCAATGCCCTGATCAGGATCGCCATACCAAGCCCAAAACCGGAAAAATCTGAGAATGCGCAGATAGTCCTCAGCAATACGACCATCAGCATCACCAATAAACCGAAGCTTGTGGGATTTGGCATCTTCCAAGCCACCCAATGGATCAATCAGGTTGCCCGTTGCATCTGCATAGAGTGCATTCATAGTGAAATCACGGCGGGCCGCATCTCCCTCGAGTGAGGTCCCAAAGGCCACGGTGGCATGCCGACCATCTGTTTCGACATCTTGCCGAAATGTGGTGATTTCATACTTTTGCTTACCCACCTGAAACGTCAGGGTGCCATGTGCTTCTCCAGTGGGGATTACACGAAGGCCCAGCACCTCAGCGATCTCACGCATTTGCGGCGGCGTGGCATCGGTTGCCAGATCAATATCCGTTGCATTCACCGCCATCACCGCATTGCGCACACAGCCACCAACATAGAGCAGCTTAAAGCCCGCACGGAAAAATTCTGCAAATATAGGGGCCAAGATGGCCCGGTCCAATTCCTCTGTTGCAATCTTCATGGCGCCCTCATCTGTTCTGCAAAGCCACGTAGAATGCGCGCGGTTGCACCCCAAATGTAATAGGGACCGTATGGCACTGTATAGTAGGCCCGGTTTTGCCCGTTCCAAATGCGTTTTTGTACATGAAAGTTTGCCAGATGCAGAACATGGCGCAAAGGCACCTCAAACACCTCTTCCACCTCGCCCGGATCTGCTTTCACCTGCCAAGGCTCTGAGATCCAGCCAATGGTCGGTGTGACTTTAAAACCTGTTACCGTCTCATGAGAGGGCAAATGACCCAGCACGCGCACCAGTTCAGGGCTTAATCCGGTTTCCTCATAGGCTTCACGCAGAGCCGTCGCCGTGATATCCACATCTTGCGCATCGCGCTTGCCACCCGGAAAAGCAATTTGCCCCGGATGGGCCGCAAGATGAGCGGCGCGTTTTGTTAGGACAAGATGAACGCCACTGGAGCGCTCAATCAAAGGCACCAAAACGCCTGCATCCCGCACAGGCGCAACACGTCCCGCAAATTCAGGATTAAGATCAAAATCCGAGGACGCGGCCGCAGGCCGCACCAGCGCGCGGAGAATATCAGCTTTTTGCGAGATCATTTTCGACTGGCGTTTTGGCCTCAAATCCCAAAGTCTCGGGATCAAAGGTGTAATGCGCACCACAAAATTGACAATCGGCCGTGACCTGATTGTCATCTGTAGTCATGTGGCGAATATCTTTGGCCGAGTAGATCGACAGGCTTTGCCGCACGCGGTCATCCGAACAGGTACACCCAAAGATCACCGGTTGAATATCAAAAATCCGAGGCTCTTCATCATGAAACAATCGCAGCAGCAATTGCGTAGGCTCGATAGATGGGCCCACTAATTCAAGCTGGTCAACCGTATCCAGCAGGATATTCGCCCGGTTCCAGTTTTCGTTAGCATCCCCGTCGAGCAGGTCAGCCGCACTGAGCAACCCATCTTCGCCCCTAGGCTCGTCAGGTGTCACATGGACGCCAGCAGATGGCATATGCTGCAACATCACACCGCCCGCGCGCCAACCACTGTTGCCATCAGCCTCTTGGGAGTAGCCAAAGGCCAACGAAAAACGTGTGGGGATTTGCTCGGACTGCGCAAAGTAAGCCTCGGCACAGGAGGACAAAGAAGTGCCAGAGATCGGCGTGATGCCTTGGTAGGGCGTCATGTCTTGGCCTTGGTCAATCAAGATTGCAAAATACCCATTCCCAATTTGCTCAAATCCACCTGCATCAACATCAAGTGCCTCGGCATTATAGCTCGCATAGGCGCGAATGCGTGCGGGCTGACCATCATCTGTCGGTCCATAATAATCCGTCGCAATCAAGCGCACCCCACCACTGCCACGCACCTGAAGCGATAGCTTCCAGCGCAGCTTCATGGTTTGGCCAATTAAGGCGGTCAGCAGGGCCATCTCAGCCACCAGCGCTTCAACGACTGGCGGATAGTCATGCTGGGCCAGCACTTGGTCCAAAACCCCATCGAGTCGCGCTACACGGCCACGAATGTCTGATGCGTCCAATTGAAACGGCAATACCGTATCATCCCAGCTAATTTTTGCAGAACGTGTCATGATTTCTTTCTATCGATTGGCCTTGCCTTAACTTGTCCATATAAGCTCGTCCAGACAAACACCAACCATTGGAGAGCAGATTGCAACGTTTTGGCACCACCCCAGACCCCAATCGCCGCTACACACGCCGTCCCGGTGTCTATGCAATTTTGCCCCATGCGGGGGGGATTCTCACAACCTTCCAGGCTGGAATACACAATGAATATCAATTGCCTGGCGGCGGCGTGGATCCCGGAGAGCAGCCCCTACAAGCGCTGTATCGTGAGGTTTTTGAGGAAACTGGATGGCATATCACCCAGCCGCGGGTATTTTTTCGCTTCAAACGTTACGTATTCATGCCAGATTACGATCTTTGGGCGGAAAAAATCTGCACGCTTTACACCGCACAGCCAGTTAGACGATACGCGGCCCCGCTTGAGCCAGATCATTGCCCTGTTGTTTTGCCAATCGAGGGTGCAATGAACCGCTTGGCAAACGCAGGGGATCGCCATGCGGTTGCTCGGTTCTTTGGCCTTTAGGGCTAAAATCCAGGCTTAAATGATCAGATCGATCATCGCCTCATCCCCGGTGATATCACGAATCGACATTCCAACGGCTTCTAGGCGCTCCGACAGGCTCGTAAAGTTTTCTGGAGTTGGGGTCTCAATACCAAGCAACACCGTCCCAAAGTTTCGCGCCGATTTTTTGAGATATTCAAAACGCGAGATATCATCATCTGGGCCCAAAAGACCCAAAAAGTCTTTCAAGGCCCCGGGCCGCTGCGGCAGTCGCAGAATGAAATATTTTTTCACACCCGCATAGCGCTGGGCGCGTTCTTTAACCTCTGGCAGACGCTCAAAGTCAAAGTTTCCACCGGAGGACACGCAAACAACCGTTTTGCCTTTGATCTCATCTTTCAGATCTTTCAAAGCGTCCAGAGCCAAAGCCCCAGCAGGCTCCAGCACCACGCCTTCAACATTTAGCATTTCCAAAATCGTCGTGCAGATGCGGTCCTCTGGGATGGCCAAAACATGATCCGCATCAATCCCTTTTAGGGCTGCAAAAGTATGTTCCCCGATCCGGGCTACAGCTGCACCATCTACAAAGTTATCCACCTTCGTAATCGTTGTGGGTTCCCCTGCTGCCACAGCCGCCGCAAGGCTTTTTCCGCCCTCAGGCTCCACATAGAATATTTCTGTCTCAGGGGCACGCTCTGTCAAAAGACGACGCGCAGAGGAGGACAGGCCGCCGCCGCCTACAGGTAAAATCAATATGTCAGGCGCCCGACCCAATTGCTCAAGCATCTCATGGGTCACAGTCGCCTGCCCCTCGATCACGTCTTGATCATCGAAGGGGGATAGGAAGTGCCCACCGACCTCCTCACAATAGGCTTGGCTTGCCCGCAACGTATCGTCGAAATAGTCACCCACTAGGCGGACCTCGACCCATTCGCCACCAAACAATCGAGTCTTACCAATCTTTTGCTGCGGTGTGGTCACCGGCATGAAGATCACGCCTTTTTTGCGCAAATGTTTGCACACGAACGCCACGCCCTGAGCATGATTGCCCGCGCTGGCGCAAACGAACACCTCTTTGTCCACTTGCTTGCCCATCGCGTTATAAGCACCCCGCAATTTATAGGAGCGCACGGGCGAAAGATCTTCGCGCTTAAGCCAAATATCGGCACCATAGACATTCGACAAATGATCATTGCGCTGCAGCGGTGTTGCGGCGAATAATTCCCGCATGCGTTGGGTGGCCTCGGCAGCCTGTATACTAAAGTTTATCATACGGCGGACTAGTGACCGAAACCGCAAAAATGCGCAAGTTCTAGGTCAGCTCGCGATTTATTGCGCCCAGTGAGATAAAGGCCGCAGCCTTCCTGAAAATTCAGCTCCACCAACTTGCCGCGCAAACAAAAACCATATACCTCCGCGCGGATCACACTACGACACATTTGGATTGGAAAACGCATGTCAGCCCCTAAGAAAGTTGTCCTGGCCTATTCGGGCGGATTAGACACCTCAATCATTCTGAAATGGTTGCAAATCGAATACGGTTGCGAAGTTGTGACCTTCACGGCTGATCTCGGTCAAGGTGAAGAGCTAGAACCTGCGCGCGCCAAAGCCGAACTGATGGGGGCTTCATCCATCTACATCGAAGATGTCCGCGAAGAGTTTGTGCGTGATTTCGTATTTCCAATGTTTCGCGCCAATGCGCTTTATGAGGGCCTTTACCTACTCGGCACCTCCATAGCACGGCCACTGATCTCCAAACGTCTAGTTGAGATCGCAGCCATTGAAGGTGCTGATGCCGTGGCCCATGGCGCCACCGGCAAAGGCAATGATCAAGTGCGGTTTGAGCTGGCGGCCTATGCCCTTAACCCCGATATCAAAGTAATTGCCCCTTGGCGCGAATGGGATCTCTCCAGCCGCACAAAGTTGATCGATTTTGCTGAGAAAAACCAAATCCCAATCGCCAAAGACAAACGGGGCGAAGCACCGTTTAGTGTGGACGCTAATCTGCTGCACACCTCTTCAGAGGGTAAAGTGTTGGAAGATCCAGCCATGGAAGCCCCAGAATATGTCTACCAGCGCACCGTGAACCCAGAAGATGCGCCAGATACACCCGAATACGTTGAAATTGGCTTTGAGGCTGGCGATGCGGTATCGATCAACGGTGTTGTCATGTCCCCGGCCACAATTCTCACAGAGCTCAACACGCTCGGAGGTAAGCATGGCGTTGGACGGCTTGATCTGGTTGAAGGCCGTTTTGTAGGCATGAAATCACGTGGGATCTATGAAACACCCGGCGGTACTTTGCTTTTGGAAGCGCACCGCGCCATTGAATCCATCACCCTTGATCGCGGCGCGGCGCATTTGAAGGATGAGCTGATGCCTAAATATGCCGAGCTGATCTACAATGGTTTTTGGTTCAGCCCAGAGCGTGAAATGCTGCAGGCTATGATCGATAAATCTCAAGAGCATGTCACAGGTACAGTTCGCTTGAAGCTCTACAAAGGCTCCGCGCGCACCGTGGGCCGTTGGTCTGATTACAGCCTTTATTCCGAGGCCCATGTGACCTTTGAAGATGATGCAGGCGCTTATGATCAAAAAGATGCGGCCGGATTTATCCAACTCAACGCCCTACGTCTAAAGCTCTTGGCCGCGCGCAAAAACCGCGTCGGCTGATCTCTAGACATTGAACGAGAGCGGGTGCCCTAGGGTTTCCGCTCTATAGATAACAGTCAAGCAACGCGCAGCCCTCTACCGTAATGCGATGCATCAAGCAGCGATGGCCTTGTGCCATGTCGCGCGGTTGTCCCACATGGCAATGTCACCCCTGCCATACCTGATGCGGCATTGTATGTCTGGGCGCAGGCAATGGTCAAAAGCGTTTTCAAAAGCCCGGCTGACTCAATTTCCGACAGGCCTAAAATCTTAGTGGTAAACTGTGGGTTCACGTAAAGGGCGGGTCGGCCTGAAAGCGGGTGCTTGATCACCATTGAGTGCACGACATCACTGGCCTTTGCTTCACCAAACACATGGCACGATGAATGTTCTGCGCTCAGCCCGTTGATCAAGGTTTTAAGCGGCGCGCTCAGCCCAAAAGAGGCCGCTTACATGGAAGTGAAACAGGTGTCGCCACCATAGGGCGGCACATCAATCGCATATAGGATCGAGCACATCGCCAGCGCAGAGCCATAGGAATGATCCGTATGCCACACACACCCCCAATCGCCTAGGTGTGGTCCGCCTCTTTCAGCACCAAGGCAATATTTGGGGCATCAGAATGCGGAGTGAAAAATCGATTTTCGTTTATCTGCCCCCAACGGCTGGCAAAATAAATGTGGACATCAGCGCTGATGTCCTGTGCGCGGATAACAATGACCGCATGGTCGATAAAGGCCTGCCTTATTTCAGGCCAATCCGCATCATTCGTAACATCCCCCCAATAATCTCGGCCCCAATCGCCCCAGTTAATCTGGGAACCTCCATTGGTCACACTCCCAGTTTTAAAACTTCAAATTGTTGGTAAATTTTTTGCGCTTGCTTTAAAATCTCCACAAATTCATGCCCAACGGTCGGAACGGGTCCCGGCGCGGCGCCGAAACCTGTGGATCGATGCACCGCGTCATACCAATGCGCAGCCCAAACCCCATCTTCCGCGCGTGGCCCCGCCGTCCAGCTGAGCATTGCTGGATCAAATGCAATGCCAAGCTCTGCACACAGCGCTGCAAGCATCGCTGGGGGATCGGCCAAAATATCATCGCTATCTAAAACAATAGGGCTCTGGCCCAGCGCCACACAATAATCATAGATCCGCTTTTGTTGTAAAAACCCAAGATCTTCGAGCGCCAACGTTTCGCGTTTACGCTCATAGCTTGCAATCACCCGGGCAGGCTCACGGATCAAAAACACATTTTCTTGCTGGGCAACCCAATCCAAAGAGAATTGTGGCAACATGTGATGGGTCAATTGCTTTTGATACCATATTTTAAGCCCGTCAGGCACCGGGCCGGTCACATAGGCGCTGATCGCTTCGGGCTCATGAGGCAGACTGCTCAGAACCTCCGCATTCATGGGGTGTTCAACACCGGAGTGGTGCAAATATGCGCCGTAATATGGCTCGTCCACAATTGCGGTATCAACGCGATTGCCGAAGGCATACATCATGGCCGTGGACAGGTTGCGCGGCCCAGACCACATGGCAAGCCTCATGTCGTGACCTTTGCAATCAAGTCTTTATAAAGCCCGCGGATGCGTGTGGTCACTGGCCCCATGCCACCACCCCCAATTGCGCGGCCATCTAACTCAATCACAGGCGTTTGCGCGCCGAAGGTCCCAGTGAGGAAAGCCTCGTCAGCGCCATAGGTATCTACCAAGCTAAAATTTCTCTCATACACGGGGATATCGCTTTCTCGGCACAGGTCTATCACCTTTTGCCGGGTGATTCCGTTCATGCAATAATCACCCGTGCTGGTCCAAACCGCCCCCTTGCGCACGATGAAAAAGTTGCAGGCATTGGTGGTATTCACAAAGCCATGCACATCTAGCATCAAGGCCTCATCCGCCCCCGCCTTTTCCGCCGCTATACAGGCCAAGATACAGTTGAGCTTCGAGTGGGAGTTTAGCTTGGGGTCCTGTGTCATCGGCAAGCCGCGCATATGTGGTACGGTCGCCAATCTAATGCCACGTGGCAGGCTGGGCTGTGAGTGCTCCATGATGATCGTGAAGGTGGGTCCAGATTGTGACAAGGCGGGGTGCTGGAACGGTCGCCTCTTCACGCCACGCGTCACCATAAGGCGCGCATGGGCATCGGTATGCATATCGTTGGCGGTTTGAGTGTCGCACAGAGCTTGCACCACCCCCGCACGGTCCAGCCCAAGATCAATATCAACAGCCTTGGCTGCATCAAACAACCGGTCCATATGCTCATCGAGAAAGGCCCAAGTGCCGTTGTAAAGCCGCAACCCCTCCCAAACGCCGTCCCCCAGCATAAAACCGCTGTCATAGACGCTGACCAAAGCGCGCTCTTTGGGGACCAGCACACCGTTCAGGTATATCTGGATGTTTTCATTGCGGGCATCTTCCGCGGCTTGGTGGGTTGTTACATGATCTGTCATATTTAGAACCGTAGGCTGTGAAACATTTCCCGCCAAGGGGTAAAACATTCGTGACGTCACGCAGTGGTGTGCTGTTGTTTCACCAGCCATGGTGAAGGTTATCTGAAATTAAGAAGGGGTCTACTATGAAGCTGAAGTTTATTCTGCTTTGCGCCGCGCCGCTCACACAGGCTGCTGTCGCCCCAGCCCGCGACATTCAAATCTTTATTGTCACAGGGGTGTGTTATTAGTACGTGGACTCAGATTTTAAAAGTGTTGGTGGGGTAAGTGGAATGGGTGCGCTTATACCGAAGGCACCTTAGAAAGCCCAAGCCAAAAAACACTAAGGGGGCCAGGCACTATGAGATGGTCAAAATTACCTAGGGCGCCGATGTTGTAACGCACCGCAAACTGCTCAATTCGTTTCTGAGCTCAGTGGATCCAACAGGTGCGGGAGCTATTTTGTGATCGTGGCCAAACCTACCACACCGCCCCATTTGCAAATGGGGGCAAGAATGCTGGGTTGCCAATGCTGCAATAAAATCAGCACAAGTCAAGTTGGGCCACGACGCGCCGTTTGTCAGTCATTAGGCGCCATAACCTCTACAAGGTCAGGGATCGCATCTGCGGTTCCAGGCCTTGTTACTTTAAGCGCTGCGGCCGCGCGCTGATGTAATGTTTCGTTCTGTAAAACCAGCCAATCTTGAGCGGATATACCACCCAGCACAGCTTGGATCCGATCAAGCCCCAGCGCCACATTTGCGCCCTGAAAGAGTGTGATTGCATTTTCGCCATCTGCGGCAACGTTGATGATCCCATGGCCAGATGGGCAGTCAAGCTGTTCAATCGCGGCCACATCCACGCCCAGACACACCAAGCGATCTAGCAACCATTGGCCATCCATCCCAACAGCGCCCAGGTGCACCACGTCAGCCACGGCCTTTACCATAGCAACCG
>CAJJBJ010000010.1 GCA_905182455.1 uncultured Planktomarina sp.
GGTGGCTATTTGAATACCGAAGGGTCTTTAATTGGAAGGTCTGGATGGTAGTTCCACTCGCGTGATTGATGGTCTTTGGTCATAGCTCTTGGTCCTATGTGAGCCTAAGCGGCGTAGCTGCTGCCTTCTTCATCTAAGATGGCCTTAAGTTCGGCCAAATGTCGGGCATCTTGCTCGGGGTAAGCTTCCAGCTCTTGTGCTGTTTTCTCGGCAATGGCGTCATCGAGAATGCGCAAAGGCCGTCCAGTTTGCAGCGCCAAAAGGTAGGTCTGGCAGGCGCGTTCGAAGTAAAACATCCGGTTAAAGGTTTCGGCCACCGTGTCACCAATGATTAAAATGCCGTGGTTGCCCATGATCATCACTTTTTTCTTTGGATCATCAAACAGACTGGCACAGCGGGCGCCTTCCTCCTCAAAGGCAAGGCCGCCATAATTGTTGTCTATCACATAGCGGTTGAAAAACATGCAGGCGTTTTGATCTACAGCTGGCAGATTGCTGTCCGCCAGTGACGCCAGCGCCGTGGCATAGGGCGAATGCACATGCATCGCACAGCGGGCATGTTTGCAATATCGGTGCAATCCGCCGTGCAGTCCCCAAGCGGTCGGATCTGGTGCGTCGGGACCCTCCATACTGCTCGGATCATTGGCATCAACCACAATTAAGTCAGAAGCTTTGATGCGCGAAAAATGCATCTGATTGGGGTTCATCAAAAACTTGGTACCCTCATCATTGATCGCAAAGCTGAAGTGATTGGCCACAGCCTCATGCATGTTTAGTCGCACAGTCCAACGAAACGCCGCTGCCAAATCGACACGCTCCTGCCAATTGTCCATATTTGGGCGCGAAACTGATGTTGTCATTGGGCGGTCCTCTTTACATTTTGGGGTATAAAATGTGAATTTTGTTGATGAAACCAGTCTATTCGCGACATCGCTCGGACTAGGCCCCTTTTACTAGTAGGCCATCGGCATCGATCAGCAGGCTGCCATCTTCTTTGGCATAAGGCGCGGGGGGCCATTGTTTGAGCAGTGATAAAACCTCACTGGACGGACGACACAGGCGCACCTGGCCTTTGCAGGCAACAAAGGGGCGATTGACCAAGATAGGATGGGCGACCATGGCCTCCAAAAGCTGTTGCTCTGTCACATCGGGCGAGGTCAGGCCCATCTCTTCGGCGGGGGTTTTGGACACTCTGAGCGCCTCATGCGTGGTGATGCCAGCGGTGGAAAAGAGGGTTTGTAATTGCGGTATGCTCCAACCTGAAGTTAAATATTCAATAACATTAGGGGTATAGCCTGCATCTTTGACAATTTGCACCACATTGCGCGAGGTGCCGCAATTTGGATTGTGGAAAATAACAATATTCATGATGTGCCCTTTGTGTGTCGCAGACTGCGGTGAGAAAAAGTGTAATGGGGCTTGCGCAGATCGTCCAGATCGGAAAGCTTGGGCTATGGAAAACACATTTAAAACTTGGCCTGAGAGTGCTGCGCAATTGGTCGCGGTCGCAGCAGGCCGCAACGCAGCTGATACTGTTATTTTAGATGGCAAGCTCGCCAATGTTCATACCCGCGAAATTTTGCGCTGGGATATTGCTATCGTCGACGGGCGCTTTGCCTATGTAGGCCCGGATGCCAGCCATTGTATCGGGCCTGACACTGAGATTTTGCGCACAGATGGATTTGTGATCCCTGGCCTCTGCGACGGGCACATGCATGTCGAAAGCGGCATGCTCACCCCTGCGGAGTTTGCCCGTGCAGTCATCCCCCATGGCACCACCACGATGTTCACGGATCCACATGAAATTGCCAATGTGATGGGCTTGGAGGGGGTGAGGCTTATGCATGATGAGGGGTTGATGCAGCCTGTGAATATGTTCACACAAATGCCAAGCTGCGCCCCATCTGCGCCCGGCTTAGAGACCACGGGCTTCGAGATCAGCGCCGAGGATGTGGTCGAAGCCATGGCTTGGCCGGGCATTATTGGGCTGGGTGAGATGATGAATTTCCCCGGGGTGATCAATGGCGATCCGCAAATGTTGGCGGAAATGGTGGCCACGGCGCGGGCGGGCAAAACCATTGGTGGGCATTATGCCAGCCCCGATCTTGGCCCCGCCTTTCACGCCTATGCCGCGGGCGGTCCTGCGGATGATCATGAGGGCACCTGTGAAGCAGATGCGGTGATGCGGGTGCGGCAAGGCATGCGTTCGATGCTCCGGCTCGGAAGTGCGTGGTATGATGTTGAAACTCAGATCACCGCGATCACTGAGCGAGGGCTGGATTCTCGGAATTTTATTCTATGCACTGATGATTGTCATTCGGGCACTTTGGTCAATGATGGCCATATGAACCGGGTGGTGCGTCACGCTATTGCCTGCGGCTGTGATCCGATGGTGGCGCTGCAAATGGCTACGATCAACACTGCAAGCCATTTTGGTTTAGAGCGCGAGCTGGGCAGCATAGCGCCCGGGCGCCGCGCGGATGTCATCTTCACCAGTGACCTCACAACCCTGCCGATTGAGCGGGTGATAGCGCGCGGCAAAACCGTGGCTTTGAACGGAGATCTCACCACAGAGTGCCCGCATGTGGCTTGGCCTGACGCAGCCCGCCAAACCGTGCGCATGGGGGCGGATAAAACGGCCTCTGAGTTTGCCATCGCCGCCCCTCATGGGGCGCTATCTGCAGACGTGTGGGTGATTGGGGTGATTGAAAATCAAGCGCCGACTAAGGCTCTGGAGGCAACATTGCCCGTGCGCGAAGGCTGTGTTGTGGGGCAGGGTGATATTTGTAAGATTGCGCTGGTGGAGAGGCATCAGGCCCGCGGATCTGTGACAAATGCTTTTGTCTCTGGCTTTGGGTATCAAGGGCAAATGGCTGTGGCCTCAACCGTGGCCCATGACAGTCATCACATGATCGTCGTGGGGACCTGCCCTGAGAACATGGCACAGGCGGCAAATCGTTTGGCTGAAGTTGGCGGTGGGGTGACGGTTTGGAAGGACGGGGCTGAACGGGCTTTGATCGAGCTGCCCATCGCTGGATTGATGTCAGATGCACCTGCCGCCACAGTGGCTGCAAAGGCCGATGAAATGGTGCAGGCGATGGCAGATTGCGGATGCAGTTTGAATAATGCTTATATGCAGCATTCCTTACTGGCCCTTGTAGTGATCCCCGAGTTGCGGATCAGTGATCTCGGATTGGTGGATGTGACGCGGTTTGAAATCACTCCCGTATTGAAAGGCGCATAGTGTTCATGGACAAAACGGATCATATTTTCACACTGCCTGATGATATTGCAGCGCAGAATTTCGAAAATGCACCGGATGCGGTGGCGCATTTAACTGAGCTCTATCAAGCTGCTGCTGATTTTCTATGTGCAAAATTCGTATCCGTCTTAGAGACTGGCGGCTCCAGCACCCGCTACCGCGCCTATTATCCGGAGGTGAGGATCACCACCAAAAGCTATGCCTCTGTCGACAGCCGCCTGTCCTTCGGCCATGTCTCAGGCCCGGGCACCTATGCCACCACTGTCACACGCCCGGCCTTATTTAGCCACTATCTGGAGCAACAGCTGCGCTTGCTGATGGAAAATCACAATGTGACTGTGCAAGTGGCCTATTCTGACACGCCCATCCCGGTGCATTTCGCCGTGGCCAATGATCCCAGTTTAATTGTCCCACCAGACGCCTCTGGGTTTACGTTGCGTGATGTGTTTGATGTGCCTGATCTGTCGACCACCAATGATGATATCGTCAATGGCAGTACACAGCCGAAAGCGGATGGCAGTCAACCGCTGGCGCTGTTCACTGCACAGCGTGTGGATTATTCTCTGGCAAGGTTGGCACATTATACTGCCACCGATCCCGCCTATTTCCAAAACCACGTGCTCTTCACGAACTACCAATTTTATGTGGAAGAGTTTGAGGCCTTTGCGCGCCAGAAATTGGCAGATCCCGCCAGTGGATATTTGGCTTTTGTGGGTACCGGCAATCATCAGATCACTCGCAGTGACGGCAATTTGCAGCGGTCCGAAAAAACGCCACAAATGCCAACCTACCATTTGACGCGGGCTGATGGCAGCGGGATCACTTTGGTGAATATCGGTGTGGGTCCGTCCAACGCGAAAACTGCCACTGATCATATAGCTGTTCTGCGCCCGCATGCTTGGTTGATGGTGGGGCATTGCGCTGGGCTGCGTAATTCGCAGAGCCTTGGGGATTTTGTTTTGGCCCATGCCTATCTGCGCGAAGATCATGTTTTGGATGATGACCTGCCGGTCTGGGTTCCAATCCCGGCTTTGGCGGAAATTCAAACCAGCTTGGAGCAGGCTGTGGCGGAGGTGACGGAATTGCGTGGATATGATCTCAAGCAAATAATGCGCACCGGAACCGTGGCCACAATCGACAATCGAAATTGGGAGCTGCGTGATCAATCAGGCCCCGTGCGTCGGTTAAGCCAATCACGCGCCATCGCTTTAGACATGGAGAGCGCCACAATCGCGGCCAACGGTTATCGTTTCCGGGTTCCCTACGGCACCTTGCTGTGCGTGAGCGATAAACCCTTGCATGGAGAGTTGAAATTGCCAGGAATGGCAACTGACTTTTACAAAACCCAAGTTGCGCGCCATCTTAGGATTGGTATTCGCGCGATGGAACTCTTGCGTGAAATGCCACTGGAACGGATTCATTCTCGCAAGCTGAGGAGCTTTGAAGAGACGGCTTTCCTGTAATTTTTCAAAAGCATTTAATTTTTTTCAGATTTAACGACACAATTTGTTGTGTCTTTCTACAATATGCAGTTAACTATCAGAAATTGGTGCCCAAGGTGTTGGGCTTGTTAGGAGAAAATGAATGTCGAAACCTATGACGAAAACACAGTTGGTTGCTGCCTTGGCAGAGAAAATGGACACCGACAAAAAATCAGCAGTAGCCTCTTTGGATGCGATTTGTGATTTGATTACAAGTGAAGTTTCTGGCGGTGGCGCTGTAACTTTGCCTGGCGTTGGCAAAATATATTGCCGTGAGCGTCCAGAGCGCATGGTGCGTAACCCTGCCACCGGCGAAAGCTTCAAAAAAGGCGCTGACAAAGTTGTCAAAATGACAATTGCAAAAGCTCTTAAAGATAGTGTGAACGGCTAAGTTCAACTTACTGTTTTAATTTTAAATCCGTTCCAATTGCGTTGGAGCGGATTTTTTTTGTTTAAATTTAGGTGTTTGGCGGCGTTTCAGCTGTAAGGCTATAGGTTGTAGGCGTCTGACAAGCCTTGCGCCCTTTAGTGATATTGCTCAAAGCTTAGTGCAATCGATTTATGGGGAAGTGCTACACGATGGATTTGCGCGCTATATTGGCCGGCTTGGCATTTGCACTTATTTGGTCCTCTGCTTTCACCTCGGCTCGGATCATCGTAGCGGACGCGCCGCCTATTTTGTCGCTGTCTCTACGCTTTCTAATTTCTGGCCTGATTGGTATAGCGATTGCGCGTATGCTGGGTCAAACTTGGCGGCTGACGCCGGGGCAATGGAAGGCCACGATTGTATTCGGCATCTGTCAAAATGCGCTTTACTTGGGGCTAAATTTTGTTGCAATGCAGTCTATTGAAGCCTCCTTGGCCTCGATAATTGCCTCCACAATGCCACTTGCTGTGGGATTCGCTGGCTGGGTTTTCTTTTCAGAACGTCTGTCTTGGGTCGGAATTTTGGGACTTTTGGCCGGCGCCGTGGGAGTTGCCTTAATTATGGGCGCTCGTATGCAGGACGGGGCGGATCTTTTTGGCATCGTTTTGTGCTTCATCGCAGTGGCTTCTCTGACGGTGGCGACATTGATGGTGCGGGGGGCCTCCTCGGGGGGCAATATTTTGATGATTATCGGTCTGCAAATGTTGGTTGGCTCGGTGTTATTGGCTGTGCCGGGGCTGCTTTTGGAGCATAAAGTTGTGCTTTGGTCGCCTAAGTTGATCCTTGCTTTTTCATATACGGTCCTGATGCCCGGACTTGTCGCCACGTTTATTTGGTTTTGGTTGGTGCAGCGCATTGGGGCGGTTAAGGCCGCGACATTTCACTTTTTGAATCCATTTTTTGGGGTCGCAATTGCTGCACTTTTTCTGGGCGAGAGCCTACGCATCTGGGATATTATTGGAGTTGTTGTGATCATGTTTGGAATTTTGGCGGTGCAAATGGCGCGCCAAACGCAGGCGTGAGGCCATAAGGTTGCGGCCAGTTGAGCCTAAAGATCAGCCGCCTCGTCCACATCATGAAGCTCAGCCACTGTGGCAATCTTTAGGTCCGGAATGCTAGCTATTGTATCTTGCAGGGCCGTTGCTGTGGACCAGCGCACGCCGTGAAATAGCTGTGGTGGAGTGGGTGAGTTGCGCTTTAATCCGATGAGCCAATAGCCACCGTCAGGCGCGGGGCCGAAGGTGGCGTCATGGTCGCCTATACTGCGAAACGCTTGCCATATCTCACGGGACGTCACCCCCGGAATATCTGCGCCTATGATGCATAAAGGCCCGCGTGGCAGGCCGTCAAACACCGCCTTCATTCGGGTACCAAGATCACCTTGGCCTTGGGGGATGCGGGCGATGCCTTGCGGCCAAACACGACTCTGTAGGCCTTCATGATCAGGGGAAACCGCGAGGATCAACTCCCATCTGGGATCTTGTAAACGGCGCAAAAGTTGGCGAGTTTGATGTCGAAACCACCAAGCAGAGGCGGTCAACCCGATGCGCCGCCCCAGCCGTGTTTTTACCTTGCCCGGACGTGGTTCTTTGACCATGATCACCAAACGTCGGCGGTATTTAGGTGAAATAATCACTTAAAATCCGAGTGTAGATTGATTTCAATTGATGTATTTGGGCGATCTCGACGCGTTCGTCCACTTGGTGCATGGTTTTCCCGACCAACCCAAATTCGACGACGGGGCAATGATGCTGCACAAAGCGGGCATCAGATGTGCCACCACTGGTGGACATTTCTGGTGTGCGGTTGGTTTCAACCTGCACGGCGCGGGCCACAAGTTCAGACAGGGCGCCCGGAGGTGTGATGAAGCTTTCGCCTGAAATGCTGACGTCTAATACAACCCCGACACCAAACTCAGCGGAAATTTCGTCAGCTTGGCCCTGAAGCCATGTTGTGAGGCTGGCGCCAGAATGGGCGTCATTGAACCGAAGGTTTACAGTCGCACGGGTTTGGGCCGGGATAACATTGGTTGCGGGATTGCCCGTGTCGATGGTGACAACGGCGAGGCTGGAGGCATCAAAATGCTCGGTACCTTGGTCCAATTCGGCGCAACTCAGCTGATCAACCAAACGCGCCATGGCTGGAAGCGGATTGTTGGCGCGGTGCGGATAAGCGGAATGACCCTGCTGACCGGTAATGGTGAAAAATGCATTCATTGAGCCTCGACGGCCAATCTTCATCATTTGCCCCATATCATCGGGACAGGTTGGCTCGCCGACCAGACAGACATCCATGGTCTCGCCATGGGCCTGCATCCAGTCAAGCAAGGCCACGGTGCCATTTTTGGCTGGGCCCTCTTCATCGCCAGTGATTGCCAAAACGATTGAGCCACCAGGAGGGGTTTCAGAGACAAAATCCATCGCCGCCGCCGCAAATGCCGCAACGCCAGATTTCATATCCGTCGCGCCGCGCCCATACATGAAGCCATCACGAATTTCAGCGCCAAATGGATCAACAGTCCAAGCCGCCAAATCACCCACAGGTACCACATCGGTATGCCCATTAAAGCCAAAGGTCTTTCCTGTGCCCCAGCGTGCAAAAAGATTGGAGACTTCGCCGCGATCCACCCGCGTGCAGGTGAAGCCATGGCTCGACAGCCGTTCTTCAAGCAGGACCAAGGCCCCACCTTCAACCGGGGTGACACTGGCGCAGCGAATCAAATCGGCGGTGAGTTGGGCCGGATCAACCATCAGTGCGCGCCTTTGGGGGAGTTTTCAAAGAATGGAGTCATTTGGGCGACCACAACGCTGTTTTCATCCAAGGCGCGCTGCATCAGCTCTCGCTCTTCTTGGGTAATGTCGTGGCCCTCGGCCAAGCGTTCATCCAAAGTGCCATAGCCTGTGACATCCAAAGGCGCGAGATCGGCCTGCTTCAATATGGCCACGGTTTCGCGGACAGCTTCAGGCTCATCTACGCCGCTGGCATAGATCATCAACGCCCCACCGGTGGCTTCTTTGGGCAATCCGTCGCCTTCTTTTCGTCCCACCTCGACAAGCAAGGTATAGACATAGTGGGTTCGTTTAATTTTTTCGGTCATGGCCACGCTGCTTTGTTGTTTGCATGTACTTACCCTTTTCGGTGCCCTTTGGGAAAGGGGTTTCACGCAAAGTGATGGAATTTGGAGGTTTGCCCAAGAAAAAACCCGATGCAGAACCTGCACCGGGTCATGTCACTTGAAATGAGTGTTTAGTCTCGCAGAAGCTCATTAATGGCTGTTTTAGAGCGGGTTTTCGCATCAACCCGTTTCACGATGACCGCACAATAGAGGTTCACGTTGTTTTTGGACGGCATGGAGCCAGCCACAACCACGGAATAGGGTGGCACTTCGCCATACATGACTTCGCCGGTTTCCCGATCAACAATTTTGGTGGATTGGCCAATAAAGACGCCCATGCCTAAAACCGCACCTTCGCGAACGATGCAGCCTTCAACCACTTCGGAGCGCGCGCCGATGAAGCAATTATCTTCGATGATTGTTGGACCGGCTTGCATGGGTTCAAGAACACCCCCGATGCCGACACCGCCGGACAGATGAACATTTTTGCCGATCTGTGCGCAGCTGCCCACTGTGGCCCAAGTGTCCACCATGGTGCCGCTGTCGACATAGGCGCCGAGGTTTACAAAAGAGGGCATCAAAACAACGCCGGGAGCGATATAGGCCGATTTGCGAACCACACAATTGGGAACAGCACGAAAACCAGCTGTGCCCCATTCGTCAGCGCCCCAGCCTTTCCACTTGCTATCAACTTTATCCCACCAGCTGCCACCTTGGGCGCTGCCGCCTTGCAATTCCATGTCTTTCAGGCGGAAGCCGAGTAAAACAGCCTTCTTCGCCCATTGGTTCACATGCCAATCGCCATTTTCCTGCTTTTCCGCAACACGCAATTTGCCGCTGTCGAGTGCGTTCAGCGTGTCTTCAATTGCGTCACGGGTTTCGCCGGTTGTGGCAGGGGTGATGGCGTCGCGTGCATCCCACGCGGCCTCAATGGCTTTTTCTAGCTGTGCGTTTGACATGAAGGCCTCCGATTGGTTTGAATTTAAAGCGTCATACTGAAACTCGCGCGCTAGGTCTACGCCCTATTGCGATTTGAAAGTGCGACGGATCTGCATGTGGTCAAAATTTGAGCGTTACAAGGGATGATCTGCTGGGTTTGCGCCACATAGCAAGATCGCTACACGCTCGCCTTTTTGGGGCACATAGGCGCCCGAAAGCAGCGCAGCGAGCGCGGTGGCCCCTGCTGGTTCCACCAGTTGGCGCAAATTCTCCCAGAGCATGAGTTGAGCTTTGGCAATCGCGTCATCTTCCACATTCACGCAAACTGTGCCTGTGATCTGCGCCAAATTATAGCATATGCGGCCCACTTGTTTGGCACCCAATGCATTGGCGGCAATGCCGGAGACTTCAACCGTGGTCTCAGGGCCGTTTTCTAGAGCCTGTGTCAGGGTTGGCGCGTTGAAGGGTTCAACACCCACAATTTTGCACCGGCCCTCAAGCCAAGCCATCGCACCACCGATCAACCCACCACCACCTACGGCAATCAATACCGTATCTGCCTGCAGGTCCTGATCTTCCCATTCCGCCATAACCGTGCCTTGGCCCGCCACAGTTGCGGGGGCATCAAAGGCATGAATTTGCGCGGCACCTGTCTCGGTCTCATACTGCAAAGCCTGCTCTAGAGCGTTGGAGTAGGCGCCCGGAACCACCACGAGATCGGCGCCGAGGCTTTTGATCAAGTTGATTTTGGCGGGCCCTGCAATTTCTGGCACATAGATCCGTGCCTTATGGCCCAAGCGCGCTGCTGCCCAAGCCACCGCCGCGCCATGATTGCCGCCACTGGCTGCCACCAAACCTGCGTGGGGCACATCCATCGAGAGCAGCGAATTCATAGCGCCACGCGCCTTAAAACTGCCTGTGTGCTGCATATGTTCAAGTTTAAACGACAGCGGCATGCCAAACACATCAGTTTGCACCACAGGGGTCCGCAGCACATGCGGTCGAATTTGATCCCATGCGGTGCTGATTTGTTGTGGATTAACCATGATCTCTCTCCTGACGCCTACTTACATTTAATGGGTAAGCCTTCAGGACCATTCAGACAAGAGCTGCCAAAAATCCGTTTAGCCAATGCCGGCTTCGGCCGCGATTTCTTTGCGGCTTTTGCGGGACCGTTCGGTGGCGGATTTGAGCTGGCCACAGGCGGCAAAAATATCCTCGCCGCGCGGTTTTCTTACTGGGCTGGCATAACCTGCTTGATAGACAATTTCCGCAAATGCATTGATGCGATTGTTCGACGAGCGCTCATACGGTGCTCCGGGCCATGGGTTGAAGGGGATCAGGTTGACCTTGGCGGGAATCCCCTTGATCAGCTCAACCAAACGATGGGCGTCTTCATCGGTGTCATTCACACCTTTGAGCATCACATATTCAAAGGTAATTCGTTCGGAATTGCTCACCTTAGGATAGTCGCGCAGGGCATCGAGCAAAGCTTCCAAATTCCAGCGCTTGTTGATTGGCACGAGCTTATCGCGCACCTCATCAGTGGTGCCATGAAAGGACACCGCCAAAAGGCAGCCTATCTCGGTTGCGGTGCGGGCAATTTCTGGCACAACACCAGAGGTCGACAGAGTAATCCTGCGGCGGGACAGTTGAATGCCTTCTGGATCCATGGCTATCTTCATTGCATCGCGGACATTTTCGAAATTGTAGAGCGGTTCGCCCATGCCCATCAGTACGATATTGGACAGCAACCGCGCCGTGTTCACAGGATTGCGGCCGGGTTCGGGCCATTCGCCCAAATCATCGCGTGCCAACATAACTTGGCCGATGATTTCCCCAGCAGTTAGATTACGCACCAGTTTTTGTGTGCCTGTGTGGCAGAAAGAACAGGTCAGGGTGCAGCCCACTTGGCTGCTTATACATAGGGTGCCACGATCCGTCTCAGGGATATAAACGGTTTCAACCTCATGGCCGCCTGCGATTCGCACCAGATATTTCCGCGTGCCATCGACAGAGACTTGCTTTGACACAACCTCAGGGATCGCCACCACAAAGTTCTCCGCCAATAAAACGCGGTATTCTTTTGACAGATTTGTCATCTCATCAAATATACGCACGCCCTTTTGGTAGATCCACTGCCAAAGCTGACCGGTCCGCATCTTTGCTTGTTTTTCAGGTGTGCCCGCCGCGACCAAAGCCTCGCGCAGGGCTTCGCGTGTCAAACCCACCAAATTGAGCGGTCCCTCCGGCAGCTTGCGCGGAATGGTCACGAGATCTTGGGTGATAGGTGCAGAGGCGTCGGTCATAGCTGGGATCCAAATGAATAAGGCCCCGCTTTAGCAGGGCCTAGGGTATTTGCCAATCGTTCAGGCTTTGTTAGCCGGCACAGCGCTTTTCAGCATCTTGCACCGCAGCGGTAAAGCCTTGCAAGCTGAAGGTGTCTTTGGTCACGGTGCCCCTTTCGGATTGCGCGGTGACCACGGCTTTAGCACCGCGCTTCATAGCGGCAATAATTTTTGCATCATCGGCAGCGCTGGGCGGCCATGCCCATTCGTCGTCAACGGACAAATCATAGCTCACACCGTCGAGATCCATGGAAATGCTCCGGCCCTTGGCAAATGGATAGCCACCGGTGAAAGCCACTTGACCTTTTACATTGTCGGTGGGGCGATAAAATACAAACAATAGGATTTTGCCGCGGCGCACAGACACCACACTGCCGTCTTTGGTGTTCACAGTCTCTTTGGGCGCAGTGACCGCCCAACACTCTGTTGGATTGCTTTCAACAAAAACCGACCAATCAGTCTGAGCTGACACTCGGTTTGAAGTTTCTTGTGCCATAGCACTGGAGCACAAAAGCGCCAGAATACAGGCCGCGGAAGAAATGACTGTCTTGAACATCAGATATGCCTTTATAATTTGTGCGGGTCGCACTTAGCACGGTGTGGTTTTGTCTGGCCGCGTCGTTCAACCTTTGTTACTGGTAAACCTAACGCACCTATTGCCTATGGGGAAACCCCCCATAGGCAATAGGTGGCAAAAAAATGCTTGTAGGAGTCAGAAATGTTGCACTCAGTTCCTTTGGCTCAGATTTGGCGGGGTGATTTTTTGGAAAGCTCTCATCGGGGGCATGCTGTTGTCAGTACGTTTGAGGGCGAGATTGTCGACGCTTGGGGCAATCCGGAACATGTGATCTTGCCGCGCTCATCGTGCAAAATTCTGCAAGCCTTGCCGTTGGTCACCTCTGGGGCGGCGGATGCCTTTGGGCTTACGTCCCGCCAATTGGCTCTATCCTGCGCCTCACATCAAGGGGCGAAGATTCATTCAGATTTGGTGCTGAGTTGGCTAAAAGACTTGGGCAAAACCGATGATGATTTTCGCTGTGGCACGCAATGGCCCCGCGACATAGCGGCCAGCAATGATTTGGTGAAAACCGATCAAACCGCCTGTCGGTATCACAACAATTGTTCTGGCAAACATTGTGGATTTTTGACCCTGAGCAAACATCTGGGGGCGGGGCCAGATTATCACTTGGTGGATCATCCGGTACAACAGGCCGTGCGGACAGCTTTTGAAGACATAACCGGTGAGACCAGCCCGGGCTATGGCATCGATGGCTGCTCTGCGCCCAATTGGGCGTGCACCATGGCGGGATTGGCCCGCGCGATGGCGCGCTGTGCCGGGGAGGAGTCTGACACGATGGGGTCAGCTGCTGCACGTTTGCGTGATGCAATGATGGCGCATCCTGAATTGGTGGCTGGAGAAACCCGAGCCTGTACCGAGTTGATGCGTGCAGCTCCGGGGGTGGCGCTGAAAACCGGAGCTGAGGCAGTGTTCATCGCGATTATCCCCAGTCTCAAACTTGGCATATCAGTGAAGATTGAAGATGGGGGCACGCGCGCCAGTGAAGCGGTGATTGCAGCGTTGCTGATCCGTCTCGGTGTCTTGGATGCGGCACATCCCGCGTCTTTGAAACGTCTCGGTCCGATCCATAATTGGGATGGTCTGCAAACCGGACGTATTTCTGTTGACTTGAATTAAGGTGCAGTAGCTGACGTTTGCTGGTGTCACAAACTGTGTTTGCGTGTAGCCTTGCAGGTATAAAAGTGCGGTCAGATCCCCGTGGTTGACCCGCACAGAGACTTGCTCTTGCACAATCGGTTTGGCATGCAGTGCCACGCCCGTTCCGGCCAGTTGCAACATTCCAAGATCATTGGCGCCATCGCCCACTGCCAAAACATCCTCGGGGTTGAGCCCTTGGGTCGCCGAAATTTCCTGCAAAGCGGTGACTTTCGCCTCACGCCCTAGAATCGGCAGGCCAACCTCGCCAGTCAACGCTCCATCGGCCTGCAACAGGCTGTTGGCGCGGTGGGTGTTAAAGCCAAGGTGTTGTGCCACTGGGTGGGTGAAGTCTGTGAACCCGCCGCTGACCAAAGCTGCATAGCCGCCCTGGGCTTGCATTGTGGCCAAAAGGACCGCGCCGCCGGGCATGAAGGTGATCCGATTTTGATAGACTTGCTGAATGATTTTAGTGTCCAGGCCTTTGAGTAGGCCAACCCGTTCGCGCAAGGCTTGCTCGAAATCCAACTCGCCGTTCATAGCGCGCGCGGTAATCTGCGCCACTCTGGGGCCGACGCCCGCTTCGGCGGCGAGCTCGTCGATGCATTCTTGCTCGATCATTGTGCTGTCCATATCTGCCAACAGCATTTTCTTGCGCCGCCCGGCAACCGGTTGCACGATTAGGTCGATGCCCAATTCTTGCATGTCTCCCCAGACCTGCCACAGATTTTCAGGCAGAGTGAGAATTTCAAACTCAACCGCTTCCATGGCAGCCAACCACGTCAATGCGCGCCCGCCCCATGCGCCAAGCAGGGATTGAGTAAGCGCAGGCGTAAGCGCTTGCTGACCGGGTTTACAGAGCAGGGTGGTGATGTACATCGGACGCCTTTTCGTGATTTGCGGTAGATGTGCCAAACCCTTTAGCAAGTTGCAAGTGATCCAATGTGGTGATGGCGGCGAACAACCTTTACATAAGCTGCTCGAACGAGGTGACCCCATGGTTCGAATTTTAGCTACACTGATGCTCATCTTGCTGACGCCGATGGCGCAGGCGGAGCTGGTTTTTCCAACGCTGACCGCAGATGATTTGAATGGGCGCAGCCTGAGCATCCCGGCTGATCTTCCCGGAACACCAACCATTGTGTTCATCGCCTATAAGCGTGAACAACAGCCTAATATCAATGCATGGGTGGAGAAGCTTGAATTGCACGAAACCGGTGGGCCGGCGTGGGTTGAGTTGCCCGTGGCGGGCCTTGGTGCGGTTTTGTTTCGCTCTTTTGTGGATAACGGCATGCGCTCGGGGATCACATCGCCTGAGATGCGGGCGCGCACCATCACAATTTACTCGCGCCGAAGTGCGTTCAACCGGGCTTTGGGAATTCCGGGGCGTGGGGAAATTTACGTGGCATTGGTTGATCCCGATGGCACGGTGCATGCTTTGATCGCGGGGGATGTCACTGAGGCCAAGGTGGCGCAACTGCGCGCGGCTTACCCCTGATTTCATCACCAACAGGTGACAGCGGGCCATGGTGCCAATCTGGCTCAGATGTTTCCGATCCGCTCATAGACCGGTCCTGCTGGTCCATAATTGAGGGCTACCTTCTGCATTTCGTCTCTTGTAGCTTCCCGGATCTGTCGATAGCTCTGCGGGTGGGACACCCTTCCCCAACGAAGGGCGCATATCTGAGAGGATAGCATCAATGGCTATTGTACAACCGGCAACGCGGCCGGCAAATCCGCGATTTTCTTCTGGCCCCTGTGCCAAACCCCCCACATGGACACATTCCTCTTTGGCAGATGCTTGGCTTGGTCGTTCGCATCGGGCTGCAGGTGGTAAAGTGAAATTGGCAGATGCCATTTCGCAAACGCGCCGTGTGTTGAATATTCCTGAAGACTATAAAATTGGCATCGTACCCGCCTCTGACACCGGCGCTTTCGAGATGGCCATGTGGTCTATGCTGGGTGAGCGCCCTGCCCAGATGGTGGCTTGGGAAAGCTTTGGTGCAGGTTGGGTCAGTGATGTGGTCAAACAGCTCAAAATAGAAGCCTCTGAGCATATCGCACCCTACGGTGAGATTTTTGATATGGCCTCGCTGAACTATGGCAATGATGTGTGTTTCACTTGGAACGGCACAACCTCGGGCGTTTGTTTGGCCTCAGGTGATGCGATCCCTGCAAACCGCGCTGGGCTGACGCTATGTGATGCAACATCCGCAGCCTTTGCGGTAGATCTGCCTTGGGACAAGCTTGATGTAACGACCTTCAGCTGGCAAAAAGTTCTGGGTGGGGAAGCCGCCCATGGCGTTTTGATCCTCTCGCCTCGGGCAGTGGCACGGTTGGAAAGCTATACACCTGCTTGGCCCATGCCAAAGATTTTTCGCCTGACCAAAGGCGGTAAGTTAATCGATGGTATCTTCCGCGGCGAGACCATCAACACGCCGTCGATGCTCTGTGTGGAAGACTACCTCTTTGCCCTTGATTGGGCTGAATCTGTGGGAGGTCTCCAAGGTCTGATGGGGCGGGCGCAAGTCAACGCTCAAGCGGTTTGGGACTTCTGCGCGACTCGAGACTGGATCGATAATTTGGCGGTGGATCCGGCAACCCGTTCGGTCACGTCGGTTTGTTTGAAGTTCACCGATCCACGGATCAAAGATCCAGCAGTATTTGCAAAAGCTGTGGCCAAACGTATGGATTTGGAGGGTGCGGCACTTGATATTGGTGCCTATCGTGACGCGCCGGCAGGCCTGCGGATTTGGTGTGGTGCTACGGTTGAATTCACCGATGTTGAGGCCATGTTGCCTTGGCTGGAGTGGGCCTACCAAACCGAGTTGAACGCCCAATAAATTTAGGTGGGGCCCCGGGTCCCGCCTCTTTCTCACCTCATTTTTAAGGAGCGCCGACATGGCCCCGAAAGTACTCGTATCCGATAAACTCTCTGAAACAGCTGTCCAGATTTTCCGTGACCGCGGCATCGAAGTTGATTTTGATCCCAGCCTTGGCAAGGACAAAGACAAATTGCTTGCCGTTATTGGTCAATATGATGGTTTGGCCATTCGTTCCGCCACCAAAGCCACAGAAAAAATCATCAATGCAGCTACCAATCTTAAAGTGATTGGTCGCGCCGGTATTGGTGTTGATAATATTGATCGTGTGGCTGCGTCAAAAAAAGGTGTGATCGTGATGAACACGCCCTTTGGCAATATGATCACAACCGCCGAGCATGCCATTGCAATGATGTTCGCAGTGGCCCGCCAAATTCCTGAGGCCAGTGCCTCAACACATGCGGGCAAATGGGAAAAATCCAAGTTTATGGGCGTGGAGCTGACCAGCAAAACCCTTGGCGTGATTGGTGCGGGCAACATTGGTGGCATCGTATGTGAACGCGCTGTTGGTTTGAAGATGAAGGTTGTGGCCTATGACCCCTTCCTGTCCGAAGAGCGCGCAGAAAAGCTTGGCGTGGAAAAAGTTGAGTTAGATGCGTTGTTCGCACGGGCCGATTTCATCTCTCTGCATGTGCCAAAAACAGAGCAAACCACAAATATCATTAGCGCAGAGGCGATTGCGAAAATGAAGCCCGGCGTGCGCATCATCAACTGCGCCCGTGGTGGCTTGGTGGATGAGGAGGCTTTGGCTGAGGCTTTGAAGGCCGGTCATGTCGCCGGTGCGGCTTTTGACGTGTTCTCCGTCGAGCCTGCCATCAATAGCCCGTTGTTCAACCTGCCGAATGTGGTCTGTACGCCGCATTTGGGAGCGGCCACTACGGAAGCGCAGGAAAATGTGGCTATCCAAGTGGCTGAGCAAATGTCTGACTATTTGCTTACAGGAGCTGTCACCAATGCGTTGAACATGCCATCCGTCACCGCTGAAGAAGCTAAAGTAATGGGCCCATGGTTGGCACTCGCTGGGCATTTGGGTGCGTTTATCGGCCAAATGACTTCTGAGCCGATTAAAGCGATTAATATTCTTTATGATGGCACCGTGGCCAGCATGAACCTCGAAGCGTTGAACTGTGGCGTGATTGCGGGCATCATGAAGGCCGGTAACCCTGATGTGAATATGGTGAGCGCTCCAGTGATTGCTCAAGAACGTGGTATCAAGATCAGCACGACCAATCAGAACAAATCTGGTGTGTTTGAAGCTTATATCAAAGTGACTGTTGTCACAGAGTCGCGCGAACGGTCTGTTGCAGGCACGGTGTTTAGCGACGGCAAGCCTCGGTTTATTCAGATCAAAGGGATCAATGTGGATGCCGAAATTGGCCGCCATATGCTCTATACAACCAACAATGATGTCCCGGGCATCATTGGCGTGCTTGGTTCGATTATGGGGCAAAACGGTGTGAACATCGCGAACTTCACTTTGGGCCGTGCGGCTGAGGGTGCAGAGGCCATAGCGATGCTTTATGTGGATGCGCCAGTCTCTGACTCCGTGCTTGCTGATTTGACCGAGACCGGTAAATTCAGTCAAGTAAGCCGCTTGGAGTTTGACGTTTCATGAGCCCTATCTACGCGATTGGTGACATCCACGGACAATTGAGCATGCTTGAGCATGCGCTTGAGCTAATTAAAGCAGATGGAGGGCCCGAGGCCCCTATCGTTTTTCTTGGGGATTACACCGATCGCGGGCCTGAAAGTTGCGGGGTTTTGGACTATCTGATTCAAGGCCGCGATGCTGGACGTAATTGGGTGTTTTTGAAGGGCAATCATGACCGAATGTTTGAGTGGTTCCTGCAAAGCCCAACGCGCGGGGACCCTTATCTGTTCACCGATCTGAGTTGGTTGCATGAGCGCTTGGGCGGGCAAGATACCCTACGCTCTTATGGTCTGGATTTCAGCCTGCGCCGTCGTTTGAGTGAGGTTCATGCGGAAGCGTTACAGGCTGTACCAAAGGCGCATCAAGACTTTTTATCTCAGTGTCAGCTGTCTTATGGCAGCGCAGATCTATTTTTTTGCCATGCGGGTATTCGTCCCGGCGTGCCATTGCACGCACAGGATGAAGAGGATTTATTGTGGATTCGCAACGAATTTCACGCAGATTTGACAGCCCATCCCAAGATGATTGTCCATGGTCACTCACCAGTTGATCAGGCCAGTCACTACGGAAATCGGATCAACCTCGACAGTGGGGCTGGCTATGGAAAGCCTCTCACTGCGGCGGTGTTTGAGGCGGGTGCTTGCTATGTCTTGAGCCCTGATGGGCGTAGGGAAATCTTGCCTTTCGTTTGAGCTTAAGAATTTTGTACAATCAAAAATGCCATAGCACGGCCATCGAGGGCGCGAATGGCGGGGGGCAATTTGCGTCATAGCGCGCGGTATCTCCTGCGCGCGCTAAAGCAGTGTTTTCGCTGGAGGTGACTTCTAAAATCCCTGATATCACCATCAACTGCTCTTTGGCTTTCGGACCATGTGGCGCGCTGTCGAGCAATCCGTCTGGCTGAAATGCCAATTCATAAACTTCGTGTTGGCCGGTCTGTCCCGGTGGGTTGAGGATGCGAATGCGGCACCCTTCGCCAAGGGTTCCTATGGTGGGGGTAGAGGCGGATGACATGATCTCAATGCCCCGTGATTGGACCGGATCTTCCACCAATTCAGCAAAGTCGACTTTCAGCGCTTGGGTCAGGTCCCAAAGGGTCGAGACGGTGGGGCTACTTTCGCCACGCTCAATTTGACTGACCATCGACCGCGACACCCCGACAGCTTAGCCACCGCATCCAGCGAAAGATTTTTGGCTTTGCGGGCGTCTTTGAGGCGCAGGGCCATGCGGCTGAGAATGTCTTGGCGGGAGTTAATGGTTTGGTGGCTCTTTGGCTACAGATGCTCTTGGAAAGCGTTTAGAACGGCCACATAAACGTCACGTTTGAACGGAACAATTACATGTGGCAGGGCGCTAGGTGAAATCCATTTCCATGCGGAAAATTCCGGTTCCTCGGTCTCTATGTTGATGTCAGCGTCCTCGCCCAGAAACCGCATCAAGAACCATTTTTGCTCCTGTCCACGATATTTGCCGTTCCACAGTTTGGCTATCAAATCCGCAGGCAGTTCATAAGGGATCCAGCCGTCGGTTTCAGCTAGAATTGTCACCTTACTTGCGGGTATGCCGGTCTCTTCTTCGAGCTCACGCAGGGCGGCAACGCGGGCATCTTCACCCGGATTAATGCCGCCTTGGGGCATTTGCCAAGCATCGGCATAGTGTTCGAGCCTCTGGGCCACAAACACATCACCAGAGCCATTTATCACCATAACGCCCACATTGGGGCGATAGGGCAGCTTGTCGATATCCGTTTGCAACATCTGCTATTGCGCCGGCTGGATGGCGGAGAGGCCTTTAAGAAGATCGATGGCATAAGACAATTGGAAGTCTTCCTCACGAAGTTTTGCAGTCTCTTCAGCCAAGGCGCGTTCTTCGTCTATCTGAGCGCGCTCTGCTTCTGATATGCTGTCATTATCGAGGGAGCCGCGCAGGTCAGCTTCGCTGCGTATTTTCCGCACTTCATCCTCAGGCTCTTCGTTTTTTATCGCGCGGCGGGGTTGCTCAACAATGATGTCGGGTGAAACGCCAAGGGCTTGGATGGAGCGACCGGATGGTGTGTAGTAGCGCGCGGTTGTTAGGCGCATTGCACCATCGCCGGCCAGGGGCATGATGGTTTGCACCGAGCCTTTGCCAAAACTTTTGGTGCCCACAACAATCGCGCGGCGGTGATCTTGCAACGCTCCGGCTACAATCTCTGAGGCCGAGGCCGAGCCGCCATTGATCAGCACCACAATGGGTTTGCCTTGCGCCAAATCACCGGCACGGGCATTCCAACGATCCCCAGTTTCGGGATCACGGCCACGGGTAGAGACAATTTCGCCTTTTTCGAGGAAGGCATCGGATACCATTATGGCTTGGTTCAACAGCCCACCAGGATTGTTGCGCAAATCAACGACAAAGCCATTGATGTTCTCAATCCCGCCCGCCGCTTCAATTTGCTTGGCGATGCCATCTTCCAAATTTGGATAGGTTTGATCATTGAAGGTGCTGACCCGCATAACAATGCTTTGGCCAATTGTTTTGTCACGCACAGCGGTCAATTTGATAGTGTCGCGAATAATGGTGATGTCAAAGGGCTCAGGTTCATCTTCACGCACAACGGTGATCACAATTTCAGAGCCCACTGGGCCACGCATCAGCTGCACAGCAGCGTCGAGGGTAAGGCCTAGTAAGCCTTCACCGTCCACATGGGTGATGAAGTCGCCGGGCTCCACACCTGCTTTGGCGGCAGGGGTGTCATCAATGGGTGCGATGACTTTAACAAAGCCATCTTCCTGGGTCACTTCAATGCCAAGGCCACCAAAGGCGCCGCGGGTTTGAATGCGCATGTCACTGGCATCATCAGGAGACAGATAGCTTGAATGCGGGTCTAATGAGGTAAGCATGCCATTTATGGCCGCTTCGATCAGTTTTTCATCATCCACTTCTTCCACATATTGCGCGCGGATGCGGTCAAAAATGTTACCAAATAATTCCAGCTGCTGATAGGTCTTGGCTTGGTCTGTTTCCTTGGCCAAAAGAGGGCCGGCCAATTGTGGGGCGATGACTATGCCTAAAAGTCCGCCCACCACTGCTGCAATCAAAAACTTTTTCATTCCACTATCCTTATTTCGCAGGGACTCATCGAATTTAAGTGCCCGCGTGAAAATCGTTACTCTATATAAAGCCTGTCTTGCGCCAGCTTTCCAGCCCCTTGTTGATTGGCCATCATATGGAAGCTGCGAAATTGGTCACAACTTCGACATATGGCGTAACATATCGATGCACTCGGCCAAAATTGGCCCAAAGGTGCATTCGGTTAGAGGATCAAGGAGTGCCCTGTCATTTCGGCTGGTTGCGGTAGCCCCATCAGCTCGAGCACTGTAGGGGCAAGATCGGCCAAGCGACCCGAAGATAAACTGCGCCCCTGTGGCAGGCCCAGTCCGACAACCGGCACGAGGTTTGTGGTATGCGCCGTATGTGGTCCGCCAGTTATGGGATCAATCATCATCTCGCAATTGCCATGGTCGGCTGTGACAATCATAGCGCCACCAACCTGTTCTAAGGCTTCAACCACTTTTCCTAAACCCTGATCCACGGCCTCACAGGCGGCAATCGCGGCCTGTAAGTCGCCGGTGTGCCCGACCATATCGGGGTTGGCATAGTTGGTGATGATCAAATCATAGCCCGCAGAAATCGCCGCCACAAATCTCTCTGTCACCGCTGTTGCTGACATTTCAGGCTGCAAATTATAGGTGGCCACTTTGGGAGAGGCTGGCATAAACCGATCTTCGCCCGTGTCAGGGGTTTCAAGACCACCGTTCATAAAAAATGTGACATGCGGATATTTTTCAGTTTCTGCGAGACGAAATTGAGTTTTGCCATTCTGGGCCACCCAAGCGCCCAGAGTGTTGGGAATGTTGCGCTTTGGGAAAACGGCGGTGAGATAGGTATCATGGGCTTCGGAGTAACACACCATCCCCAGTTGTGCCGCCAGTTTGACCCGTGGCTCTGTGTCAAACTCTGTGAAATCCGGCTGGCAGAGGGCCGCCAAAATTTCGCGTGCGCGGTCGGCGCGGAAGTTGAGGCAAAAGAGACCATCTTGAGGCCTCAACCCGGCATAATCTCCGATCACACTTGCCGGAATGAACTCGTCGGTCTGACCCTTGGCATAGGCCTGCGCGATCACCTCTTGCGGGGTGGCGGCTTTTGGACCCTTGGCCTGTGCGATGGCTGCGAATGCGGTTTCAACACGCTCCCAACGATTATCGCGATCTAAGGCGTAGTAGCGACCAATCACCGTGCCAATACGCGCGCCCTGCGGCAGGCTGTCTTGCAGAGTTTTAAAATAACCTTCGGCAGAGCTGGGGCTGACATCGCGGCCATCTGCGATGGCGTGAATGACAACTGGAATATTCATCCCCGTTAATAATTTTGTGGCGGCTTGCAGATGGGTGATATGCCCATGCACGCCCCCGTCGGAAATCACGCTCATAAGATGCGCCGTGCCAGATGTGGCGCGCAATGTGGCGGCAAAGTCCAAAATGGCGGAGTTCTCAAAGAAACTTTGATCTTTAATTGCCAAATCAATCTGCCCCAAATCCATAGCCACAACCCGGCCTGCGCCAATATTGGTGTGGCCAACTTCTGAATTGCCCATCTGCCCGCTGGGTAAACCCGCGTCGGGTCCGTGGGTGATTAGCGTGGCGTTGGGGCAATTTTCCATGAGGCGATCAAAGTTTGGCGTATGGGCCAATGCAGGGGCATTGCCTGCCTGTGTTTCGCTCAATCCCCATCCATCCAAAATACACAGTACAACGGGTTTGGTCATGGGGAAGCTCCTTGTTTTCTGATCACTGTTTACCTGATCTGCGGCTGTATTCCACCGCTTTTGCGCTGTTTTCTGCCTGGGAGACTCGACTCTGGATTTCGACCCTTTATATAGGGAACATATAGGGAACAAATGCTACTGCATATGCCACATCGAAGGGTTTTATCATTATGGTTCCCTCGGATGGGGGCGGAGCGGCTGTTGCGACAGGCCCGTATGACAGAAGAACAACCTTTGGCCGTGGTTCAGGATACTGGGCAGATGCAGGTGATTTCATCTCTTTCGCGCCATGCTGAGGACCGGGGCCTAACACTGGGTCAGCCTCTGCGCGATGCGATGGCGATGTGTCCTGAGCTGATCACCCGTTTGCAAAACCCACAGCTTGAAGCACGTTTTTTGACCAGCCTGCGCCGGTGGGCGAGCAAGTTCTCACCTTGGGTGGCCGAAGAGCGACCCAATGCCTTGGTGATTGACCTTACGGGCTGCGCGCATTTGTTTGGCGGTGAGGAGGGGGTGATTGCGCAGGTGGAATTGGATTGCCTTGATCTTGGCCTTTCGGTGCATATCGGCGTAGCCGATACCAAAGGCGCCGCTTGGGCCTTGGCACGTTATGCAGGTCAGCCTTTGGGGACGAGCCGCACCGGGGATGCTATTGATCAAGAGGCCCTCGCAACCCGGTCTCGCGCCGTCAAACGTCGCAATTGGGAACGCGGTGGTCAACCGCCACGCCTGCGCTCAAGCGGGGGAAGATCGAACCGCATTGCAGCGCCGGGGTTCACACGGCAAGCACTGGCGGCCCTGCCTGTGGAGGCTTTGCGGTTGGAGGATTATGTGATCACTGCACTGAACCGCTTGGGCATACGCCGGGTTGAGGATTTGATGGGCCAGCCTCGTGCGGCCATTGCACGGCGTTTTGGCAAGGGGACGGTCTACCGGATGGATCAGGCTTTGGGCGTGGCCCCTGAGCCGGTCAGCCCGGCCAAGCAATCCCTACATTTCGCATGCCGGTTAACCCTGCCTGAGCCGATTGGTTTGGTGGAGGATATGCTGGCCGCTTTGGATGAATTGCTGCCCCGTCTCGCGGCAAGTTTGACCGCGAAAGGTCAGGGTGTGCGGCGGTTGCGACTTGAAGTTTATCGCACGGATCAAACCATGCAATCGGTGGAGGTGGGCTTGGCGCGTCCTTCGGCGGATATCGCGCGAATGCGGCCGCTTTTGGCCATGAAACTTGGGGATATTAAAGCTGAATTTGGCATTGATGTGTTGCGGGTGGTCGCGGCGCAAACTGAACCCGTCTATGACCATCAACATAAGGGCCACATTGAGGCTGGGGTGGCGGCGCGGTCGTCGCAAAATACCGAGCTTGATGACCTCATCGGCAAGCTGGGTGCGCGCATCGGACTAGAAGCGATCACGCGGCTGCATCCGGGGGACAGTCATATCCCTGAAAAGGCTGCCCAAGTGCTTGCGGCGGCTTGGTCCGCGCCACAGATGGATTGGCCCGCACCACCACGGGTGCGGCCTTTAGTGCATTTTGAGCCTGAACTTCTGATCGCGAGCAACGGACCTCAGATGCCATTGCACTTCAAATGGCGGGGACAATTGCATGAGGTGGACAGCGCCCAAGGCCCGGAACGGATTGCACCAGAATGGTGGTTGGCCGAGCAGGCTTGGCGCAGCGGCACGCGAGATTATTGGTACGTGGTGACCAAAGCTGGAGATCGACTTTGGCTTTATTTCGCCCATGGAGGTGCAGCATCGGGCGGTTGGTTCTGCCAGGGTCGGTTTGCCTAGTTGGCCTTGGACACAGGTGGTTGAAAGCAAGCAAACAGAGGATCAGCTTGGCATATCCGAGTGGGGGCAGGAATTACACTTAAGACAAACCCTCCGTTTGCTTGGGCGTGAAATTGCAGAGCAGAATGGCCTTGTCATGACGTGAAACGGGAACTGGTGGGACCATTTCGCGGCAGGATTACGACAGGGTTGATTAAAGATGAATTTAGCGCAAATCTATCCCAATGAATGTTGTAAATATCAGAACCGAATCTCTGGGGAAAATTCCTGAAAAAGTTGCGTTTCACCGTTTGGAATTGGCTCCTATCCTCACGTTATATGGCCGTATGGTTGCGGCTGGAGAATGGCGGGATTACGGAATTTCATGCCTGCGCGAGGTCGCGGTCTTCTCGATTTTCAAACGCACTGCAGAAAACCCACTGTATCGGATCGAAAAACGCCCAAAGCTGCGCAATAAGCAAGGCATGTATGTGGTGATCGGCACGCAGGGACAGGTTTTGAAACGTGGTCATGATCTGAAATCAGTTTTGGGTGTGTTGGAGCGACGCTTGATCCGCACGGTGGACTGAGCGGTTAAAGCTGTGCGCGATGGGTGACTGGCCCGTCGCCAGCTTCAGCAATGCGAGAAATCGTGACTTCAATCTCTTCGACTGTCACCGCCATAGCATGGGCATTCGCATGTATCAGTTTGTCTGAGCTGATGGTCAAAGCGACATGGCCCGGCCAAAAAATCAACTGCCCCTTGCCCCAATCTCCGTCAAAGTTGGGAAAAAATTCCAGCTGGGGGCCGGTGTCGCCGGGGCAGTCAAGACCGCTGGCCAGACAAGCCGCCTGTACAAGACCCGAGCAATCAATGCCGGATGCAGAATTGCCGCCCCAAAGATAGGGTGATCCTAAAAACATCATTGCGACCGCTATCGGGTCAGCAAAAAATGTCCCAAGCGGACGCAGGTGTTCCTGTGGGATAAAACCCTGCGCGGTTTCATAATAGGCACCACTTTTGGCCGTCACGGTTACCTGCGCGCCGAAGGGAAGGGAGACGTTATCGGCAGATTTCAAGTCTGGCGCAGCATAGGCATGGCTGGACAGGCCGGTCACCCAATGAGTTTTGGCCACGAATGGCTCCAAATGGGCCGTCTTGACATAGCCAGGATAACCGTCTTTCTCAGCATGACCACGGCTCCAGTCCCCGTCTTGCTCTAACAGGCGAAAGGCTTCACCCAACATCAATTGTCGATCGCGGGGGCCATTGGGGCTGTGGCATAGGTCGGTGAGGCCTGCACGTATTTGATGCGCGACGCTCATAGATCCAAAAGATCCGGTAAAGCTTGGAACAGTGCTCGGGTGCCTTGGCCAACTCCGCCTTTGGGGCGCGCTGGGGCGGCGTTGGGTTGCCAGCCGTAGCAATCAAAATGCACAAACCGAGTGGTTTCAGTAACAAAGCGGTGCAAAAATAATGCGGCAGTTGTAGCACCGGCAAAGCCCCCAGCTGGGGCGTTGTCCAGATCCGCGATGCCGGGCTCAATCATCGCCTCATAAGGCGCATGCAAAGGCAATTGCCACACAGGATCATCAATGCTGGATGCGGCTGTGGCAATCGAATGGCTGAGAGATGCATCCTTGGTGAAATAAGGCGCAATATCAGGCCCCACCGCTACCCGCGCTGCGCCAGTGAGTGTTGCCATGCAAATCATGAGATCAGGCGGGGTTTCATCGGCCAAGGCCAAAGCATCCGCCAAAACCAACCGCCCTTCGGCATCGGTGTTGTTGATTTCAACGGTGAGGCCTTTGCGGCTGGTGAGAATATCTTGCGGGCGAAACGCATCACCGCCGATTGCGTTTTCGACGGCTGGGATCAACATGCGCAATTGTACAGGCATGTTTGTCGCCATAATCATCTTGGCCAGCCCCATCACATGGGCGGCGCCGCCCATATCTTTTTTCATCAACCCCATCGAAGACCCGGGCTTTATGTTTAACCCGCCGGTGTCAAAGCAAACGCCTTTACCGACCAGCGTCAGATTTGGGCCTGTGGCGCCCCAAGTCATGTCGATCAAACGCGGGGCACGTAGGGACGCGCGGCCAACAGCGTGGATCATCGGAAAATTTTGCGCAATCAGATCTTGGCCAGTCACCACGGAAATCTGAGCGCCGTATTCATCGGCCAGATCTCGGGCTGCGGCCTCCAACTCATCTGGCCCCATATCATTGGCTGGAGTGTTGATCAGGTCGCGGGTGAGAAACTCGCCCTCAATAATCGCTTGGAGCTTTTGCGCGTTGACTCCGGCAGGGCATATCAGCTCGGCCTTGGGCGCGGCACTCGATGCGTAGCGCGTGAACTGGTATTTGCTGAGTGCGAAACCCAAGGCGAAGTCCTGTGCTGTCTCAGGGGATTGATCCAAAATCTCAAATATTGCCGCCGGCAGGCTCGCTATATTTGCTACCGCCCCGAAGCGATTGCGGCTGCGGGCGGTGGCGTCGCCGAACCCAATGGCCAACATAATCGGTAAGCCGTTTTTTGTGACGCAGAGTATCTGGCCCAGTTTGCCATTCCAGCTTTGGCTGGTTGCAGAGTTTTGAACCCATGATCCTTGAGCTCTTAGCCAATTCTTGGCATCCCCGCTTGCAACTAGATATAAAGGCACGGCCTGCGACGAGGGTTGCGCAAAGATATTTGACTTATGTGGCATTGGGGATCCCTTTGATTGACCTTTACATCAGGGTAATCATCGCCGTTGCTTGAATGCAATACAGACTGAGCGACTTGGTGGTAAAATCAAAAACCTGACCTGACACTCAAGATCCAGCGTTGTGTTTATTCTGAATTTTCCACATGGATATACGCACAATCTCCCAATCGCACCAATTTGGCCGGGGCTAGGGCCAAAGCGGGATCATCAGAGCAAAGGGTCAATGCATGCAGGTTGTCTGCGGGTTGGGATAAACCATCTATGCCAATCTGATTGGCAATGGTCATCAAGGCCGTCACCGCTTTGCCCAGAGCAGGACGATCATTTTGCTTAAAGGCACATTCCAAAACAAGCAGGCGAATTGCGAATTTGTCCAGTGTACTATTAATGATCGAATTTGCGCGGGCAGGCTCAAACTCGGTATATAAATCCTCAATTTTATTGACGCAAAATTGAACATTTGCGTCATGTAGTGGCATGGTGATTTGGGTCATATAATACTACGATTTACTGCGCCCCCACAGCTTGTTGCTTTTAGATCAAAAAAGTTTAGAAACCATAAATAAGGTTTAGTTTTACTTCTCGATTTTTTACTTATTTGTTAAGCTAAATCCAATAAATAAGTAAGGGTGCCCATGGATTCTGTGAAACCTCTGCCGACCTATCTGGTACAACGTTACCACGGTTGGAAAGCCACCACGTTTGAAGACAATCATGCGTGGTATCGCCGATTGGCAAGCGAAGGCCAACGACCGCGTGCTATGGTGATCTCATGTTGTGACAGTCGGGTTCATGTGACGGCCATCTTTGGGCGCTGAGCAGGGCGAGTTTTTTATTCACCGCAATATTGCAAATTTGGTGCCGGCCTATTTACCCGATGGTGAGCCGCACGGGACTTCTGCTGCGGTGGAATATGCCGTCACAGCACTTCATATTTCACATATTATTGTTTTAGGGCATTCCAATTGTGGCGGCGTGAAGGGCTGCCATGATATGTGTACCGGCTTGGCACCAGAGTTAGAAAAAAGTAGCAGCTTTGTTGGACGCTGGATGGATATTTTGCGTCCCGGCTTTGAGCGGGTGAAACATATATCGGATGAAGCGGAGCGAGTTGCGCAGTTGGAGCGTGAGGCGGTCATAGTCTCAGTTGAAAATCTGATGACGTTCCCGTTCGTGAAAAGCGCTGTCGAAAAGAACGAGCTGACTTTGCATGGGCTTTGGACTGATATTGCGGAGGGCACGTTGGAACAATTCGATGCCACCTCGCAGGATTTCATCCGTATTTGATCTGACCAACAAAAAAGGTCCCGCAAAATGACGGGGCCTTCATTGATATATCGTGGTGAGCTTAGCCCTTTTTCAAGACTTTATTGCCCAAGACTTCAGCAATTTGCACAGCATTCAACGCGGCGCCTTTGCGCAGGTTGTCGGACACACACCAAAGGTTGATGCCGTTTTCGACCGTGACGTCCTGACGGATGCGGCTGATGAATGTGGCGTAATCGCCAACGCATTCAACCGGGCTAACATAGCCACCATCTTCGCGCTTATCGATAACCATCAGGCCAGGCGATTCGCGCAGAATTGCCCGTGCTTCATCTTCGTCCAAAAACTCTTCAAATTCGATGTTAATCGCTTCAGAATGGCCAACAAAAACTGGAACTCGCACGCAGGTTGCTGTGACTTTGATTTTTGGGTCCAGAATTTTCTTGGTTTCGGCCACCATTTTCCACTCTTCTTTGGTGTCACCGCTGTCGAGGAAAACATCGATATGTGGGATCACATTGAAGGCGATTTGCTTGGTGAATATGCGCGGTGGTTTGTTGTCCACGGGGTTGTAGATGGATTTGGTTTGATCCCAGAGCTCATCGATACCGTCTTTGCCGGCGCCGGATACAGATTGATAGGTGCTGACCACAACACGTTTGATCCTGGCGCGGTCGTGCAAGGGTTTCAGGGCGACAACCATCTGCGCAGTCGAGCAATTTGGATTGGCGATGATGTTTTTCTTGCTGTAGCCAAAAATGGCATCTGCGTTTACTTCGGGCACAATCAGCGGCACATCAGGATCGTAACGATACAGGCTTGAGTTGTCGATCACGATACATCCTGCTGCGGCAGATTTTGGTGCATATTCTTTGGTGGCCTCGGAGCCCACAGCAAAAAGCGCCATGTCCCAACCGGTGAAATCAAAGGTGGCCAAATCTGTCGTCTTGAGTGTTCTGTCGCCAAAGCTCACTTCGGTGCCAAGAGATTTTCGGCTGGCAAGAACCGCAATTTCCGCAATCGGAAATTCACGTTCGTGCAGAATGTTCAGCATTTCGCGGCCCACGTTACCTGTGGCCCCAACGATGACAACTTTATAAGACATAGTCTCTTCCTTGTTTCAAAGACGGGCCCGTTTAGCGTGCTGTTTGAGCAATGGAAAGGGGGGGCTAGTCTGTTCGGTCCTCTGAGAACAGATAAATTGCCAAACCCAGCAACATTGTCACACAAAAAAGTAAAATTACGGCATTATATGAGACAATCGCCGCGGCACCATCCGTTATCTTGGCGTCATAGATCCGAGCTGAAAGGTTTTGCATCACGCCAACGCCACCTATTGCAAATAGATTAATTAATGTTACGCCTCGCCCCATCAAATGTTCTGGAAAAAAGCTTCGGCCATGCGCTACCAAAATTGGAAAGGATGCGCCAAAAAAGCCGATCCCTGCCATTATTCCGGCAGCTACCCAAAAACCATTTTGTCCAAAATTATAAAGTGCCATACATAATGCTGCACATATAGAGTTGCCCGCGAAGATTACCCATTTTCGGGTATGAAATAACCGATCAAGCGGTCCATAAAAGAAATTGCCAGCAATCATAGCCAGTGCCATGACTGTGGTTGCAGTACCAACTTGAGCGATGGTAGAGCCGAACAGATCAGTGAAATAAGGTCCAATCCAAAGGCCGCGCAGCCCTGCGGCTGGTGCGTAACTGACCAAAACCATAGGTAAGATAAACCACATGGCGCGCATGCGCAGCAGATCCAACACGCTGCCTTTTTGGGTCGTAATCACCTTCGGGGGGTCTTTGACGATCAGATAGCACAAACCGGCCACGGCCACGGTGATCACACCAATCATCATAATTGAAAGCCGCCAGCCAAACAGCTCTACCAAAAGGGTCAAAGGGAAAGCCGCGCCGATATTGCCCAGCGATCCAATCCCGAGAATGAAGGCGGCCATCGTGGCGAAAGCGGCGGCTGAAAAGCTGCGCGCCACCACATAGTAGGAGGCCATAAGAACCGGCGAACAGCCTATCCCTATCAAGGTCATTGCGAGTGAAATGTGCCAAGGCGCTGTCGCGGCCGCGAACACCATGGCGCCCCCCCCAGCCCCAAGCGCCAAAATGGCGGCATTGGTCCGCTTTGGCCCCAAGGTATCCAGCGCCCAGCCCACGGGAATTTGCATCAACGCAAAGGCCAAAAACCAATATCCTGAGGCGGCCGACAGCTGCGCCGCAGTTGCCCCAAGATCCGCCTGCAATGGCGCGGCCAAGACAGCTAAAAATGCCCGGTAAAATTGGGACAATACATAGGCCATCGTCAGGATAATTAAAGTTGCCCGCATAGCTGTCTCCGTTCTGTCTCTCTGGTGCCATGGCTGGGCCGCATGGTAAAGTCAGAACCGCAATAGAGCATAAGTAACGCATCTTTCGACCGGGCCTAGGCCAGATTTCAACGCCCAGTCGTCACCACGCCCATGATCATCAGTGCCGCCATTGCGCCCTGAGTTTATGGATCTGGGCTTGCAATCGAGCTCCGCGAGTTCTGGTAGACGCTGACTTGTACCCCTGCCGTAGCGGCGCTAGCCTGGGTGCAACCCAGTTGAAAGGCAGCGCGCAAATGACATTTTCAGGAAAAACAGTTTTGATCACTGGAGCCAGCCGAGGCATAGGCGCTGCCACGGCCCATCATTTGGCTGCCCTTGGCGCCAATGTTGTTCTAACCGCCCGAAGCGCACAAGCGTTGGAGCAACTCGCGGCAGATATCGGACCACAAGCCAAAGCCATTGCCTGTGATGTCTCTGACTATGATCAAGTCAAAGCCGCGGTTGATCTTGCTGTGGCACAGTTTGGTGGCCTAGATATCTTGGTGAACAATGCCGGGCTTTTGGCTCCGGTGCATCGTGTGGCCGATTTCGCGCCGAAAGATTGGGATCAGGTAATAGACGTCAACGTGAAGGGTGTCTTTTATATGATGCATGCGGCTTTGCCGAATATGATAGCACAGGGCGGTGGCACTATTCTCAATATTTCATCCGGTGCGGCCTATGGCGTTCTGGAGGGTTGGAGCCATTATTGCGCCTCCAAAGCGGCGGTGTTGCAGCTGACCCGCTCGGGCCATGAGGAATATGCAGCCCAAGGGATCACCTGTCTGGGGCTCAGCCCGGGCACGGTGGCCACTGACATGCAGGTGTTGATCAAGGCTTCCGGTGTTAACCCGGTCAGCAAACTTGACGTCAGTGATCATATTCCGGCCTCTGACGTGGCCGAAGCGATTGCCTATCTCTGTGGTCCTGCTGGTGCTGATTTCGCGGGTGAAGATTTTCATCTCAAAGCGCCAGAGTCGCGGGCGGTGATCGGCCTGCCGGCGCGATAGCGGCTACAGCTCCGCGCCTGCCGTCCACTCTCCCCATTTCATCAGCGCATTGGCTCCAAGCCAAGCAAAAGGTTCGGGTGGCAGCTTGCTGGGCGCGTCTTGGGTGAGCACGTCGGTTAGAATGTCACTGCGGTGTCCACTGGCCAAATTGGCGGCGAGCATGCCGTGCAAGGTGCCTTTGGCCGTTCCTAAACCATTTTGGCAACAGGCTGAAAAAAGGCCCGGCGCCACCTCGCCAAAGGCTGATACAGTGTTGCGGGACAGGCAAAGTCGCCCACCCCATCGATATTGCATTGCAACGGCTTTTAGCATGGGAAAGCGTGCGGTAAAACTGGCGTCATGCGTGCGTGCCACGGAACGCATGCGGGCTTGCGACACTTCCATGGACGGGTCAAAGCTGGCGCGGTTGCGGATTATGATGCGGTCGCCTCCGGTTTCCGACACGCGCCGCACAGTGGTGCCCAAGGGATCGGCGGGTGTGGCGGCCCAATTGGCCTGCCCTCCCAAGGCTTTGACCTCTTCAGATGTGAGCGCGCGGGTCATGCTGGCATAGGTGAACACATGCATCAGCTGGCGTTTGAAAAACCCAAATGAATTTACATGGCCATTCACCGCCAAAATAACCCGCGGCGCCGTGACTTGGCCACTGGGGGTTTGGGCAGTCCAATCATCGTTATGATCCAAATCGATCACAGGAGAATTCTCGTGAATCTCTCTGTACTTAGATGCCAAGGCTCCAGCAATCCCGCGAATGTACATTGCTGGTTGCAGCATAACCGCGCCGGGGGTGAAGAGGCCGGATTGGTAATAGTGGCTCCCGGTCAGCTCCGCCATTTGCGCAGGATTATATATCTCCCAAGGCTCATCCATTTTGCTCAAATGCGCGGCGTAGTCTTGGTTGTGCTTATGGCCCTTGGCGGTGGCCGCAGCGTTAAACTTTCCGCAAAGGTTGAACGCCTCTCGGGGCAGGTCAAATTCATCCGCCATATCTTTTGCAAAAGCAATAGCAGCCCGATTGTCGCGGATTTGCCTCAGATCCGCCGCGAGGCCGCCGCTATAATCTTCTGAGGCTAGATCATGCGGCAAATCAATCATAAAGCCAGAATTGCGGCCTGCTGGACCTTCGGCAATGCGCTTGGCCTCTAGCAGGATGATTTTATCGTGCGGATGCAGCTGCGACAGACGGCGCAGAGCCGCGAGCCCCGCAAACCCACCACCGATCACTAGCCAATCCGCGGTTTGCGCGCCTTCAAGCACCTGAGCCTCGGCCGCCTGCGGCAAAAGGCAGTTCCAAGCCGCAGGCCCTGGATCCACGGGCAGATGGCTCACCTTCATCTTAATACTCCTGATTTAAAGCATCCGCAGCGGGAATTTCGCGCTCACGACGGGCGATGTAATCCAGCAAGGCCTCGTTCACGCCTGCATCAAGTTTAGGTTCTTCGTACTCGTTGAGCATTTGCCGGGCTCGGATCAGCCCGCGTTCATTGGTCTCGATGGATCCATCCGCTTGCCACTGTTCAATTGAATTGTTGTCAAACATCTCGGGCATGAAAAACGCCCGTTGGAAGTTTTCCAAGGTATGGGGATGGCCCAGATAATGGCCGCCGGGGCCAACATCACGCACGGCTTGCATGGCCTCATCAAAATCATCCCAGCGAATTCCCTCCGCCATCCGGTAGCCCATGGCGCACATCTCGGCGTCGACCACGAATTTAGCCATAGAACAATGCATGCCCGCTTCATTCCAGCCCGCGCTGTGCCAGATGTAATTGGCCCCAGCCATAAGCACGGCGTTGAGGGTCATGGCGCTTTCATATCCGGCCTGCGCGTCCAGCACCTTTGATCCGCCCAGGGTGTTGGAGGTGCGCCAAGGCACTTCATAATAGCGCGCCATTTGACCGATCATAAAGTTCATCAAGCTGATTTCAGGGGTGCCTGCCATTGGCGCCCCCGAGCGCATGCTGACCGTCGCCAAATAATGCCCATAAATTGCAGGTGTGCCTTTGCGGACCACCTGCGTATAGGCTAAACAGCTGAGAGCTTCGGCATTTAGCTGCGCCACAGTGGGGGCGACAGAGGCTGGCGTATTAGCGCCACCCAGAACAAAAGGGCTGCACAATATCGGCTGGTTGCGTTTTGCAAAGGCGCGCAATGCACCCAGCATGGTTTCATCCCAGACCAAAGGGCTGTTGCCATTGCAATTGCCGGTGACGACCGCATGGTCCTCCATATAGTCAGCTCCAAACAGCAAGGCGCACATCTCAAGCACATCTTCGGCATTTTTTGGGCTGGTGGTCATGCCCATAAAGGTCTTGTCGGAATGTTTCATCGACGAGTAGGTGATGCGCAAATGTCTTTGGCTGATTGGATGATCATACGGCTCAACAATATGATGCGCTGAGGAATGCATGGCGGGTAACATATGGGCCAATTTATGGAAGTTGGCCAAATCCTCTAGCATTGGGTTGCGCCTGACGTCGTCGAGATCGCGCAGATAAGGCGCGCCGGTCATCGGCACAAAAATCGAATGATCATTGCCAAAGGGCAGGTTATTGGCGGGATTGCGGGCGTGATAGGTGAAGCTGGAGGGAATGGTTTTGATCAGCTCACGTACCAAGTCTCGATCGAGATGCACACGATCCCCATCACGAATATCTGCGCCCGCAGCGCGCCAATCGGTGATGGCAATCGGGTCGCGAAATACCACCCCCACATCTTCCAAAATAGCCATGGAAGCTTGGTCGATCTTTTCAATTTTCCCGAGGTCCATTGGCTCGGTCAACGGCAGCTTGCGCTTGAGTGCAGGCAGCATGGTAATATCGCGAGTTTGGCGAATGACCTTGCGCGCGCCGCGTCCCCGGCGTGTGGTGCCGACAGTATCAACCATGCAGCGACCCTAAGGATATGGAGGACGGCGGTTTAGCCCACATTGTCACCCTCGCTGGGGTCTGTGAGGTCAATCCAAATGGTTTTAAGTTCGGTAAATTGGTCATGCGCCTGCAATCCATTGTCGCGTCCGCCAAAGCCGGATTGCTTGTAGCCACCAAAGGGCGTGGCAATCGAGCCTTCGCCATAGGTGTTAACGGTCACAGTGCCGGCTTTGATGTCACGGGCGGCCCGGAGTGCGTTACGGGTGTTAGCTGTAAACACAGAGGCTGCCAGCCCATAATGGGTGTCATTGGCCACGGCCACGGCCTCATCATTGCTGGCCACGGTAATCACGCTCAGGATTGGTCCGAAAATTTCATCCACGGCTTTGGCATCTTTGCGGCCCACCTCGTAAATGGTGGGAAGCACAAAATTTCCTTCCGATGTACCGCCTACCAAGGCCGTTCCGGTCAAATATCCGCAAACTTTGGCAGTATGATCCGCATCAATCAAGCATCCCAGATGATTGGCCGGATCCAGCGGATCACCGGTCTTCCAATCTCTAACCCGGGCCAAAACGCGTTTCATAAGGACCTCTTTAACATCTTGATGCACAATCAAACGTGACGCCGCAGAACAGTTTTCACCCATATTCCAAAACGCAGCGTTTACCACATGGGCGGCAACATGATCTAGGTTTTCGGCATCATCAAACACCACGCAGGGGTTTTTGCCGCCACACTCTAGCACCACTTTTTTGAGGTTGCTGTCTGCCGCATAGTGCAAAAAGCGCCGTCCGGTCTCTGTCGAGCCAGTGAAACTGACCATATCAACATCCATATGCCGCCCCAACGGTTCGCCTACTGTGGGGCCATCGCCGGGTAGGACTTGCAAAACCCCACGCGGGATCCCGGCTTCACTCGCCAATTCGGCCAAGCGCATGGCGGTGAGGCTGGTTTGCTCCGCAGGTTTCACAATCACTGAGTTACCGGCCGCTAGTGCGGGGCCAATTTTCCATGCCATCATCAGCAGGGGAAAATTCCAAGGCAGAATAGCCGCCACAACTCCAATGGGTTCGCGCAAAATCATGCTGATTGCATCGTCTTGCGCAGGGGCCATTTGGTCATAGATCTTATCAATCAGCTCCGCATGCCATTTTATCGTGGTGATGGTTTCTGGGATGTCGATAGTCTCGCAGTCCAAAATAGGTTTGCCGCTGTCCAGGCTTTCCATCACCGCCAATTCTCGGCGGTTGTGGGTGATCAATTTGCAAAAGCGGATCAACACATTCTTGCGCGCGCTCGGGTGGAGCGTTGCCCAATGGCCTTGGTCAAAAGCAGCGCGCGCTTTGGTCACGGCCAGATTTACGTCACTGGCATCACAGCCGGAAATTTCTGCCAATACCGCGCCTGTGGCGGGATTAATCGTTGTAAACTTTGGACCGCTTCCAGCGCGATACTTGCCGTCAATAAAGGCGGTGCGCGGCGGCGCGAGATCGGCAGCGAGGGCTTTATACTCCGCCCTTGTTAAAAGATCGGTCATGCGCATTCTCCCATAATCTGCGCAATGGATGTGTCCATGGTGTGGACCACTTCGGCCAATTCGCGTTTGTCATCGTTGTTCAAGGGTTGAAGCGGTTTGCGCGGCGGCCCCGCATCAATACCGCGCAGAGTGAGCCCATATTTGATACATTGAACAAACTTTCCACCCTGCTCGAGCACCCGCATTAAGGGCAACATTGCCGACATTATGGCGCGGCCTTTGGTGAAATTTCCCTCAACCGCACAGGCTTGGTAGAGTGCGATATGCGCCTCAGGTGCAAAATTGGAACCTGCACAAATCCAGCTGCGTGCGCCCCAAGCGAAAAACTCCAACGCTTGATCATCCATACCGCAAGACAGTGCAATATGTGGATAATCTCTTGCCAACATATGCAGGCGATTGGGATCACCAGAGCTTTCTTTGATCGCGCAGAAATTGGGGCTTCGGCCCAGCCGGTCGAGGGTCTCTTCGTCCATATTCACGCACATGCGGCCGGGATAATTGTACAGGATCACAGGCAGATTGGCCGCGCGATCAATCGCCAGCGCATGTAGAGCAATCTCGCGCCCGGTTGGATAGGCATACGGCGGGGTTGCGATCAGCAAGGCATCCGCTCCAATGTTTCTGGCCGCCTCAGCATAGATCACCGAATCTTCGGTGCGGATGGCACCAGTGCCGATGATCATCGGCGCGCGCCCAAAAATTATTTCTTTGGCGATTGTCATCATCTCAATGCGCTCATCCATGGATTGCGCGTAATACTCTCCGGTGGTTCCTGCGATGATAAGCCCATGCACACCCGCCGTTATGAGATGCTCAATCGTGGCCTCGAGCGCAGGCCTGTTGAGCGAGAAATCATCATGATAGGGGGTCACGACGGGGGTATAGATGCCCTCAAATTGCATGGCGTTTCTTCTTTTGAGCGGCCACGTCGCGCGCCGCGGCAAAAGCGCGGCAATGGCTTGAAAGCATGAAGCGCTCGAATTTTCGATGATGTGCCATTCAGTCTCCTTGCCGAAAAGTGTATCGGCTCGGAGCAATTTGTTTGGGCTGTTGGCGACGTTTTATGGGATCATCTGCGACTTCGTTGCGATGTTATGGGGTGGTCCGGCCATAAAAGCCCAAATGCTCTTCTGCAGAGAACTTGCGGCCGGGCGCATCAAAATAAGTTAAAACGGCATTGATACGCGGGATTTCCCCCTCAACCGGTGTAACTCGATGGGCGGTGTTCACGCCACGAAACACGTTCAAAGTGCCCGCATCCTGTGGGCAGAGGGTTGTGTCCAGCTCACCGTTCAAAAGCGCTGCAACCCCATCGTAATTTGGATCTTCTTCAGAGCGTAGATCGCGTAAATACTCAAACGCACCACCCGCGCTGGGGGTCTGTAGCAGCAATGTGGTGGTGAATTCTGACCGGTCAAAATGCCAGTTAAGCGCTTCGCCGTCATAATAGGTCATGACATTTGCGCCAGCGATGCGATCATCCATTGGGAACAATGCGGATTTTTGCATCACATCGGCCAAAAAACTGGCAAAGGCGGGCCAATCATACAGCTGTGTGATGGCGGAGCCCTCGATTTGATCGGCGCAAATTGTGTGATTGGCGGTTTGGCGCAGTTGGAGGGCTGGGTGATCCGGGGCCAGGCCCAGAATGATTTTCTTGAAATAGATGTTATGGGTGCGGCGGTGCACAAAGGCCTCGGTGGCGATCACTGGATTGACCCGCTCTAAGGTCTCGCGCAGCGCTTCTGGGTGCAGAAATCCGGGAAGATTGAACAGGCCGTTATCTGCCAAATCCGCCCTGCATTGCGCCACAAGAGCATGGTAGGCGGGGCTGTCTGGTTGGTCGATTGGGTATGTTGCGGTGTCGATGATATCCATGGCAGAATACAATCCAAATTATAGGGCTGTGTCAAAAAGAAAGACGCCGGGCAAGCCCGACGTTTTGCAGTTTTTAGATAGTGGTCACCTAGAGGCTGGCTGTAAGAGCCTCAAGAATAGCATCACCCATTTGCGATGTTGTCACTGCGGTATCGCCTTCAGCTTGCAAAAGGTCTGCGGTGCGAATGCCATCTGCGAGGACTTTCTCAACAGCTGTTTCAATCCGTGTGGCCTCTTCTCCAAGATCAAACGAATAACGCAGAGCCATTGCAAAAGACAAAACACATGCCGAGGGGTTGGCTTTGCCTTGGCTGGAAATATCTGGGGCCGAGCCGTGCACCGGTTCGTAGAGCGCTTTCGGGCGGCCATTTTCCATCGGTGAACCAAGGCTGGCAGATGGCAGCATGCCGAGCGAGCCGGTCAACATGGCTGCACAATCCGATAGGATGTCACCAAATAGATTGTCCGTGAGAATCACATCAAATTGTTTGGGCGCACGAACTAGCTGCATTGCACCATTATCTGCATACATATGTGTCAATTCCACATCCGCATAATCAGCTTGATGCACTTCAGTTACCACGTCGCGCCACAGAACGCCGGCTTCCATCACATTTGCTTTTTCCATGGAACACACACGATTGCTCCGACGACGCGCCAGTTCAAAGGCAGCGCGGGCGACACGCTCAATTTCAGATTCTGTATAGCGATGGGTGTTGATCCCGACGCGTTCATTGCCTTCTTTGAAAATGCCGCGTGGTTCGCCAAAGTAGCTGCCTGAGGTTAATTCACGGACGATCATAATGTCCAAACCAGCCACAATATCGCGCTTTAGTGAGGAAAAATCGGCCAAAGCATCAAAACACTGCGCTGGGCGTAGGTTGGCAAAAAGGTCCATTTCTTTGCGCAGGCGCAGCAATCCGCGCTCAGGCTTCAAGCTGAAATCAAGGTTATCATAGGCTGGGCCCCCAACAGCCCCAAGCAAAACTGCATCTACCGATTGCGCTTTGGCCATGGTGTCGTCATGCAGCGGCACGCCGTGCACGTCATAGGCGGCACCGCCGACCAAATCTTCAGAAACGTCAAATTTAATGTGACGGTGGGTTTCAAGCCAGTTAATGACTTTGCGTACTTCGGTCATGACTTCAGGGCCAATGCCATCGCCAGGTAGAATAAGGAGGGAGTGGGTGCTCATGAAAAGCCCTTTCAATTGTCTCAGATTGCTGAATACCGCTCAGGGCTAGTGGGGTCAAGGAATTGAGTTACCCATCCAAATCAATCGGTGAGGGCTGGCTTCAGCAACAGCACCGTGGGCCAATGCACCGCACTGCCGTGCACGAGAAAATCGCGCGAGGGCAGTATATAGCTGACGCGCAGGTTCCCTGGCTGGCTGTTTGTTTGGCCAATCAACTGCGTCGAGGCTTGGAATGCCTATATTGCTCGGATTTGCCCCGGCTTCGACCCCGGCGTTTTTTGGGCGCGTGGTGGGCGAGCAGAGCTGCCGTCGTGCCGCGCAAGCCTTCGCTGTCGATATCCACGCTGGTTTACACCCCAGTATTTGGGCGCGGCACCAACAGATATGGCATGGCCCAGCCCGCGGCGTTCAAAGCATCTTTAAACGCCCGCGCTGCTCGCAATTGTGCATCCCAATCGAAGCTTTGCAGGGCTAAGATGTTGGGTTTGGTCTGTGCGATCACTTTCAGAACCGCACGAATTTTCTGGTCTTTCCCGCGGAGGATGTCGCGGGACAAAAGTCTCGGCGCAGTGCGCTCAAGAACTGTGGTATAGGTGGCAAGGCGCACAGTGTGACTCAACCCTGGATCTGGTGAGACCAAGCAGAAAAAAGCAGGGTGCCCAATTTTTGGATAAAGCGGCGCGTGCTGCGGACTCCAGTTCTGCGACCGCGCGCAAAGCGCACTGATTGAGATAGCAGTTTTGAAAAGATGACCGCGTGGGGATCTAACGTTGTGCTCATGTTGCGCAGGGGTGAAGCGCAAAATTTGTTAAGAACTATCTAATTTTGATGGGAAAGAATGCGTTTTTCGGGCTGATGAAAAAAGGCCAGCCATTTCCGGCTGGCCTAAGACTTTAAACCCATGGCGCGCTATGTGCCATTTGGCTTTCAAAGGCGTCAATGGAGGCGATTTTTTCCAAAGTCAGACCGATATCATCCAACCCGTTGATCAGGCAATGTTTGCTATGCTGATCGACGTCAAAGGTGATCACCTCACCATCGGATGTCTCAACGCTTTGGTTTTCTAGATCGACCACCATGCGCGCATTGCTGCCTTTCCCGGCGTCTTTCATCAGCAGTTGTAGCTCATCTTCGGTCACAATCACCGGCAGGATACCATTTTTGAAGCAATTGTTGTAAAAGATATCTGCAAAGCTGGTAGAGATCACGCAGCGGATGCCGAAATCCAGCAGGGCCCAAGGCGCATGCTCGCGCGACGAGCCGCACCCAAAGTTGTCGCCGGCAACCAAAATATTCACACCTTTATAGGCATCTTTGTTGAGCACGAAATCTGGATTGTCCGTTCCGTCCAGATTGTAGCGCATCTCATGAAATGCGCTGACCCCAAGGCCGGAGCGTTTGATGGTTTTTAAAAACTGCTTGGGGATGATCATATCTGTATCGATGTTGATCAACGCCATTGGTGCGGCAATTGCTGTGAGTTTTTCGAATTTTTCCATTACATCATTTCCCGCACATCAGTGAGTTTTCCTGTGATAGCAGCTGCGGCGGCCATGGCTGGGCTCATCAAGTGAGTGCGCCCGCCGCGCCCTTGGCGGCCTTCAAAGTTGCGGTTAGATGTGGCTGCACAGCGTTCGCCGGGCTGCAACTGATCTGGGTTCATAGCCAAACACATGGAGCAGCCAGCCAAACGCCATTCAAAACCGGCATCTTTAAAGATATCAGCCAGCCCTTCTTCTTCAGCCTGGGCGCGCACCAGACCAGAGCCTGGAACGATCATGGCCCGCATGCCTTCTTTGATTTTTTGACCCTTTAAGATCGCAGCAGCAGCGCGCAGATCTTCTATCCGCCCATTGGTACAAGAGCCAATAAAGACCGTATCAATGGTGATATCTTGCAAGGGTGTGCCGGGCGTGAGGCCCATATAGTCCAAACTGCGTTGGGCGGCCCCGACTTTGCCGCCTTCGAAATCTTTTGCAGCTGGAACATGGGCAGTGATGGGCAGTACATCTTCAGGGCTGGTGCCCCAAGTGACCACGGGCGCAATATCTTCGCCCTTCATGGTGATGACCTTATCGAAATGGACATCGTCATCGGAATACAAGGTTTTCCAATAGGCCAATGCGGCATCCCAAGTTTCGCCGGTTGGGGCGTTTGGGCGGCCTTTGCAATAATCGAATGTGGTTTCATCGGGCGCGATCATGCCAGCGCGTGCGCCGCCTTCTATCGCCATGTTGCAGACGGTCATTCGGCCTTCCATGGACAGGTTGCGGATGGCTTCGCCGCAATATTCAATCACATAGCCTGTGCCGCCCGCTGTGCCAGTCACGCCGATCACTGCCAGGGTGATGTCCTTTGCGGTCACGCCAAGGCTCAGCTTGCCGGTGATTTCCACCTTCATGTTCTTTGATTTCTTTTGGATCAAAGTCTGAGTGGCAAGCACATGCTCTACCTCAGATGTGCCAATTCCATGGGCCAAAGACCCGAAAGCGCCATGAGTGGCGGTGTGGCTGTCGCCGCAAACAATGGTCATGCCGGGCAGGGTCCAACCCTGTTCAGGGCCGATGATATGCACTATACCTTGGCGCACGTCGTCAACCGGATAGTAGACCAAGCCAAATTCACGGGCGTTGGTGTCAAGCGCATCCACCTGAATGCGGCTCTCTTCGTTTTCAATACCTTTCAAACGGTCCAAAGTAGTTGGCACGTTGTGATCGGGCACAGCGATAGTTTTTTCTGGAGCACGTACTGTGCGACCTGTCATCCGCAGACCTTCAAAGGCTTGAGGGCTTGTGACCTCATGAACCAAATGCCGGTCAATATAAAGCAAACAGGTGCCGTCATCGGCTTCATGCGCCATATGCGCGTCCCAGATTTTGTCATAGAGTGTTTTAGGGGCCATATTCGGCGTTCCTTATATATCGTCTAATTTGTGGTTTCTTCGCAGTGAGGCTTTGAGCTCAGAGGCGCGGTCGCAGGCTGGATTTTGCGACACCAAAAAATCGCCAAGGCAGGCGTGCGCGATCCGAGATATCAAAGATCATATTCATGCCCCCGAATAACCCGCTCGCAGGTCTGTTACAAGCCTTCTGATGATCCATGGCGCCAGGGCCCTCGGGCGGGCGTCTGGCATAAATTCCAACAAGTCGGCAGGCTGGCAGTCCAATACTTGGCAGACCTTCTCCAAAGCATCGAATCGCAGCCCGTTCACCTTGCCGGATTTCAACAGGCTGAGATTGGCCTCCGGCAGGCCGATTTGGGTGACAAGGTCTTTCGATAAATCTTGCGAGTCCTATCATGTTGAGCCCTGGCTCTATTGTTTGACCTTAAGCGCAGTTTGCGCAAAGTGGTCCCCGATCAACACAGTTTTTTAATCTCTCATAGAGACGATTGAAGACTCCTGTTTACAATGCTAGTGAGTTTTCACCCGGCGCCGGGAGGATGCGGCGTATTGTTTGGAGGACACGGTCCTGTCTTTGACGTCTGACGCGGAAGGATCCGCGCGCAAATTGGCCAAGGGCCAATCGAGTGCTACGAGCGATGCCATTTTGGCTGCCGTTTTAAAATCCCTAAATGATGATAAAGCCGAGGATGTGGTGCAAATTGATTTGCGCGGCATTTCGCAAATTGGCGATCACATGGTGATTTGCTCTGGTCGCTCCACTCGTCAGGTGGCGGCGATCTCTGAAAAGCTGAAAAACCGCTTGAAGGATGACTTGGGCATTTTCTCCAAGCTGGAAGGCAAGGGCACGGGTGACTGGGTGCTTGTGGATACGGGCGATGTGATTGTGCATGTGTTCCGTCCAGAAGTACGCGAGTTTTACCAACTTGACCAAATGTGGTTGGAGCCAGGAGCACCAGCCCCCTCCGAGGCATAATGCGTCTGCGCATTATTGCTATCGGACGTCTGCGCAACGGCCCAGAAAAAGACCTTATTGAAGATTATATCGCCCGGTTTAACCGTACCGGGCGCCCCCTTGGCTTGGGTCCCGTTGAGTTTAGCGAGCTGGAAGACAAAAAAGGTGGCGGTAAAGCGGCCGAAGGCGCGCTTTTAAGCAAGGCCATTCCGTCAGGTGCTGCGGTGATTGCGCTGGATGAGCATGGCACATTGCAAACCTCCCCTGATTTCTCACAAAACCTAGCCCGCATTCGCGATCAAGCACCCTCTGAGCTGATCTTTGTCATCGGTGGGGCTGATGGTTTGGCGCCTGAGGTTTTGGCGCGTGCGGATGCGAAATTGAGCTTCGGCAAAATGGTGTGGCCGCATATGCTGGCCCGGGTGATGCTCACCGAGCAGCTATACCGTGCCGCATCGATCCTTTCTGGTGGCCCTTATCACCGGGTTTAGATCGTTACAGTTAGATGATCTGTGGATGGAAAAGGGTTGTAAATGTCCCCAAGCCTGCCCTAGAGTTTGACGAAATTTAGGGAGTCTGATGATGCGAACACGTGCCGCCGTTGCCATGGAATCTGGCAAACCACTTGAAATCATGGATGTGAATCTCGAAGGCCCAAAGGCTGGCGAAGTTTTGGTCGAAATTAAGGCGACAGGGATTTGTCATACCGATGAATTCACCCGATCCGGTGCTGATCCCGAAGGCATGTTTCCAGCCATTTTGGGCCATGAGGGCGCGGGCATTGTGTTGGAATGTGGCCCCGGCGTCACGGGCCTAAAACCTGGTGATCACGTCATTCCACTCTACACGCCGGAGTGTCGCGAGTGCGACTATTGTCTCAACCCAAAAACCAACCTCTGCCAAGCGATCCGCAGCACCCAAGGTCAGGGGCTTATGCCTGATGGCACCAGCCGGTTCTCAATGCTCGATGGCACGCCAATTTTACACTACATGGGCTGTTCTACTTTTGCCAATTATACGGTTTTACCTGAGATTGCTTTGGCGAAAGTGCGCCCAGATGCACCTTTTGATAAGATTTGCTATATTGGTTGTGGCGTCACGACGGGCATTGGAGCGGTGATCAACACCGCCAAAGTTGAGATTGGCAGCACGGCGATTGTGTTTGGTTTAGGTGGTATTGGTCTCAACGTGATCCAAGGTCTACGATTGGCTGGGGCGGATCAAATTGTGGGGGTGGATTTAAATCCTGGCAAGATTGAGATGGCCACGCACTTTGGCATGACAGATTTCGTGAACCCCAAAGATGTCACCGGTGATTTGGTGGCGCATTTGGTGGCGCTCACCGGCGGCGGCGCAGATTATACTTTCGACGCGACTGGAAACGTAGATGTTATGCGCACTGCTTTGGAAGCGGCTCACAAAGGATGGGGCGAAAGCGTGATCATCGGCGTGGCCCCGGCTGGCGCTGAAATCAGCACACGCCCATTCCAGCTGGTCACCGGGCGCGTTTGGCGTGGTACTGCCTTTGGCGGCGCGCGCGGTCGCACTGATGTGCCTAAGATTGTTGATTGGTACATGGACGGGAAAATTGAGATTGATGCCATGATCACCCACACCATGCCTTTGGAGGATATCAACAAAGGTTTTGATTTGATGCATGCGGGTAAATCTATTCGCGCGGTTGTCGAATTCTAATTTCAGGGCTTTTCCCCAGAAATTTTAAGACTACAATAAAAGGGTGCGGATGCGCCCTTTTAAGTAAGAAGTTTATTGTCCATGATCGAAGTTCTTCTCAAGACCTTACCTTTCTTTGCAATTGTTGGGCTCGGTTATGTTGCTGCACGCACAAATTTCTTTTCGGAGGCCGCTACAGCCTATCTGACCAAGTTTGTGTTCTACTTTGCCTTGCCAGCCATGATTATTCGGTTTTCGGCCAATCTATCTTTTGCCGAATTGATCAATATCCCCTTCATCGCAGCCTATCTTTCTGCGTCATTTTTGATCTATTTTCTGGCCACGGGTGTCGCGATCCTGCGGCGGCGCAATGTGGCTGAGGCCGCGGTTGAGGCGCAATGTGCTACGATTGGCAATGTGGGCTTTCTTGGAATTCCAATGTTGGCGATGTTGATGGGACCGGAAGCCGTGCTTTGGGTCATGCTGGTGCTGGCAATTGATCAGCTGGTGTTTGGCAGTTTGATTGTGATCTTAATCGTAGGCTCGCGCGATGGCCGCATGAGCTTTGGCATGTTGAAAACCGTGGGCATGGGCCTAATCAAAAACCCGATGATTATGGCGATGGTTGCTGGGCTACTATGTTCCAGCTCCGGCTGGGCGTTGCCGGTGCCTGCGACAGAATTTTTCGATATATTGGGGGCCGCGGCCACGCCGGGCGCTTTATTTGCTATTGGTGCATCCCTGGCCAGCAAGTCGGCTGAGCGAATCTCGGTCGCAGGCTGGCTCGCATTTTGCAAATTGATCCTGCATCCCGGCGCTGTAGCGATTGCCGCCCTGTTAATCTTTCCTGTGGCGCCCTATCCGGCAGCGGTTCTGATTGCGGCAACGGCTTTGCCTGTAGCTGGAAACATCTTTATTTTGGCCACCCATTACAACGTGGCCCCGACCCGAGTTTCAGCCTCAATTTTGGTTTCAACGGTGGCCTCTGTGGTTACGGTGTCCTTGGTGATTGCCTGGGTGAGTGCGCTCTACAGCTAAGTGATCGGCCCTCGGCATATCCCTTCTTCCTTGCATACCTTAGCAATTTCCGCTTTGCACAGCGCAAAACGTACGAAAGGAATTATCATGGACATCAAATCAGAAATTGCTTGTTTCGCTGGTACGCAAGGGGTTTACACTCATGCCTCAGACGCCTGTGGTGGCAAAATGACCTTTGGGCTGTTTATGCCTGAGCAAGCAAGGCTCGGCCCGGTTCCGGTGCTCTGGTATCTGTCAGGTTTGACCTGCACCCATGAGAATGCCATGACCAAGGCCGGTGCGCAGGCTTGGGCGGCGGAAGAAGGGATTGCCTTGGTGTTCCCTGATACGTCACCGCGTGGCGCCGATGTGGCGGATGATGAGGCTTATGATCTTGGTCAAGGTGCCGGCTTTTATGTGAACGCAACCCAAGATCCATGGGCGCCGCATTTTCGGATGTGGGATTATGTGGCCGATGAACTGCCTGCGCTTTTGGGTGGCGAGTTTGCGGTGGATTTGGAGCGGCAATCGATCACGGGTCATTCTATGGGCGGTCATGGTGCTTTGACCCTCGCGATGGCCCGTCCTGCGCAATATCGCAGCGTCTCGGCTTTCTCTCCGATCTGTAATCCGATGGGCTCTGACTGGGGCCAAAAGCAACTTACGGCGTATTTAGGAGCTAAAAGCAGTGCATGGGAAACCCATGACGCTAGCCACCAAATGCTGGAAAAAGGCTTTGATGGTCCGGTTTTGGTGGACACAGGCACGCAAGATCCGTTTCTGGACCTGTTAATGCCCGAAACCTTGGCCTTTTCGATGGCAAAACGCCGTCAAAACGGCCATTTGCGTCTTCAACCAGGATATGATCATTCCTACTTCTTCGTATCGACCTTTATGGAAGATCACATTAATTTTCATGCAGAAGCATTATACGCGGAGTAACCCATGACGCAGTACGATCTGATTATAATAGGCTCAGGTCCTGGTGGGCGCTCAGCAGCCATTCAGGCAGGCAAACTTAAGCGCCGTGTGTTGGTGATTGATCGCAAAGATCGTTTGGGCGGCGTATCGGTGCACACGGGCACAATTCCGTCAAAGACCCTGCGTGAGACGGTGTTGAACCTCTCTGGTTGGCGTGAGCGCAGCTTTTATGGCCGCTCTTACCGCGTCAAAGATGAGATTGGCGCGGAGGACCTCAAAGAACGTCTGCACAAGACGCTCGACTATGAAGTGGATGTGCTGGAGCATCAATTTAACCGCAACCACGTGGAAACACTCTACGGCATGGCCCGTTTCGTTAGCCCGACTGAGGTTGAAGTGGAATCTGACACTGGAGAGGTGACTTCGGTCACCGGTGCCAATTTTCTCATTGCCACGGGCACGCGCACTTACCGCCCGGATTCGGTGCCTTTCAACGGTACAACCATTCTCGATAGTGACGAATTTCTTGAGATGTCACATATTCCACGTTCCTTGATCGTCGTCGGTGCTGGTGTTATCGGGGTGGAATATGCCACGATGTTTGCGGCACTGGATATTGACGTCACGCTGATCGAGCCACGTGATAGCTTTTTGGACTTTATCGACAAAACCCTAATCCAAGAATTCACCCATGAAATTCGTGAAAACGGCGTGGATTTACGGCTTGGTTCACCCATTGCCCAGATTAAAGATTGCAGCACCCATGTGGAGGTCGCACTTGAAAATGGCCGTCATGTGCGCGGTGAAATGCTATTGTTTGCCGCCGGTCGGATGGGTGCAACGGAGAAACTGGGTCTGGAGGCCACTGGCCTAAAAACCGACCATCGCGGCCGTTTGAACGTGGATCGTAAAACCTACCAAACTGAGGTGAAGCATATTTATGCAGTGGGCGACGTGATCGGCCATCCCTCTTTGGCGTCAACCAGCCTGCAACAGGGCCGAGTTGCAGCCTGCCATGCGATGGATACGCCCAGCTTGCCAGAAAGCCCTTGGTTTCCATATGGCATCTATTCGGTGCCTGAAATTTCGACCTGTGGGATGAGCGAGGAAGACATCCACTCCCGTGGCATTGCCTATGAGGTGGGTGTCGCGCGGTTCCGTGAAACCTCGCGTGGCCATATCATGGGGCTCGAGCATGGCATGTTAAAAATGTTGTTCTCGCTCAAAACACGTCGCGTGCTTGGGGTTCAAATTGTAGGCGAAGGGGCAACTGAGCTCATCCATATCGCGCAGGCGGTGCTCAATCTTAAGGGCACAGTGGATTACTTTGTGCAAAACACTTTCAACTATCCAACTTTGGCGGAGGCCTATAAAATCGCTGGTCTGGATGCCTTCAACCGCATGCCTATTCCTGATGAGCTCAAAGCCGTGCCCCCCAGTGCCTCATGATTTATGTTGATGCAGATGCCTGCCCGGTCAAGGCTGAGGTGGAGCAAGTGGCTAACCGTCACAAGGTGCAGGTGAAACTGGTCTGCAACGGCGGCATCCGACCTTCTGCCAATCCATTGGTGGAGCTGGTGGTGGTGGAAGCTGGCCCCGATATTGCTGATATGTGGATCGCGGATCGCGCGGGGCCCGGCGATGTGGTCATCACCACAGATATTCCCTTGGCCGCTAAGGCGGTGGCGGCTGGTGCCAAGGTGCTCAAACCCAATGGCGAGCCTTTGACCGAGGCCAATATTGGCAATGCTTTGGCGACGCGGGACTTAATGTATGATTTGCGCGCTGCCGACCCATTTCGCCAAGGTGGCGACAAGGGGTTCTCGAAAACAGATCGTTCTCGCTTTCTCAATGTCTTAGATCGCTTTTTGCGCAGCTGACGCAAGAGACAAATGCGCCATTACATGGGTCGTAATTGAACCAGAGTATAGCGCGCGACGGGCGTAGCGGTGAGGCATGGATCAAACAAAAACTCCTACTGGCGCTCTTTGGGCTCTGCTCGCGTCGTTGATCTTTTCTGTTAACGATATGCTGATCAAATTTCTGTCCGATGGCTATGCGCTGCATCAAGTTGTCTTCACCCGTTCCCTGACTGGGGTCTTACTTTTGCTCATTGTGGTGATCCCTTTGACGGGCGGCTTTGGACAGCTGCGCACCAACCGGATTGGACTGCACCTGCTGCGGGCCCTATTTGTTGTGGCTGCCAACTTGTTTTTCTATATGGCCTTGGCGGATTTGCCTTTGGCGACTGTGGTGTCAATTTTCTTTATCGCACCGTTTTTAATCACAATTTTTTCAGTGGTTTTTCTTGGTGAAACTGTAGGGAAGTGGCGATGGATTGCGGTGGCTGTGGGCCTTGCGGGTGTGATGCTGATTGTACGTCCGGGGACGGAGGCCTTTACCTATACGGCGATTTTCCCCGCACTAGCCGCACTTTGCTACGCCTCTTTTCATGTGCTCACCCGAAAAATTGGTACGACGGAAAACCTGATGACGCTCACCTTCTACGTACCGGTGGTGTTTTTGGTGGTGACCTCGGTGATTGGCTTTAGCCTTGGTCATGGTGGATTTTCCGGTGACGGTCATCGTTCTTTTGAGTTTTTGGTCCGCGCTTGGCATTGGCCCGCTTGGGAAGATTTGGGCATTATGGTGTTTATCGGCGTGGGTGTCACCGTAGGTGGAGCTGCGATTAGCCAAGCCTACCGGGTTGCCGAAGCGGCTTTGGTGGCACCGTTTGAATATACCGGTCTAATCTACGCCACACTGTTTGGCTATCTCATCTTCTCCGAATGGCCTGATGCCTTCGAATGGGCCGGGATGTGTTTGGTATTGGCGTCAGGTTTGGTCATGGTGTGGCGCGAAGCTGTGAATTCCAAACCAAGGGTTGCACCGCCGAATTCTCCGCGCTAGCAATTGCACAACGAAAGGCCTTGATATGACCGTTTATGCAGTTGTTTTTGATATTGGAAATGTGTTGCTTGAGTGGCATCCGGAGCGTTATTTTGACAGCACCATTGGCCCCGAGCGCCGCCACGCCATGTTTGCGGCTGTAGATTTACATGCGATGAATGACCGGATCGATCTGGGTGAAGGCTTTCGCGATGTGATCTATGCGGAAGCGGAGGCAAATCCAGAATGGCGTGCTGAAATTCGTGATTGGTATGACAATTGGATCCAACTGGCGGCCCCACCGATTGATCATTCGGTGCGCCTGCTGCGCGCTTTGAAATCCGCGGGCGTCCCGGTATTTTCACTGACCAACTTTGGGGTGGAGAGCTATGAATACGCGCAAAGCCATTACGATTTCTTGGGCGAATTCGACCGTGATTACGTCTCTGGACGGATGCAGGTGATCAAGCCTAATTCGAAAATCTACGAAATGCTGGAACAAGATTCTGGAGTGGCTCCTGAGCGGTTGCTCTTTGCCGATGATCGCGCCGATAATATCGCAATGGCTGCCAGTCGGGGCTGGCAAACCTACCTGTTTAAAACTCCCCAAGGCTGGGCTGACCGCCTAGTGGGGGCCGGGCTGTTGAGCTCAGAGCAAGCACAATGACCCCGGCCATAATTCCCTTTGAGGAGGGCCAGAAACGGCTCGATTGGCGGGCTTTAGTCGCGGCGCTCACGCAAAAACATCAAGGTCCAAAAGCTGAGATCGAGGATCTGTTTTTATACCGTGGGACCGATACTCTGCTCAGCCGCTCGGCTTGGATTGACGGCATGGGCTTGCTGACCAAAACCGCCACAGTTTTTCCCGGAAATCCGAAGTCTGGCCAACCGATGATTGGTGGTGGCGTGATGCTGTTTGACGACCAATCGGGGCAATTAGCGGCGGTGATTGATTTTCATCTGATCACCAAATGGAAAACTGCGGGCGATAGCCTGATGGCCGCCTTAATTTTGGCTAAGTCGGATGCGCGCGAAATTTTAATTGTGGGGGCAGGCACGGTGGGCCGCTCCTTGGTTGAGGCCTTTCGTGCTGGATTTCCAGAGGCTAATTTCACCATTTGGAACCGAAGCCCAGCAGGTGCTCAAAAATTTTCTGAGGTTACAGGTGCTGCTGTGGCATATGATTTGGAAATGGCGGTGCGTGCCGCCGATATCATTTTGACCTGCACCATGAGCACAGATCCCATTATCAAGGGTGCTTGGCTGCGCCCGGGGCAGCACCTCAACATGATTGGGGCTTACCGACCTGATATGCGCGAGGCGGATGATGAGGCTTTGCAGAAATCACGACTGTTCGTGGACAGTTTTGACACCACACTTGGTCATATTGGTGAGTTGAAAATCCCACTTGAGACGGGCGCAATTGTCCGCGACCATGTGCTCGCAGATTACTACGATCTTGCCGCGTTTCAGGCTGGGTCGGAGGACATCACTGTTTTCAAAAACGGCGGCGGCGCGCATCTAGACTTGATGACCGCGCGGTATGTTTTGGATCAGTGGCAGGGCTAAGCCGCGCCTTAAAGCAATCCGGCAATCCGAGCGCGGGCTGAATTGGAGCGTGGCTGCCAAAGGCCCCGATCAATTGCTTCTTGGAGACGTTCGGCAATTTCGCGTAGCGCGGGTATATTGGCATCCCCTATGAATTCACGGGTCTCGTCATCTTCCAAAAAGGCCGCCTCTACAGCGTCAAAATGATGAGATTTTACTGCCCCGGTGGTGGCGGCAAAAGCAAACATGTAATCCACGGTGGCTGCAATCTCGAAGGCGCCTTTGTAGCCATGGCGTTTGACACCATCGATCCATTTTGGATTGAGCACCCGCGATCGGATCACCCGGGCCATTTCATCGTCAAGCGTGCGGATCACCGGGCGTTCGGGCCGAGAATGGTCATTGTGGTAGATAGGGCGTGATTGGCCTTGCAAGCTGGCCACCGCAGCGGCAGCTCCGCCTTCAAACTGGTAATAATCATCACTGTCGAGCAGATCATGCTCGCGGTTGTCTTGGTTTTGTACAATGGCATCCACCTGCGTCAGGCGTGTTTCGAAGCCTGCGCGGTCTTTGTTGCCAGCCCGACCTTCACCATAGGCGTAGCTGCCCCATTCCAGATAAGCCGCGCCAAAGTCTGCTTGCGTGTCCCAGATGCGCTCATCAATCAGGGCTTGCAGACCCGCGCCATAGGCACCGGGTTTGGAGCCATAAACCCGTGCGCCTGCGCCATTGGCTTTGGCTGGGTTTACGTCATGCGGTTCGTCCAAGGCCAAAACTGCGCGTGCGGCGCTGTCGACTAAATCAATAAGTCCGGGAAAGGCATCCCGAAAAAAGCCGGAGATGCGCAGGGTGACATCGACCCTTGGCCGTCCTAAGGCGCTGGATGGTATCACCTCGAAGCCGGTGACCCTACGATTGGCACTGTCCCATTTGGGTTTCACTCCCATCAAAGCCAAGCATTGCGCAATGTCGTCACCACCAGTGCGCATATTTGCAGTGCCCCATGCGGTGAGCAAAAGTGCGCGTGGCCAATCGCCATGATCTTGCAAGTGCTTGTCAATCAGAAGGTTGGCGGATTTCCAGCCTAAGGCCCAAGCGATTGGGGTGGGCACGGCGCGGCTGTCGACGGAATAAAAATTACGTCCCGTTGGCAAAACATCAAGCCGCCCGCGGGTGGGCGCGCCTGAGGGCGCGGGGCTCACAAATTGTCCTGCAAGTGCAGTCAAAAGCCCTTCGCCTTCCATGGGTCCGCACTGTGCCAAGGTTGGGGCAATGCCATCACGAATATGGGCCATCACTGCGCCAGATTTGTCACCCGGGGCTTGGGCCGTGGCCTCCATCAAATGTTGGGCCAAAAGCTCCAATCTCTCGACCGTATCCCCATTGCTGCGCCAGATATCTTCGCTGAGACAGGCCAAGCTGTGGGGTTTTGGTGCATCCCATTGGCCAGAAAGATCACAATCCAACGGATCAAAGGCCAACTGCAAATCATCGGCCATGGCCCGCAGCAATGAGGCGTCGCCGCCTTTGCCATTGCCACGCGGGATGCGTGCCAGTGCAATGGTCAAATCACGCAATTGTTGGCCTTCAGGGGTTTGCCCGAAGATATGCAACCCATCGCGAATTTGCGCCTCTTTGAGATCGCACAGATAGGCGTCAAGTTTGGCCAGATCTCCGGTTTCTTCGCCCTGAAACCCGATGTCTTTGTCCAAGCCGCTTGTGGCGGTTAGCGTCAGGATTTCGCGTCTGAGATAGTCTATCCGCCGTGGATCCATGCCTGCCGCTTCATAATATTCATCGACCAAAGCTTCGAGGTCTCGCAGGGGGCCATAAGTCTCTGCCCGGGTCAGAGGCGGAGTTAGGTGATCAATGATCACGGCCTGGGAGCGTCGCTTGGCTTGGGTGCCTTCGCCGGGGTCATTGACGATAAAGGGGTAGATATGCGGCATTGGTCCCAAAATAGCTTCGGGCAAGCATTCCTCGCTCAGCGCCAAAGCTTTACCGGGAAGCCATTCCAAATTGCCATGTTTGCCCAGATGCACAATCGCATGCGCACCTTGGCTGTGGCGCAGCCAAAAATAGAAGGCCAAATAGTTATGCGGAGGCACAAGGTCTGGCGAATGATAGGTCTCAGTGGGATCAATGTTATACCCCCGCGCCGGTTGCAGGCCCAAAGTGACATTGCCGAACCGCAGGATGGACAGTTTAAAGCCTCCCTCAGTAGTCGGGGTTGTGGGCTCAAAGAAGGGATCTGTACTTGGATCCCCCCAACGATCTTCAATCCGTGCGCGCAGGGCATAAGGCAGCTTTTGATACTGCGCCAAATAGTCGACCAGCGGTAGGGTTTCTCCACCGCTGCGCTCGGCGCGATCTGTAAGCCAATTGGTAGGCCCGGCCATGATCTGCGCCATCAACGCCGCGCTGTCTGCAGGCAGCGCCTGCACATCATAACCAGCCTCTCGCAGAAGTGTCATCGCATGCACGGCTGAGGCGGGGGTGTCCAAACCAACCCCATTGGCCAGCCGTCCGTCTTTATTAGGATAGTTTGCCAGTACCAAAGCCACTTGCCGTTGGGCCGCGGGAGTGCGACGCAGTTTGGCCCAATTGGAGGCGAGGGCAGCCACAAAAGAGATGCGATCGCCACGGGCTTTGTAAGTGGCAATCGGGCATTCGGTGGCCTCATCAAAGAATGCTTCACCTTTGAAACTGACAGCGCGAGACAAAATTCGACCATCGACCTCAGGCAGAGCTACATTCATCGCGATATCGCGTGCGGACAGGCCGTTGAGACCGTCCTCCCAATCCTGTTCGGTGCTGGCGGAGAGCACTACTTGAAAGATCGGGGCTTTGCAGGCGGAGGACAGGGTGAGCGGATTGTCGGGGCTGCCGTCCCCATGGGGATTGCCCACAGCGAAAGAGGTGCAGTTGAGAATCACATCTGGTGGCGCGGATTGAAATAGCTGGTCCAGCGTGGCCACAGAGATTGGATCTTTGAGGGAGGCCACGAATACTGGCAACGGATTGAGGCCCGCACGCAGCAAAGCTTTCACCATGCGGTTGATGGGATTGAGACCTGCGCCTTGCACCAAAGCGCGATAGAAAATCACCGGCACAACCGGCGCGTTTTCAGTCCATTCCGTTTGTGCGGCGATGATGTCTGAGGTGCCGGCGCCGGGCCAATAGACTCCGGCGCGCAAAAGCGGCTTGGCAGACTGTGGCCGTTCGCTCGAAGAGATCATCGCGCTGCAATACTTTAGGAAGTTGACTGAGTTTTTGGGTCCGCCTTCAACCAAATAGGCCCAAAGCGCATCGTAATCTGTGTCGTCGACCGTTGAAAATAAGCGCAGTTCCGGATCTGGTTTGTCGTCTCCGGGGAGGGCTGCAAAGGCCGCGCCCGCATCCGCCAATCGGGCTGCATATTGCTCAAAGCCATATTTCCAATATGCACCACCTCCCAAGACACGCGCTACAACCAGCTTGGCTTTGGACGCGCAGGCTTCGATATGCAGATCAACCGACATGGGATGTTGTAGATGCATCATGCTGGCTAAGCGTAGGCCTGGCGGGTCAGACATCTCGGAGCGCGCGGTTGAAAGCGCCGCAAGTTCGGTATCAGCGGCGGAGATAAAGATCACATCGGCGGGGGTTTGACCTAGATCAACGGGCTCTTTTCCATCATCGACAGATCCGGGTGTGGCGGCAAGTAGATGCATCAGGCGGTTCCGTCTTGCTCAATGGAAGGGAATAGGGCATCAGCGGCGGCTAAGCGATCAGCCGCTGTAAAGGATAGATTATGGACTACAAAGACGCAGGCCACATTAAACAACGTGCCAACACCCCACGTCACAGCGAACATAACGCCAAGGGCACCAGTAAAAATCCCTTCGGCAAAGGCAACACCAAAGCGGAGCTGTTGGCCCGAATGAAAGCTGCCGCCGAAGCACGTAAAGCTGCCAAATAGCCTCATAGCTGCTTTTTCATGAAGATGCTGCTGGCATTGGTGGTGTAGTCGCCAAACGGACCGCTAAGCACGAAGCCATGCCGCTCATAAAGCTTATGGGCGGCGCGCAATGTATTTCCGGTCTCTAATTTCATCTCGTCAAGGCCAGTTTCGTGGGCCAGATCCTCAAGGGTCCTGAGGATGGCATCGGCCACCCCTTGGCCTCGGGCATCTGGATCGACGAACATTGATTTAATTTCTCCATATCCGTCTTTGACAGCCAGCGCACCGGTGCCGCGCAGGATCGTTCCATGGCGTGCTGCGAAAAAATGCACATCTGCGCCGCATAGCTCGTCAATCGACAGATAGGCGTTGTCTTCGGGTGGGAACAAAGATTGCATCAACGCATGACTGGCCTGCAACAAAGCTGTGGCTTGCGGATCGTGGGGGTTGGTGCGCTCAACGATAATCATGGTGTCACCCGGCTGGGCAGCAGGCATGCAGGGCCGCCTCAATGACTGGGCGGTCTAGCCCGGCTTGGCCAATGACCACCAAACGCGTGACCCGAGGAGCCGCGCCAAAAGGTTGATCAAAATAGGTATCGACCCGCGGCCCTACGGCTTGCAGCGTGAGGCGCATGGGTTTGCCTTGCACGGCGGCAAAACCCTTTAGGCGCAAAATATCATGGGCGCGGATAATGTCGGAGGTTTGATCTGCGAACGCCTTGGCATCGGCAATCTCACCAAGGGTCACCACAAAGCTTTCAAAGGCGTCATGGTCGTGCTCATGGTGATGACGGTCATGATCATCCCCTTCTTCGTCGTGGTGATCGTCACCATCGTGCTCGTGATGGTGATGGACCTCATGACGGGACGCCAAATCAGCCTCCGCACCAATGCCTTGGCCAAGTAAGACATCCACTGGCAGCTTGCCCATCGATGTTGTGACCACCTGCACACCGTCGCGCGCAGAGCTGCGCAGGTTTGCCACCAAAGCATCGGCCTCAGCAGCATCAAGCAAATCGGTTTTATTGACCACAATCATATCTGCACAGGCTACTTGATCCTCAAACAGCTCTGACAATGGGGTTTCATGGTCTAGGTTTTCGTCCAACTTGCGCTGTGCATCCACCGCTTCTACGGAATGGGCAAAACGGCCCTCGGTCACAGCTTTACCATCCACCACGGTGACCACACCATCCACAGTCACCTGTGTTGAAATGCCCGGCCAATTGAAGGCCCGCACCAAAGGCTGTGGCAAGGCCAAGCCGCTGGTTTCGATCACGATATGGTCTGGTTTATCTTCTCGGGCCAGAAGCTTCTCCATTGTGGGAATGAAGTCATCGGCCACGGTGCAGCAGATGCACCCATTCGACAGCTCCATCACATCCTCTTCGCGACAGGTTTCGTCGCCACAGCCCTTCAAGATATCACCATCAACACCTAAATCGCCAAATTCATTGATGATCAAAGCAATCCGCCGGCCCTTCGCATTTTGCAACATATGGCGGATTAATGTGGTTTTACCCGCGCCAAGAAAGCCGGTAATGATTGTGGCAGGGATTTTCGTTACCATGTCAGTGTTCCTTGTGATCAGGCTGGGAGTGTTTTAGGGCGAAAGTGACGTAAGCAAAAGGGGCTTTTGTGAAAGATCGAGTGGTCATATGCGATACCTGTGCTGCCAAAGGGGTGGTACCTTTAGGGGTGGCTTGGGCCGACCAGCTGTCTGCCGCCGTGGCGCACAGTGGGTTGGATATTGATGTTACGACAACCTCTTGTCTCAACATGTGCGATACTCCGCTGTCATTTGCGCTCCAAGGGCCGCAGAAAGCCACTTATCTTTTCACTGGCGCAGATCCTGAGACAGATACACAAGATATGCTTGGCTTGCTCCGTTTGTATGCAGATGCGCCCGATGGATGGATCACCGAGGCCCAAGCTGCCGGGCGTTTGCGTCTTTGCTTGCAGGGCCGGGTGCCCAAACTTTAGGTTTCGAGCCGTTTTAAGGTTTCTGCCGCCACATAGCCCAAGATTGCCCAACCTGCTGCTGCAGTGCCCAAGCTTAAGGTTGCGAATTCGGCTGCCAGCTCAGGAGGGGCCACGCCAAAAAACACATCGAGATGCGGTGCGCCTACCAGTTGCGGTATCGCGATGATCGCAATACCCACCAAGGGCAGGTAGCTGCGGCCAAAGGCGATAAGTCCTATGCCAGAGGCTGTCGCCAAAATCGTGCCAAGCCACCACATTTGCCGTGGTCCAATCTCTGCGGCGATCGTGCCGGGCAGCTCAGGTGGTAGGCCTATGGCTGGAGCCATTTGCACGGTGATAAAGCCGCACAACCCCCAAATAATGCCTTGACGTGCTGAGGTGGCGATGCCTTTCAGCGCTGCATAGGCAATCAGCGCAGACAATAAAAGCCCATAGCCGGTATAGGTTACGATATTAAAAGCGACTGTCATCGAGTGACGGCCCCAATCTGACCCTAGGCCCGGTACGCCTCGGTCACTTTGAGGAGATCCGCCGCTGACAAAATGCAGCCGTGCGCCGGATTCATACAGCTCACCTTCTAGTAAGGCTGGAACAACAAACATGAATTGCAACAAAGCGGCTATCAGCCCTGCTACAATGCCCGCACAAATCGCGCTGACAAAAAGATTTTTAGCCATGTTTTAGTGGCAGGGAAAAGCCATCGCGTGGCGTTGGTCATGAGCCGCGTCATGCAGCGCGGTCGCTTGCGCGTACCCGGATGCAAACAGCAGGGTCAAACCTGTGATGAAGGCCAATGCGATACCAGCGGTGGCAGGCGTTGAAACTTCGATTACTTTGTTTTCAGTCGTCATAATTCTATCTCCTAAACCTGTCACACCCGACAGGGGGTTGGTATACTTTGCAGGCCGGTCTCCTGGCTGGCGGCGTGATGGTCTGTCACCTTCCCGGTTTCCCAGTGGCATAATAACAGACCCAAACCGCTTACAGTCGCGGGGGCGGCTTTGGTTTTGGATCCCTGCATGGGTCACCCGCACCAAATTCCCGTTTCAGTTCTAAATGCTTTGCATCCGACGAACACCTTACCCGACTATGTGTGTCCTGCCTGCGCCCAATCGTCAAGAACGTTTGCGACACCCAAGTGCAGAGTATCGGCATTTAGGGCTAAGCGTGGGTGTTTTTGCGCAGCTTTCCCGAGCGCTCCAAATAGGAAATACATAAACCCTAGATCATGGGATATGCTGAATCGTCACAAAACACCGTCACAGCCCAACATATTGTGGATAAGTCAGGTGATAACACAGGATACGGGCCCTCAGCGTTGACTCAGGCAGCCTTGATTCGGCAAACTCGTTGAAATAGAATCACGAGGGTGAAAGCGGTGCGGTTTTCTAAATTACGATTGAATGGGTTCAAAAGCTTTGTAGACCCTACGGATCTGATTATTGCAGATGGATTGACCGGTGTTGTGGGGCCAAATGGCTGCGGCAAGTCGAACCTGCTTGAAGCTTTACGTTGGGTCATGGGAGAAAACCGGCCCACTGCGATGCGCGGCGGCGGTATGGAAGATGTGATCTTCGCAGGCACCGCCACCCGTCCAGCCCGAAATTTCGCCGAAGTCAGCCTGCAAATTGACAATACCACACGGCTTGCACCTGCTACGTTCAATGAAAGTGATCTGCTGGACGTGGTGCGCCGGATCACCCGCGATATTGGCTCCGCCTACAAAGCCAACAGCAAAGATGTGCGCGCTCGTGATGTCCAAATGTTGTTTGCAGATGCCAGCACCGGTGCGCATTCTCCGGCCTTGGTGCGTCAGGGTCAGATCTCCGAATTGATCAACGCCAAACCCAAAGCGCGGCGTCGCATTTTGGAAGAAGCGGCAGGGATCTCTGGGCTCTATGCGCGGCGACATGAAGCGGAGCTGAAATTGCGAGGTGCTGAAACCAACCTGTTGCGGGTGGATGATGTGATCGAGCAATTGGGCAATCAACTGTCGCAACTGGCCCGGCAGGCCAAACAAGCCGCGCGGTATAAAGAATTAGGGGCCAGCCTGCGCTTGGCTGAGGGATTGCTTCTCTATCGCCGGTGGAAAGAAGCCGATGAGGCCCGCTCCACTGCTGAGGAGGCATTAAGGACTGGGACTGTGACTGCAGCACAGGCAGAAATCGCTGTGCAAAAAGCCATAAAGGCCCGCGAAATTTGTGAAGCAGCCTTGCCGACTCTGCGCGACGAAGAGGCCATTGCGAATGCAGTCTTGCAGCGGTTGAACGTGCAAAAAGACACGCTTGGTGATCAAGAAAGACGTGCCGAAGACACAATCCGCACGCTGCAACAGCGCATTGCGCAGCTGTCTGCGGATATGGAGCGCGAAGAGAACCTTAACAAAGATGCCGGCGAAACCATTTCGCGGTTGCGTGCTGAGGCGACGGAACTTGATGCGGCGGGGGCGGGTCATGCTCAAAAGGTTCAAAAAGCAGGTGGTGAGGCCTCGGAATCGGCGGCAGTGCTGCACAACCGTGAATCGCAATTGTCGGAGATTACCGAGGATGTGGCCCGCTTGGCCGCAAGCCATCAATCCGCCGAACGCTTTGTTGTGGACGCCCAAAAACGCCTATCTAAGGCTGAAACAGATAAGACCGCAGCAAACTCGGCCGTGACACAAGCGCAGTCACAAGCCAACGGCGCAGCCACTGCTTTTCAAAAAGCCAGCCAAGATGAGGCCACTGCGATCAAGGCTGTGGCCGAGGCCGAAACCGCATTGGGCAAAGCTGAAGTGGAACGCGCAGAGTGCCAAGCTCAAGAGACCGTGGCCCGCGGCGCACGCGCTGAAGCTGATGGGGTGGTCAATGCTTTGCAGGCAGAAGTCTCGGCATTGGCAAAGCTGGTTGAACGTGATCGTGCGCAGGGCAATCAGATCTTAGATCAAGTGGATGTAAAAACGGGCTATGAAAAGGCACTGGGCGCCGCTTTGGCGGATGATCTTAAGGCGCCTGCAGTGAGTGTGGAGGGCCTGTCTGGCTGGGCTGAACTGGCGAGCTATGATAGGGCGCCTGCCTTGCCAGATGGGATTGAAAGCTTTGGTCAATATGTGACGGTGCCGGGGGTTTTAAATCGTCGGATTGCTCAAGTGGGGCTTGTCACAGCGGCTGAAGGGCCGCGGCTGCATGCGGTGCTTTTGCCCGGTCAACGATTGGTTAGCCTTGAGGGTGATTTATGGCGCTGGGATGGGTTTCGCGCTCAGGCCAAAGATGCGCCATCTGCGGCGGCTTTGGCTTTGGAGCAGCGCAACCGGTTGCAGGCTTTGCAGCAAGAGTTGAGTTCCGCGCAGGCACACATCAGAAGGTGCACAATCTGCGCATCAAACCTTGGTGGCACAGATGCAGGCTTTGGCTAAGGCTGATCAAGAGGCCCGTGAGGCCAGACGTGCTGCCGACGGGATGATGGCAGATGCTGGGCGTGCGGTGTCGCGCGCCGAAGCGGAGCGCAATTTGGCGGGCGGGCGTGTCGAGGCGCTGGCGCTTGCAGTGACACGCCACGGCGAAGACGCTGCAGAAGCGCGGGTGCAACTGCGAGAAGCGCGAACTCATGTCAATGGCTTGGAAGATCTTGCTGCTGCGCGCGCCCGGGTTGAGGATGTGAAACTCACCGTTGAGGCTAGCCGGGTGACTATGATGAGCCGCCGGGCAGCCCATGATGAAGTACGCCGTGAAGGTGAAGCGCGTGACAAGCGAATAGCGGTTGTGACCAAGGATATAGACAGCTGGGCAGAACGGTTGGGCAATGCTAAAGCGCGGGCTGAGGAGTTGATGCTCCGCCACACAAAAGCCGAAGTTGATTTGGGCGCCGCTATTGCTGAACCGGATCAGATTCGCGCTCAGCGCACCGAAATAATGCAAGCCTTGGAAGAGGCTGAAGGCCGGCGCAGATTGGCAGCGGATAATTTAGCTTTGGGCGAGACATATTTGCGTAATGCCGCAGATGCGGAACGCAACGCCGCGCGTCTGGCCTCTGAAAGCCGTGAATCTCGTGCCCGTGCTGAAGCGCGCGCCGAGGCGGCTGTTGAAGCCGTCACATTGGCGGAGCGATCGCATCCGCGGAGAGCTGGAAACTGAACCGCAAACCTTGTTGGAGCAGTTGGAGATTGATCCTCTGAAAATGCCTCCGGCGGAACAGGTTGAGGCCGAAGTGGCACGCTTGCGCCGACAGCGCGATGCGCTGGGGGCCGTCAATTTGCGGGCGGAAGAAGATTCTTGTGAGGTTCAGGAGGAATTTGACAGCCTTTCTAGAGAGAAAGCTGATCTGGAAGAGGCAATTAAAACTCTGCGTGGGGGGATTGCCAGCCTTAACAAAGAAGGTCGCGAGCGCTTGCTGACCGCCTTTGACGAAGTGAATCGAAACTTTGGTACCCTGTTTTCACATTTATTCGGTGGAGGTGAGGCCAATCTGGTGCTGGTCGAGAGCGACGATCCGCTGGACGCCGGGCTTGAAATTCTGTGCCAACCGCCTGGCAAAAAATTGTCGACCCTCAGCCTCTTGTCGGGTGGTGAGCAAACATTGACCTCCATGGCGTTGATCTTTGCGGTATTTTTGGCAAACCCTGCACCAATTTGTGTTTTGGACGAGGTTGATGCGCCCTTGGATGATGCCAATGTGACGCGTTTTTGTGACTTGCTCGATGAGATGACCCGCCGCACTGATACGCGGTTTTTGATCATCACCCACCATGCTGTGACCATGGCGCGAATGGATCGGTTGTTTGGGGTGACCATGGCGGAGCAGGGCGTTAGCCAATTGGTGTCTGTTGATCTCAAAAAGGCAGAGCAACTGGTGGCGTGATCTTTGCCCTGGTTAAAGGCGGTTAAGCAGCTCTGGCGTTGGCCAAGCGTCAGATGGCAGGCCCAGCCTGCTTTGCTCAGCTTGCACCGCAGCACGGGTTTTTGAGCCCAGAATACCATCAACTTTACCCACATCATGGCCTCGCCCTACCAGCTTTCTTTGCAGATCCTTCATCTGAGTCCCATCTAGGCCTTGATCCGGGATACGCGCATCATATGCAGGCTCACCGGCCAAAAGCGTGGCGAAATAGGCGGCTGTGGTCACATAGACCAAACTTTGGTTCCATTCAAAGTAAACGCTAAAATTAGGATAGGCCAGAAATGCTGGGCCGTTGTGGCCAACGGGCAGTAAGACTGAGGCTTCGCCCACCTTGTCGTGCAACGCCCCATGGCGCGCCGTGATGCCGAGGGATTTCCAGCGGGCCACAGAGTAGGCCTTATCAAGACCTGTCATCGACCAATCCAAATTGGCCGGTAGTTCAATTTCTTGCAACCAAGGCGCATTGGCCTGCCACCCCAACCGATTGAGCATATGGCCGCCACTCATCAGCGCATCTGGCGCAGAGTTTTGCAAATCAACCTGGCGATCACCGTCGCCATCTGTGCCGCTTTCAAGGATATCTTTGGGCAGCATTTGGATCATGCCTATTTCACCGGCCCAAGCCCCTTGGGTGAGGGCTGGATCAAACTCCCCTCGCTTGAACAGCTCAAGTGCCGCGAAGATTTGGGGGCGAAATAGATCTGGTCGGCGGCAATCATGGGCCAAAGTGACAAGCGAGTTCAGCGTGTTGAAATTGCCTTGATTGGCCCCAAAGTCGGTTTCAAAGGCCCAAAATGCAAGCAATACCCCCGGTGGAATGCCAAATTTTTGCTCAACCTTCTGGAAGGCTAGAGCATATTTTTCAGCGTTTTTCGCAGCGTGGGTGAGTCGATTTTGTGAAATTAGAGCGTTAGAAAAGGCTATGAAGTCTTTTTGAAATACGCCTTGGCTGCGATCTGCTTTTAAGACTTTTGGGTCTTGGCTAACCTGATCAAAAAAGCTGTTTACCAAGGTGTTTCGATATCCCAAGCTGCGGGCGTCTTGTTTCAGCCCGGTCACAAATTGGTCAAACTTGCCGCCGCAATTTGCGGTCGCAGCGGTGGTAAAACAGGTGACGGCCAAGGTGAGCAAAAGGCGGCGCATCTAAATTCCCCAAGATCAATATCTGGAGTTTATTAGGCCCGTTTCAGAGCAAACATACAATGGTGAAGCTGAGTGCAAGCGCCAACATGCCGAACCAGGTGACCCATAAGACACGGATGGACTTGTCTATTTCCACTGGGCCGATGTCTTTTCGGCCTACGGCATTTACCCAAGCAAACTCCTGCATCTTGCCCTCATAGCTGCGGGGTCCGGACAGGCTGATGCCCAAGGCATGGGCCATTGCCGCTTCTGGCCAGCCTGCATTCGGGGAGCGGTGCAGCTTTGCGTCTTGGATGAGGGTGTACCAAGGCGTTGCACAGCCTGTTAAGAGCCAAATTCCAAAGGCGGAAAGGCGGGCAGGGATCCAATTGACAAGATCATCTAAGCGCGCTGCGGCCCAGCCAAAGTTGATATAGGTTTCGTTTTTGTAGCCGATCATACTGTCTGCTGTGTTGATAACTTTGTAGATGATCAAGCCGGGCAGGCCTGCGATTGCGAACCAAAATACCGGGGCCACGATGCCATCGGAGAAATTTTCAGCCGCGCTTTCAATGGCGCCGCGTGCAACTTGCGTTTCATCCATCGTCGCCGTGTCGCGCCCCACAATCATGGCCACGCTGCGGCGACCTGCTGAGAGGGACAGGCGCAGCGATTGCGCGACGTCTTGCACATGTTGCACAAGCGATTTCTGAGCCAGCAAAATTGCAGCCAGAATAATTTCAACCAAGGGCCCCAATAGGGCAAGCCCTGCGCCCAAAACCCCGGCTCCGATCACGAGACCTACCACCAAGATGACGCCTTTGACTGTTTGCCCTGGCGCATGGTTCAGCCAGCGGCTTGCTTTGGCGATGATATTGCCAATGATTACCGCAGGATGCGGCAGCCGTGACCAAAGCCAACGTGGCTCACCCATCAGAGCGTCCAAAATCAGAGCAAACACGAGGGTCACAGCGCAGCCTCGAGGCGCTGCCAGTCAGATTTCGGCGGCAGGCCGAGCCGGATCCATCTGTCGCTATAAGGGAAAATGCGGGTCCAAATATGAGATTTGGCCAGCTGATGCTGAAGGTCATCGGGCATTGGCCACGTCATAGGTGCGAAACAAGGGGCAGTCACCCATCGGTCGGGCGCCTATTTTATTCATGATCTGGTCTAAGCGGGTGGCGTCTTGCGCCAAGCTGTTGCGTGACTGCTCGGCCCAATCTTGATCTTTAAGGGCCACTGCTCCCACCCTGAGAGCCGTGCCTGAGACGGGCCAAGGCCCTAACCTCTGGCGCAGAGCGTCGATCAGCTCAGGGTCGCCAATTGCAAAGCCAAGCCGCAACCCTGCAAGGCCCCAGAATTTGCCGAAGCTCTTAAGCAGGATATGGCCCGGCAATGTCGCCTTGGCGATATGGCTTTGCGCGGGGGCTATGTCGCAAAAGCTTTCGTCGATTATCGTCAGATCAGCGGGTGCAATCTGTGCTTGAAAGGCACCGGTGGGGTTGTTGGGGTGCACAACGACCCGTGCTTGTGGCGCTTTTGCGTCCTCTTGTGGATCCCAGCCGTGAAAACGAAAGGCGGCTGCATGTTCATTATAGGTGCGCAGGGCAATCTCGACACGGCCCGCTGGGCGCAGCGACGGGATCTGAGCGATGGCTGAGGAACAGCCCGGCACGGCCAATACATCGGCAGAGGCAGGCACATTCCAAAAGTGCCGCGCGGTGGCGCATAGATCTGCGTCAGCGCCATGATCGGGCAGGGCGGTCCAATCGTTGAGCGCAAAGCTGGGAACGGGATAGGGCTGTGGGTTTATCCCGGTGGACAGATCAAGCCAATCCGAGCGCGCACCGCCGTACTGTGCAGCTGCCGCATCCAATCCGCCCCCATGATCACGCCCATTTCCTGCCATCAGTCCAGATCCGGAAGCGGGGCCATGCGTGCGGTGAAATGACCTTTCACCCCTTGAGGCCATTGCCGGTAGGGCACTTGACCGTTCTCAGACCCTTGATGCAGGGCGGCATATTGCACAATAGCTTCTGCATCTTCGACTGTGGGTTCGAATGTGCCCAGTACATAGGCCAACTTGCCCGGTCCTTGCACCGCCACATTACAGGCGCGCACACAACCCATCATACAGGACACACGGCGGGTCTTGACCCCGGCCGCTTCGGCGCGCGTTTCTATGAGGTCAGCCAAGATTTCACCATCGGTCAGGGGCTGCGCCACTGGATCCCAGTTTTCGCGTTTGCAGGTGTCACAAATGGTTATCCAAGATGTCATAAAATTCTCCGGCCGTTTGTCTGCTCTTGGCGGATTGTTGCGTTGGGTGCAAGAAGAACTCAAGCTGTCTTGGATTGGTTAATGAATTGTTAACCAATTTTGATGAAGAGTTAAGGAGCCATCTGTTGTAAACTGATTGATGAGTTCTGGAGTGCTATATGTCTGTATTGTTTGCAGAGAGTTATCCTCGGCGGGCGATAATTTGAACCGCCCATTTGAGCCAGTTGGGGATTAGGTGGTCCAGACCGAGTCCCATCAAACAGCCCTTAACGCATTGGTCCAGCTGGAATTTGATGTCATTGCCTTAAATCTCGGTCTTACGGGAGGCGTTGTGATGGTCTTGGCGGATTACGCCGCCTATCGCTGGCCGAAGACCCGGATCATACTTCTGACGCCGGTGGGTACAATCCGCGATGGGTCATTGTTTAACTATTCCCAATGTCTGCGCCTGCGTGCCAGCGGCGATTGGGGCTGAAGGTTTGGCGATCCTAATTGATCATTACAGTAAGTGACGCCGAGATGGCGCGGCGTTCGCCTATCTCGATGCCGTTTATGAAGCCGATTAACGTCGAAAGGCTTTAGTCGCCTCTACCATGAGGCAGGTGCCAGTCTAAAATAGGGTTGATCGGGATGATCCGATTTGGATTTATAGTATCATGGCTATAGTGATAATGGCGGATGGTGTGTTGCATATTCACCGTATCAGAGATGCCATCATATTGGTAAAGTTCGCGGGTATAGGCCCATAGATTGGGGTAATCTATGATGCGTTTTTGATTGCATTTAAAATGCAGGTGATAGACGGAATCAAACCGCGCCAAGGTTGGAAAAAGCCTCCAATCGGCCTCAGTAAGCTGATGGCCCATCAAGTAGCGGTTGCTTGCCAGATGATCTTCCAGCCAATCTAGGGTCTCGAACAAGGGCACAACGGCCGCATTATAGGCAGCCTGCGTCGTGGAAAATCCACAGCGGTAAACTCCATTGTTAAACGTGTCATAGATGCGCCCATTGATCGGCTCTATGTCTGCCTGAAGGGCCGGGGGGTAAAAGTCTAAATCATTGCCAGTCAACCCGTTGAATGCAGAGTTGAACATGCGGATGATCTCAGAGCTTTCATTCGACACGATCGTATTTTGCTGTTTGTCCCATAGGATAGGCACCGTCACCCGACCGCTGATATTGGGATCGGCACGCAAATAGATGTCTCGTACGAAGGGCAGGCCAAATTGACGGTCCCCCGTGGCGCCCGCATCATCGGTTGCAAAGGTCCAGCCGTCGCTCAGCATATCGGGGTGTACCACGTCAAAGCTGATATGATCGGCAAGTTCTTTGATCTGACGAAAGATCATCGTGCGGTGGGCCCATGGGCAGGCATAGGATACATAAAGGTGGTAGCGGCCGCTTTCAGCCTTGAAACCGCCTGTCCCGCTGGGCCCAGGGCTTCCGTCAGCAGTGATCCAATTGCGAAAGCTTGAGGTAGAGCGCTCAAAGGCCCCACCAGATTTTCCGGTGTCATACCAAACATCATGCCAAACGCCGTCTACCAATTGTCCCATGGAAATCTCCTACCGTGATGCTTGAGTTTGGGCTCCTCTACACGAGGCGCAAAGCGCTGCATAGAGAATCGGGGTGGAAACGACGCGGCGGAAAAGAGTATTGATAGAGGAATTCAAAATTATAAAACTAGTTTTATTGAATTAAGGGGATGTGACATGAATTGGGAACAATCTGCTCAGGGATTTGCGGCTATGGGTTCTGAAGCTCGGCTTCAGGTTCTCAAGGCCTTGGTCCGCGCTGGGCGCAGTGGGATGACCGTTGGTGAAATCCAAGAGGCCACATCCATGCCTGCCAGCACCCTGGCCCATCACCTGCGGTTTCTGGCTGCCGGTGAGGTGATACATCAAGAAAAAATTGGCCGCAGCGTGATCAACCGCGCAGATTTTGAGCGGCTGGAACAATTGGCGCATTTTATTTTGTGTGAATCTACACAGACGAGATTAAACTGGAGACATAAAGCCATGGCAAACCCGTCCTGTACACCAACAGCTCAAAGCGGGGGACTATTACAACGTCTCGTGACAGTCATCGTCGATAACTTTGGTGACTTTGGTCGCGGTGTTCGATCCCAGTAATACGTCAGGCATTGTGACAACCGCTGACCGAGCGTTCTGGAGTGCGCTGCCTTATATTCTGATTGCTGTTGGCTTGATCGCCTATCTTAAGTCCATAGGGGCCGAGGTGATGATTGCTGCGGCCTTTGAAGGGCGTGAGATTAAAATGATAGTCATGACCGCGCTGATGGGAGGATTGGCGCCCTTTTGCTCTTGCGAGGTCATTCCGTTTATTGCCGCGTTATTGTCGCTTGGGGTGTTCGGAGGTGGTGTAATAAAATTAATGCGAGATCGTGGCTATCTGAGTGACATTCTGCGCCCCAAGAAATTGGGCGGCTGTGGCAGTGGCCCCGCGTTCTTTGAGGGTACGCCGATCTGGGTCTTTTGGGTGGCATCGGAACGACGCGCTGTCTTTAAGACTGAATTTACAACCAATGCCCTGTTTCTGACAAAATGGTTGATCATGGCCTTTGTGCTTGAGGCTTTGATGCTGTCTTAAGTGCCCTCTGAGTTGATTGCACGTGTCTTGGGAGGAGACGGGTTTCTGCTGGTGGTGATTGCGGCTGTGATCGGCATGCCGGCCTATCTCAACGGCTATGTAGCACCGCCGATGTTGGCGGGTCTCATGACCCAAGGCATGGGCGCAGGGCCGGCCTTAGCCTTTATGATTGCAGGCTTGATCAGCTGCATACCGGCGATGGCTGCGGTCTGGAGTTTGGTCAAGCCACAGGTCTTTGCAGCCTACATTGGGCTGGGCCTAAGCGGGGCGATCATCGCGGGTCGGATCTTTGGGCTTATCATCTGATAGCGAAAACTGCTCAGTATAGGTCGTTTGTGTGAGCTGCGCGGTCGGGAATCCATTTGCTCTGCTGGGCGAGATGGCGTAGCACGGAGCCGAGACGACGTCGAAGGACCGGAGCGGAGCATGGCAAGGCATTGACCCAAACTGGGGGTGCACACCATGATCGTCAGCAAACGCAACATATCTTATATGTTGTGGGCTCTTCGATAGCTATTTTGAAGGACCCGACCATGACCCGCATAGTGATAATATTAGCTTGTTTTATACCTGCGCCCGCGCTGGCCCATATTGGGCATGTTGGCGGTTTGGCAGGCCATGACCATTGGGTGATCGCAGCGGCGATTGCAGCAGCGCTTGCCGCTGCGGCTGTGGCAGCGCTCAAAGGGCGGGGCGCAGGGGCGTCCGAAGAAAACGAACCCGAATTGCAGGAGGCTTGAGATGAGCAAAATTGGTGTAATGATTTGTGGCCACGGCTCGCGCAGCCAGGTCGCGGTAGATCAATTCAGTGTCTTGGCTGAAAAACTTCCAGCGCTTCTGCCTCGCGATTGGGCTGTTGAATACGGCTATTTGGAATTTGCCAATCCCGTGATCCGCGACGGCTTAGACCGTTTGCGCGCGCAAGGATGTGACAAAATATTGGCTGTCCCGGGCATGCTGTTTGCTGCAATGCATTCCAAAAATGATATCCCAACGGTGCTCAACACCTACGCGGCCAAACATGGCATTGAGGTGAGCTACGGTCGTGAGTTGGGCGTTGATCCCAAAATGATCGCGGCTGCAGGTGCTCGGATCCAAGAGGCGTTGGATTCGGCCAATGCTGAGCATGGCCCGGTCCCTATGCATGAGACTTGTCTGGTGGTGATCGGCCGGGGCGCGTCGGATCCTGATGCCAATGGCAATGTCGCAAAAATCGCCCGTATGCTGCACGAAGGCATGGGCTTTGGCTGGTGTGAAACCGGTTATTCTGGCGTGACCTTTCCGCTGGTGGAGCCTTGCCTACAGCACACAACCAAATTGGGCTACAAACGTGTTGTGGTCTTCCCTTATTTCCTCTTCTCCGGCATTTTGATTGACCGCATTTATGGTTTCACTGATCAAGTGGCGGCTGAAAACCTGGATATCCAGTTTGTAAAAGCCAAATATTTGAACGATCATGATCAAGTCTTGGCGACCTTTGCCGAGCGAATTACTGAGCAAGTGGGCGAAATTCCTCCACCAAACTGTGCCATGTGCAAATATCGCACGCAGGTCTTGGGCTTTGAAGCTGAGGTCGGCGCGGTCCAAGAGTCGCATCATCACCATGTGGAAGGCCAAGGGGCCTCGGCACCGGGCTCAAATGTGGAAGATTGCAAGCTTTGTGACAGTTTTTGCACCGGCCTATGTCGCCTCGAGAGTCAGGCCGCCCAGCATCATGATCACAGCCATGACCATGCACATGGCCACGATCATAGTCACGACCATGTGCACGCAACCTATCCCCATGCAGACCATCCGCATGGGCCGGAAAGTGCCCGCAAAACACTAAAGAATTAACTGAGCCGATGGGCGTTTGCCCATTGGTCAAAACCTAAGGTCCACCGATGCGTCCCTACGAGAAAAATCCCAAGGCGATTTACGCCGAAAGCTTTGCCACGGTCGCACGGGAGGCAAGTCTAGAACGCTTTCCGCATGGCTTAGACAAGCTGGCCACGCGGATTATTCACGCCTGCGGTATGGTGGATATTGCCGATCGTTTGGCTTTTTCCGAGCATGCATTCCCGGTTGGCGCTGCGGCTTTGGCTGCTGGTGCACCGATTCTATGTGATTGCGAAATGGTGGCGGCTGGTATCATTCGCCGCTATTTGCCCGCTGATAATCAGGTCTTGGTCACTTTGAACGACCCTTCGGTGTCCGACCGTGCAGCCCGCATCGGCAACACCCGTTCTGCTGCCGCAGTTGAGCTTTGGGCAGAGCATCTTGAGGGGGCAGTTGTGGCCATTGGAAATGCACCAACGGCCTTGTTCCACTTGCTTGAACTACTCGATCAAGGAGCGCCGAAGCCTGCAGTTATTCTGGGTTTTCCCGTGGGCTTCGTAGGGGCTGCAGAATCCAAGGCGGAATTGGCCGCCAATGCACGCGGCTGTGAATTTGTGGCGCTGCGCGGTCGGCGTGGTGGTTCTGCCATCGCGTCAGCGGCGGTCAATGCCTTGTCTGCGGGCTTGCCGGAGCTGCTGCCATGAGCGCATGGCTGCATATCGTGGGCATCGGTGAAGATGGCTTGGATGGGTTGGTGCCCGCCGCGCGTGCGGTGGTGGAGTCGGCAGAAGTTATCATCGGCGGCGAGCGGCATCACCAAATGGCCGGTATACATAGCGCTGAGCGGATGAAATGGCCGAGCCCCTTTGATGCCTTGATTTCTCAGTTGCAAACATTGCGCGGCAAACGCGTGGTGGTTTTGGCCACAGGTGACCCGCTTTGGTTTTCGGTGGGTGCACGTATTGGGCGGTCGATCGATCCGGCGGAGATTACCTATTACCCACAGATCAGCGCATTCCAGCTGGCATCTGCGCGGATGGGTTGGTCGATGGCGGATGTCGAAGCCCTGACCGTGCATGGGCGACCTGTTGAGCAAATTATTTCCTTTATTCAACCTAATCAGAGGCTTTTAATTCTTACGACGGGCGGTCAAACCCCTGGGCAGATTGCGAAGTTTCTGGCAGATCGTGGGTTTGGGGCGTCAAAGATGACGGTTTTAGCAGCCATGGGCGGCGGGAACGAATTGCGCTTTGATGGCATAGCCGCGACTTGGGATCATGAGGTGCCCGCCTTCAATACCTTGGCAGTCGACTGTATCGCCGCACCAGATGCGGCTCTGTTGCCACGGGTTCCGGGCTTGCCCGATGAATTGTTCGAACATGACGGCACCATGACCAAACGTGAAACCCGCGCGGTGACCATTGCCAAGCTGATGCCGATGCGGGGCGCATTACTTTGGGATATTGGCACTGGTTGTGGCTCTGTTGCGGTCGAATGGATGCGTGCGGCACGCTATGCGCAGGCGATTGGCATCGAGCCACGGGCGGACAGGAGAGCTATGGCGGCTCAAAACGCGCTGGCACTTGGCACGCCCACGCTTGAATTGGTGGCGGGCACGGCCCCGGAGGTGTTGCAGGGTCTTGCAGCTCCAGATGCGATTTTTGTGGGTGGAGGCCTGACCGATGGCGTGTTCGACGCAGCCTGGGCGGCGCTCAAGCCTTTGGGACGTTTCGTGTCCAATGCGGTGACGCTCGAAAGTGAGGCGATCCTGATGGAGTTGCATAAAAAATACGGTGGCGAGTTGGTGCGCTTGGCTGTCACCCGCGCCGAACCTGTGGGCCCCTATCGCGGCTGGAGGCCATTCATGCCGGTCACCCAATGGAGTTTGATCAAAAGATGAGTGGAATCTTATATGGTGTGGGCCTTGGGCCCGGGGATCCGGATCTCATCACCGTCAAATCTAGTCGGTTGATTTCGCAAGCACGGGTGATTGCTTACCCAAGTCTGGCTGGAGGGGAAAGCTTTGCCCGTTCAATCGCAGCTGACCTGATTTCACCTGATGCGGAAGAGATTGTGATGGATGTGCCCATGACCGTCGAGCGCGCTCCCGCGCAAGCGGCCTATGACATTGGGGCCAAGAACATTGCAGCCGTGCTGGATCGTGGTGAGGATGTGGTCTGCCTTTGTGAGGGCGACCCGTTTTTCTATGGCAGCTTTATGTATCTCTACGCACGGCTAGTGGCTGATTATCAGGTTGAAGTCGTACCAGGCGTGACCTCAATCACCACATGCGCCGCACGAGCTGGCATGCCCCTAGCGGCGCGCAATGAACGTCTCACCGTGTTGCCCGGTCCTTTGCCTGCTGAAGAGCTGCGTGCACGCATTGAAGGGGCTGAAAGTGTCGCCATCATGAAAGTTGGCAGGCATTTGAGTAAAATTCGTGCGGTGATAGCCGATCTCGGCCTCACCGATAAAGCCGCCTATATTGAACGCGCCAGCCTGCCGGATGAATTGGTTTGTCCCTTGGCTCAGGCACCCGAAACTGCCCCTTATTTTTCAATGATCATATTAACGAAAGGGGCCGATCCATGGCTCTAACTCCTGTTGTTCTGGCTCTGAATGCCTCTGGGTTGGCCACTGCGCAAAAGGTGGCTGCGGCCCTTGGCGCTCAGCTGCATGGCCGGGAAGGCCGTGTGGCGCAGGCGGATGCCTTTTTTGCCAATACGCTTGACCATGCGCGCGATTTGTTCACCGCGGGTGTGCCGATTGTAGGGGTTTGTGCCAGTGGGATTTTGATCCGCGCTGTGGCGCCGCTACTGGCCGATAAAACAACTGAACCGCCGGTGATTTCGGTGTCTGATGACGGTACGGTTGTCGTGCCTTTGTTGGGCGGCCACCATGGAGCCAACCGATTGGCCCGTGACATCGCTGTGGCGTTGGGGGGCACGGCTGCTGTGACTACGGCGGGGGATGTATCTTTGGGCGTGTCTTTGGATGAACCTCCTCAGGGCTGGGCTTTGGTGAACCGCGTGGATGCTAAAGACGCTATGGCCGCTTTGCTGGCCGGTGGTGGCGCTGCAATTTTAGGCGATGAGAAAGCCAAGGCCTCTTGGCTTGCTGATTTGCCTGCCGGCGATGCTGTGCGTCTCACCTGTGGGATCGCGCCGCAAGTGGATTTGGGTCCACACCATCTGCAATTTGCCCCGCAGCAGGTCACCGTTGGTGTGGGGTGCGCGCGCAATTGCCCACCGCAAGAGCTGGAGGACCTGGTGCGCGCTGCCCTCTCGGATGCGGGTGTTTGTGATGCGGCAGTTCATTCAGTAAATACGATTTCTCTGAAGGCTGATGAGCCCGCGATCCTTGATTTGGCTGCCTCATTGGGCGCGCCGCTTCGATTGTTTTCTGCCGTTGAATTGGAAGCTGAAACGCCACGGTTGGCGACGCCCTCTGACGTGGTTTTTGCCGAAGTTGGATGTCATGGGGTGTCTGAGGCGGCAGCCTTGGCGCAGATAGGCTCAGATGGCACCCTCTGGGTGCAGAAGCGTAAAACGGCCAATGCTACTGTGGCGCTTGGCCTGTCGCCGGAGCCTATGACTTCACTGCAGGGCACGCCGCGCGGGCGTTTGTCGGTTGTGGGTATTGGCCCGGGGCAAGCGGCTTGGCGGACGCCTGAGGTGTCGCGCTTGGTTGCGGATGCGCAAGAGCTTGTAGGATACGGCCTATATATTGATTTGCTCGGACCTTTGGCCACTGGCAAAATCCGGTCAGATTTTCCATTGGGTGGCGAAGAGGCGCGGTGCCGCTACGCCTTAGAACAGGCAGGCCAAGGCAAGAATGTGGCGCTGGTTTGTTCTGGCGATGCGGGCATCTATGCCATGGGCGCCTTGGTGTTTGAACTTTTGGACCGCGCGCCGGATCAAATGGGTGTGAGCGATGCAGCCCGCCGGGTGGACGTTGTCTGTTCGCCGGGCGTGTCTGCCTTGCAAGGGGCTGCGGCTCGCGCTGGGGCGCCTTTGGGTCATGATTTTTGCACGATTTCCCTATCCGATCTTCTGACACCGCGCGATGATATCTTGCGGCGACTCAAAGCGGCTGCCGAAGGCGATTTTGTGATCGCTTTTTATAATCCTGTGTCAAAAACTCGCCGAACATTGCTGGCTGAGGCCCGCGATATTTTGTTGCAACATCGCCCTGACAATACGCCGGTGATGCTGGCCAGCTCACTGGGACGACCTGAAGAGCATATCCGCTATCGCAGGCTCGCTGATTTACAAGTGGATGAGGTGGATATGTTGACGGTGGTTTTGGTGGGATCATCCAATTCGCGCTTGGCGCAATTGGGCGAGGGGCCGCGTATGTTTACGCCGCGTGGCTATGCGCGCAAAATTGATGGCGATTTGGCTTCTGGCACACAAAGGAAAGACTCATGACGGTATATTTCGTAGGTGCTGGCCCAGGCGATCCTGAACTTTTGACTCTCAAAGCGGCCCGTATCATTGGGCAATGCCCAGTCTGTCTCTATGCGGGCTCATTGGTGCCGATTGAGGTCGTGGGTTGTGCGCCGAAAGACGCGCGGGTTTTGGACACAGCTCCGATGACGCTGGATGAAACTCATGCCGAGATTTTGGCTGCACACGCCAAGGGTCAAGATGTGGCGCGGGTGCATTCGGGCGATCCGTCTCTCTATGGCGCCATTGCCGAGCAAATTCGCCGTTTGCGCACAGATGGTATTGATTATGAGATTATCCCTGGCGTTCCGGCCTATACGGCTGTGGCCGCTGCTTTGGGGCAAGAGTTGACAATTCCTGAGGTTGCTCAATCTATCATTCTCACGCGTATGTCGATGAAATCCACCTCCATGCCAGCCGGTGAAACTCTCGAAAACTTCGCCATTTCAGGGGCGACGCTCGCCATCCATCTGGCAATTCGCAATATGCGCGAAATTGAGCGGGTCTTGATTCCTCATTATGGTGCCGATTGTCCGGTGGTCGTGGCTTACCGAGCCAGTTGGCCTGATCAGATCATCATTCGTGGTACTTTGAGTGATATTCGCAAAAAAGTACGGGATGCCAAGATTACCCGTACCGCCTTGATTTTATTGGGTCCTGCTTTGAAAGAGCAGCAAGATTTTGTGGATTCTGCTCTCTATCACCCGGATATGGAACATGTGTTGCGCAATCGTAAAACACCGACGCCAGATATGGCGTAACGTAAATATAGCATTTCAATCGTTCCCTTGACCGAGCTGAAAAACCCGCGCAGGCTGTGTTTTGGGGAGATACTAATATGACGACATTTTTGCCAAAAGAAGTGGCCGACGGGCTGGAAGCTGCGCGCAAACAGGCGCTTCGCAAGAAAAGCCGCCTGCGGGTGCAGGCCGGATTGGAAACTTTGACTGTGCTGAAATATTGGGATGGTGGATTTTCCGTTGATCTGGAAGATGCGCCGAAGCTGCGTGGATTGGTTGATCTCTATGATGGCAGCATTCACCTGTATCAATGCCTGATCGTGGCCTCTGAAGAAGAGGACAGCGAGATGCGCTATGAATTCAAACGCAATACCCTCGCCGTTGAAAGCGCGCCTTTGGATTTTGAGCGCGCCGAGAACGCACCTGTGGCTTTGATTGGGCGCAGCTAGGACCCCCCTGTCTATTGTAGGTCTGCGAAGGCGGCCTGCATGTTAGCCACTGCACGCTCAACATTCGCGCGGGCGGTTCCAATGTTAAAGCGCAGGAATGTTTCACCACCGGTTCCAAATGTTGGTCCATAATTGGCCGCAATTTTGGCCTGTTTTTGCACACGGGCGATGACCTCATCTAGGGTCATTCCAGTGCCTGAGAAGTCAACCCAAGCTAGGTAGGTGGAGTCTAAGTTCATCGATTTCACGCCGGGGATCGCATTGATGCCTGCGTCAAATATCTGGCGATTGCCGTCCAAATAACGCATCAATTCGTCAACCCATTCCGCGCCTTGAGGTGAATAGGCGGCGGTGACCATATGCAGACCAAAGGAATTGGGCGACAGACCAAGTCCTTGCATCCTTTTGGAAAAACGTGCCCGCAAGTCTGGGTCATCAATGATGACATTGCCGGAATGACAGCCGGCAATGTTGAAGGTTTTGGTGCTGGCCGTCATCATGATCAATCTGTTGGCGATGCCCTCGATCAATGCCATGGGCGTATGCTTGACCCCGAAAGTCAGATCATGGTGGATCTCATCACTGACCAAAATTAGGTCATGGCGCTTGGCAAATGCGGCGACTTGCTCCAATTCTGCGCGGCTCCAAACCCGTCCGCCGGGATTGTGCGGCGAGCAGAGGACCACCATCCGGGCATGGGCGGGCAGGGCGGCATCATAGGCGTCGAAATCCATTTCATAGCGGCCATCGTTGAGGCCCAAGGGCAGTTCAATCACCTCACGGTCATTGGCGTGGATCACTTTGGCAAAGGCGTGGTAGACTGGCGTGAACAAAGCCACACCGTCGCCGGGGGCCGTGAACGTATCCACGCACATGGCTGTACCATGGACCAAACCGTGGGTGGTGAATATGCCAGCGCGTGGCACATCCCAGCCATGGCGGTTTTTCATCCACCACTGAATGGCATCCAGATAAGGGCCATCACCGCCATAATAGCCGTAGATCCCGTGCTCGGTCATTTCAGTCAATTTGTCTTGCACGATCTGTGGTGGGCGAAAATCCGTATCGGCCACCCACATCGAAATCCCATCATCGGGGGAGACGCCGTAGAGCAGTTCCATCATATCCCATTTGCTTGAATGTGTATTGCGGCGATCGATATGCTCATCAAAGTTCATAATGTTTCCTAAATCTAATTGCGGTTAGGTTATCTTGGAGAGACGTGGGATCAAGGGGAAACGTTGCATTTGAGCTTAAAAGCATAAAATATGGCCAGCAACCCTGCCTTTGGAATTGCGCTGTGACGCAGGTTTGAATATCAGGTGAGCCATGACATTACGCCCCATATTGATCCACCCGGACCCCCGCTTGAAAAAGACAGCGTCCCCTATAACCGAGGTTACGGCCGCAATCGCCCGTCTGGCTGATGATATGCTGGAAACCATGTATGATGCGCCCGGCATTGGTTTGGCTGCGCCACAGATTGGGGTGATGAGCCGCATGTTCGTGATGGACTGCGTGAAAGAAGAGGGCGATGCCCCCAGGCCCATGGTCATTATGAACCCAGAGGTCCTCTGGGTCTCCGAGGATCTGAGCACCTATGAGGAAGGCTGCCTGTCAATTCCGGAGCAATACGGTGATGTAGAGCGACCTGCATCGGTTGAAATGAAATGGTTTGGCCTCGACGGCCAAAGTCATCAGCAAAGGTTTGACAGGCTTTGGGCCACCTGTGCGCAGCATGAGTTGGATCATTTGAATGGCAAATTGTTCATTGATTACCTCAAACCGATGCGCCGCCAGATGATCACCCGCAAAATGCAAAAGCTGAAACGCGAGCAGGCCCGACCATGAGCCGCCGCATTGTGCCTTGGCCCAACCCTTGTTTGAAGGCCAAAGCTGAGCCTATCGTTGAAATCACACCGGAGATCACCCAGATCTGGCAAGATATGATTGTGGTTATGGAGGCGATGCCGGGCGTTGGTCTAGCCGCCCCGCAGCTTGGCATGGGCCTGCGTTTGGCCGTGGTGGATGCCTCCTCGGTACGTGGTCAGGTGCTGCGCATGGCCAACCCTGAAATTTTACATGTCTCTGCCAAACTTGAGGTGGGTGAAGAGGCCAGCCCTAATCTGCCGCGTGTATCAGCCCAGATCAAACGCCCGCGCGGTGTCACGGTCCGCTATATGGATGAGACCGGCGCCATGCAGGAAAAGGATCTGGTTGGGCTTTGGGCGCGCTCGCTGCAACATCAAGTGGACCATCTGAATGGGCGGATGTATTTTGATAATCTGTCGAATCTCAAGCGCGATATGCTGATTAAAAAGGCCCGCAAGCTATGCGCGTAGTGTTCATGGGCACGCCGGAGTTTTCCGTCAACGCCCTCGAGGCTTTGGCTGCAGCAGGTCATGAGATTGTGGCGGTTTATAGCCAGCCCCCCCGCAAGTCAGGCCGGGGCCAAAAACTGCGGCCATCGCCTGTGCATCAGTTGGCTCAGACGCGCGGCTGGCCTATCTTCACCCCGGCAAACTTTCGCGATCCCGCAGATGTGGCGGCTTTCGCAGGCCATGACGCCGATATCGCCGTTGTGGTGGCCTATGGGTTGATCTTACCGCAAGCGCTTTTGGATCTGCCCAAACATGGATGTTTAAACATTCATGCGAGCCTGTTGCCGCGCTGGCGTGGGGCCGCACCTATACACCGCGCGATTATGGCCGGAGACCAAGAGACTGGTGTGTGTATCATGCAGATGGATGCGGGGCTGGACACTGGTCCGGTACGCATTCGGCGCAGCTTGGACATTGGTGCCACCGAAATTACAGCTCAATTACACGACCGATTGGCGTTTATGGGCGCCGAGGCTGTGGTTGATGTTTTGGCAGATCTTGCGGGCCATGCCTGCGTGCCTCAGGTCGAGGACGGCAGCTGCTACGCTACTAAGATTGACAAATCAGAAGCCCGAATTGATTGGACCCGCTCTGCTGTCGAGATCGACCGTAAAATCCGTGGCTTGTCGTCCTTCCCGGGCGCTTGGTGCATGATGGGCGACCAACGGCTAAAGGTTCTCGCCTCCTGCCTGTCGGACGGTGCAGGCGTGCCGGGGCAGGTGTTGCAAGCCAGTGAAATAGCTTGTGGTGATGGTTCCGTTATTCTAACAACTCTGCAACCAGCCGGCAAAATAGCCCAAATCGCGGAAGTGTTTTTTCAGGGCCACTGCCTGCCGGAGCGGTTGGACTAGATCGCCTTTAGCCTGAGCTACCGGCCTCTTGTTCACGCCCAGCGGATCAAGCCAATGATTGCGGAAGCGGCATAAAAGACTTGGAGCAGCAAAAACGTCCAGCGGTGGTCGATGACTGCCCAGGCGGAGAACAGGCTGGCGGAAATGAGCAGCAAGGTGAAGCCGATAGTTTCGTTCCCAGTATTGCTTGCGATCAACAAAGCATAGACCATGGCCAGCACTGAGCCTGTAATTTCAAATATCGAGGTGAGTTTTCGGTTGTCCATGGTTTTTGCCCCAATTCAATACGGATTTACCCTTTAAAGGGAGCCATTCCAGCACGGGCCAGTTCGTCGGCCAGTTCGTTTTCGAGGTGGCCTGCGTGGCCTTTGACCCATACCCAAGTGACCGCATGTTGGGCTTGGGCGGCATCGAGTTGCTTCCATAGGTCTTCGTTTTTCACGGGCTTTTTGGCCGCAGTTTTCCAGCCGTTTTTCTTCCAGCCAAAAATCCATTTAGTCACACCATCTTTGACATAAACGCTGTCGGTCACCACGGTGATAGTTGAGTGTCGTGACAGGGCTTCCAGTGCCGAGATTGCGGCCGTCAGTTCCATGCGGTTGTTGGTGGTCTCCTGAGAGCCACCTTTCAGCTCGCGTTGTTTGGTGACGTCTGAGCCAGATTTGGCCTGTAGCACCACGCCCCAGCCGCCCGGTCCCGGATTGCCGCTGCAGGCCCCGTCTGTATAGGCAATCAAACTACGCATGTGCTGTTACCATGATGAAAGGTTCTACATCTCCCGCAAGCCCAAGCTCTTTGCCCTCGCGTTGATAGGAGATGGTAAAGCCGGCTTGAGTGAGCACATCTGCAAGCTCCTCGGCGGAATAATAAGTATAAAACCGCCCCAAGGAGTCGCGTTTCTCACCGGTGCCAAGCTTCATACCAAGGTACAAAATCCCTTCAGGGTGCAGGGCGGTGTGACAGGCTTGAATGTGGCGCGCAAAATCGGCGCGACTGGCATGTAGTAAAGAAAAATTGGCATAGACGCCGTGATAGGTGGCGCCCGTGGGCAGGGTGTCGAATGTGGCGAGCTGGGCAGATACACCCGGGTGCTTGGCCGCGGCGGCGACCATCTTAGCGCTGCCATCGGTGGCGTCCACCTGAAGGCCTTGGCGTGCCATCGCGGCCGCGGCCAACCCTGGCCCGCAGCCCAAGTCCAGCACACGCCCACCCGCAGGAATAGCGTGAATGAAGGCCAAAAGCGATTTGCTCGGTGGCGCTTGGGTGAGGCGTAGATAGTCTTCAATCTTTGCGTCATATACAGCAAGAGTTTGGGTGTCGGTCATGAAATAAGACTCTTCGATTGGGGCCAAATACCCGTTGCGTTCATAGGCGCTCTCATCAGGCGTCACGTAAAATGCGCGGCACTTTGAAGCTCACATTTTCTTGTGCGGTCTCGACGGTTTCCACGGTGACCTCATAGTGTTTTGAAAATGCGTCCACGACTTCTTGGATTAAAACATCAGGGGCTGAGGCGCCCGCAGTGATGCCCACGCTTTTGATCCCATCTAGGGCGCGCCAGTCAATGTCGGTGGCCCGCTGTACCAGCTGCGCATAGCTACAGCCAGCGCGAGAGGCCACTTCGACCAACCGTTTGGAGTTTGAAGAATTGGGTGCCCCCACGACGAGCAACGCATCCGACAGAGGGGCAATAGCTTTGACGGCCTCTTGGCGGTTAGTGGTGGCGTAGCAGATGTCTTCTTTGTGAGGGCCCATGATTTTGGGGAAACGCTTTTGTAGGGCGGCTACCATGCCGACGGTGTCATCAACAGAGAGCGTTGTTTGGGTGATATAGGCCAATCGCGAAGCGTCGCGAACCTCAACCAACGCCACATCGGCCTCTGTTTCGACCAAAAGCACTTCGTCTTCGGGTAATTGTCCCATGGTGCCAACGGTCTCAGGGTGCCCCGCATGGCCGATCATGATCATTTGCAACCCGTTCTCATAATGACGCTCTGCTTCGATATGGACCTTGCTCACCAAAGGGCAGGTGGCGTCGACGAACACCAAATTGCGCGCTTTGGCGGCATTAGGCACGGATTTTGGGACCCCATGGGCGGAGAAAATGACAGGGCGATCATCGGGGCATTGATCAAGCTCATGCACAAAGATTGCCCCCTGCACACGCAGGCTGTCGACCACAAATTTATTGTGCACAATTTCATGGCGCACATAAACCGGTGCACCCCATTTTTGGAGAGCCAACTCAACGATTTTGATGGCACGGTCTACGCCCGCACAAAATCCGCGCGGGGCGGCAAGGTAAAGTTTAAGCTGGGGTTTTGACATTATTGGATCCTTTGCCAGGCAAACTAGTTGTGCCGGGCAGGATCGTCCAGAGTGCTGCTCTTATTTATTCTGCTTCAGCAGGCGCACTATGATCATCGGTTTCGCGTGTTGGGCGTCCGATTACATCGCGTAGACCATCCAACTCAATGAAGTTGTCGCACTGGCGGCGCAGTTCGTCGGCAATCATCGGAGGTTGGCTGCGAATTGTAGAGACCACGGAAACCCGTACGCCTTGGCGTTGCACAGCTTCCACCATTGGGCGGAAGTCACCATCACCGGAGAACAATACGATATGGTCCACGTGTGGGGCCAGTTCCATTGCATTCACAGTCAGCTCAATATCCATGTTGCCTTTGATTTTCCGACGACCTTGGCTGTCGGTAAATTCTTTTGCGGCCTTTGTGACCATGGTGAAGCCGTTGTAATTCAGCCAATCGACCAAAGGGCGGATTGGCGAATATTCATCGTTTTCGAGCAAAGCTGTGTAGTAAAATGCGCGCAGCATTTTGCCACGGCTCATGAACTCTTGGCGTAGTAATTTATAGTCAATGTCAAAACCAAGGGCCTTGGCTGCCGCATATAGATTTGCGCCATCAATAAAGAGCGCCAAGCGTTCGTCGCGGTAAAACATACTAAATATATCCTTTTTAAGTACCGTTAAGCGCTAACCGTGATAGTATTGGATAACGGAAAATTTACGATAGTCAGTAAAATAAGTCATGTAAATGTCGCAAATGCAAATTAGTGTACAACATAGCGAAAAAAGAGTTTTAGTCGCACTTGGTGGCAATTTACCGTCGTCGGTTGGTCCGCCGCGGGCGACTTTGGGCTGTGCACTGGCAAATCTGCGCTCACTTACGAATACTGTCATGCGCAAAAGTAAGTATTTTGTTACCCCGTGTTTCCCTGCAGGGTATGGCCCGGATTATGTGAACGCGGCCGTTGAATTTAACTTTTCTGGCGAATCACACGCGCTTTTGCAGATTTTACACGACATTGAAGCTTTGTTCGGCAGAGCCCGCGAGTCCAGATGGAGTGGTAGGGTTTTGGATCTCGACTTGCTGGCTTTTGGAGATGCTGTTGCCCCTGACATGGATGGTTACAGTAAATGGCGCGACAAACCGCTTGCCCAACAAATGGAGCAAGCACCGCAGGAACTGATCCTGCCGCACCCGCGCATGCAGGATAGAGCCTTTGTTTTAGGGCCTTTGATGGATATCGCGCCAGATTGGCGGCACCCGGTGTCAGGGCGAACAGTGCGTGAAATGTTCGCCAGTTTACCTGCGGGTGATCGCGAGGCCCTACAACCCATTTCAGAGCCTTAAAGGCGCATTTCATCCTTGCGTTTCTTTGCATTCACTCCTAAAAAGCGAACTTCAATAAAGTTGCAGGAGAGCAGACATGGCGCGTGTCACAGTTGAAGATTGTGTAGACAAAGTACCAAATCGCTTTGATCTGGTTATGCTGGCGGCTCACCGGGCCCGTGAGATTGCCAGTGGGTCCCCCGTGACTGTAGATCGCGATAATGACAAAAACCCTGTCGTTTCCTTGCGTGAAATTGCCGAAGAAACTCAGATGGTCAGCGATTTGCTTGAACGCCTGATTGAAAGCAATCAACTTCAAATCGAAATCGATGAGCCGGAAGAAGATTCCATGGCTTTGTTGATGGGTGGTGAGCCCGACAAACCAGCCGAAGATGATTTGAACGATGAAAAATTGCTGCGTGCTTTGATGGAAGCTCAAGGCCAACGTTAAGGAAATGGGCGCATGATCATTGCCGATGACCTAATCGGTCTGATCCGCGCTTATAACCCGTCGACAAACGCCGAACTCATAACCAAAGCTTATAATTTCTGTCTTGCCATGCATGAGGGGCAGATGCGTCGTTCTGGCGAGCCCTATTACACGCACCCTGTTGCTGTGGCGTGTTTGCTGGCCGATCAGCACCTGGATGATGCTTCCATCATCACAGCGCTTTTGCACGATACAATTGAAGACACGAAAGCTAATTTTGCGGATGTGGAGCGGTTGTTCAGCCGTGAAATTGCTGAACTTGTGGATGGTGTGACGAAGATCACCAATCTTCAGCTATCTTCCAACGTTACGAAGCAGGCCGAAAACTTCCGTAAGCTGATCATGGCCACGTCGAAAGATATTCGGGTCACTTTGGTCAAATTGGCAGACCGCTTGCACAATATGCGCACAATCCGCTCGATGGCGCCGGAAAAGCAACAACAAAAAGCCCGTGAGACCATGGATATCTACGCGCCGCTTGCGGGCCGGATGGGGATGCATTGGCTGCGGGAAGAGCTTGAGGATTTGGCGTTCCAAGTCTTGAACCCTGAAGGGCGTCAGTCAATCATCCGCCGCTTTATTAAGTTGCAAAATGAAACTGGCGATGTGGTGGAGCAGATCAACGGCGATCTCCTGTACGAGATGGACCGCGCCGGAATTGCGGCTGAAATTCAAGGCCGGGCCAAAAAACCCTACTCGATTTGGCGTAAGATGCAGACCAAGGAGCTGTCCTTTTCGCGCCTGTCGGACATTTATGGATTTCGCTTGATCGTCGAAGATGAAGCTGATTGCTACCGTGTGTTGGGGGTGATCCACCAACGCTGGCGTGCGGTTCCGGGGCGTTTCAAAGACTACATCAGCCAGCCCAAAACCAACGGGTATCGGAGTATTCACACCACCGTCTCTGGCCGAAATGCGCGCCGCGTTGAGGTGCAAATACGGACCAAAGCTATGCATCAGGTGGCGGAAAAAGGGGCTGCGGCCACTTGGTCCTACCGTGACGGTGAGCGGGTTGAGAACCCATTTGCCCTTGATCCCTCAGCTTGGATTGCGTCTCTGACCGAGCGATTTGGCGCTGAGGGGGACGATGGAGAGTTTTTTGAGGCATTTAAACTGGAAATGTACACTGATCAGGTATTTTGCTTTACGCCAAAGGGTGAGGTGATCAAGCTGCCGCGCGGGGCCACGCCAATTGATTTTGCATACGCCATCCACACCCGTATTGGTTCGGCTTGTGTTTCGGCCAAGGTTGATGGCATTCGTGTGCCGCTTTGGACGCGCCTGCGTAATGGTCAATCTGTGCAAATCATCACAGCGGAAGGCCAAACCCCGCCCGCCAGCTGGATTGATATCGCAGCGACGGGCCGCGCCAAAACGGCGATTCGGCGTAGTCTGCGCGAAGTGGACCGCGAGAAGTTTATCAATCTGGGGCGTGAATTTGCCCGGGTTGCTTTTGAGAACGTGAATAAAAAGGCTACAGATAGGGCCTTGAGTACTGCGGCAAAACATTTTGGCTTGCCCGATGCGGACGAACTTTTGGCACGCCTCGGTAGTGCCGAGATCGCGGCACGTGAAGTGGTGGCTGAGCTTTATCCGAACCTAAAAGTGCGCTCCACTGATGAAGTCGTTTCAGCCCTTGCTGTGATTGGTTTGGAGCCGGGACAAAATTTTACCCATGCCACCTGCTGCCACCCTTTGCCCGGTGAGCGCATTGTTGGTATTACATTCCGGGGGCGGGGGGTTGTGGTGCATACAATCGATTGCCTCAATATGCTGCTTTATGAAACCCAAATGGATCGCTGGTTGGATTTGGCCTGGCATGACGGACAGCATGCCGTGACCCATCCGGCGCGCATTGAAGTGACCATTCGGAACGGTGCTGGCGTGATGGGCCGTATCTGCACTTTGATCGGTGATCAGAAGGCCAATATCTCAGATATGCATTTTATTGATCGTAAGCCGGATTATTTTAAACTGATCATCAATTTGGAATTGCGGGATGTGTCACAATTGCACATGGTGCTAACGGCGTTAGAGGCAGAGAACGAAGTGGCAGAGGTGAGCCGGCATCAGGATCCCAAACTGGGTAAGAATCAGGGTGCGTTTGAGGGAGAGTGGGACAAAATTGGTGTTTAGACGTCGCGACAGACGTGGAGTAGGCAGAGCGCTTTGGGAAGGTATATATCCCAAGGGCGGGTGGAATCGTGCCTATATCTATGTCAAGCATCGCTTGCGCCGGCTGCCGGGCACTCCGGAACAAATTGCCCGTGGCATTGGCATCGGTGTTTTTACGGCATTCAGCCCGTTTTATGGCCTGCATTTTTTGGTTGCTGGACTGCTGGCGGTTTTGTTTAGAGCCAATGTATTGGCCTCACTGCTGGGAACATTCTTTGGCAACCCTCTGACGTATATTCCAATTGGGGCTGCGGCCTTGGGCACCGGTTACGCGATGCTGAGCCTACGGATGGACAGTGAATTGCATATAGGCTTTGGTCAGATGTTCATCCGCGCTTTGTCTGAACTTTGGTATAATTTCAGAGCAATGTTTACCGTAGCGCAGGCCGATTGGACCTATCTGATCGAGTTTTGGCACACAATATTTTTCCCATGGCTTGTGGGCGGTGTGCCGCCGGGCATAATCTCGGGGGTTGTGGCCTATTATATTTCCGTGCCAGCAATTCGTGTGTACAAAAATCGCAGAAAAGGCCTGTTGGCCACGAAATTGGCAGAGTTGCGCAAAAAAGGTTTGCTCAAACGCGATGAAGATTCTGGGCTCTGATCCTGTTGTAGAAAGAAATTTTGATGGCAATGAAGCAACGTCTTGGCGTAAATATTGACCATGTGGCCACGTTGCGCAACGCGCGCGGTGGCGCCTATCCTGATCCGGTGCGGGCGGCTTTGATGGCTGAGGCTGCTGGCGCTGATGGCATTACAGCGCATTTGCGTGAAGATCGCCGCCATATCAGAGATGCGGATATTGAAGCTTTGATGGCAGAGTTGACCACGCCGTTGAATTTCGAAATGGCCGCCACCTCAGAAATGCATGCTATTGCTCTGCGGTTGAAACCTCATGCGGTTTGTATCGTGCCAGAAAAACGCGAAGAATGCACCACCGAAGGTGGCCTTGAGGTTGCGGCGGACCAGAGCCGTTTGACTGATTTTATTGCACCACTTGCACAGGCCGGGTGCCGTGTGTCGCTGTTTGTTGCTGCCGATGAGCGCCAGTTGGAAGCCTGCGCGCGGGTCGGGGCTGCGGTTGTGGAATTGCACACTGGCGCTTATAGCGATTTTCATGCCGAGGGACATACACAGGCCGCAACTGATGAACTGGCGCGGATCACTCGCTGTGCCGCTTTTGCCGATGATCTGGACCTTGAAGTGCATGCCGGCCATGGCCTGACCTTTGACAATGTGGCCCCAATCGCGGCTTTGCCGCAGGTGGCAGAGTTGAATATTGGGCATTTTTTGATTGGTGAAGCGGTGTTCATGGGCCTCGCATCTGCGATTGCAGAAATGCGCCGCCTGATGGATGATGCCCGCGCATGATCCTTGGTATCGGAACAGATTTGGCGAATATCGAGCGCATTCAAGGCACGCTCGACCGCTTCGGGGATCGATTTAAAAACCGGGTTTTTACGGCGGTCGAACAAGCTAAGGCGGAGTCGCGTAACGATGTGGCTGGCACCTATGCCAAACGTTGGGCGGCCAAAGAGGCCTGCTCGAAAGCCTTGGGAACGGGTTTGGCCATGGGCATCAGCTGGAAAGATATGGCTGTCACCAATATGCGCACGGGCCAGCCGGTGATGGCGGTGACAGGCTGGGCGGCGGAGCGTTTGGCGCAGATGACACCCGAAGGACATACGGCAGTGATCCATTGCACTTTGACCGATGATCACCCTTGGGCACAGGCTTTTGTGGTGATCGAGGCTCGAGCGGTTGGGGCTGTGCCAACTTGACTCTGGACGGCAAGCCCCTCACATACCCCTAAACCAGCCTTTGAGGATATTATGGACGAAATCGAAGAAAAGAGCTTTGTGGCAAGTGCCGTAGAAACCATTAAAACGATTGTCTATGCGCTGTTGATCGCGGGCGTGTTCCGCACCTTGTTTTTTCAACCGTTTTGGATCCCTTCAGGTTCGATGAAAGACACGCTTTTGATCGGTGATTTTCTGTTCGTCAATAAGATGGCTTACGGCTATTCCTATGCCTCCTGCCCTAAGATTCAAATTCCTCGTTTTGGCGTGAATATTGATGCAGATGATTTCTGTGGCTTTTTGAAGGATCGCGAGATGCGGATCCTAGGTGGTGAGCCAAAACGTGGCGATGTCGTGGTGTTTCGTCACCCAATCACTGGCTCCGACTACATCAAACGGCTGATCGGTTTGCCGGGTGATAAAATTCAGATGCAGGCTGGAGTTTTGCAAATCAATGGCACGGCGGTTGAAATTGAACCGACGATTGATTTCGGAGAGACCTATGAGCCGCAAGGCTCTCAACGCAATCGTCCAATCTGTGCCAATGGTGCGGTGGGTCTGGGTGCGAATTGCATCAAGAAAAAATACATTGAGACGCTGCCAAATGGCGTGTCGCATGGGATTTTGGATACGTTTGATCAAGACGCAATGCAACTGGGTGGTCGGATGAATGTGGACAGCACCAAAGTCTATTCAGTGCCTGAGGGGCATTTCTTCTTCATGGGCGATAATCGCGACAACTCCTCTGACAGCCGTGTGCCTCAGACCATTGGCGGTGTGGGCTTCGTGCCGATGAAAGATATCGTTGGCCGTGCGGATCGTATTTTGTTTTCCTCCGCTGGCAGCTCAATTCTCGCTTTCTGGACGTGGCGCAGTGATCGTTATTTCAAGGCCGTTAACTAGATGGTGATTTTGATACAGTGCGCAGTATGATCAAACTCTCCGCAGATTTACGCCAATTCTCGGCTGATATTGGGTACAAATTTAAAGACCCCGGTTTGCTGGTCACCGCTCTCACACATTCGAGCATGTCCTCCACCACCCGTTCTGACAATGAAAGGTTGGAGTTTTTGGGTGATCGGGTGCTGGGTTTGGTGATGGCTGAGGCTTTGTTGGATCTAGACAACAAAGCCAGCGAGGGCCAATTGGCGCCGCGGTTCAATGCTTTGGTGCGCAAAGAGACCTGTGCCGATGTGGCGCGCTCAATTGGCGTGGGTGACATGCTCAAACTGGGCCGCTCGGAGATGATCAGTGGCGGCCGGCGCAAAGAAGCGTTGCTCGGCGATGCTATGGAAGCTTTGATTGCGGCAGTATATCGCGATGGTGGTTTCGCTGCGGCACAAAGCTTGATACTGCGACTATGGAACACGCGGATCATATCGGTGAAAGCCGATGCGCGAGACCCTAAGACAGCCTTGCAAGAGTGGGCACAGGCCCGTAAAGGCACGCCGCCCAAATATGTTGAACTGTCCCGTTCTGGCCCGGATCACGCGCCACTGTTTGAGATCGAAGTACAATTGCATTCCGGTCAAGTGGCGCAAGCTAAGGCCGGATCAAAACGCCAGGCTGAACAGGCCGCGGCACAACTGATGTTGGAAAGGTTAGGGGCATGAGCACACGCGCCGGATTTGTGGCCCTGATTGGGGAACCGAATGCAGGAAAATCAACCCTGCTCAATCGTATGGTCGGGGCTAAAGTCTCAATCGTCACCCATAAGGTGCAAACCACCCGCACACGTATTCGCGGCGTGGCCATCGAAGGCAACTCGCAGATCGTTTTTGTTGACACCCCCGGAATCTTCCGACCCAAACGCCGTTTGGATCGTGCTATGGTTAAATCAGCATGGGGTGGGGCTGCGGATGCGGATCTTACGGTCTTCCTGATCGAAGCTCACCGTGGAGTGACTGAGGGCGTAGACGGCATCATGGAAGCGCTGAAAGACCTGCCCAAGGGCAAGGCCATCGCGCTGGCCATCAATAAAATTGACAAGGTGCATGCAGAAGAACTGTTGGCGCTGACCAAAGCAATGAATGAGGCGTTTCACTTCGTTGAGACCTTCTTGATCTCGGCAGAAAAAGGCCATGGGTGCGATGCACTCAAAACTTGGATTGCGGGTGAAATTCCTGAAGGGCCATGGCTCTATCCTGAAGATCAAATTGCCGATTTACCCCTTCGCATGCTGGCGGCTGAAACCACACGCGAAAAGCTAACCCTGCGTTTGCACCAAGAATTGCCCTATCAGTTGACGGTGGAAACCGAAGCTTGGGAAGAGCGCAAAGATGGATCATGTAAAATCGATCAGCTGATTTATGTGATGCGTGATGGCCATAAGGGCATCGTTTTGGGCAAGGGCGGAGAGTCGATCAAAGCGGTCTCCACCCAAGCGCGTGCAGAATTGGAAGTGTTTTTGGGCCGGAAGGTGCATCTGTTCTTGCAAGTTAAAGTGCGGCCCAATTGGCTGGAAGAAAAAGAACGTTACATGGAAATGGGCCTCGACTTTCGTGATGGAAACGAATGATCCGGCTTACCAGTGATATTTGGGTCTCGGCCTATCTAACCCGCCTACGCCTTGTCAACATTCAAGCTTTCGTTGTAGCGCGCGGCGATGCAACTGCGGGCGCTGTACTGGTGAAGCTGAACACTTTGGACGGTAAGGGAAGAGTGTTTCAGAGGTCGTTCGATATGACCACTGGTGCACGCAATTGGATTGAGCTGATCGCTGGAGATGAGCCGGAACTGGATGCAGCCATCACCCGTCAACGCAGTTACGATCCCGATCTTTGGGTGATTGAAGTCGAAGATCGCGCCGGTCGGCACCTGCTGGGCGAGCCGGGATTGAGCGAGTAACCCCCGCTAGTTTTCTAATAGCTTAACATTGACTGACGGTCTGGATAGACTATCCAAAAGACATGCCTAGTGGCGTTCTTGGTTGAAAATCGGGGTCTAGATAGTGATCGAATGGCGTGATGAGGGGGTTTTGCTGGCGGTGCGAAAGCATGGTGAGAATGCTGTGATCATTGAAGTCTTCACGGAAAACCATGGTCGTCATTCTGGGGTTGTGCGCGGTGGTGCTGGGCGTAAGCAGACGCCAGTTCTGCAACCCGGTGGACAAATTGAGGTGGTTTGGAAGGCGCGCCTTGAAGAACATCTCGGTGCCTTTAGCGCTGAGCCATTGCGCAGCCGTGCGGCCCAAGTAATGGCGGATCCTCTGACGCTTGCGGGTTTGACCTCGACTGTGGGCCTTCTCAGTTTTTCATTGCCAGAACGTGAAACCCATCCTGCGCTTTATAAATCCTCCGTCAGCCTGCTAGATCTCATGTGCGTCACTGATGCTTGGCCCCTGGCGTATTTACATTGGGAAATTCAGCTGTTGGAGGTTTTGGGCTTTGGCTTGGATCTCACTTGCTGTGCAGTCTCGGGCACCACAGAGGACTTGGCCTATGTTTCCCCAAAGTCTGGGCGCGCGGTGGCAGCGCACCATGCCGGACGTTGGAAAACTCAGCTGCTGCCCTTGGTGCCTTGTATGATCGGCGACAGTGTCGCCAGCAACGCCGAGATCGCAGAGGGCCTGCGCACCACAGGGCATTTTTTGGAAAAGTGGCTGGCCCCGTCATTGGGGGATCGTGCTTTACCCTTGGCGCGTCGTCGGCTGGTTGAGCGCATGTTCCGGATTTCTGCTGCTTAGAACGTGGCCCAAGTAGCTAGGGCGACAACCAGCAGCATGGATAGGGCCATGATGATATTGATCCCGCGTTGCAACTTTGCCGATAGATTGAGCCGCTTTAGGGATACTCCAAAATAAACCCATATTACGTGAATTGGAATCCAAATGATATTGAGGATCACAAATTTGATGGTGACCTCGGTCCAATAGTCTTCAGGATAAAGTGGGAAGCCTGTGAGCAGGGCTGTGAGAACGGCATAGGCCTTGGGGTTGATTGGCTGCAACAATATGCCAGCCACGAGGCCTGGTGCACGGGCAGTCTGAATAAAGGAAACTTTTGATCCTGCCATTGCAATACTACATGCCAAATAAAATAAATAACAAAATGATAGCAGCATCAATGTGAGACGTAGCCAAGGGTTGGCCAACACAACAGCCGATAGCCCTGCAGCGACAAACACGAACACAAGGGCCTGCCCGATGCAGAGCCCCGCAATATAACGCAACCCCGCTCGTGCTCCAAATCCCGCACCAACTCCCGCCGCTGACAGCACGCCAGGTCCAGGAGTGGACAACATCAAGACAATCGCAAGCGCAAAGGTAATCATAGGCTCTAACTATTGTTAAAATTTTGACGTGGCCAGAGATAACCGTAATAAGACGGAAAATTACTACCGCGGTGAGGTCCTGTCCCGGTGTCCCATTAAACATATTGTTATTGTGAAACCTTCTCGATGCGCTAAAATAGTTTTTCAATTTGGGAGAGTTCGATGAATAAGACTGTTGTGATCAAAGAATTTGGTGGTTCTGATAAGCTGAAAATAATAGACATGCCGGTAGGGGACCCAGCGGAAGGACAGGTGCGCATCGCTCATAAAGCATGCGGTTTAAATTTTATAGATGTTTACCAGCGTTCTGGACTTGCTCCGTTGAATTTACCGCAAGCTTTAGGCATGGAGGCAGCGGGCATCATTGAGGCTGTGGGCGAGGGTGTTACGCATCTTAAAGTTGGTGATCGCGCAGCTTATGCGTCGATGCCTCCGGGGTCATATTGTGAGCGGCGCGTCATGCCTGCTGCGCAGGTTTGTCCATTGCCTGACGGAATCAGTTTTGAGCAAGGGGCTGCAATGATGTTGCAGGGTATGACTGTGCAATATTTATTTCACCGAACGACGCCATTGAAGGCTGGAGACACTGTCTTGTTTCATGCCGCCGCTGGTGGTGTGGGTTTGATAGCCTGCCAATGGGCTAGATCCGAAGGTATCACGCTGATAGGTACGGCCGGCACAGATGAAAAATGTCAGCTCGCATTGAAATATGGCGCGACGCACTGCATAAATTATAACACTGAGAACTTTGAAGAAATGGTTCGTGAATTGACTGGCGGACACGGTGTTGACGTGGTGATGGATTCTGTTGGGGCGTCCACTTTTGAAAGTTCACTTAATAGCCTCAAACCTCTAGGCATGATGATCACATTTGGCAATGCGTCAGGTCCGGTTCCGCCCTTTAACCTCGCACTACTTGGGCCAAAAGGATCTTTGAAAATTACCCGTCCGACATTGTTTACGCATATTGCTAGCCACGATGATTGTCAGGATATGGCGCGGCATTTGTTCTCCAAAGTGACTTCTGGAGAAGTTGAGATTGTTATTGGGCAAGAGTTTGCATTAGCTGATGTTCAAAAGGCGCATGACGCGCTTGAAGGCCGCGCAACTACTGGGTCAACAATTCTGACTGTCTAGGCGCCATTTAAATAATCAATGCGGGCGGGATTATTCATATCTCGCCCACATGGCTTAATAGGATCTTGGCAGTTCGAGGGTGTGTTCTGCTAGGTAGGATAGGATCAGGTTCGTTGATATTGGCGCCACTTGATAAAGCCGTGTTTCTCTGAATTTTCGCTCGATATCATATTCCTCAGCGAAGCCAAAACCACCATGGGTTTGCACTGCAACATTGGCTGCCTCATTTGAGGCATCCGCAGCCAGCATTTTCGCCATATTGGCCTCAGCACCTGGATTTTCTCCAGATTCGTAAAGTGTCAGAGCCTCTCTGACCATCAACTCGGCAGACCGCATGTTGGCATAGGCTTTTGCAATTGGAAATTGGATCCCTTGGTTTTGCCCTATTGCTCGGCCAAATACGCTGCGTTCTTTGGCGTAATGAACTGCTTTGTCGATAAACCATTTAGCGTCGCCGATACATTCAGATGCAATCAAAATACGCTCAGCATTCATGCCTGATAGGATGTAGCTAAAACCTTTGCCTTCATCACCAATCAGATTTTCCACAGGGACCCGAAGATCATCGAAAAATACTTCGGTAGTGGCATGGTTCATCATGGTGCGGATTGGGCGGATCGTTAGGCCGTTGCCGATCGCTTCGCGCATATCTACTAGAAGAACGGAAAGGCCTTGGGTTTTTTTCATACCTTCGACCAATGGGGCGGTACGGGCCAATAGGATCATAAGATCGGAATGCTCAGCGCGACTGGTCCAGATTTTTTGACCATTGATTACATAGTGATCCCCATCCAACTGGGCTGTGGTTTTCAAGGCACCAGTGTCGCTTCCTGAGGTGGGTTCGGTCACACCAAACGCTTGCAGGCGTAAGGATCCCTCTGCGATCGCAGGTAGGTATTGCTGTTTTTGCGACTCGGATCCATAGCGCAGGAGCGTGCCCATTGTGTACATCTGCGCATGGCAGGCCCCGGCATTCCCACCAGACTTGTGAATTTCTTCCAATATAGCCGCACCTGCAGACAGCGGCAGGCCGGAGCCTCCATATTCTTCTGGGATCAAAGCCCCTAGCCACCCCGCTTGTGTTAGGGCCGTCACAAATTCTGTTGGATAGCCCATCTCACGATCCAATGCCCGCCAATAGCTGCCGGGAAATTGCGCGCAGAGCTTGGCTATGGCATCGCGGATATCATCGTAGGGATTGGCAGGGTCGTTCATTGCGTGTTCCTCAAAGATTAGCTTGATAGGTAGGTCGCGAAAGACAGTATGACAAGAAACAGTATACTAGATCCCAAATATATATATTTGCACCAATCACGCATAATTTTGGTACCATCGGCTTCGATTGATATGCCTCCGGTCGAATGAAACGCGCAAAGGATAGCCAAAGGTGTCTAGCTCTGGGCATAGCGCATCAAGTGATGGTCCTGATCGCCCCATTCATGATCAATCATCACCAATCTTTTAGCAAAATGTCCTAGATCATATTCCCAAGTCATCCCGATACCCCCATGTAGCTGAATGGCTTCTTCGGCCACATAGCAGCCTATGCGGCCAATGGAGTATTTCGCCGCAGAGATCGCGCGATTGCGTTCATCCGTTGGGGCGTCTAAGTCTTTCGCTGCATTGGTGACAGCTGATTTGGCCTGTTCAATTTCCAAAAGCATTTGAGCGATGCGATGTTGCAGGGCCTGAAATTTGCCAATTACAGTGCCAAATTGTTGGCGGGTGCGCAGATAGTCGACTGTCAGGGTTTTGATGCTGTCCATGAGGCCCAGAGCTTCTGCACAGACCGCTAGTGTGCAGCGGGCCGCTGTGGCGTCCAAAATCTCATATGAGCCGCCCTCAGCGCCAAGCAGAAGGGCAGGTGTATCTGTCAAGGATATGTCGCAAGCGCTACCACCATCAATGGTTTGGAACCGATGCTGTGTCATCCCAGCCGCATCACCTTTGACCAAAAACAGGCTGAGCCCGGTGGTGGTTTGGATTTTCGCGCTTACGATCACCGCATCGGCCCCGTGGGAAAATTTCACGCTGGTTTTGGTCCCGGCTAAGGTCCAGCCGTCACCTTTGGCTGTGGCCAAGGTCTCGGGCATGTCCCAATCATAATCGGCACCGTTTTCGATCAACGCCAGCGCCACACGTTTGGTGCCAGAGATGATGTGCTCAACCCAATCCAGATGCCCGGTTTGGGCAAAGATATAACCGCTGGCCAGTGCTGTGTCATTGAACGGTTCGTTGATCAACCCTCTGCCCAGTTCGGTAAAAACGGTGGCGATGTCAAATCCGCCACCGCCAAAGCCGCCGATATCTTCGTCAAACAATGCGCCGATCAATCCCAGCTCTGCCATCTGTGTATAGGCCTGTGGATTGTAACCCAATTCACTGACCCCCGCATCCAATCGTGCTTTCAGAGGATAGTCATTTTGAATAAATTTGTTGATCATATCAGCCACCATGCGGCGCTCTTCGGTGGGTTGAAAATCCATGGTTTAAAGCCCCAATATCATTTTGGTGATGATGTTTTTTTGTATTTCATTTGAGCCGCCATAGATCGAAACTTTGCGCTTGTTGAAATATGCTGCGGATTGATTGGCCATATTTTCAGGAGCCACTTGTGGCCCGTTGTAGCCGGGTTCAAACACTTCTGGCGTATGGGCCTGAGCATGACGGCCAAGGGCGCGGCGGGTGAGGTCATCGAAGTTTTGTTCCAACTCTGAGCCAATGATCTTGAGCATCGAGCTTTCTGGTCCCGGCCCTGCACCTTTGGCAAATCCGTCCAATACCCGCAGGTTAGTAGTTTCCAGATTGCGCAGCTCAATTTCAAGCCGTGCCATTCGTGCTGCAAAAAGTGGATCTTCGGCCAAAGGTTTGCCTGCTCGTTTTTGAGTTAAAGACAGCCGCTTTAACCGTGATAGTTTTTGGTTTGAAATGCCAACATTGGCGATGCCATTGCGCTCATGGGCAAGTAAATATTTGGCATAGGTCCAGCCCTTATTCTCTTCCCCCACCAGATTGGAGGCCGGTACGCGCACGTCGGTGAAAAACACTTCATTCACCTCATGCCCACCATCAAGGGTGCGGATTGGGCGCATGTCTATGCCGGGCACGGCGAGATCGATCAAAATGAAAGATATGCCCGCCTGTGGTTTGCAGATGCCGTCGGTGCGCACCAAGCAAAAGATCATATTAGCGTATTGGCCAAGGGTGGTCCAAGTTTTTTGACCGTTGATGATGTAGTCGTCACCATCTTTCACGGCGGTGGTTTTCAGGCTGGCCAAATCAGAGCCTGATCCGGGTTCGGAATATCCTTGGCACCACCAATCAGTCCCGTCGCACATCCGCGGTAACCAATGGTCCTGCTGCTCTTTTGAGCCGAAGGCCATCAGCACGGGTGCAAGCATTTTGAGGCCAAAGGGTAAGATGCGCGGCGCGCCTGCGGCGGCACATTCTTCTTCAAAGATAAATTGCTGGACAGGATCCCACCCGGTGCCACCAAAGGCCGTAGGCCAACTGTAGGTTAGCCATCCGCGCTTGTGCAGGGTCGCGTGCCAAAATTCGGTAGCTTCTTTGCTCACCGCAATATCGGCTTTCACCTTTGTTGCAATCGAGGTCGGCAATTCAGCTTCAAGAAACTCGATAACCTCCTGGCGAAAGGCGATGTTTGCAGCGGTAAAGTTGAGATCCATCAGTCTATCCTCAATTCAAGTCTTCAAATGTATGTCCGGCGGCAATCAAATCGACCAGCAAAGGCGACGGTTTCCAGAACACCGGATCTTCGGTTTCATAGGCGCGGATGTTGTCAAGCATTTTGCCCAGACCATACCCATCTGCATATTTCATTGGCCCACCCCGGAACCGTGGGAAGCCATATCCTTGGACAAAAGTGACATCAATGTCGGATGGTTTCAAGGCTACAGCCTCACGCAAAACCTCACAGGCTTCATTGACCATGGCGGCCATATAACGTTCCATAATCTCCTCATAAGAGAAGCTGCGGGGCGTGATGCCTTTGAGCGCGCGCTCGGCCTCGATAATAGTCAAGACTTTGGGATCCGGTGTACCAATTCTGGCCCCCTGCGGGTACAGATAAAACCCGCGCCCCGTTTTTTGACCAAACCAGCCATGTTCACAAATTCGATCGGAAATTTGTACGTCGCGTTCAGCTGGGTTGCGCGTGGGGGCTGCTGATTTTCGGTTGTCCCAGCCAATGTCGAGCCCGGCCAGATCATACATTGCATGGATGCCCATGGGATAGCCAAAGGCGTAGATGGCCGCATCAATTTCATAGGGTGTGGCACCATCTTCCATCATATGCGCCGCGCACATACCATATTTTCCAAGGATACGGTTACCGATAAAACCTGCGGAATTTCCAGCCCGTACGGGGACTTTACCCAAACGTTTGGCCAAGGCAAATCCTGTTGCGACAACATCATCTGCAACACCCTTTGGCACAACAATTTCCAACAGTTTCATAATATTGGCTGGGCTAAAAAAATGCAGGCCAAGCACCTGATTGGGGCGGCCTGTTGCGCTGGAGATGTGATCAATGTCGATATAGCTGGTGTTTGAGGCGAAGACCGCGCTTGGCTTCATGACCTTATCAAGCTGGGTGAACACTTCGCGTTTCACGTCAAGGCGTTCAAAAACGGCTTCAATCACCATATCGGCATCAGACAAATCTGCATAGTCTGTGGAGCCTGTATAAAGCGCCATAACTGAAGCTTTGTGATCGTGGGTGATCCTACCTTTTGCGAGCAGGCGGTCATAGACCTTTTCCACATTGGCGCGCCCACGTTTCAGGCTATCATCGTCGCGCTCAATCATCGTTACGGGCAAGCCGCTGTTGAGCGCCGCCACGGTGATGCCTGCGCCCATGGTTCCGCCACCTACAACGCCGAGGTTGTTTAGGGGGCGGGGTTGAGCGCGTCCGGCTTCGGGAACTTTGGCGCTGGCACGTTCGGCAAAAAAGGCATGAATCATGCCCTTGGATTGCTCAGAGGCAAGGCAGTCAAAAAAACAATCACGCTCATAAAGACGACCTTCGTCGAAGGTTTGCTCCAAGGTGGCTTTTACACAGGCAATAATTTGGAGCGGGGCTATTTGTCCCCGCATACGCTTATTGGCCATGTTTTCGGCGGCCGCAAGTGCCGCGCGATAGGCTGGTTCATCTGTCAAGCCGCGGGTCTCGTCGCGGGTTCGGCGCACTTGGGTCAATTGGCTGGCATAGGTAAGGGCTGCGTCTAAAAGATCTGCCTCAACGATACAATCAATAAGGCCAGCGGCATTGGCGGCTTGGGCGCTGATTGGGGTGCCTTTAAGCATGATACCAAGGGCCATTTCTGCCCCACAAAGCCGCGGCACGCGTTGGGTTCCACCAGCGCCGGGGATGAGCCCCAGGTGAATTTCGGGCAGGCCCACACGGGTATCTGACAACGCGATGCGGTAATGGCTGCCCAAAGCGATTTCAAAACCGCCACCAAGTGCCGTGCCATGTAACGCCGCGACCACTGGTTTTGCGCAGTTCTCGATTTGGTCAATCACATCTGGCAAATGTGGATCTTCCATTGGCCTGCCAAATTCTTTAATGTCGGCACCTGCTGGGAAGGTCCGGCCGGCACCTATGATCACTATTGCCGTCACCTCAGGGTCCGCTTCCGCTTGTTTCACGGCATCCAACAAGCCTTTGCGCACTGCTTGCCCTAAAGCATTGACCGGAGGGTTGTTAATTTCAACGATGGCTACCGTTCTAGATTTTGACAGGGTCACAAGATCAGACATTGAGATATTCCTCGGGTGTTGAGCATTATGCTAGAATAGAAGGCGGTGGCTTTCCGATATCTTAATCGGTCAATCTCCATGTGTCACAGTGCAGGTTTTGCTGTCAGTCACAAGCACCGCACCTAAAGCCATATTTGCCAAATGGTTAGCAATGGTTTGGCAGTTTTCTGGTCCGCGGGGCTTATACCAGTAAATCGGTGCGTGCAGCATCATGAGAAAGCTGCGGACAGTCACCGACAGATCTTGATCTTGAAATGCGCCAGAGCTGATTCCTTTGGCCAATACGTTGCGGAACATATCCTCATATTCCGATTGCAGGGTGGTGATTTCCACCCGCAACTGGCGCTCGCTATCGGTGATTCTGCCTGTTCCTGAGCCGCGCATTTCTTCGACAACAACCCGGTGATAGGCCAGTTCAGAAATCATGGCGATCACATGGGCTTGGGCCATTGCGTGGAACTTTTCAGGCGGTGGGTTCTGGGCTTCGAAATAAGGGCGTACCCGATCTGTAGTGAGTTGCACCGAATGTTTGCGGATGGCACAGACCAATTCGCCTTTGGATCCAAAGTGATGGTAAATTTTACCCTTCGTAGCCCCCAATGCTCGGGCGATGTCGTCAATAGAGGTTTGATCCACCCCATGGGTGGCAAAGGCAGTGGCCGCCGCATCCAATATGCGCGGCTTGGCTGTTTTTGCACCGAGGCTCATGTGCTGGCCTGTTGGGCGGTGGCTTTCGCTGCCTTGGTCAATGTAATGATCGTCGAATTCATCGCGCCCATTCCTTTGGGGTTGGAAGCATTGCCTGACTGGGCGCGGTGGAGAACCCCCTCAAGAATAGCAGCCAACCGAAAGAAGGAGAATGCCATATAAAAGGCCCAATTCTCGGGCAATGCGATGCCCCGCAGTGCGCAATATTGCGCGACATATTCAGCTTCATCGGGGATGCCGAGCGCTGTGCGATCAAGAGTATCCAACCCTTTGATCAGCGAGTCTTGTGACAACCGAAGACCCATACATTGATAGGCTAAATCAGCGAAAGGATGGCCCAAGGTCGACAATTCCCAATCCAAAACCGCAATCATTTTGGGTGTGTGGACGTCAAACATGACATTGTCCAAGCGATAATCTCCATGCACGATAGACATCTGCCCATCATCCTCCACCAAGTTTTGTGACAGCCAATCGATGGTCCAGTCCATGTCAGGTCGGCTTTGTGTTTCTGATGCGCGGTATTGGTGCGTCCAGCGGGAGACTTGGCGGCCAAAGTAATTTCCGGGCCGACCAAAGTTTTCAAGGCCCACCCTGTGCGGATCAACCTCGTGCAGGGCCGCAAGCGTTTCAACTAGCGCACTATAGGCCAGAGTGCGGAAACTCTTGGAGCACTCGGGCAAGGCCGGGTCCCAAAATACAGTGCCGGACAGATAGCCCATCACCAAAAACTGCGCTCCTATTGGGCTGTCATCGCCGGATAGATGCAGCATTTTTGGCACAGGAACGGCGGTTTCGGCCAGTGCTGTCATGACCCTAAATTCTCGATCCACCGCATGAGCAGATTTTAACAATTTCCCCGGCGGCTTGGCGCGCAGCACATAGCTGGTTCCAGATGTATCTAAGATTTTATAGGTGGGATTGGACTGTCCATTGGAAAATTTCTCAAGGCCCGCAAGTCCTGTAAACCCTGATACATGGTGCTTTAGATATGCCGATAGAACCTCTAGGTCAAAGGTCTGCAAGGGTTTGGTCATTGGTTTTTTCGGCTCCATCGCTCTTACTCCACGTCCGAGAAAACTACGACATTGACCCAATCGGCCAATAGCGCGGGCTTGTCTGTGCCCTCAATTTCAATGGTTAGCGTCGTGACCATCCGCAACTGGCTGGCGGAGGTTTGTTTGAGCTCCTTCAGTTCAAACACGCCACGAATTCGACTGCCGCTACGCAGGGGGGTTAGAAACCGCAGCCGATCAAAGCCAGCGTTGAGATTCATCACCTGCCCTTCAAAAGGTCCAACGGTGTCTTGCATCATGCGGCTGGCCATCGATAATGTCAAAAACCCGTGAGCCACGGTTCCACCGAATGGCGTTTCTGCGGCGGCGCGTGCGGCGTCGGTGTGGATGAACTGTGGGTCTTCAGTGATATCTGCAAAGGCATCGATGCGCGCCTGATCGATCAAAAGCCAGGGGCTGCGGCCCAAGGTCTTGCCTATCAAGAGTGACTGCGTGGCATATGCATTTTGTAGATCAGACATCAGCCTACTTCCATTGACAACATACCGAGGAGTATGTTTCATTACGGGGATGCCTGTAAAGGGCAAAATAACCAAGCTAAGTTGAGGGCACTATTATGGAAATGAATCTTGGACTTTCAGAGCGTGTCGAGAAGCTCCGTGACCGGGTTGCGGAAATCATCCGTGAAGACATCATGCCAATGGAGCATGAATATCACGCCGAGGTGTCCAAGGGCGACCGCTGGGCCTTTACCGACCGGCAAATTGAAATCATGAAGACGCTGAAAGACAAAGTGCGCGCTGAAGGGCTTTGGAACTTTTGGCTTACAGGCAGCGACAAAGGCTTTGGTCTGACCACTGTTGAATATGCATATATGGCCGAAGAGTTGGGCAAATCGCCTCTCGCGGCTGAGGTGTTCAACTGTTCCGCGCCTGATACTGGTAATATGGAAGTGTTTGAACGTTACGGCACCGATGAGATGAAAACCCGCTGGCTGGCGCCCTTGCTGGCTGGAGACATTCGCTCTGCTTATGTGATGACAGAGCCAGATGTGGCCTCGTCAGATGCCACCAACCTGAGCTTAACATGCGTGCGCGACGGTGATGGCTATGTGCTGAACGGTGAGAAGTGGTGGGCCAGTGGGGCCGGCGATCCGCGCTGTGCGGTCTATATCGTTATGGTCAAAACTGGTGACGACGATGCGCCCAAACACAAACGCCATTCAATGATTGTGGTGGATGCGGCGACTGCGGGCATCGAAAAGCTGCGCCCGATGCAAATTTACGGCCATGACGATGCTCCGCATGGGCATTATCACCTGCGTTTTACCAATGTGCGGGTGCCAGCTGAAAATCTGTTGCTGGGTGAAGAGCGTGGCTTTGAAATAGCACAAGGCCGGCTTGGGCCCGGACGTATTCACCATTGCATGCGCGCCATCGGACAGGCGGAAGCCGCTCTTGAATTGATGTGCAAACGCAGCTTAAGCCGGACGGCTTTCGGAAAGCAATTGGCGTATCTCGGTGCAAATTTTGATATCATTGCAGATGCGCGTATGGAAATTGAAATGGCGCGGCTATTGTGCCTGAAAGCAGCTTGGATGATGGATCAAGGCGATCCGCGCGCCGCTGCACCTTGGATTTCAAAAATCAAAGTTGTGGCGCCGATTATGGCTTTGAAAGTTGTAGATGAGGCAATCCAACTGCATGGGGCCGGGGGCATCAGCCAAGACACTCCGCTTGCTGCCTATTGGATGCACCTGCGCACTTTGCGCTTGGCCGATGGACCGGACGCTGTACATCGCAGGCAGGTGGCGCGGGCAGAACTGCG
>CAJJBJ010000011.1 GCA_905182455.1 uncultured Planktomarina sp.
CTGCAAAACAATATGAAGCTGCGCTCTGACGTGGTGGCCTCAATGCGCAAACGTATGTGGGCTAAGAATTTCCGTGAGTTCCAAACGCCGATCATTACCGCCTCCAGCCCCGAAGGCGCGCGTGACTTTTTGGTGCCTTCGCGCCTGCATCCGGGCCGTTTCTATGCGCTGCCACAAGCTCCCCAGCAGTTTAAACAGCTGATTATGGTTTCGGGCTATGATAAGTATTTCCAGATTGCACCGTGTTTCCGAGATGAAGATCCACGCGCTGATCGCTCTCCAACAGATTTCTACCAGCTTGATTTGGAAATGTCTTTTGTGGAGCAGCAGGATATCTTTGACACTATCCAGCCAGTTCTGACAGGCGTGTTTGAAGAATTTGGCGGCGGTCGCAAGGTTGATCAGACTTGGGAGCAAATCAGTTACCGTGATTCTGCGCTTTGGTATGGCAGCGACAAACCGGATCTGCGCAACCCACTCAAAATGCAGATTGTCTCAGAGCATTTCCGCGATTCAGGGTTCGCCATTTTTGCCAAACTGTTGGAGCAAGACGGCACTGAAATTCGCGCCATCCCGGCCCCAACAGGTGGAAGCCGTAAATTTTGTGACCGGATGAATGCTTTCGCGCAAAAAGAAGGCCTACCCGGTATGGGGTATATCTTCTGGCGTGACCAAGGCGAAGGCATGGAGGCCGCAGGGCCTTTGGCCAAAAACATTGGTCCCGAGCGTACTGAAGCCATTCGCCAGCAATTGGGCCTCGGGGTTGGCGACGCAGCCTTCTTCTTGGGCGGCAAACCTAAAGCCTTTGAATCCGTGGCAGGTCGTGCGCGTTTGGCCATTGGTGATGAGCTGGGTCTAACAGACAATGACCGCTTTGCCTTCGCATGGATTGTGGATTTTCCAATCTATGAAAAAGACGAGGAGACAGGAAAAATTGACTTTGAGCACAACCCTTTCTCAATGCCGCAAGGCGGGATGGAAGCGCTTCAAGGCGATCCGCTCAAAGTATTGGGCTTCCAATATGATTTGGCCTGTAATGGGTATGAACTACTGAGCGGCGCGATCCGGAATCACCGCCCAGAAATCATGTTCAAAGCTTTTGAAATTGCCGGCTATGGCAAGGAAGAAGTTGAGAAACGCTTTGGCGGCATGGTTAACGCGTTTCAATATGGCGCCCCACCCCACGGTGGGTGTGCCGCTGGTATTGACCGGATAGTTATGTTGTTGGCTGATGAGGCCAATATCCGTGAGGTTATCATGTTCCCGATGAACCAACGCGCCGAAGATTTGATGATGGCCGCGCCATCAGAGCCGATGAATGAGCAACTGCGCGAATTGTCATTGCGGGTTATTCTGCCAGACTAAAAACATGGGGTTTGGACATTGCGTCCAAACCCCAACACTCGGTAAAGCCCGGTGCCAATTGGCTATCTCGCCAATTTTTCTGCCAAACGATCGGTAAGCATCGCCCGCAGCTATTTTTTTCGACACTAATGCAATGTTAATGCAGCTTGCTTTGTTTGGACCTGCGGCTTTAAAAGATGAAAAACAGGAGAAAATCATGATTGGACGCCTTAACCATGTAGCCATCGCTGTTCCTGATTTGCAGGCCGCGTCGGCGCAATATGCAACCACCTTGGGGGCCAAAGTTGGATTACCGCAGGATGAGCCAAATCATGGGGTGACGGTCGTCTTTATCGAGCTGCCAAACACCAAGATCGAGTTGTTGTATCCTTTGGGTGAGAACTCTCCAATTCAGAATTTCTTAGATAAAAACCCATCTGGGGGCATTCATCATATCTGTTATGAGGTCGACGATATCTTGATGGCGCGCGATCAATTGCAAGGCCAGGGCGCGCGGGTTTTGGGCGCAGGCGAGCCAAAGATTGGTGCGCACGGCAAGCCAGTTCTTTTTTTGCACCCCAAAGACTTCACCGGCTGCCTTATCGAACTAGAACAAGTTTAAACAAACTGTCAGGATTTATTCATGGGTATTACTTCAGCCATCGTGCTTTTCGCTGTTATTTGGTTTCTCACGCTCTTCATCGTGCTACCATTACGGTTGCAGACTCAGGGGGATGTGGGTAAAATCGAACCAGGTACCCATGCGGGCAGCCCAGTAAACCCTCAGATGAAAAAACGATTCTTAGTTACAACAGCGGTGGCGGTGGTGCTTTGGGCAATTATTGCGGGCAGTATCATCAGCGGCGTCTTTGCTGTTCGGGATTTTGATTGGTTTAACCGGATGGCAACGCCCGAAGTCTCTCAAACTGGTGGGTGAAGGTTGCCGCACCGAGAACGGGGATGAACAGACCCACAAGCGGAATAGACAGTAGAATCGCCATTTAAGATCCCAGAAAACCAAATAGCGCCGCGGTGACGTTGAAACAAACGGGTAGCGTCACTGCGGCTCATGCGACGCATGGCGGCCACTTGGAAATATTCCCGTCCCAACAAATAGCCGTTGGCGGCCCAAAAGATAAACGGTGCGAGAAACGGCATGAAGATCGAGAGGATCAGAGCGCCAAGATTTGCCAGCAGTAAAATTCCAAAAAATCCCAATGTGGTAAGGATTTGATCCTGCAGCTTCATGCCTCTTGTCGCTGGTAAGTTCGGGTAATAGCGGGCTTCTACGGCCTGAGCCACCTCGTCAAAAAACGACGAGATAATTGCAGACGCAATGGGGACCATCAGCCAAATAGATAGGACAAAGGTGAATAGAACGCCGCCAATATTGAGCAGATTTCCCAGCCAAGATGTCTCGCCAATAATCGCCGTTACTGCTGCGGATTGAGCCAATTGGTTCAAGCCCATAACGATCAAGGTACAGGCTGTAATCAAAACTGCGAAGGTAAGGCCTAGCCCACGCCAGACCACTAGGCGAAACTTTGGGTCATCAAATTGGGCGATCGATTTGAAGAAATCGGCAAACATTATTCAGAAATCCATTGGGTGAGTGCTGCGACATCAGGGCGTGGACGGTCTGGCATTTGAGCCGGACCCGTGCCGATGTGGATGATTCCCGCCACGCGCTCATGCGGCTCTAGATGTAACCCTTGGGTGCAAAATTCAGGATTGTGGGAGGCCCAGCCCGACAGCCAATTAGCTGCCCAGCCACTGGCCAAAGCGCCATTCAACAGAGACAGGCAAACCGCACCGGCCGAATATGTTTGTTCAATCTCAGGAAATTTCACGCAATGCTTTGGACTTTCCACCACCACGACGGCCAATGTGCCGGTTTCAAATTGATGGCTGGTTTTGTCGGCATCAACGACCTCAGGCCCTGCGGCCTCGGCCATGGATCGGGTTAAAACCCCTAAACGGCGCAGGGCGGCTTGCTCCAAAACGATAAATCGCCAAGGCTCAAGCTTGCCATGATCGGGGGTGCGGGCGGCCACAACCAAGAGCGCTTCTAAAGCCTCCTTGCCCGGCACGGGGCCGGTCATGATCTTTGCAGGGCGTGAACGGCGGGTTTTCAAAAAGGTCAATGCATCTGTCATAGGCATTGATTTGGTATATCGCGCATCGATTCACAAGGGCTGTAGGTGAAATGAAGCCAATTTTATCCTCAAGTTAGGAGGCATGAAATGCGGCCAATGCATCAACCCAGTCATCTAGGAAGCTTTGAAAGCGCCCAGTGGGTTGGCGTTGGCGGAATGTATCAGCAAAAGGATCAGGCGCCAAGATTAGGCTGCCTGCCAATGTTGAAATGGTCGCGTGGCCACAAAATGGCACGTAAACTTCTGAATATCCGCCCTCATGCACCAAGACCAATCGCCCATCGCAAAGAGTGTTGGCCGTTTGTTTGATGGTTTGAGTCATAGCGGCAAATGTTTCAGCCGTAGCCATCATGCGCGACAGCGGGTCAATTACTGAGGCATCATAGCCGCAGGCCACCACAATCAAATCCGGCTGAAACTGCTTCAAGGCAGGCTGTACAATATGCTCGATTACGCGCAGATAGCTGGCGTGGCCCGCGCCCGGGGGCAGGGGGATATTGATATTGCTCTTGTCGCTTCCGCGGACTTCGGCCCCGCCGGTATCCAACGGGTAGTTGTTTTCCTGGTGAATGGAGATGGTCAGAGTGGCAGGGTCGTCCAGAAAAATGGCTTCTGTGCCATTGCCATGATGTACGTCCCAATCCAGCACTGCAACTTTCAGATCAGGTTGAATGGCGCGTGCCGCCTGCACTGCCACCGCGATATTGGCCAGCAAGCAAAATCCGTTTGGAAAATCAGGTAAGCAGTGGTGGCCCGGTGGGCGCGACAGGGCGTATGCATTGCGCACCCGACCAGCCATGACATCTGAAACCGCCCGGCAGGCCAATCCCGTTGACAGAGCCGCCTGCTGATAGCCGCCATGGCCAAAAGGCACCCGCAAACCCAGTTCGCCACCGCTGCCCTTTGAGGCTTCCTCAAAGGCTGATAGGTAGCCGTGTGGGTGAACGCGCAAGAGCGCCTCTGTGCTGGCCTCTTCGGCGCTGTGACAGGCTAAGGATTGGGTGAGCCCGGTGACATCGATCAGATTTTTCAACCGTCGTTTGGTTTCAGGACTTTCCGGGATCCCGCCTGCGGCCAGGGGTTGCACCAATCCGCCAACGGGCTGCGTGAAGGCATAATTGCCGCCTGAAAACCAAAAACAGCGTTCGTCCCAATAAAGTCCTGTGGTCATGCCAAATTTCTTTCCAATAGCTAGGTGTCGCTGCGCTGATAAACGCCCTCCGGCAGATCCAAGGCTGCGGCCAAATCGTGGGCTTGGGTCATCGAGAGGGTGATCCTATGCATCTGATCGTGGTCAGCGTCCCATTGTTCTATGGTGATGCGGTCCTCAAAGGCGTTGATGCTCACATCTTCCAAAAGATGCGTAGCTGTGTCGTCTATCAAGGTAATGGAGGTGGCCTCAAAGCCGTGTTCTATCGTAAACATATCGTAACCCTAATCAGTTTTACCAACCGCGCAAGCCAAAGGCTTGGTTCATCGCATTTTAGCTGATAAACTCATGGCATTACGACGGGAGAATTTTATGCGCATCATCGCTTTTCTATTGCTGATCGTGTTGGCTGGCTGTTCGGTGCAAACCGGATCAAGGCCGGAGCCTGCATCCCAGGCGAGCCTGCCCACCATCAGCGCCAAAGACGTGCCACAGCGCTTCACTACGGCGGTAGGGCATATGCTTCCACAGCTGGTTAGAACCTGTAAAGATACCAGTCCAGACCTAAATTGCGATTTTGTGATTGCGATTGATCCTGATCCGAAAAGCCCCCCGAATGCCTTTCAAACTGTGAATGAAGAGGGCCAACCAATCCTTGGCTTCACCATGGCTTTGCTCACTGATATGCGCAACGCTGATGAAATTGCCTTTGTAATTGGCCATGAGGGCGCGCATCACATTTTGCGCCATCTCGACCGGCAGAAACAATCAGCGCGCGGTGGGGCAACCTTGTTTGGCGTCTTGGCGGACGGCTTTGGGCGGCTCGGCACGTTCGGTTGATGCGGCATCCAGTCTTGGAGCGGCTGTCGGCGGGCGCAATTATTCGAAAAACTTTGAGCTGGAAGCAGACCACCTCGGGGCGCAAATGACCCAGCGGGCCGGGTTTGATCCTGTGCTGGGGGCGGTGTATTTCATGCGCATCCCGGATCCAGGCAATAAGTTCTTTGGCACCCACCCGCGCAACGCGGATCGCATCGCAGGGGTGCGGGCGGCTGTTGGCAAATGAGGCAGATCCTAACCCGTGAATGGCAACGTTTTAAAGGCCGATGCATTTATTCCAGCGCTGGGCTGGTCTTGGCGTGGCGTGAAGAACATTTCTTTCGCTTTTGGATCTAATGAATATTGGCTCGGGCTTTTGGCTTTTGGCCTGCCCATCGCGCCGGGGCTGCGGGTTTTGATCCTCTGCCTTGGGGCTTTGGTGCTGGCGGCGGAATGTTTCAACACGGCGATTGAGCGGGTGGTCAATCACCTCTCGCCCGGTCAACATCCTTTGGCCAAGGCTGCCAAGGATGCGGGCAGTGCCGGGGTGGCGCTGACGGCAGGTGCAGCAGGCGTGGCTTGGGTCTTTGCACTTTGGGGGCTGCTGTGAGGCAGCTGGGGGTGGTCCTGAGTGATCGGGGCTCGAAATATGCGGTCTCGGGGTGCAAGGTCACCGACCGTGCCGCGATTGATGCCGCCCTAAAGGAGCTGAAGCGCGATAAGAAATATGCCAAAGCCACCCATAACACGTGGGGAGTGCTGATTGACGGGGTGCCGTTGAAATCCGACGACGGAGAAAGCGGCGCGGGCATGGTCATCCTGCGCATGCTGGAACGGGTGGGCCGTCAAAATGAGCTGATCATCGTCACCCGCTGGTATGGTGGCAAACACCTAGGAGGCGACCGCTTCCGCCACGTCCAAGACGCGACACGGATGTATTTGGAGGGGTAAGGAGATTATGATTTGACGTTCTTATACGGCGCAGTAATCTGTTATTAAATTAAATTTAATCATACATGATATTTGAAGTGAGAGATTTTTAACCAAAAAATGATTCAAAAATCATGATAATTTTCAAATACTTGATCACGATGTATCATACCATAGTATCCGATTTTAGTTTGAGTGGAGACCCTTAGGTGCCCTCTGGCTGATACATAGTTTTTCTTTTTTTGGCATATGAGGGCTTTGCAGTTACTTTCTGGTGGTATCTTTGCAATTCTTTGGCATAGGCTGACATTGATAAATAACGGATCGGTGAAACTACCCTCTAAAATTTTGGACGCATACTCTATTGCATTTGCAAAGTTAGTTTTTCTGGTATTTGTGCTGATTTTTATAGTCTTGTCTGTCTCAGTGGCCATTTCTGCTGTGGGGATTTTGCCATTCGATCGTAACAATTCCGATTAGATGCTCCAGTTTGGGTATTTCATGGATCCGCCGGTGGGCACTCTTGGGTGACCCCCTCCCTTAACCCGCACATTGGCTTGTCTACTATGTCGGTTGGACGGTATTCAGGTATTTCACGTGGCGATTGTGAACACAATCTGTGCGGAAAGAATTGCAAAGCTCAAGCGTGAGTGAACGGGTCTTATCTAAACCGCCACACGACCCCAAAGATCATATTCCCCGGCCTCTTCCACTTCAACCTGAACAATATGGCCGGGGCGAAGGGAGCCAGTGTTTTCGTCGATGAACAGGTTGCCATCAATCTCGGGTGCATCGGCTTTGGTGCGGCAGGTGGCAATGCCGTCGGCGTCGACCTCATCCACAATCACATCAATCTTTTGGCCCACTTTGGCCGCCAGTTTAGCCTCGGAAATCGCCTGCGCTTTTTCCATGAACCGGTCCCAACGCTCTTGTTTGATCTCTTCTGCCACATGATCTGGTAGCGCGTTGGAGCGGGCGCCGGCGACATTCTCATATTGGAAACAGCCCACACGATCCAGCTGCGCCTCATCCATCCAATCCAAGAGAGTTTGGAATTCGGATTCGGTCTCGCCGGGGTAGCCCACGATGAAGGTTGAGCGCAGAGTGATATCCGGGCAATCGGCGCGCCAGGCAGCAATCTCATCCAAAGTTTTGGATGCCGCAGCCGGACGGGCCATGCGTTTAAGCACATCGGGATGCGCATGTTGAAACGGGATATCGAGATAGGGCAGGATCAAGCCCTGCGCCATCAAGGGGATCAGATTGCGAACATGCGGGTAGGGGTAGACATAATGCAGCCGCACCCAAACGCCCAATTGACCCAGCTCTTGCGCCAGATCGGTGATATGCGGGCGGATCTCCCCCTCGGGCGTGGTTTTGATATCGATACCATAGGCGCTGGTGTCTTGCGAGATGACTAGCAGCTCTTTCACGCCAGCTTCAACCAATTTTTCCGCTTCGCGCAGAATCGCGCGCGGTGGACGGCTGGCCAATTTACCGCGCATGTCCGGGATGATGCAGAATTTGCACTTGTGGTTGCAGCCCTCGGAAATCTTCAGATAGCTGTAGTGGCGCGGGGTTAATGAGACCCCAGAGGCCGGCAGCAGATCCACAAAGGGATTCGGGCTGGGTGGCACCGCTGCATGGACCGCATCCAGAACTTGCTCATATTGATGCGGGCCGGTGACGGCCAAAACCTTAGGATGGGCGCCGGTAATATATTCAGGATTGGCCCCCAAACAGCCGGTGACAATCACCTTACCGTTTTGGTGCAGCGCTTCGCCGATGGCCTCAAGGCTTTCGGCCTTGGCACTGTCGAGAAAACCGCAGGTGTTCACAATCACAGCTTCGGCCCCTGCGTAGTCAGGGCTGATGGCATAGCCTTCGGCGCGCAGGCGGGTTAAAATCCGTTCGCTATCAACCAAAGCCTTTGGGCAGCCCAGCGAGACCATACCAATAGTCGGTTGGCCCGGTGGCGAGGGGTCGATACGCGCTTTGGGCGCGATGTCAGGTCGGATGTTGGGAGGATTCTGTGCCATAACCAGCCCTATACCATGGCCGGAACCAAAGTGTAGGGCAGATTTATGAAATTATATGCGGCCGAAATTACCGGCGACGGTCGCGACGGCTGGACATCGGCTGGAATGCGACGCCAACATGAGCCTCGCAATAGGGCTTGCCGGTCTTAACCCCCAAGCCACAAAACCAAAAGTCGTCAGTGGCGGGATCGCCAACTGGCCATTTGCACGTTTTTTCTGTCAATTCCATCAAGCTAATTCTCTTGGCGGTCTTTTCTATTTCGCTGACTTTAGCCAAGGCCTCCGGGCTTATCTCATTGGCTGAGGGCTGCGGTGGCAAAGGCTGGCCAGCTGGAATGATTTTGCGCACCGCTGGCGGAGTGATCCGAACAGTCTCAGCCGCTGCAACCGGCTTGGGTGGTTCAGCGGATGGTGCGGCGGGTTTGGCTTTCACCTCAACCTTTGACTTATCCTTGGCGGCAGGTTTGGCCGTTGTGGAAGTCACGCGATTTGACAGGCCCAAACGGTGCACCTTGCCAATCACTGCGTTGCGGGTCACGCCGCCCAATTCCTTCGCGATGACGCTGGCCGATTGGCCCTCGCCCCACATTTTTTTCAGAACTTCGACGCGCTCATCAGTCCAGGACATCACGCCCCCCCTTGAATTCAGTGGCAATACCGGGTGAAACCCATGCAAGGATCCTACTTTAGGCCCAACTGTGGTTAAGGACAACCACCCAAACGGAGATAAGCTGTGGCAAATGTTTCAGAATACGGCGTTCGGCGCTTTGGGCGGGTGAATTGGCTTGGCGTTTGGACGCTTATTCGGCGCGAAAATATGCGCTATTTGGCGATTTGGCAGCAAACAATTTTCGCACCATTGATCACTGCGGGCCTTTTTTTACTGGTATTTTCTATTGCTATCGGTCCGGGTCGTTCGGATGTCATGGGGTTTAGCTATGTGGTCTTTCTGGCACCGGGGTTGTTGATGATGACAGTGATACAAAATTCTTTTGCTAACACCTCTTCTTCGATGCTTTCGGCCAAAGTTATGGGGTCAATTGTGGATACTTTGATGCCACCGCTCTCTCCTGTGGAAATGGTGATAGGATTCTTAGCGGGTGGAATTGGCCGAGGTTTGATGATCGGCGCGGTTTTAGTTTTGGCGATGTGGCTGACTCTTGAGATTTCTGTTGCGCATCCGATCTGGACATTTGTCTTCGTTATTTTGGGTGCGATGTTTATGGGTGCGCTGGGATTGCTGGGCAGTATCTATGCGTATAAATTCGACCAAATGGCCGCTATTTCCAATTTTGTTATCACCCCATTGGCGTTTTTGTCGGGCACGTTTTATTCCATCAAAGCTCTTCCAGAAATGCTGCAACCAATCATCCATGCCAATCCGATGTTCTATATCATCGATGGGGGGCGATATGGTGTGCTTGGAGTGTCAGACAGCAGCCCATGGCTGGCCTTGGCGGTGATTTGCGGCGCAAACATCTGCGCTGTTGGTTTGGCTTGGTATTGGGTGGCGACCGGTTACAGGCTCAAATCTTAGGGGTCAGGCACGCGGTTCATATTAAACCTTTTCAAGATTGCAGCACTTTGGTATGTCAGGGTATGAAAACGTTCATCGAAATGCCCTTGCGACGCCGACGTCGCTGATATGACCGTGGCGTCGTGGCATCAGCCGCGCGTTTTCCCTGCTCTTACGAGTTCCCTTTCCATTTTGGTTTTTTCTCTTCGCCCTGCCAGAAAGGCTTCCCTATGATCCCGTCGATCTTGCCTACTTATAATCGTGCTCCTCTTTCTTTTGTGTCCGGCAGCGGTAGCTGGTTGACCACCGATGATGGCCGCCGATTTTTGGATCTTGGCGCTGGAATTGCGGTGAACAGTTTGGGGCATGCGCATCCGGAGTTGGTTGCGGCTTTGACCGCACAGGCGGGACAATTGTGGCATACTTCGAATCTCTACCATATTCCGGCGCAGCAAAAATTGGCGGATCAGCTGGTGGATCTCACGTTTGCTGACACTGTATTTTTTACCAATTCAGGCACTGAGTCTTGCGAATTGGCGGTGAAAATGGCGCGAAAACATTTTTACGATAAAGGCCAGCTGGAGCGGGTTGAGATTATAACCTTTGCGGGCTCTTTTCATGGCCGGTCATCTGCGGGCATCGCGGCGGCCGGAGCGGAAAAGATGATCAAAGGCTTTGGTCCGCTTTTGCCGGGCTTTGTGCATGTGCCTTTTGCAGAGCATGACGCATTGCATGCTGCGATAAGCGATAAGATCGCCGCCGTGATGATTGAGCCTATCCAAGGTGAAGGTGGTATAAGGCAGGTTCCTGAGCATTGCCTGAAGGGTTTGCGCGACTTTTGTGACAGCCATGGCATATTGTTGATCTTCGATGAGGTGCAATGCGGAGTTGGCCGTTCCGGTAAACTGTTTGCCCATGAATGGGCTGGGATTGAGCCTGACATCATGATGGTGGCCAAGGGCATTGGTGGCGGTTTTCCAATTGGCGCGGTGCTGGCCACGGAAGATGCAGCCAGCGGTATGACAGCAGGGACCCATGGTTCGACCTATGGCGGTAATCCTTTGGGCTGTGCTGTGGGAAGCGCTGTGCTGGAGCATGTCGCTGCGCCAAAATTCTTGGCGGATGTGAACCGCAAAGCGGGCCTGATGCGCCAAGGCCTTGAGGGCCTGATCGGGCAATTTCCAGATGTGTTTGATGGGGTGACAGGCGCGGGCTTGATGCTCGGATTGAAATGCAAAGCTAACAATATCGATGTGGTCAACGCCGGCTATGCCGCTGAAGGTTTTGACTGTGCCCGCGGCGGAGAATGTGGTGCGGCTGTTGCCAGCGCTGAACATTCCCGATGAGGATATCACGCAGGCCCTTTCACGATTAGAAGCTGCGGCCCAAATCGTTCAAACGGCGCAATAAGCCGCGCGCTTCAATATATTTGCGATTTGTGCGTTTGAGAACGTGCTCCGCCAGCCTTTTAGGATACCCATAACGATGCAACATTTTCTCGACATCAATCAGCTTGAGCAGCAGCAGTTGCGTGGCATTCTAGACGATGCGACCCGGATCAAGACGGCGCGTGCTGGTTTGTCTAAGGGCACGTTGGACGTAGAGCAGCCTTTGGCTGGTCAGATGGTGGCTTTGATCTTTGAAAAGCCATCAACCCGCACTCGGGTCAGTTTCGATTTGGGCGTGCGTCAAATGGGAGGTCAAACCATGGTTTTATCCGGCAGCGAAATGCAGCTTGGTCATGGCGAAACGATTGCGGACACGGCGCGGGTCTTGAGCCGCTATGTGGATTTGATCATGATCCGCACCTTTGAAGAGGCCACGCTGCTTGAAATGGCGGAATATGCCACGGTGCCGGTGATTAACGGATTGACCAACCGCACGCATCCTTGCCAAATAATGGCCGATATTATGACCTATGAAGAACACCGCGGCCCCATCCGGGGCAAACGGGTTGTCTGGACCGGAGATGGCAACAATGTTTGTGCCAGCTTCATTCATGCTGCGGGCCAATTTGGCTTTGATTTTGTGTTTGCGGGGCCTGCCACTTTAGATCCTGAAGCGGGTTTTGTGGCGGAGGCGCGCGCTAAAGGCGTTAAGATTGAGATTTTACGCGATGCTGTGGAAGCGGTCAGGGGGGCTGATTTACTGGTCACTGACACATGGATCTCTATGCATGACAGCCAAACTGCGCGGGAGCGTCGTCACAATCAACTGCGGCCTTATCAGGTGGATGATGCGTTGATGGCTAAGGCAAAACCAGACGCCTTGTTCATGCATTGCCTGCCTGCGCATCGCAATGAAGAGGTCACCAGCTCTGTAATGGATGGGCCGCATTCGGTTGTGTTTGATGAGGCTGAGAACAGATTGCATGCGCAAAAAGCGATCATGCGGTGGTGTCTGACCCAGTAAGCTTGGCTTGAAGTCCAGTTTGCGCTTAAAATAGTTAAAAAGTACTGGTTGTTTGCAGCGCAAGGTTTATGGGTGACTTGAGATTTTATTGCAAAGTGGTTTGGCATGTCCTTGAACATCGGATGTTTGGTGCGGAAGTTCGATTGGAAGAGTAAATGGCGCTCGTCCAATCCCGTGCAATGGGTGGAACAACAGGGCTTCACGGCTGTGTCTGCGCCCCTGACTGAAGCCTATCCCGATTACTTCCAAGATGCCAATCAAATGGTGGTTTTTTCGCAGAAAGACCAAGAAATTTGGCTGGGGTTAGGGCTATTCCACGTCTTCAATAAAATGTGCCAATCTAACAGTTTTACTGGACTTGGCACCGGTGTGGTAATGGTGGCTGAGGACGAGTCGGGTTACTATGGCGCGCAGGAGTTTTTTGACGGGCAACCCAGATGGGGGGCGCAAGTGACCACGACCCCCGCCAACATTTGGACACGGCAAACACCCTCTGCGCCAAAGCCGCCAAAACAAAGTGACACCCGCAGAGCGGCTATTGACGGAATTGCTGATTTGCTGGGGACCGATCCAGTATTGATTGAAACCTGTGTGACCGCTCAGGGCAATGATGCTGCTTGTGGCATTGCATGGCATGGTGAAAAGCGTGGCTGGATCTTGGCTATGATGGTCACTGGAGGGGCACAATTTCAAGAGATTGATCCACACTCCTTCTTGCCCAGCGGTGTGCTGTTTGCAGCAAATAATCACCCTGACGGCTGGCCAAGATATTGGCGGCAGGGTGATTTATTTGCCGCGATGCTGGAGCATTTGAGCCGCGCTTGGTGTGGGGTGGGCTTGAGTGAATTCTCGCTCAATCATCCGATGTTGCGGGGCCCCTGCTTGCTGGTGGAGTTGGATTTTGGCCGCTGAGTGGCGCCAGCAGCATAGACTGTAACGGAGAGTATTATGAGACAAGCAAACATGGGATTGATTGGCGTGGGCACTATGGGTTCTGCCTTGGCGCTCAATATTGCAGAGCAAGGCCATGATGTCGCCGTTTGGAACCTTGACCTTGCGGCAGTGGATGGTTTGATCGCTTCAGCGGGGAATTTGGCCCCGCGATTGGTGCGCTGTGACACCATCGAAGCGCTTGTGGTGGCGATGCCTGTACCGCGTGCGATTATTTTGTTGGTCCCTGCTGGGGATCCGGTCGATCTCAACATCGACGCTTTGATCCCATTTTTGGCAGCGGGCGACACGATCATTGATGGTGGCAATTCCGATTTTCGTGACACGATTGCGCGAACCAAACGTTTGGAGGCGGCAGGGTTGGCTTATCTTGGCATTGGAGTTTCAGGCGGTTCTGACGGCGCGCGACGTGGCCCTTCGATCATGGCCGGTGGTACCGCTGCAACCTATGCCAGCATTGCGCCAGTTTTGGAGACCATATGTGCTAAATATAAAGATGATCCCTGCGTTGCGCATCTAGGTCCCGATGGGGCGGGGCATTTTGTGAAGACGGTTCACAACGGCATTGAATATGCCGACATGCAGATGATCGCAGAGGTCTATGGATTGATGCGCGATGGTTCAGGGTTGGCGGCCAGTGAGATTGCACCTGTGTTTCGCAGTTGGAACCGTGGTGCGCTTGAGAGCTATTTGATCGAGGTCACAGCTGAGGTTTTGGCGGCGAAAGATCCTGCCACTGGCGAAGAAATGGTCGATATGATCGTGGATCAAGCCGGGCAAAAAGGCACCGGACGCTGGACGGTGATTGAGGCCATCCGCATGGGTCAAACCGCAAGCATCATTGAAGCGGCGGTTGGGGCGCGAGTGTTGAGCTCGCAAAAGGTAACGCGTGAGATTGCAGCCCATTTGCTGGTGCCAGCAGGCACCGACACCATGATCCCAATTTCTGAACATGATCTACAATCCGCTCTGATTGTGGGTCGGGTGCTTGCCTATGCGCAGGGGTTTCAAATTTTGAATGCTGCCTCAGATGAATTTGACTGGGCGCTTGATTTTGCCCGCATTGCTGAAATTTGGCGGGCCGGCTGCATTATTCGCTCGGCCATGCTAGATGATATAGCAGAAGCCTTCCGCAATGAGTTGCCTCAGGGCCATTTGGTTTTGTCGCAGCATTTTATCAAAGTGCTGACTGGCAATATTGCAGGTCTGCGTCGTGTGGTTTCTGCTGCGGCGTTAAAGGGTCTGCCTGTGCCAGCTTTGGCCGCCGCTTTGAGTTGGTTTGATACCATCCGCCAAGCCCGGGGCACCACGGATTTGACCCAAGCACAACGTGATTACTTTGGTGCGCATTCTTTCCGACGGATTGATGCTGATGGCAGTCATCATGGTCCGTGGCATGGGGCCTCAGACGTTTAAGCTAGGTCTTGCGGGGTTTGGCGCGCAGAGTGGGATCGGCTTGTGTCGGATCTTCGGGCCAAGGATGCCTTGGGTATTGCGCGCGCATGTCTTTACGCACATCCGCATAGCTGCCGGTCCAAAAGCCTGGAATGTCCTTGGTGACCTGAATGGGGCGGTGCGCGGGGGACAGAAGAGTGACCTTTAAGGGTTGATCGCCGACCATCGGATGGTGGGTTTGGCCGAAAACCTCTTGAATGCGTAGCTCAATGGCCGGGCTTTCACCGCTGTAATCAATTGCAATATTGCGGCCAAGCGGTGTTGTGAATTGCGCCGGTGCGATGGTCTCCAACCTGCGTAAATTGTCCCACCCGATCAGGGCCTGCAATGCGGGCATTGGGTCAAACGACTTCCAATCCTGCTCGGTGGTCACACCTGCAAGATAGGGCATAAGCCAACCGCTCAAATCCGCCAGCAAACCTGCATCAGATATGTCCGGATACTGGTCGTTGGACGCCACGGCTATTCGGGCCTGCAACAGTTGCGCCGCTTTGGGTAACCGCAACCCAAGTTGCTTGATCCCCTCCAACATCGCCTCGGACAGAGCTTTGGCGGGCGCCTGGGTCCAAATCTCTTGTGACAGGGTGATTGCGCCGAACGTCTCTGAGCGGGTGGCCAGAACGCGGCGGTGTCGTTTGGACCAGGCGCAACTGTCGTGCCATGTGATCTGCTGGACAAAGATCTCCCGAATGTCTTGTTCTGCAATCTGCAGGGCGCGGCGGATTTTGGGATCCGGGCCTGTGCTGTGATGCGGATTGCCCAACTCAGACACCACCAAAAACGGCGCATTGACCAAAGCGTCATCTGCGGCCAAAATCACACCCTTGCCTCCGGCCATGATATAGCGCGGTTGCGTACCGGGCCTGCGTTGCGCCACGCGCTCAGGATAGGCGAGTGCCAAACATTGCGCTGGTGTGAGCGCAGAGACTGCCGCCCGTTTCGGAGCGAGGCTCTGCAGGCGCTTGGCCTCCGCTTTGATGCGCTTCAGCGCCGCCATGTCGCGAATCTTGCCGTTCACGGCTTTGGTGTCCCCGTGATCCGAGAGGGCTTTGAGTGCGGGTGTGAGATCTGCTTGCCGGGATAGTAATATATCGCGATCAGACAGCAGTGCCGCGAGGGGCGCGGCTCTCTCGCCGGCCTGTACCAGCATTTGCGCCAAACGCGGATGTAAGGGCAGCTTAGCCAGAGCAGCGCCGTGGCGCGTTAACCGCCCGTCACGCACAGCCCCAAGCTGGGCCAGTAGATCTTGTGCCTGCTCCCATGCACCAGGGGCAGGTTCGGTGAGGAAGGCCAAATCTTCTGGGCCTGTGCCCCATTGTGCCAATTCCAATGCGAGAGGCGCCAGATCAGAGATTTGTATTTCTGGTGGCGCATAGGCGGGCATTGCGCCTTCTTCGGCACGCGCCCACATGCGGTAACATTGACCCTCAGCCACACGTCCGGCCCGTCCTGTGCGTTGGGTGGCCTCCGCTTTGCTCACTCGCTCTGTGACTAATCTTTGTAGACCTTTGGCTGGATCATAACGTGCCCGGCGTGCCAAACCACCATCGACCACAACGCGAACGTCTTGGATGGTCAAGGATGTTTCGGCGATGGCCGTGGCCAAAACAATTTTGCGCAAGTGTGGCTCGGGGCGGATGGCCAATTGTTGCTCAGCGAAGGGCAGGTTGCCGAGCAAAGGCCGCAGGATGCAGTTGCCGGGCAAGCGGTCTTGCAGCAAGGCTTTGGTCCGCCTGATCTCCGTCTCACCGGGTAAAAAGACTAAAATGCCGCCTTTGGTTTCAGCCACGGCTTGCAATACAAGGCTGCTGGCCTGCGCTTCGAAAGATACGTCTTTGCTGGCGGGGCGCGGCAGATGTATAATCTCCACAGGATAGCTACGCCCGGCGCTGGTCACGATGGGCGCATTACCTATGAGTTTGGCCACGGGCTCTGTGTCCAAAGTGGCGGACATGACCACAAGCAGCAGATCGCTGCGTAGGGTCTCGCGCACTTCCCAAGCCAAAGCCAGCCCGAGATCTGCGGCCAAGGACCGTTCGTGGAATTCATCAAATATAATCGCTGACACGCCGGGCAGCTCGGGGTCAGATTGCAGCATGCGCGTTAAAATACCTTCGGTGAGCACTTCAATGCGTGTATTGGGACCAACTTTGGATTGGCCGCGAATGCGGTAGCCTACTGTTTCGCCCAGGGCTTCGCCTAAGGTTTCGGCCATGCGCTCTGCGGCGGCTCTTGCGGCAAGGCGTCGAGGTTCGAGCATCAAAATCTTACCGCGGCACAGACCGGCATTTAAAATCGCCAAAGGAGTACGTGTCGTTTTTCCAGCCCCCGGAGGGGCCTGCAGCACGACACGGCCTGACGTTGTCAGGCTGTCCAGAACTTGCGGCAGTACCGCATCTATTGGCAGATCAAATTTCACCTCGCCCTTATCTGCGAGAAAACTGGGCGCGTCCACGGGTGGATTGAATAGTGAGGTTGCGTACTTGATAAATGTCCCCAACGAGACTGGTAGTCTATCTCCAGTGGGAACGTGTTGCCTTCGGCCATTTTGTCGTCAGAAAACCCAGCCACGCGCTTATATTCTCCTGTACAGCTGGCTGAATCTTTGGTGATGTCACCGGGCGTCAATTTGAGGCTCGCTCGGGTCTTGCCATCATAGATTTCGAGATCACCTTTGCACAGCTGGTCGCGGCTGCGGTCCCGAAAGGCGGCGAAAATTGCGGTCATTGGGTCTATGGTACCCACTTGCTTTTTGCCCGGCAATGCCGGTTCTGGAGATATTTCTGATGGGATGGGCTGTCCAGTGCTATAGTGCATCGACATGCTGCTTTGGTTATCTTTGCTCAAGGATTCCGCTCTATAGTCGCGTGGCTTGAATCCATATGCGCCACGAAACCAGCCACGTGATGTGGCCTTGAAGTGAACCTTTGCGAAGGCGGCGACAATACCGGTGGATCTGATGTCGCCTGCGACGGCGTATTGCCTATTTGAGGTATTAGCTGCGATGCCCAAAAGCCCCACGGGAATGCCTGCAATCTTGACCGTATAGCTGGCTTGGGTTTTGCCAAGGGCGCCAAGGGCAAGGGCCCGGTCGGCAATGCCACCCAAAAGTGCTATGCTAAGGCCGAAAAAAAGAGCTTTGAACACGGGCGTATTCCTCGTTTCTTAAGCCAATACCCGAAGTTTGGCATGGGATCCGGATGCTTGCAATTGCGCAGGCTCCAGATAGATGATCAATTCATAGGATCGTGTAAACTAAAACTTGGGCAAGAAACCGCCCCGGAGGATCGATGAGTAAACAAGACTTCGTGCCCGAAGAGACCGCGCGGCAAATCGAGCAGGGCAACCGCCGAGCACTTGCGCGGGCCATTACTCTGGTTGAAAGCGCGCATCCGGCCCATCGGGCGCAGGCGACTGAGCTGCTCGAGGCTTTGCGCAGCGACCGGCAAGCGATTCGCATTGGGATGTCCGGCACACCGGGCGTTGGCAAATCCACATTTATAGAAAGCTTTGGCCTAGAATTGGTGGAAAGCGGCTTGCGGGTCGCAGTGTTGGCGGTGGATCCATCTTCTGCGCGTTCTGGCGGTTCTATCTTGGGTGATAAAACCCGCATGGATCATCTGTCACGCCATCCCAGCGCTTTCATCCGTCCATCACCGAGCCAAACCTATCTTGGTGGGGTTGCGCGGCGCACACGGGAGGCGACGGCTCTTTGCGAGGCGGCAGGCTTTGATGTGGTACTGATCGAAACTGTGGGGGTTGGTCAATCTGAGACTATGGTGGCAGAGATGGCTGATCTATTTGTGCTATTATTGGCACCCGCGGGCGGGGATGAGCTGCAAGGGGTCAAGCGGGGCATCATGGAGATGGCGGACTTGATTTTGATCAATAAGGCGGACGGCGACCTGAAAGCCACTGCAACCCGAACCTGTGCAGAATATGCTGGGGCCCTACGATTGTTGCGTAAACGCGCGCAGGATCCGGATGGATTTCCTAAAGCCCTGATGGTTTCCGCGATTGAGGGCAACGGGCTGCGCCAAAGCTGGGACGAGATGCAGGCTTTGGTGGCATGGCGCAAGCAAAACGGGGTTTGGGAAGATACCCGTGCCGATCAGAACGCATTTTGGTTCAACGCGGAGCTGCGCCACGCATTGTTGACGCGGCTGGAAAATGACCCCGAAGCCTCGGCGGCCTCGGCCGCGATGCAAAAAGCCATTTGTGCCGGTCAGATTGCGCCATCAGTTGCGGCTGAACGGGTGGTGCAAAGCTTCCTTGGCCCAGATAAAATTTAGGGGTAACGATTCGCGAAGGAGGGCAGAATTTGGGTAAGCTCACCGGATATTTCGAACTTAAATCACGAAAAACCTAAAAACCTTTGCTAAAGCGCAGGCGAAGTTGGCAAGAAGGCTTGACCTCGCTTTGGGATGATCCTAAACCCCGCCAACGAGTTTTCACCCGTAGCCATTTGGTTCGGGTCTCCAATTTCTGAATGAGGACGCATAAGATGGCACGCCGCTGCGAACTGACGGGCAAAGGCCCAATGAGTGGAAACAATGTAAGCCACGCCAAAAACCGTACACGTCGTCGGTTTTTGCCAAACTTGAACGAACTGACTTTGCACTCCGATGCATTGGGCCGTGCGTTCAAACTGCGCATTTCAGCGGCTGCATTGCGCACCGTTGATCACCGTGGTGGTTTGGATGCATTCTTGGCTAAGTCGAAAGACATTGAGCTTTCCGACACTGCATTAAAAATCAAAAAAGATATCGCGAAAGCTCAGGCAACAGCCTAAACTTTTCCGAAGATTGAAGTTCAAAGCCCTGCAATCTGCGGGGCTTTTTCTGTTTTAGGATCAAATTTTGATAGGCATTACGCTGTTATGGCGCGGTGCATCTGGATAGGCAAAAGCCCTTTTGGCAATAAGAAATTCAATGTAAATTTAATTTGTGTAAGTAATACAATTAATTGTTCCGTATTTTTAGTATGAAACCATTTCTGAAAATACCGCCTCTCTTTTGGGCTAACTCCGTGTTTGGGGTCCTGTGGTTTGCCATGGAGGCTTTTAATTATGTGATGATCTTGTTAAAAGTTATATCTTACATAGAATTGATATCGCTAGAGCAACATCAATGAATTGATACTCGTGCGCTGTGGTTCACCACGGCTTGGGCGCTGAGCGTCTGTTCGTCGCTACTGGGGGCTTTGTTGCTGCTTTTGCGGCGCCCCCTAGGCGTGCTGTCGGTCTGTTTGGGCCTCACTGGCTGGCTTTGGGGCTGCTGCGCTTTGGAGCCATCTGTCCTCCTCCGAAAATCTTGCACATATGTAGTCATGGACGACTTACGCATTTAATTTGATGATTTTGATCAGCATCCTGTTCTATCTGCACTATGTCCGGCGGCAGGTTGAAACGGGCGTATTGCCCTTAGCTTTTAGTGGTCACATGAGGTGATAATGGCCGCAACCGCGGGGCACACTTCTGTGTCGATGTTGATCCCCCATTGACCAACCCGGCACTCTATTCCATATCCCAATTATGACACCTCTTTCACACATCCGCAATTTCTCGATCGTGGCGCATATTGACCACGGAAAATCCACGCTGGCTGACAGGCTGATTCAGGAGACTGGAACGGTCCAGGAGCGAGATATGCAAGCTCAGATGCTCGACAGCATGGACATTGAGCGCGAACGTGGAATCACCATCAAGGCCAATACGGTGCGGATTAATTACACAGCTCTGAATGGGGAGAGCTATGTGCTCAACCTCATAGACACGCCGGGCCATGTCGATTTCGCCTATGAGGTGTCACGCTCGATGCGGGCTGTGGAAGGCTCTCTATTGGTTGTAGACAGCTCTCAAGGTGTGGAAGCTCAGACTCTGGCGAATGTTTACCATGCTCTGGATGCGGATCATGAGATTGTGCCGATCTTGAATAAGATTGACCTGCCGGCGTCCGATTGCGACCGGGTGGCAGAGCAGATTGAAGATGTGATCGGGATTGATGCGAGTGAGGCTATTCGGGTTTCTGCTAAAACCGGTCAGGGGATTGTTGAAACCCTTGAGGCCGTCGTGCACCGTCTGCCCGCGCCGAAGGGCGACATCAATGCACCGCTGAAAGCGATGCTGGTGGACAGCTGGTATGATTCTTATTTGGGCGTGATCGTCTTGGTGCGGATCATCGATGGGAAGTTGAAAAAGGGTGAACGGGTTAAGTTTATGTCCAATAACACAACCCATCATGTTGACCGTATTGGAGTTTTCCGTCCGCAGATGGAAATGATCGACGAATTGGGCCCCGGCGAAATTGGCTTTTTGACTGCTTCCATCAAACAGGTGCGTGATACACGCGTGGGCGATACAATCTGTCATGATAAGCAAACGGTAGTGGCTTTGCCGGGCTTTAAACCTGCGCAGCCTGTGGTTTTCTGTGGCCTGTTTCCTGTGGATGCGACGCAATTTGAAGATCTGCGCGACAGCATCGACAAATTGGCTCTGAATGACGCGAGCTTTAGTTTTGAGATGGAAACCTCTGCGGCACTGGGCTTTGGCTTTCGCTGCGGCTTTCTCGGATTGTTGCACTTGGAAGTGATCCGCGACCGGATTGAGCGGGAATATGATATTGATCTGATCACCACGGCCCCCTCGGTGATCTATGACATCCACATGCGCGACGGACGGGTCGAGCAATTGCACAACCCCGCAGATATGCCGGATCTGACATTGGTCGATCACCTTGAAGAGCCGCGGATCAAGGCCACGATTTTGGTGCCGGATGAGTATCTTGGTGATGTGCTGAAGCTGTGCCAAGACCGTCGCGGCATGCAGATGGATCTGACCTATGCGGGATCCCGCGCTATGGTGGTCTATGACCTGCCGCTCAATGAGGTGGTGTTTGATTTCTATGACCGGTTGAAGTCCGTGACCAAGGGCTATGCCTCGTTTGACTATCAAATGATCGGCTATCAACAGGACAATCTGGTGAAGATGAGCATTCTGGTGAATGACGAGCCTGTAGATGCGCTCAGCACCATGGTACACCGTGATCGCGCCGATGCACGGGGCCGGGCTATGGTTGAAAAGCTCAAAGACCTGATCCCCCGCCATATGTTCAAAATCCCAATCCAAGCGGCCATCGGCGGCAAGGTAATCGCCCGTGAAACCCTGAGCGCCATGCGCAAAGACGTGACAGCGAAATGCTACGGCGGCGATGCCACGCGTAAGAAGAAATTACTTGAGAAACAAAAGGCTGGTAAAAAGAAGATGCGCCAATTCGGTAAGGTCGACATCCCGCAGGAGGCGTTTATTTCAGCGTTAAAAATGGATGGGTAAGGTAGCATTTAAAGCCAACTTTCTAAACCACCTCTAAAAAACAAAGTTTAAGCGTTACATTGCATATCTTCTAGATGTGCAGCGCCTAAACCTCCCCTCGGCTCGGGCGCGGCTGAGCGGGATGCTGGCTATAGGGGGGCGGGGCTGTTAGTGCTGGGGCATGCTTATGATGCGGTGCGTGTATGCGTGCCGTGGAGCGCCAACCTCAGAAAGCTCGCCGATGACATGCCCTCTTTGTAGTTCTGATATGCCTTTACATGATACTCAAGTCGCCGGTGGTCCCTTTGGGGCCTCAGCGGCGCTCTGCGAAACCTGCGTGATGCAGCTGACTGGTGAACCGGACCCAAACCATTGGCGCGGATTAGCGGGGGCTATGTGGTCCGAGGAGCCTGCGGTGCAAGTTCTAGCGGCGCGGATGTTGCTGCGATTGTCCGAGCATGATTGGGCCCGCGATTTGACGGAGCAATTGTATCTCGATGATGAGACCCGAACTTGGGCCGATAATGTGGCATATGTCACCAACCACCGTGACAGCAATGGCGTGCCTTTGGCTGTGGGCGATACGGTGATTTTGATCAAAGACCTGCCGGTCAAGGGCGCAGGCTTTACCGCCAAGCGCGGCACTTCGGTGCGTGGAATCTCTTTGATGGTGGGCAATGATGCGCATATTGAGGGCCGAGTCGATGGCCAGCGGATCGTGATTTTGACGGAATTTGTCAAAAAGAAATAGCGCCGCGTTTACGCGTCCAGAAACACCCGTACTGCCGCTTCAAACTCCCGTGGCTTTTCGGCATGCAACCAATGCCCGGCGTTGGGTATTTTGGCAAAGCGGGCTTTTGGGAAGAGTGATTTGATCGTGGGTCGGTGCTCTGGGCGCAGGTAATCTGAGGTGGCGCCGGTCAAAAACAGGGTTGGGGCGGTGAATTGGCCGGAGACGTCGGGAAAACCGATGATCTGCTCCATACAGGCGCGCAGAGCAGGGAGGTTCAGCCGCCAGCTCTGGTCTTGTAGGTTGAGGCTTTGCAGCAAAAAGCTCCGCACGGTGGGGTCTTTGATGTGGCGGCTGAGAATTTGTTCGGCCTCAGCGCGACTGGACAGCTGGTCCAAGGGTATGGCCAGCATGGCGTCAATCAAATGCTGTTGGGTATGGCCGTAGATCACAGGCGCAATATCAGCCACGATCAAGCGGCGGATATCAGCGCCGGAAAGTGCAGCCACCATGGCCGCTTTTCCGCCCATTGAATGGCCTAGAACATCCACGGGGCCGCCTATTGAGGCGATGACCTGTGCCAGATCTTCGGCCAAGGCGGGGTAGCTGTGGTCGTCTTGCCAGGGGCTGGCCCCATGGTTGCGCATATCGAAAGCGATTACCCTGCGGCTGTCTGACAAGCGTTTGGCTATCACACCCCAATTGCGCGCTGAACCGAATAGGCCATGGGCAATGATAAGCGGTGTGCCGAAATCGCTGCCGTGAGAGATGATATGTAACATGCCGCCAATCTACGGTGGGTTTTCACGCCGCGCCAGCCCCGCTATGAGGGGGTTATGAATTTAGGTAGGGGGTTTTCATGAGCAAGCGCAATCCATTCATTCCCACGCAGGGTTTGCACCATATCACTTTGACTGGGGCTGGTCGTCAAATCACTTTGGACTTTTGGGAGGGAGTTTTGGGCATGCCATTTGTGTTTGAACAACCCAACCTCGACAATCCGGTGGAAAGCCATTTGTATTTTGATCCCGGCGATGATCGTTTGATCACTGTTTTTTGTGATGAAACTCGAGAGCCTCGGCCCGGTAAAACCCCGATGGTGCCGGGGGCTGTGCACCATATTGCATTTTCGGTGAGCCAAGCGGTGTCGATGCATCTGCCTGAAAAGCTCGACGCGCTCGGGATTGCGCATTCGGGTTTGAAGAATCGGGGGTTTATGACGTCGCTATATTTCCGCGAGCCTTTGGGTCTGTTGATTGAGCTGGCGTCTTATAAGTTCACACCACCCAGAGGTCTGTCGCATGCCCGCGTGCTGTTTGAGGCACACCGTATTCGTGTTGCTGCCGGGGATTTGGCGATTTCAGACCGCCATGTGGCCTTGGCTTTGGAAGCTTTGGTGCATCAAGAGGTGCCAAGCCTGTCTGATTAACAAGCCGGCGGGTGGCGTTGTTTGAGGACGGGCGGGGCCCCGCATCAAATGCGCCCCACGTGTCGTCCCATATTCAGTAAATTGGGAAGCGTGCGCATAATGCGCCGACTTCGGCTTTGACTTTGGCTTCAACGGCCGCATTGCCCTCTTCGCCATTGGCTGCCAGACCATCGACCACTTCGATGATCCAATCGGCAACTTGACGAAACTCTGCTTCGCCAAAGCCACGGGTCGTGCCCGCAGGGCTGCCCAAACGGATGCCGCTGGTGACCATCGGTTTTTCCGGATCAAATGGGACGCCATTTTTGTTACATGTGATGCGGGCGCGGCCCAAGGCCTTCTCGGTCGCATTGCCCTTCACACCTTTTGGACGCAAGTCTACCAGCAAAACATGGGTGTCTGTGCCATGCGTTACGGTGTCCAAGCCACCTTTGATCAGTTGATCGGACAGAGCCTGTGCGTTTTTGATCACATTTTGGATGTAGGTTTTAAACTCTGGCTGCAAGGCCTCGCCGAAGGCCACGGCTTTGGCTGCGATTACATGCATCAATGGACCGCCTTGGATACCTGGGAAAATCGCAGAGTTAAACTTTTTGGCCAGTGCTTCATCATTGGTGACAATCATGCCGCCGCGCGGTCCACGTAGCGTTTTGTGGGTTGTGGTCGTTGCGACATGTGCATGTGGAAAGGGGTTTGGGTGCTCGCCTGCAGCCACGAGGCCCGCAAAGTGCGCCATGTCCACATGCAAATAAGCGCCAACACTATCCGCAATTTCGCGCATGCGTTTAAAATCGATTTGACGTGGAACGGCAGAGCCACCAGCTACGATCAATTTGGGTTTGTGCTCGGTCGCGAGCTCTTGCACTTGGTCATAATCCAACAGGTTGTCTTGTTTGCGCACGCCATATTGCACAGCGTTGAACCATTTGCCTGATTGGTTTGGTGCGGCGCCATGTGTCAGGTGTCCACCGGCATCAAGCGACATGCCTAGGATGGTATCACCTGGCTGCAACAAGGCTTGGAACACGCCTTGGTTGGCTTGGCTGCCCGAATTTGGCTGCACATTGGCAAATTTGCAATCAAACAGCTGACAGGCGCGTTCGATGGCCAGTGTTTCGGCAATATCCACATATTCGCAGCCGCCGTAATAGCGTCGACCCACATAGCCTTCAGCATATTTATTGGTCATCACAGAGCCCTGCGCTTGCAGAACTGCCTTTGATACGATGTTTTCAGAGGCAATCAGTTCGATTTCGTCGCGTTGCCGGCCGAGCTCTTGATCAATGGCTTTTGCCAAGGCGGGATCTGTGTCGGCCAAGTCGGCATTGAAGAATTTGGTGATGTTGGCTGTCATGATTTTGCTCCTTAGGCGGTTTGCGCCATGTCTGCGTGTTTCCTATAGGAAATGTCAAAGGCTGATGCCGCGACTTATTGACCTGATTTCCCTTATTATGGCGGTGGCTTGCGTTTTTAGGCTGGCCCGGCATAGGGTGCGGAAACGGAGTTTCCGAAATGCACAAATCAGACCGCAAACGCATTGCCTTTTTGGCCAGTACTGCAGAATTGGCACAATCTGCAAGGAATACATTTGTACACCAATTTGGAGATTGTGATTCGAGCGAAGCGGATGTCATCGTAGCATTAGGCGGTGATGGATTTATGTTGCAAACGTTGCATCTCACCCAGCATCTAAACGTCCCTGTTTATGGTATGAACCGGGGCACTGTCGGATTTCTTATGAATGAGTTTTCGCAAGATAATTTGGAGCAGAGATTGTCAGCAACTGAGGAAGCGGTGATTAATCCTTTGCGTATGCGTGCAACCTGCACCGATGGCAGCCAACATACTGAGCTTGCTATCAATGAAGTGTCGCTTTTGCGGCAAGGCCCGCAGGCGGCAAAATTGCAGATTTTTGTGGATGATCGGCTACGGCTGAGTGAATTGGCCTGTGATGGTGCCTTGGTTGCGACGCCTGCGGGATCTACGGCCTATAATTATTCCGCGCATGGTCCAATATTGCCAATTGGGTCTGAGGTCTTGGCCTTAACGGCGATGGCGGCCTTCCGACCGCGCCGATGGCGGGGGGCTGTTTTGCCAAAAGCCGCTAAGGTGAGGTTTGAAGTGATTGAACCCGTCAAGCGACCGGTTATGGCGGATGCTGATAGTCGCTCGGTACAGGATGTTGTATCAGTAGAGATTGAGAGTGCGGGCGATATTACGCACCGTCTGCTGTTCGATCCAGATCATGGATTGGAAGAACGGCTTATTCAAGAGCAATTTGCATAAGCAGGTTCAGCCGAGCGAGCTTAGCCCGCTCGGCTGGTGTTTGGTTTAGGTGCCAGAAGACGAGCCTGAGACCAAACCCACAGCCACGACAGTGACTATGATCGGCAGATATGTCAGCAACTGATAAGCCAGCCATCGTACCTTGTGCTGATGACGACGTGCCGATGAGCGAGGCAACGAAGGCGCCTGCGAGAACGAGTTTTTAATTATGGATTTCCATTAATTAAATGCATTTTGCGCGTAGAAGATGAAATTTGATTTTTACGGACCGTGGCTCTATGCCGCTGTTAAAAAAATCATATTAAAATAATTAAGACAATTTTTGGTTGTGAGCGGAAGCCGGATCACCGCCCGCAGCAAAGATTGCGTTGTCCCAGAACGGCCAATATTGATTTCTAGTGCGCGATGCAAGCTTAGGCTATTTTGCGTACCCCATAGCCTGTAGCGCCGCGCGCACCTCGTCCAGAACTGCAGGATCATCAATGGTGGCAGGAGCTTTGAACGGCTTGTTATCGGCAATACTGACCATCGTACCACGCAGAATTTTGCCAGATCGCGTTTTGGGCAAGCGATCCACGACACAGGCCAATTTGAACGCTGCTACGGGGCCAATTTTTTCCCGTACCAATTTAATCACATCTGAGACAATATCTGCGTGAGACCGTATGCAACTCTTGTTGAGGCACAGAAGGCCTAGGGGCAATTGTCCTTTCAGCGCATCGCCGACACCAATCACCGCGCATTCGGCAACATCGGGATGGGCAGCCAGGACTTCTTCGATGCCGCCGGTTGACAGCCTGTGGCCAGCCACGTTGATCACATCGTCCGTGCGCGCCATGATGTAGAGGTAGCCATCTGCATCAATCATGCCTGCATCGCCGGTTTCATAATAGCCAGGGAAGGTGGTGAGGTAGGACTTCATATATCGTTCGGGCGCATTCCATAGGGTTGGCAAAGTGCCGGGTGGCAGTGGCAGCTTAACCGCTATGGCGCCCAATTTCCCAGGCTGCATTTGATGGCCACCCTCATCTAATATTTGCACGTCATATCCGGGCATAGCCACTGTGGGGGAGCCGATTTTGACTGGCATGGACTCGATTCCGGCTGGGTTGCCAGCGATGGTATATCCGGTTTCAGTTTGCCACCAGTGATCATAAACCGGAACGCCCATGACCTTTTGCGCCCATTCGATTGTATCCGGATCCGCGCGTTCACCGGCCAGATAGAGGGCGCGCAACCGGGACATGTCGTAGTTTTTGATCGATTCACCTTGTGAGTCTTCGCGTTTAATGGCCCGAAATGCCGTTGGAGCAGTGAAAAAACTACGCACATCATGTTCCGCGATGACGCGCCAGAATGTGGTGGCATCAGGGGTGCCAACTGGTTTTCCTTCGAAAACAACGGTCGTATTGCCGTGAATCAACGGCCCATAGCAAATGTAGGAATGTCCCACGACCCAACCCACGTCGGAGGCAGCCCAAAAGACATCTCCTGGATCCACATTATAGATATTCTTCATGGTCCAATTGAGCGCCACCAAATGACCTGCAGTTGGCCGCACGACGCCCTTAGGAGCGCCCGTGGTGCCGGAGGTGTATAGGATATAGGCTGGATGATCGCCCGACACGGGAACGCAAGGGGCGGGCGCAGTGTCCGATTGCAGCGCGCACCATTCGATATCGATGTCACCAAGTTGCGCTTCGCATTCGGTGCGTTGGAAAATCACGGTAAATTTTGGCTTATGGGAGGCCAATTTAATAGCGCCGTCCAAAAGGGGTTTGTATTCAACAATGCGGCCCGGTTCGATGCCGCAGGACCCTGCAATGATGGCTTTGGGCGTGGCGTCGTCAATACGCACGGCCAGCTCATTGGCAGCGAAGCCCCCGAAGACAACCGAGTGAATGGCGCCAATACGCACGCAGGCGAGCATCGCAACCAAAGCTTCAGGGATCATTGGCATATAGATGATCACACGGTCTCCTGAGACAATCCCCTTGGCGGCCAATCCTCCAGCTAATGCAGCAACTTGAGTTTGTAACTCTGCATAGGTAGTTTTGGATTTGCGGTCGGTGACTGGGCTGTCATAAATGATGGCCACACGGTCGCCGTTTCCGGCTTCAACGTGGCGGTCCACAGCGTTGTAACAGGTGTTTACCTGCGCGTCCTTGAACCATTCATACATTGGAGCATCATCGTCCCACAAGGCTTTTGACGGGGGCGATACCCAATCGATGGCCTCAGCGGCTTTCATCCAAAATGCTTCAGGATCTGCTTGCCAGCCTGAGTAGATATCTTTGAATGACATGTAATGAACTCCAGTTGAAATACTGTGTGTTGTTATTCCTTATTGGGACCTTAGACGCAAGTTGCAGCTTGCGCTAACAAAGCGTGCCGCGACGATCCGCCATTGCATCTATTTTCAATTTCGTGAAGGTTATTTGGATAATATTTTAGGAAATTGAGTTAAATTATGCAAAATATCCGTGCCGAAGTGTTGTTGCCAACTGACGAGCTGCGCAACGATATTCCTTTTTTCACCAAAGTTTTAGGTATGCGGATGGATGAGATATTTCCTGCAGATGATCCAAGTGTTGCGGTGTTCTCGGGCTTTGGTTTGCGTGTGCGGGTACAAAAGGGTGCAGATGTGGCACCGGGTGTGCTGCGCATTCTGTGTGATGATCCAATTTTGATCGCTGGCGGCAAAACTCAACTGATCGCTCCCAACGGCACGAGAATCGATATCGTGGCGCTGGCACCGCCGGTGGTGATGCCGCCCACCGAACATGAATTCATGGTACGGCGCATGGCCGACCAAGCCCCTTGGGTGATTGGCCGTGCCGGTATGCAGTATCGTGATTTAATTCCCAGCCGCCTTGGCGGCTCAATCATTGCCAGCCATATTCGCATTCCCAACGGCGGAGCCGTGCCAGATATGGTGCATTTTCATTCCGTCGGTTTTCAGCTGATTTACTGTTACAAAGGCTGGGTTGATTTGGTCTATGAGGACCAGGGCCCGCCATTCCGGCTGCATGCGGGAAACTGCGTGATCCAGCCGCCAGAAATCCGTCACCGGGTTTTGTTTGCCAGTGACAATATCGAGGTCATCGAAATTGGCGTTCCTGCGGAGCACATCACGACGATTGATCATGATATGGATTTGCCAACAGCCGAGCTGAAACCTGAGCGGGAGTTCTCGGGGCAAAAATTTGTGCATTGCCAAGCGCATGATGCTGAGTGGCAACCCTATCGTCTTCCAGGATTTTTAGGGCGTGACACAAGTATTTCTCACAACACCCAAGCCGTGGCAGATGTGCAGCTTGTCAAACTGGGCGATGGCGCACCGGTTTGGGTCACGCATAACAGCGACATTCATTTCACCTTCGTGCTTGAGGGGAGTTTGATCTTGGAGGGCGCCGACCAGCCGGCACAACACTTGGTTGCAGGCGATGCTTTTGTGATCCCGCCGGGGATGAAATTTTGCTATCAATCCCCATCGCAGGACATCAGCCTGTTAGAAGTGAGCTTGCCGGGTGATTTTGAGATAGAAACTGTATAGGCTGTATGGTGCGTACATGGGTGGTCGCTTAAATACATCCTAAGCGAAGCACTTCTTGTCTTTTCACCCCAAAGACCCAAGGATAGTTAAATGACCCAAGACCTGATCAAAGCTGCAAGACATGTTAGGGGCAATGCTCATACGCCCTATTCCAACTTTCAAGTTGGGGCTGCCATTCGTACGTCCAGTGGCGCTGTCTTTGTCGGCTGTAATGTCGAAAATGTTGCCTATCCTGAAGGCACATGTGCCGAGGCCGGTGCCATTGCTGCAATGTGTGCAGCCGGTGAATATGAGATTTTTGAAGTGGCCGTCATCGCAGGTGGTGAGCGTCCTGTGCCGCCCTGTGGAGGTTGCCGGCAAAAGCTGGCTGAATTCGCAGCGGGCGATGTTCCGGTCACCATGGTTGCGATGGACGGTAGTATGCAAACGACAACGGTCGCTGACTTGCTTCCTGGTGCGTTTGATATCGAACATCTCAAGGCTGGCACGAAGATTTCGGGCCCATAATGCAGGCCCGTGACCTGCTCAATTATTTGCGCGAAGGGCATCCCGTGGCGCCCGAGGCCATCAATGGCTTTGCAAAAGACATCGGGAATGGCCGGGTCACCGATGCTCAAGCGGGAGCCTTTGCCATGGCTGTTTGCCTGCATGGTCTGGATGATGCTGCGCGCGTGGCCCTGACGTTGGGCATGCGTGACAGTGGCAAGGTCTTGAGTTGGGATTTGCCCGGAAAGGTGATCGATAAACATTCAACGGGGGGCGTTGGGGATGCGGTTTCACTGCTGTTAGCCCCGATGTTGGCGGCGGTTGGAGCCTATGTGCCAATGATTTCCGGCCGAGGCTTGGGCCATACCGGCGGCACGCTGGACAAGCTTGAAGCCATCCCCGGGGTGAGGACCCAATTTTCGGAAGAGCAATTTCGTGCGATCGTCACAGAGGTGGGCTGTGCCATCGTGGCACCTACCTCTGATATCGCCCCGGCGGATCAGCGACTTTATGCGGTGCGAGATGTTACCGGAACAGTACGCTCAACGGATTTGATCACCTCCTCAATTCTAGCCAAGAAACTGGCGGCGGGGCTTGAGGCGCTGGTGCTGGACGTGAAAACTGGCTCAGGGGCTGTTATGCAAGACCGCGGCGCGGCGCGGGCTTTGGCGCAGGCTTTGGTGATCACTGCAAATGGTGCAGGATGCCCAACAAGCGCGATCATCACTGATATGAGTCAACCACTTCTGCCCAGCATCGGAAATGCTTTGGAGCTCGCCGATGTCATGCGAGCCTTCGATAGTGGACAAGGAGCCATGGTGGAGGTGGCCATTGAGCTTGGAACCCAACTTCTGGTGCAAGCTCTTGTATTTTATACGGAAAAAGGCGCTCGCGATAGGCTGTTGAAATGCCTTGAAGATGGCAGTGCTAAGGCGAAGTTTGGCCAGATGGTTGCGGCGCAAGGCGGACCAGAGAATTTCGTGGACCGTTGGGACGACTACCTTAATATAGCACCCACTTATGAGGTGTTGGCGCCAATTGATGGCTATGTTCAGGCAATGGATGGAACCGCATTGGGTCAAATCGTCGTGGTGCTGGGTGGTGGTCGCCAAAGGGAGGATGATCAGATTGATCACTCGGTTGGCCTGTCTGAAATTGCACCCTTGGGCACAAAGTTGCGCTGCGGCCAGCCTATGGCTTTGGTGCATTGCCATGATACCAAACGCGCAGAGGGCGCGATACGGGCGGTTCAAGCGGCAATGGCTTTGGGATCTACAGCCCCTATACTTGTCCCTTTGATTTTAGAACGGATTGTCGGATGAGTCGGGCATTTTTAATTGTGTTGGATTCATTGGGCTGTGGGGGTGCGCCAGATGCTGAGGCCTTTGGTGATGCCGGAGCCAATACGTTGGGCCATATTATAGCCGCGCGACAGGGATTCTTGAAGATGCCCAATTTGGCAGCCCTTGGCTTGGGGGCGGCTTTGACCCACTCCAGCGGTCTTGCGTCACCTTGGCCTGATCCCACTCACGGCGCTTGGGCCGTGGCGCGCGAAATCTCCAACGGCAAGGACACCCCATCAGGCCATTGGGAGCTGGCGGGGGTTCCGGTGCCATGGGATTGGCACTACTTCCTCAATGAAAACCCTGCTTTCCCGCCCTATGTTATGGCAACGGTGGCACAGTTCGCCGGGGGTAGCTTGGCCAATTGCCATGCCTCTGGTCTGCCTGTCATTGAGGCTTTTGGTGCCGAGCATATGCGCTCAGGCCTGCCAATCTGTTATACTTCAGTGGACAGCGTGTTTCAAATTGCCGCCCATGAGGAGCGCTTTGGCCTGCAACGGCTCTATGACCTATGCCAAAACCTTGCGCCTGTTTTACATGAGATGAAGGTGGGCCGGGTGATTGCGCGGCCATTTATTGGCTCTGTTGAAGCTGGCTTCCAACGCACCCTGAACCGCAAAGATTTTGCGATCGATCCCCCATCTCCAACCCTCTGTGACTGGGTGCAAGATGCGGGGCGAGATGTGCATGCTATTGGCAAGATCGGCGATATATTCTCGATGCATGGGATTACCCGCTGTCGGAAAGGCACCGATTCCGATTTGATGGTACATTTGGCCGATGACATGCGCAACGCCCCTGAGGGTAGCCTCACATTTGCGAATTTTGTAGAGTTTGACACCCTGTTTGGCCATCCACGTAACCCCGAGGGTTATGCGCAGGCTTTGGAGTGGTTCGATGCAGAAATTGGATCAGTTTTGGCACAGTCGCGGCCTGATGATTTGGTGATATTCACCGCAGACCATGGCAATGACCCCACATGGCGCGGCTCGGACCACACCCGCGAACAGGTGCCGGTTCTTGTGCACTGTCAAAACCTATCGGTTAAGGATAGAGCACTGGGAAACATACAGTTCCAAGATGTTGCCGCCACCGTGGCGCAGCATCTGGCTGTGCCCGCTTTGGGTGATGGTAGGAGTTTTTTATGAGCTGGAAGTCATTTCCAAAAGTGGAATTGCATCTGCACCTTGAAGGTGCAGCGGATCCGGCTTTTGTGCAAGGATTGGCGGCAGAGAAATCTATCGATATACGCGATATATTTGACGAAAATGGAGCTTATAAATACGAGGGCTTCAACGAGTTTTTGAAAGTTTATGAAGCGGCCACCTTGGCGCTCAACCGTCCCGAAGATTTCAAGCGGTTGACACAATCTGTTTTGGAAAACCTTGCGGAGCATAATGTTGTCTACGCGGAAGCCTTCGTGTCACCAGATTTTTGCGGTGGTCGAGATTTAGGAGCTTGGCGCGAGTATCTCGAAGCAATGCAAGAGGCGCATGTAGATGGGGTGACCCTGAAGGGCATCGTTACCTGCATTCGCCATTTTGGCCCGGATAAAGCCCGCGAAACCGCGCAATGTGCCGCGGAAACCGCAGGTGATTGGGTGGTTGGATTTGGCATGGGCGGCGCTGAAGATATAGGCACGGCGGGTGATTTCTCCTATGCATTTGATGTGGCACGCGAGGCCGGGCTGCGATTGACCAGCCATGCGGGCGAATGGGGCGGGGCGCAATCGGTTTGGGATACGATTAACGATCTTAAAGTTGAGCGTATTGGCCATGGTGTGCATGCAATTAATGATCCTAAGCTGGTGGATTACCTGGCCGAAACCGGCATTGTTCTAGAGGTGAACCCCGGCTCTAACGTGGCGCTGGGCGTCTACCCAAGCTTGGCAGAACATCCGATTGCAAAGCTGCGAGAGGCCGGGGTTAAGGTTACCGTTAGCACAGATGATCCCCCATTTTTCCACACCACGATGACTCGAGAATTTGAACAATTGGAACAGATATTCGGTTGGGGCGTGGATGATTTCAAACAGTTGAACCAAACAGCTTTGGAGGCTGCGTTTTGCGATTCTGCCACCAAAAAGCTGATCGCTAAAAGATTGGATATGTCATGACCCTTACCGTTGTTGATCACCCCCTTGTGCAGCATAAGTTGACCCTAATGCGGGATAAGGCCACGCCTACCAATCAATTTCGCCAGTTGCTGCGCGAGATCAGCCATTTGATTGCTTATGAGGTGACCCGGGATCTGCCGATTGAGCATTGCGAAATTGAAACTCCGATGACCAAAATGCAAGCACCTGTTTTGGCTGGTAAAAAACTGGCTTTGGTGTCGATACTACGGGCTGGAAATGGGCTTTTAGATGGTGTGCTTGAGTTGATCCCTTCAGCGCGTGTGGGTTTTGTCGGCCTCTACCGCGACGAAGAAACCCTCAAGCCCGTGCAATATTACTTCAAAGTGCCAGATGATCTGGAAAACCGGGTTGTGATTGCAGTGGATCCTATGTTGGCCACTGGTAATTCAAGCGTGGCGGCCATTGATCTGTTGAAACAAGCGGGCGCGCGCAATATTAAATTCCTATGCCTGCTTGCGGCCCCCGAGGGCATTGCCACAATGCAAGCAGCACACCCCGATGTCGATATTGTCACTGCCGCCGTGGATGAACGATTAAGCGATATAGGCTACATCCTCCCCGGCCTAGGCGACGCAGGAGACCGGATGTTTGGGACGAAGTGATTTTGGGTTAGTTTTGCATGTGTTGGAAGATGGTTTTGCGATCCACAGGGCTGATCAAAGCCAACCTGCTGAAATAACTTCTGTTCAGTGGCGGTTATTCCCAAATTTGTGAGCTCTTTGACCAGACGGGGTTTACATCCAAGTGGTCTTAAATGCATGCCCTGCTGGTTAAGCATGGTTCCTGATTTGCAGTTTTTGAGTAGTGGTGCGATGCGCGCCAACTGAATTGCGATGCTGATGCCTATTTTATTCCTCATTTAAATATTTGGGGCTGACCCAGATAACCTAAGAAGAGGTTATGATGGGAAGCATGAGAAAAAGTCGTCTAAGTCCCTACAAACAAGATCGCCTCATGGAGCATTTTGTTTTGGGATCGACAGCGCGAATTACGGCCAGCCTTTGCGGTGTGAACCGCAAGACAGCAGCCTTTTATTTTCTCCGGCTGCGCGAAATTATCGCTTTGAGAACTGGAAGCTGAAAGCGAAGCTATGTTCGACGGAGAAATTGAAGTTGATGAAAGCTACTTTGGTGGCAGACGGAAAGGAAAACGTGGGCGCGGTGCTGCGGGTAAAACCCCTGTATTTGGCTTATTAAAAGGGGTGGAAAAGTTTACACCAAGATTATCCCAAATGCTTCAGGAGCCACTCTGATCCCGATCATCAAGCGCAAGGTTGTGCCGGATAGCATCCGTATATTCAGACTGCTGGAGAGGCTACAACGTGCTGGATGTGTCGGATTTCCACCACTTCCGCATCAACCATTCTAAGTTATTTGCCGACCGCCACAACCATATCAATGGTATCGAGAATTTCTGGAACCAAACCAAGCGGCATATGAGCAAATTCAATGGTGTTCCTAAGGCTCAATTTAGTCTATATTTAAGGAATGTGAGTGGCGTTTTAACAACAGTGACCCTTCAAGACAGTTATTACTGCTAACGCAATGGGTTAAGCGTCACTTGAAGTAGTTATCTGGGTCGGCCCCTAATATTTTTTAAGTAAAATTAAATAATATTATTACTTATCAGTAATATTAAAGCCATTAATAATATCAGGCTAGATTGTTAAAGCAAGTATCGCGATCTGGTAAAATAGGGATGTGCCTCACATATCCGAACAAATTGCCTGTAAGCCGAGCCAAGCGCCATCGGCCAGAACGGGGTAGGGGGATCCGGTGGGGAAGGGGTCTTGGGCGGTCAAGTCTTGGGCCTCTGCGCCAGAAAGTGTCCGGGCGAAGGGGCTGACGCTGATCTCCGCTTTTGCGAATAGGTTCAACAGAGCGGTGCGTGGTGCTGGTATTGCGGGCTGTGACAAGGCAATTTTCGCCAATTGATCAATTTGCGCTTCGCTCAAATCATTGGAGGCAATCAGGCCTAGGGAAATCAAAGGTCCAGCCTGTTCAAGATAGAGGCGTACCGGATCGTTGTTCTGACTGGCGGCGAGTGCAAATAACACGTGTCCCGCGGTGACGGCCGGATCATCATAGGCGGTCACCATGTTTTCAAACAACACCACCTTACCGCCGGGCAAGGCGATGGGGCGGCTGCGCTGGCCAGGGAGGACCGATAGGCTGAGGCGGGCGGGAGTGTTCAAGCGCGCGACCAATTTTTCCGCAGTGCGGCTGCCTTCCGGGCTGGAGCAATAGGGTCCGGCCAATTGTCCGATACGAAGGGCCAAGGCATCTCCGAGCTGTATCCGTTTGACCTCGGGGAGGACTTTGCTGGCATAGCTGATAACCGCTTGCGGCCCCCAGAGCACAGATACCACGCTCGTAATCATCACTGATGAGACAGCTAAAATCAATCGCAATCTGCCGGGGTGCGGGCGGCTTCGGTCGATGGCTTTTTGAACTTTGAGCAAGGCCTCGAGCATCGCGCGATCTGCAATCTCTAAGCTTTCCTCAGAGTCTGCGCCGGGGCGCAATGTGGCTTTATCGCCAGCATGTTTTTGCACATCGACAGCGGCAAGGGACCAATGGGCCAGTGCTCTATTTTGCATGTCGGTCAATACTATGGTGGCTTCGCCGAAGGATATAACCACCTCACGCCTCTGGGCCGCAGGTCCGCTGCGCCACAGGCCGGTACATTCCAGCCGATCATATCCTTTAAGTGCTGTCATTTGGGCCCGCTCTGCCTCTTTTGCGCCACGATAGGACGAACCCTATCGTGGCGCAATGGCTTCCGGTCTGACGCCAATTTAAAGCATCTTTGCGCCTAGGCGGTTTTGGCGATCACCCGGAGTTCAAATTTCTGAATTTTGCCTGTTGAGGTTTTTGGCAATTCTTGAAACACTACACGCTTGGGGGTTTTGAAACTTGCTAATTTGCTGCGCACAAAGGCGATCACGTCGTCCTCGGTGGCGAATTTCCCGGGCAATAGCTCCACAAAGGCACAGGGCACTTCGCCCCATTTGTCATCTGCTTTTGCCACAACCGCACAGAGGCTTACGGCGGGATGGGCCATAATCGCGCCTTCGACCTCAATGCTTGAAATATTCTCGCCACCGGAGATGATGATATCTTTCATCCGATCTGCGATTTGCATCATACCATCAGCATGCTGCACAGCTATATCTTCGGAGTGGAAAAAGCCACCCAAGAAAGATTTTGCGGTGGCTTCAGGGTTTTTGTAATAGCCCTTCATTACCGAATTCCCGCGCATCACGATCTCGCCCTGCGTGGTACCATCCATTGGGGTTTGCATGCCGGCGCTGTCGACAACCGTTGTGAGATCCATCATCGGCATGGCGACGCCTTGGCGAGCTTTGAGGGCAGATTGTTCGTCCTCGGGCAGGCAGTCCCAAGCGCTATCCCAAAGGCATTCGACCACATGGCCATAGGTTTCGGTCAGCCCATAAACCTGAGTGACGTTGAAGCCCAGTTTTCCTATGCCCGCCAAAGTGGCCGGTGCGGGTGGGGCGCCTGCGGTGAACAGTTCAACTGTGTGATCAAAATCTCTGCGGTCCTCTGCAGCGGCGTTAACGATCATATTGAGCACAATCGGAGCGCCTCCGAAATGAGACACGCCTTCATCTGCGATTCCGTCATAGATTGCCTTGGCTGAGATATCTCGACAGCCCACAACAGTCCCGCCCAAGAGCGGCATCATCCAAGTGTGGTTCCAGCCGTTACAATGGAACAATGGCACAATGGCCATGAACACAGGGTTTAGGGTCATCCGCCAGCTGACCGGTGTGCCCATGGTCATCAGGTAGGCGCCTCGGTGATGGTAGACCACACCTTTGGGCCGGCCCGTGGTGCCAGATGTATAGTTGAGCGCAAGACTTTCCCACTCATCACTGGGCATGATCCAAGTGTAACCGGCATCCCCCTTGGCAATAAATTGTTCATACTCAAGGTGGCGGCCACTGGCGGTATAACCTGCCTCAGCATCGGCTACTTCGATGATCTGGGGGGTGGGGCCTTCCAGCGCTGCAATTGCTGCTTCGACGGGCACTAGGAATTGGCTGTCGACCATAACAACCTTGGCCTCGCCGTGCTTGAAAATATAGGTCAGCGTGCCCACATCTAGGCGCGTGTTTATCGTGTTGAGCACGGCGCCGCAAGCGGGCACTCCGAAGCTGGCTTCAATCTGCGCGGTGATATTGGGGAGCAGGGTTGCGACCACATCGCCAGGCAGCACGCCAATGCTCGCAAGGGCGCTGGCCAATTGGCTGACCCGCGCATGGTATTGATGGTAGGTCGAACGATGCGATCGATAGACCACAGCGGTATGGTCGGCAAAGACAGTGGCTGCCCGCTGTAAATGTGATAACGGCGTCAAAGGTACGTAATTGGCTTGGCATTTATCCAAACCTGTTTCGTCAGCCATCCATCCCATGTCGCAATCCTCCCTTTTATTGGGCACTATCGCGCTTGATGGAATGATTTCAAGAGGTCATGCATAACTAATGGAGCAAAAATCAAATACTGTTGCGTCAATTTTTTTCATGGTGACCGGTATGGCCATCTTGGGGATCATCGACAATTTTGTAAAATTCATCTCGGTTGAAATTAGCCTTTGGCAATTTCACTTTTTGCGCAGCTTGATTGCGGTGCCTGTAGTTGTGATTTTTGGTTTGTTGGCGGGATGGAATTTGAAACCGAGGCGGCTCTGGCCGGTGTTGGGTCGCAATATGTTTTTGACGGGTGCGATGTTCGTTTATTTTGGTTGTTTGGGCTTTTTCCCAATCGCAGCTGTGGCTGCTGGATTGTTTACAGCGCCGGTGTTGGTGATTTTCATTGATGCCGTCTGGTCGCGCTGCGCAATCGGCCCTATTCGACTTGCGACCGCATTCATTGGTTTTATCGGTACGATCTTGGTGTTGAAGCCCGATGTTGGAGGATTGAGCTGGGCCAATCTGATCCCGGTGTCAGCAGGATTGATGTATGCCTTTGGTAATGTTGCCACCCGCAAATGGTGTGAGGGGGAAAGCGCTGTCGCTTTGCTATGGTCTTACATGTTCTTAATGCTGATCTTTGGCGGCTTGGGGGCGGTCTATCTCTATTTCAATCCCGGTGACCCAACCAGTTTTCTCTCCCGTGGATGGGTTTGGCCATCTGCTGGCGTTTGGGGGTGGATCTGGGCGCAAGCGGTGTTCTCGCTGGTGGGGATTGGTTTTATCATGAAGGCCTATCTGATTGGCGAAGTGACCTATGTGTCGATCTTTGAATATTCCATGCTAATTTTTGCCAGCATCACGGCTTGGGTGCTATTTGGTGATAAAGTACGGCTTTTGGGATTTTTAGGTATTGGGCTGATCATCATCACCGGAATTGTTATCTCACTCCGCTCTAAAGCAGATGAGTGATGCACCACCGTTTGGGCCGCGCATCATTTGAGTTTTCAGGCGACGAAGCGGTCGTAAAAAGCATCGCCTTCTTCTGCCATTTCGCGCAGCAAGTCGGGTGCTGCAAACCTTGGGCCATAGGCTGATTCCAATTCATCACAGCGTGCTGCGGCATATCCCGCGCCCAACATGTCAAACCAAGACAATGGCCCACCAGACCAAGGTGCAAAACCCCAGCCCAAAATAGCGCCCACATCTCCCTCGCGCACATCCATTAGCACACCCTCTTGCAAGGCGCGCACAGCCTCAAGGGTTTGAGCGAACATAAGTCTGTGCTGAACGTCGAGCAGGTCGAGATCTGCACCCTCTTTGGTATATTGGTCCCGCAGGCCTTGCCAGATGCCAACCCGCTTGCCCCACGCATCATATTCATAAAAACCTGCTGCAGATTTACGACCCAAACGGCCTTGATCAAACAGCCAAAACAAAACCTCATCGGCTTGATCATTGTCGTATTCTGCACCCATGGCCGCTTTGGTTGCCTTGGCTATTTTCACGCCAAGATCAATTGAGGTCTCATCGTTCAGCTGAAGGGGGCCCAAAGGCATGCCCATTAATTTGGCTGCATTTTCGATCAATGCGGGCTCAATGCCCTCTTTCACCATGCGGATGCCCTCGTTGATATAGGGGATGATGCAGCGGTTGGCGAAAAAGAAACGGGCATCATTCACAACAATGGGAGTTTTGCGGATTTGGCGCACGTAGTCCAAAGCCTTGGCCACCGCTCTGTCACCGGTGTCCTTGCCTTTGATGATCTCCACCAAAAGCATTTTCTCAACTGGACTAAAAAAGTGAATGCCGATAAATTGTTCTGGGCGTGAGCTGGCCTCAGCCAAGGCTGAGATTGGAAGCGTAGATGTGTTGGTGGCAAAGATACAATCTTCGCGGATCACCGCCTCAACGTTGCGGGTGACCTCGGCCTTAACGCTTGGATCTTCGAACACAGCCTCGATGATCAGATCACAATCAGCCAAAGCTTGATAATCTGTTGTGGAATTGATCTGAGCCAGCAGCAGCTCTTTTTGTTCTGCCGTGCTCTTTTTGCGGGCAATCCCTTTGTCACAATAGGCGGCCACATAGGCTTTGCCCTTATCGGCGCTTTCTTGAGCTTGATCTATCAGCACAACATTAATTCCAGCTTGAGCGGAAACTAAGGCAATGCCTGCCCCCATCATCCCGGCTCCCATAATCCCCAGTTTTAGTACCGATTGATTAGGCACGTCCGCAGGCCGAACAGCGCCCTTTTCAAGGGCACCTTTGTTGATGAACAGGCTGCGGATCATGTTGGAAGAGGACGGATTTAGCAAAACTGAAGTAAAGTGCCGAGCCTCAATTTTAAGCGCCGTATCAAAAGGCACCAAGGTGCCTTCATAGATCGCGCTCAACAGGGCTTTGGCGGCAGGGTAGACCCCCATGGTTTGACCGTTGACCATGGCGGATGCGCTGACAAAAGTCATGAAACCTGCTGGATGATAGGGTGCGCCACCGGGCATTTTGTAGCCCTTCGCATCCCAAGGCTTGACCAAATCGGCGTCCTTAGCCGTCATGATCCAGTCTTTGGCGTCCTGCAGGGCCGTGTCGCTGACCGCGTCGATGATGCCTGTGGACAAAGCTTGAGACGGGGTGCTCAGTTTGCCCTGAAGCAAAAACGGGCTCGCTGCCATGGCACCCATTTTACGCACCAAGCGTGTGGTTCCTCCTGCGCCGGGGAAAATGCCAACCTTGATCTCTGGCAGGCCAATTTTGGCCTTTGGATTATCTGTGGCGATGATGTGGTGACAGGCTAAAGGAATTTCCAAACCAATCCCCAGCGCTGTGCCTGGCAGCACCGCAACAAAGGGCTTGCCGCCTTTTTTGGTTTTGAAATCCATGCCTGCCAATTCGATTTTGCGCAGGATGTGATGAACTTGCATGACCATATCGAAGCAGCCCTGAGCCGGATTATCCGGCTTTATCTCTTTGGCTTTGGCAATCACAGCCAAATCCATGCCCGCGGCAAAATCGGTCTTAGCTGATGTGATTATCACGCCTATGATGGCCGCATCTGCAATACAGTTATCGACCATGGCATTTAGATCTACGAAGCCCTGTTCGCTCATCACATTCATTGGTCGGTCTGCACAATCCCATGAGAGAGTGGCCACGCCGTCTGCATCTAGCGTTTTGGTGAAATCGGACATGTGGTTCCCTTTAAACTAGATCTCGCCAGGCCCCGCCCAATCGCGGTGGCTCAAGGCGTTCATTATGGAGTTGATCTGCCTGTGCGGGCCGTCATGGACCAACATGGCAGGAGAGGTGTAAGGCCCACCATGCGGCGTCCTTTGGTATGCATTAGAGTTTGATAAGTGCCGATCAGGGTGTCTTCTTCATTAGCTTCAATCACAATCGCTTTTCGGATGATTTGGGCGATTTTCAAAACATCCGGAGTTTGACAGTAGAGATCCCAATCCTCACGCAGGCTGACAAGACCCTTGTTGTTCAGATGGCCAGTGAGGGTAATCGTGCTGAAAGGAAGCGAGACATGATCAGCCCAAGTCTCAAAGTTTCGGTCGGTCCAATAATCTGATATCCGGTCTAGAAAAGCTTGAAATTTGGTCTCGCTCACAGGATCTTCCTTAAACTCGATTTCTTAAATACGTTCAATAATAGTGGCTGCACCCATGCCTGAGGCGACGCAAAGCGTGGCCAGTCCTGTGCCTTTGCCGCTGCGCTCCAACTCGTCGAGCAAGGTGCCGATGATGATGGCACCTGTGGCCCCCAAAGGGTGGCCCATAGCGATGGATCCGCCGTTCACATTGACTCGGCTGTCATCAACATTGAAGGCCTGCATGAAGCGTAGAACAACCGCAGCAAAAGCCTCATTCACCTCAAACAAGTCGATGTCAAAAATGGACATACCACTGTCCGCCAAGATTTTTTCGGTCACAGGTACAGGGCCGGTAAGCATGATGGTGGGGTCGGTGCCAATTTTGGCGGTGGCACGGATGAGGGCGCGGGGTTTCAAGCCATGGGCTTCGCCGTAGGCTTTTGACCCAATCAAAATGCCCGCAGCACCATCTACGATGCCGGAAGAGTTGCCCGCATGGTGGATATGGTTGATACGTTCCAGATGTGGGTATTTCATCAAGGCAATCTTATCAAAGCCGGGCATGGACTCGCCCATGTCTTTGAAGGCTGGCTGCAGCCCGCCCAAAGATTGCATATCGGTTCCGGGGCGCAGATATTCGTCCCGTGCTAAAATAGGCAAACCATTAAGATCATTCACTGCAATCACGGAGCCATCAAAGCGATGGTCAACCCACGCGGCAGCGGCGCGCTTTTGGCTTTCGACAGCCAAGAGATCTGCATCTTCGCGCGAGAACCCATATTGGGTCGCAATAATATCGGCAGAGATGCCTTGCGGCACAAAATAATGTTCCATGGCAATTGAAGGGTCAACGGCAATGGCGGCCCCATCGCTGCCCATTGGCACGCGGCTCATCATCTCAACCCCGCCGGCAATATAGGCCTCGCCGGCACCCCCTTGAATTTGGTTGGCGGCGAGATTAACAGCCTCCATGCCGCTTGCGCAAAACCGATTGATCGACAGACCGGGGATGCTTTCATCGAGACCAGAGGCAAGCACCGCAGTACGGGCGAGGCATCCACCTTGCTCCATCACTTGAGTGGTATTGCCCCAAATAACATCTTCCACTGCATGCCCATCCAACCCGTTGCGCTGCTGCAAGGCATTGAGCACGCCGGCAGACAAGCGGACCGCTGTTACCTCATGCAGGCTGCCTTCGGGACGGCCTTTTCCGCGGGGGGTTCTTACGGAATCGTAAATATATGCATCGGTCATGGTTGGTTCCTTTATGCTCGGTCTGAGGGGTTGCCGGGCATTAAATCATAGGGATGTTTCCAGCCGGGCGTGGCTTCAATTCGACCCAGCCAAGCATCAATATTTGGCCAATCTGCGCGGACAAAGCCATAAGGCTCAGGATAAAACAGATAGCCGCAATTGGCGATGTCAGCGATGGTCATTGTATCGCCTACAATCCAAGTACGCCCCGCAAAATGTGTTTCCAGCGTCTTAAGCGCGCCCATCACCCGGCCTTGCATGAATTTGATCGCCTCCTGTGGGCGTTTATTCACAGGTAGAAAGTTCATCAAAAAGCGGGTTACGCCTGCTTGGGACGACATTTTGTGATTGTCGAACAGAAGCCAGCGCAGCACTTCATATTTGTCCTCAGCTGCGCCCCCCAGCTGTCCGGTTTGGTCAACGACCCATTGCTGAATGGCTCCAGATTGCGACAGGGTGAAATCACCGTCCACCAGCACGGGCGCTTCGGCCATGACGTTTAAGTCACGATATTCATCACTGCGTGAGGCCCCGCCAAAAAAATCCACATAAACCGGTTCCCAATCCATGCCCGCCAGCTCAAGAGTCAGCGCCGCCTTATAGGCATTTCCGCTTTCTCCAAAGCAATGTAGTTTCACAGTCATATTCATCTCCGATTTGGTTTTCTGCTCTGCGTGTTTGTCGAAAGTGTCAGATAGAAAAGGCCGCAGCGTCAAGTGATATTACCGTTTACGCACCCGATGTTATCCGCGACTGATGCAGGGCTGTGGCTGGCAATTGGCGGGCTATATAGTAGTGACCCATTGCGAGTTTGGCTTGATAAATGGGGTGTCCGTCGTGCCGCTGTTCATCGCGTCTAGCGCGGCTTTTGCCAGCTAGCACCCTTCCTGGTCGCCCACAATATTCAACGGTGCCATGACCTTGCCGGTCAGTTTGCCTGGTTCACCAAGAATAGCTGCGGTGAAATCAGGATCCAGATCTGAATGCCCCGGTATATCACACTCTTGTAGCCGCAATACATCATGCAAGATAAACTGTTGGTCTTTTATGGGCGCGCTATAGCTCGGCATTCTCTGGTCCTTACATTTGTGTCCTCACAGTCTCTTGAACCCTCTTTTCCAATAGGCTTTGTCCCCAAACCAGTTGTCCTTTCAATTCGTCAATGGCTTCATCAAGTTCTACGCGCTTGCGCTCCATATCTGCCAGCCGCGCTTGCGCTATGCGGTAGGTTTCTTGGATTTGGGTGGCCTGTGCGTCTCCGATGTCATACATATTAAGGAGCTGGCGAATCTCCTCGAGGCTGAACCCAAAACGTTTGCCCCGCAAAATCAATTTCAACCGCGCACAATCTCTGCGTGTGAATGAGCGCCGGGTGCCGTTTCGCAATGGAAACAATAGCTCTTTGGATTCGTAAAAGCGCAAAGTGCGGGGCGTTACGCCAAATAGCTCACACATTTCGCGAATTGATTTTATGTCTTCAGCCATCTCTTTGATCCTCTGAGCTGGACCTTGAACACTATCTGAGGCCCTTTTACACGTCGCCTTACGTTGACGTAAGTATAACCTCACGTAAAGTAATTCGGCAAAATATGCAAAATAATAGCAGATTTTGCGAAAATTATTGATGAACTTAAAGTGGGTGATAGGACTTGGGCTGGTAACCTTGCGGGTGTAGCCAGATTTGGGGCTACGGCAGTTCGGACGAAACTAATTCGATCATATCTGACAACTCTCTAACGGTTTTCGCGAGTTCTGTTTGTTGCTGCAGCAATAACTCGAGCTTGCTCTGTGCAATCGGAATCCATGCCTTCATTTGCGCTGTGCTGCCGTCTTTGTCATAAATATGGAGCCACTGGCGCAATTCTTCGAGACTAAATCCAAACCGCCGGCCGCGCATGATCAAAGTCATGCGGGCGATTTCGCGCGCGCCGTAGAACCGCGCGCGTCCGGCTCTTTCAGGCTTTAACAGCTCAATATACTCGTAATATCGCAATGTTCTGGGCGTTACATCGAATTGAGTGCACATCTCTTTGAATGATAGATTGTTTTTTGTCATATATTCCCCCGCACAAACTTTATTCTACTGCACTGTCGGGTCAAGTGTTCAGTTCATGAATCCGGGGGCTAGGATATAAAAGCCGTATCCCACCACCAGGGCTGGGATTGCGGAATAGATGGTGGCCACAATGGCGGCGCGCGGGTTAAGAGCAATGGCTGGAAATAACGCATCCCCATCATTAGAGATTGCATTGCCAATTAAAGCGGCGAAGGGAACAACGCCGTTTACGTAGAGAGTTGCGACCAAAACCTGTGGACCACAGCCGGGGATAAAACCTACCAACACACCAATCAGCGGCAACAATGGACCGACCGACCCAAAGGCAGTTTTCAGGTCTAAACCAATGAACGCTTCGGCGTAAGCATAGGCCAAATAGGCTCCAATAACCCAAACGGAGATGAAAGAGGTTTCCTCCGCCATGCGTATCAGCGGATGGTCGGCAATATTGGTCATCGCTTTGAGAGGGGAGGTTGACCAAATATAGAGACCAAGAAAGCTTCCAGCCAAAGCCACTGCAAAAATCAAATTTGTGCTATAAATAGCAAATATATCGGTCCCTGTGATTTGAGTGATCCCAATGGCCAGTCCAGGCGCCGCGATGAACACATAGGCATAGTCCTGCCAGCGGGTTGGGCCAATCACCGGCGCAATTTCACAATGTCTGGATGTGTCAGGCGTAAGATCAATGCGGTTGAAGCGATCGACTAGCCAGCCTGCAATAACACCAACGGTTAAAGAGAGCGGCACAACCACAAGCGCCGCATCAGGCCGGGTTGCGATTAACAAGAAGGCGGCGTCGCCCATGGTGGCGGTCAATGTTGCCACCACTGCGCCAAATCTAACATTGCCCGACGAATAAGCGGCCACAACAACCACCGCGCCACCACAGCCAGGCGTTGCGCCCAATAAAGCGGCCAACGGCACTTGAAGGCCACGGGTATTTTTCAAGGCGGAGCCAATGTCGAAACGAAAGACCCGTTCAGCGCCATAAAAGAGCAAAAGCGTGGCGGCCACAAAGGCGGAGACCTGCACATAGGCATCGACCATCAGGCCGCGGGTCAAGCTTCCCAAATGTCCGGGAGCCAACGCCAGAACCAATATTACACAAACAACCACCAAACGCCGGCTCCGAAATGGGCCTAGCATATCTGCAGCAATAAAGGTTTGCGGTTTTGGTTCCGTAATCATTCTTCGTGAGATACTGCAATTGAGAATAATTCGCAAGTGCAAACAAACTGCTTGGCAATCTTTTGTGTAGGCTTAATAACCAAGACCATGACACAATCAGAGATCAATGCCGCGCGTCAGTTTATTGATGCCATTCCCCATTCCCGCAGGTTGGGAATGAAGGTTGAACAGTTGGGCGAGGGCCGCGCTGTTATTTCAATGCCCTATGACACTTTGCTTATTGGGGATCCTGTGACCAAGGTGATTCATGGTGGCGCTGTTTCGGCCTTGATGGATACGGCTGGTGGGGCGGCGGTTGTGGCGCATCCGCTAGCGGGGCTGGGCACCGCAACTTTGGATCTTCGGATTGATTATATGCGGCCTGCGACGCCTGGCCAAACCATTACAGCCACCGCTGAATGTTACCATGTCACCCGCACCGTGGCCTTTGTACGTGCCACCGCCTGTGATGCGGATACAGACCGCCCGGTCGCCACAGCAACCGGTGCATTTACCGTGGCAAAGGGGCGCGCATGAAACGACCTGAACCTGTTATCCAAGTGAAACGCCGCCGCGATCTCGCACTGTCGGTGATTGTTAATCAAGTGCCCTATATCGAATTTTTGGGCGTGAGCTTTGATCGCCATGGCGATCAATTGACCGCAACCATGGCATTTCACGATGACCTAATCGGTAATCCGGCCTTACCAGCCTTGCACGGTGGGGCCACGGCAGCATTCTTGGAAGTTACCGCAATTATCGGCTTGGCTTGGACATCGCTTTGGGGCGAGATTGAAGGCGAAAGCTTGGACATAGAAGCGGTGCAAACCGGTGTTTTGGCTTTGCCGAAAACCATTGACTTTACCGTTGACTACCTGCGGCCCGGCTTGCCGCGCGATGCCTACGCCCGTGCGCGGGTCAACCGGTCGGGGCGACGCTATGCATCGGTGCATGTGGAGGCATGGCAGGACAACCGAGACCGCCTGTTTGCCGAAGCGTCAGGCCACTTCCTGATGCCACAACGCGATGGCTGATCATACCTTTGGAATAACGCACCGACGGGTGCTGACCATTGCCATTCCCATTGTCATTTCCAATGCGACCGTGCCAATTTTAGGAGCCGTTGACACCGGTGTTATCGGCCAGTTGGGCGCGGCTGCTCCGATTGGTGCGGTGGGGATTGGTGCGATTATTCTCGGTGCATTGTACTGGATCTTTGGCTTTCTGCGCATGGGCACCGTGGGCTTGACCAGCCAAGCCCTTGGAGCTGGAGATAAGCCCGAAGTCACCGCATTGTTTTTTAGGGCAACAGGCATTGGCGTGTTGGCCGGGCTTGGTTTTATCCTGTTTCAAGCCCCCATGTTTGCGGGTGCATTTTGGGTGTCGCCCGCCTCGGCTGAGGTTGAGGCTTTGGCGCGGGATTACATGTCGATCCGAGTATGGTCGGCTCCTGCCGCCATTGCAATTTATGGCCTGAGCGGATGGCTGATAGCGCAGGAACGCACCGGGGCTGTGTTGATGATCCAATTGCTGATGAACCTGTCCAACATACTGCTTGATCTGTGGTTTGTCTTGGGGCTGGGCCTCGGGGTGGAAGGCGTGGCTGTTGCTACTTTGATTGCAGAATGGAGTGGGCTGGTGCTGGGGCTCTATCTATGTCGCTCAGTCTTAAACGGGCTGGCGTGGCCTATGTGGCAGCAAATTTTTGACCGATTGCGACTAATCCGCATGGCGCAGGTCAATCTCGATATTCTGATCCGTTCGGTTTTGCTGCAAGCGGGGTTTGTCAGCTTTCTGTTCTTTGGTGCGGATTTGGGCGACGTGACACTCGCGGCCAATCAGGTTTTACTGCAATTTGTCTATATGGCCTCCTATGCGATGGATGGGTTTGTTTTTGCGGCAGAGTCCTTAGTGGGTCAAGCGATGGGCGCGCGGGCCGTGGCGCAGTTGCGGCGTGGGGCCTCTGTGACTGCAATTTGGGCCTTTGGCTCAGCGGTCTTCATGGCGGCAATGTTTTGGGCTTTTGGCCCGGTTGTGATCGATGTGATGGCCAAGGATGCCAGCGTGCAAGAGGCCGCGCGCATGTATTTGCCGCATATGGCCTTAGCGCCTCTTCTGGGCGCACTTGCTTGGATGCTGGATGGGGTGTTCATCGGCGCCACCCGCACCCGCGACATGCGCAATATGATGATTGTGTCATTCTTGGGCTATTGCGTTCTGGTGGCTTTATTGTTGCCCGGCCTTGGGAATCACGGGCTTTGGCTTGCGATGAATGGATTTTTCATCCTGCGGGGCATGAGCTTGGCCCTCAGATACCCCGCCTTGGAGCGCGCAGCCGCATGCCCCTAAGTGACCCTATAGCCAGTTTTCGGTTGATACGCCGATGGCCTGTGTCAGTTGTTCAACCCCATCAGTAGCCAAAAGTTGATCCATGCCACGAGCTATTTTTGGCACCAATGACAGGCCTTGATAAACCATGGCAGAATAGAGCTGCACCGCGCAGGCACCGGCTTGAATTTTTGCATAGGCATCTTCAGCCGAACCGATCCCGCCCACACCTACAAGATCAATTTTGCCAGCTGTTGCCGCGCGCATTTTGGCCAAAACCCGCGTTGATTTTTTAAACAAGGGCCGGCCTGAGAGCCCGCCTTTTTGGTCACGGTCAGAAGAGTTCAGCCCGTCGCGGTCCAATGTGGTGTTGGTGCAGATGATCGCAGACAGTCCTGCAGCCAGGGCCAAATCGGCAATGTCTTGTATTTCAGCATCAGTGAGATCGGGCGCGATTTTGAGGAAAATTGGAATAGGTCGTGCCAGCAGCGCATTGGCCGTGTTCACGCGTCCCAGAAGATCTTCCAAAGCGGCCCGGCCCTGTAGATCCCGCAGCTTTTCGGTATTGGGTGAGGAAATGTTTACGGTTGCGAAATCAATATATGGGGCCGCGAGGCTGAGGACATGGCCAAAATCATCTGCGCGATCTGCACTGTCTTTATTGGCGCCCAGATTTAATCCGCGCGGAATGGTGGTCGCCGTTTGGGCAAGGCGGCGAGCAATCGAGTCGATGCCTTGGTTGTTGAACCCAAAGCGATTGATCACCGCATGATCTTGGGTGAGCCGAAACAATCGCGGCTTGGGATTGCCCACTTGAGGCCGTGGCGTGGCGGCGCCCACTTCCAAAAAGCCGAAACCGGCTTTGGACAAAGGCCCCAAGGTCTGAGCATTTTTATCGTAGCCAGCTGCTAGCCCAACGGGATTGGCCAAGGCGATGCCGCCCATGGATGTGGTGAGGCGCGGGCTGGTTACAGGGCCACCGTGCAGTGGCGCTAGGCCCCACTTGAGGGCTTGGATAGACAGGCCATGAGCGCGCTCTGGATCAAAACGATGCAGAAATTTAAGGCCAATATCTTCTAGTGCACTCATGTCATTTGATCCGGAAACTTATGCCGACCGTCTATCAGCGGCAGGGGCAGGCACCAAACCACGTCGTCAAGCTGTAGGCGCCGATAGAGATGTGGAAACTCCGCCCCGCCTCGAGATACTTCCCATTTGATATCGCCGCCCAAAGCCGCGCCGTCCACTGCGGCAAGGTAGAGGCCTTCCACTTGTGCAAAGTGTTTGTCAGCTGTTTCCTGGGCCTGTGTGGCGGTGGAGAAATGAATGTAATCATCTGCTAAATCAATTGGGGCACCGGCCGTGTCACCCTGTGCTTGAAGGTCCTGCCATTCGTTGGAGCGGAATATTTTATAAATCATCATGTCCCACCTGTGCCGTGTGGCGGTAAATTCGTCAACTGCCGTTTGATCCCTTCGAGAGGCTGCCGCACCGGAATTGACTCGACTCGACTCAATAGATGTGGATCGTGGAGGCATCTAATCATTTTGGGGAAACACTATGTTCAGAACTCTCTTCACCAGCGCGGCTGTGCTGGCAATCAGTGCCGGAGCTGCTGCCGCTGATTATTCACTCACCATCCTACACACCAATGATTTTCATGCCCGCTTTGAGCCAGTATCAAAATATGATAGCGGCTGCGGCGCGGAAGACAACGCGGAAGGCAAGTGCTTTGGTGGCTCTGCCCGTTTGGTCACAGCGATCAATGAGGCGCGTGCCAGGTCTGATAACTCGATCTTGGTTGATGGCGGCGATCAATTTCAGGGCACTTTATTTTACACCTATTACAAGGGTAAATTGGCCGCTGAGATGATGAATAAGATGGGCTATACCGCCATGACCGTGGGCAACCATGAGTTTGACGATGGTCCAGAGGTGCTGCGCGGCTTTGCGGATGCTCTAGACTTCCCAATTTTGATGTCAAATGCCGATATAAGTGGTGAGGCATTGCTGCGCGATGTCATTCAGAAATCTGTCGTCATCGAGCAGGGCGGTGAAAAGATTGGCCTGATTGGCCTCACGCCGCAAGATACCGATGAGCTGGCCAGCCCGGGGCCGAATGTGGTGTTCTCTGATCCCTCTTCTGCGGTTCAAGGCGAGGTTAATAAGCTCACTGCTATGGGCGTGAATAAAATCATCGTTTTGTCGCATTCTGGTTATATGGTCGACCAAGCGGTTGCGGCCAATACCACGGGTGTTGATGTGATCGTTGGTGGGCATTCCAATACTTTGCTCTCCAACACCAATGAACGCGCAGAAGGCGCATATCCAACCATGGTTGGCGATACGGCGATTGTACAAGCATACGCTTATGGCAAGTTTTTGGGTGAGCTGAATGTCACTTTTGATAATACGGGCAAGATTGTGCAGGCGGTGGGTGAGCCTTTGAGCTTAGATGGCACAGTGTCTGAAGACAGCGCACAAAGGATCGGATCGCGCAGGCGGCTATACCGCTGGAAGAAATTCGCACTCAAGTTGTGGCCAAATCTTCGGCGGTTATTCAGGGCGATAGCAAGGTCTGCCGCGTAGCGGAATGTGAGATGGGCAATCTGGTGGCCGATGCCATGCTCGATCGTGTGGCTGATCAAGGCGCGCAAATAGCCATTGCAAACTCAGGTGGTCTTCGTGCCAGTATTGATGCGGGCGATGTCACCATGGGCGAAGTTTTGACTGTTTTGCCATTTCAAAACACTTTGGCGACATTTCAAATCTCTGGCCAGGGGGTCATTGATGCGCTCGAAAATGGTGTGAGTCAAGTTGAAGAAGTCAAAGGCCGGTTTCCACAGGTTGCCGGTTTGAAATTCACTTGGGATCCGAGCGTGGCCCCAAATGAGGGCCGTGTGGTTGAAGTTATGGTGGCCGAGGGCGCGGGCTTTGTTCCGATTGATCCGCCGCCATCTATATGGTGGTCACCAACAACTATGTCCGCACAGGCGGCGATGGCTATAAGATGTTCCGAGAAGGGCTGAACGCCTATGATTATGGCCCTGGGCTTGAGGTGGTCTTGGCTGAGTATATGGCCGAGCAAGGAGCATACTTATGCCCTACCTAGATGGGCGCATCGCGTCTAAGTAGTCGCGCATTGAAGTGGCCTCCTCCTGCGGGGGGCCATGGCTCCGGCGGGAGTATTGTCCGCCAGAAGAATTTTGGGTTGTCCCCCGGGGGAATTTATTCCCAGCATTTAACCAAAGCGACCGTGGTCTGCGCCATCGCTGATAGGTCGATTGTGTCCATTATGGCGGATGTCTCTGCGGACTTAACGGCAGTATTTGAGTTCAGCAGCAGCGGCTTGATCAAGCGCCATGTGGCTGCAAAATTCACTGTGCTTGGCAATTGCCGCGCGCCGCCTTCGGACTTGGGCAGCAAGATGCCAATGACAGCGCCGGTTGGGCTGTAGACGGGACCGCCGATGTCGCCGGGCAGGGTTTCGATTTCCAGACGTGCGATATCGCTCTCACCTTCCAGATTTTTTAGATCTTGCAGCAGACCTAGGGTCAGCGTGGGGGTGCCCAATTTGCCACCATAGGAGTAGCCACCGACAGAGATGTGCTGTGGCGCGCGCAGGGGGCTGGTCTGAAACTGTGGCACAGCCATGGGGGCCGCTTGTTGCTCAGGCTTCAATATTGCCAGCTTTGCGTTTTGCGCGAGGACGCGCAATGTGGTGCCGTCCCCCAGTTCAATCACGTCGCAACTTGCAAAATCTTGTGCTGCGGTCAAAACGTTGCCTTCTGCGTTCAAGAACACCCCAGATTGGGTGAAGGTGGGCTTGCGGAGAGCTAAGCCCCCCAGCAGATTTGTTGGCATAAGGCCGGACGCAAAAATAAGTGCATCCGGTAGTGCGCCGGGTAGCACCGTGAAGCTGTTGAACAGCTCATCTTCGACGCGTTGGCGGCGGGCGTCATCGCCCATGGGCCAGACTAGTAGCACGCCTTTGATCTCGCCGTCGCGCAGTCGCGCAAAGCCCGTGGTGTGCAGTTCGGTGTTGGATCCTTCAATCGTAAAGCTGGACTCGTTCAGCGCGCGGGGGCCATCCTTGGGGAGGATGCTCAGGGTTTGCAGCACATCATAGAGCGCCTTTAAACGCGCGTCGTCGCCGGTTTGGCTGATCAGAATAACCTGAGCTATCCGACCCTCGGCGGCTTGGAGCCGCACAAAGGGGGCATCATATTGGGCGGCGCCGAGGAGGGCGCTGGGCAATTGTATGGAAATGCCTGCTTGGGGCTCTGTCACTTTTGTGAAGCCCAAACCGGCCAGAAGGGTTTGGTAGTCTGTGATAAGTTCAGTACGTTGAGCCGCTGTTAGAACGCCGGTATCCTCATAGCCGTTGGAGATTTGCCAAGTGGCCATAGCGCCTCGGGTGCCGCGGCCATAGAGGCCATCAATCGCACTCTCATAAAAGCCTGCCCATGCTAGGGCGCGTTGGAGGTATTTTTTTTCGGCCGGTGTCATGGCTTGCTCGGACTCAAATGCCTGTACCCGTTGTTCGGCGGGGCTGAGGCTTGGGGTGACCGCGTCTTGGACCTCAGGCACATCAGGTGCTTGCACTGTTGGCGAGGGTGTTGCGGGAGATGGCGCGGGTTCGCCCACAGATGGGGCTGGGTCTACCAGTGTTGCAGGGGTTGGGTAGATTTGGCGTCGATAGGAGGTGCCTGTGGTGATAAAGCTGCTGCGGGGGATCACTTCGGACTGGCGCAAGTCTTGCCAGACCCCATCTGCTGTATCCGCCTGATAGGGGCCGAGCGCCACGCCGAACCATCCCGCGCCGATGTCGAAACCGAGCACATTGTCAAAATCTGCACTGTAGTGTTCCATACTTTGTAAGGCGGCCGCACGCTCGGGCTGGGCCTCGATTTGTATCCATACACTTCCTGATTGCGCCAGTTGCGCCACAGTGGCGTGAGTCCAAAATAGGAAAATCGCAACAGCGCAGTGGATCACAGATTTTTTCATCGGGTAGCCTTTAAAAATATTTGTGCCGTTATTTGTGTGATTGGCGGGTAAATCAAGCCAGTGCGCAAAAACTTTCCACGGTTGCGCTGATTTAGCATCGGTGGCTTGATTGACGCTGGCCTATGCACGGCCTATTCAGGCGCCATGCCAGCGGCCGAGGATCACATGAACACTCCAAAATCATTCCAAGAGATTATTTTGCGCCTTCAGACCTATTGGGCCGAACAGGGCTGCGCGATTTTGCAGCCTTATGATATGGAAGTGGGGGCCGGCACATTTCATCCCGCCACCACGCTGCGGGCCTTGGGTTCCAAGCCATGGGCTGCGGCCTATGTGCAGCCGTCACGACGCCCCACTGATGGGCGCTATGGAGAGAATCCCAACCGATTGCAGCATTATTACCAATATCAGGTTCTGATCAAACCGAGCCCGCCCAATCTGCAGGAGCTGTATCTGGGAAGCTTGAAGGCAATTGGCATCGATATGGCTTTCCATGACATCCGCTTTGTTGAAGATGACTGGGAAAGCCCGACGCTTGGGGCATGGGGTTTGGGCTGGGAAGTTTGGTGTGATGGCATGGAAGTGTCGCAGTTCACTTATTTTCAGCAGGTTGGTGGCCATGATTGCCACCCGATTTCCGGCGAGCTGACCTATGGTCTTGAGCGTTTGGCGATGTATGTGCTGGGTGTGGATCACGTGATGGACATGCCATTCAACGATCCATCTGCGCCGATTCCGCTCACGTATGGCGATATCTTTAAACAAACCGAGGAAGAATACGCACGTTGGAACTTCGATGTGGCCAATACGGATGTGTTGCTGCGCCAGTTTGAAGAAGCGGAAGCAGAGTGCCAAAATATTCTTGCCCAGGACCATATAGATCCGAAAACCGGCAAACGCATCATCATGGTGCATCCCGCCTATGATCAATGCATCAAGGCGAGCCATATGTTCAATCTTCTGGATGCACGTGGTGTCATTTCGGTGACAGAGCGGCAGGCCTATATCGGCCGTGTCCGAACGCTGGCAACGAAATGTGCGGATGCATTTGTGCAAACCGCAGCAGCAGGGGTGGTCTGATGTCTGCAAGTGGTAAATTTGTAAGCGGTGGTATTGTGGCAGTGACAGCGGCCTTTGGGATCGGTGTCTATTATGCGCAGGTGTATGGCTATTATGAAACATTCTCGCAGGGGGACGTGTCTTTAACTTCGCTTGAGAGTGGCCAGCCAGAGCGTATCCCGGTGACTACCTTCGAAGGCATCGATGCCGACAGCAGCCCGATCCGCTACCGTGCCTGCTTCACGACCACTTTGAGCACTGCGCTTTTGACTGAGACCTTCACCACTCTTGATAAATCTGAACCACGCAATGCGCCGGATTGGTTTGAGTGTTTTGATGCAAATCAAATTGGCGAAGATTTGGAAGCACGCTTGGCCACGGCCTATATGGGCCAAGCGAATTATGAATTTGGCATCGACCGCATCGTGGCAATCTACGATGATGGCCGCGGGTTTGTCTGGCATCAAATCAATGACTGTGGCGACAAGCTTTATGATGGCTCGCAGGCCTCTGACAATTGCCCGGAAAGGGATCAATAATGGCTGATCTTCTCATAGAACTGTTTTCGGAAGAAATTCCCGCAGGCCTTCAGGCGCCAGCGGCAGAAAACCTCAAAAAGCTGATGACCAATGGTATGGTTGAGGCGGGTTTGACCTACGCCAGTGCTGCCGCGTTTCACACGCCGCGCCGGTTGACCTTGGCTGTTGAAGGTCTCTTGGACTCCAGCCCAACGGTTCAAGAAGAGCGTAAAGGCCCCAAAGTTGGCGCGCCGGAGAAAGCTATCCAAGGCTTTCTGCGCGGTGCGGGTCTGACCCTGGGTGATCTCGAAACCCGGGACGACAAAAAGGGTCAGGTCTATTTTGCCAAAATCACCAAACCCGGCCGTCCTGCGGCAGAGATTGTGGCTGAGGTTCTTGAGGCGACAATACGAAATTTCCCTTGGCCGAAATCCATGCGCTGGGGCACAGGCAGCCTGCGCTGGGTGCGTCCATTGCAGTCAATCCTATGTCTTTTGTCCAATGAGGCGGAAACTCAGATTGTGCCACTCGAGCTTGATGGCATTGCCGCTGGACATACCACCAAGGGCCATCGCTTTATGGCACCAGATGCATTCACTGTCACTGGGTTTGATGATTACGAAACCAAATTGAAACGCGCCAAGGTGGTCTTGCGCGCCGATGAGCGTAGTGCTGCGATCTGGCAAGAGGCTACCAATCAAGCTTTTGCCTTGGGTCAGACGGTGGTTGAAGATGCTGGTCTGCTGGTTGAAGTGTCGGGACTTGTGGAATGGCCGGTGGTTCTCTTGGGCCAGATAGATGATGATTTTCTGGATTTGCCGCCAGAGGTGTTGAAAACCTCAATGAAGGAACATCAAAAGTTTTTTTCGGTTTCCAATCCTAAAACTGGGCGTATTGAGCGTTTTGTGACTGTGGCCAATATCGAGACTGCGGATCAGGGAGCTACAATCCTGAAGGGCAATCAAAAGGTACTTGCGGCCCGTTTGGCTGATGCCAAGTTTTTTTGGGAAAATGACCTGCGCGAAGCTAAAGCGGGCATGATCAAATGGCAGGTCTCTTTAGAGAATGTCACCTTCCACAATAAGCTTGGCAGCCAATCCGCTCGGATCAAGCGCATAGCCGCTATGGCGCGCGCGTTGGCGCCTGTGGTGGGCGCGGATGCCGATGTCGCTGAACAAGCGGCATTGGTTGCCAAGGCCGATCTCAGTTCCGAGATGGTTTACGAATTTCCAGAACTTCAAGGCTTGATGGGGCGGTACTACGCCTTGGAAGCAGGCATGGGGGTGGATATTGCCGCCGCTTGTGAAGAGCATTATTCGCCCTTGGGCCCGTCAGATGATGTGCCAACGGCTCCGACCTCGGTTGCGGTGGCTTTGGCTGATAAGTTGGACACTCTGACAGGTTTTTGGGCGATCAACGAAAAACCGACAGGATCGAAAGATCCCTTTGCTCTGCGCCGTGCCGCATTGGGTGTGATCCGGTTGATCATGAAAAACCAGCTAACATTGCCGTTGTCTGCATTGCTGACACCTGCAGACGCTGGGGCAGGTTCTGCGGATTTACTTGGATTCTTCCAAGACCGTCTTAAAGGTTTCCTGCGAGATCAAGGCATTCGCCATGACGTGATTGATGCCTGTATTTCCATGCCCGGAAATGACAATCTCGCCCTTTTGGCCAAGCGGGCGCAGGCTTTGCAAGCGACACTGGCCACGGATGATGGTGAAAACCTGATCCAAGGGTTCAAGCGAGCCAATAACATTCTCAGCCAAGCTGAAGAAAAAGATAGCGTGGAATATAGCTACGGTGCCGATGTAAAATTTGCCGAAAGTGATGCGGAAATTGCGCTGTTTGAAGCATTGGATGCTGCTGATGCTCAGATCAAACCGGCCATGGCTGTCGAGGATTTTTCGACAGCCATGGCGGCTATGGCGCAATTGCGCGGCCCGATTGATGTGTTCTTTGATGCGGTAAAAATTAACGCTGACAGTGCCATGATTCGGCGAAACCGCCTAAACTTGTTGAGCCGTATTCGCACTACCTGTCTCTCCGTGGCGGATTTGTCCAAATTAGAAGGCTGATAACAGCCTCTTGCACTACACGAACAAGGGCCTATGCTGCAGCAGAACAAAAGGATGCCGCAGTGCAGAATGATCCGATATACGCCCCCGTTGTGTTGGTCACCAAGATCACCCCAATGACCGCTGCCACCTATGGCGGACGGGCGAAATGTGCGCAGCGTTTGATCCGGCTGGACATGCCGGTACCCACCACGGTTGCTTTGTCATTTGCGGCGGTACATCAAATCGCGACCGGCAATGTTATTGATCTGGATCTCGTGTTGCCGCATTTTGAGGCGGCGCCCTTGCTGTCTGTGCGACCCTCATCTGGCAGTCCTGATTGGGGCGGTCCTGGCGCCATTTTGAATATTGGTATGAATGACGCTAAATTTTCTTCCCTTACTGAGACGTTGGGCGAGACGCCTGCTGCTATGCTTTATCTGCGGTTCATCAATGCCTATGCCACTCATGTGGCTCGGCTGGACCCCGATGCATTTGACGACCCAGAAACCCCCACCGCGCGGGATGTGAAAACCGCTCTGGCCACGTATGCAGAAGAGGCCGATGAGCCTTTTCCGCAAGCTGTGGATGTGCAATTGCGCCATGTGTTGCGCTCTATGGCGCGCGCTTGGGAAGGCACCAGTGCGCGTTTACTGCGTCAAGCTAAGGGCGCGCCTGCAGACGCCGGGCTTGGGCTTGTTGTGCAGGCTATGGCAATTGGGGTTGGCCATGGGGAGTGTGGCTCTGGCGTGATTCAATTTGCCTCCTCTGAGACCGGCCTTCCGGAAATTCATGGTCGTTATCTGCGCCAATCGCAGGGCCGCGAAGCCTTGGATCGGCAAGCGGGTTCGCTTTATTTGACCAAGGATCCGCGCGGTCCGTCATTGGAAGAGTCCTGCCCTGAGGTGTTTGCTCAACTTTTGGCTCATTCCGGTTTGGCGCGGCAAAGGCTGCGTGAGGAAATGCAGATTGAGTTCACCCTTGAGAGTGGTGAATTGATTATTTTGGATGCTGTGCGGATTGTGCGTTCGTCCAGTGCTGCGGTGCATATTGCGGTTGATTTGGCCAATGATGGGGTGATTCCGCGCGAAGAAGCCTTGATGCGGGTCGATCCTAAGGCCTTGTCTGAGCTGTTGCACCGTCAAGTTGCACCCAATGCGGCCCGTACGGTCTTAGCAAAGGGCATTGCGGCCAGTCCGGGTGCTGCGACCGGAAAAATTGTATTCACCGCATCTGATGCGCAGGCCTGTGCCGCGCGCGGTGAGGCAGCTGTTTTGGTGCGGCGCGAAACGGGTCCAGAGGACATCCGGGGTATGCATTCTTCTGTTGCGGTTCTGACGGAGCGCGGTGGCGTTACCAGCCATGCGGCGGTAATTGGCCGCGGTCTGGGCTTGCCCTGTGTGGTGGGCGCTTCAGATATGAGCATCGATGCGCAAAAGAACATCGTGATTGGCCGAAACCAACAGATTTTGCGCGGTGGTGACGTGATCACTGTGGATGGCACCTTGGGGGAGATCTTGGTGGGGCGTGTCGAGACCGTGGAAGCTGGTTTGGATAGCACAGTGACGACCCTGTTGAGCTGGGCTGATGATTTGCGTGACATTGGTATTCGTGCCAATGCGGATACGCCCCGTGATGCGCAGACAGCCAAAAACTTTCTAGCAGACGGTATCGGCCTTTGTCGCAGTGAGCATATGTTCTTCGAAGCGGATCGCTTAACGGTCATGCGTGAGATGATTTTCGCTGAAAACTCAGAAGACCGTGCAGCTTCGCTTGAACGATTGTTGCCGATGCAGCGCGCCGATTTCACCGAGTTGTTCCAAATCATGGAAGGTCGTCCGGTATGTATTCGACTTTTGGATCCACCTTTGCATGAGTTTTTGCCAGCTGATCGCAGCGGGCTGCGTGATTTGGCAGAGGCACTAAATTTACCGCTATCGCGGGTGACTGAACGGGTGGCGCAGCTGTCCGAGTATAACCCAATGCTGGGCCTGCGCGGTGTGCGGCTTGGTATTACAGTGCCCGAAATTTACGACATGCAAGCGCGTGCTATATTTGAGGCCGCGATTGACAGCGGTGTTGATGCTGCGCCCGAAATCATGATCCCGCTTGTGTCGGCTTGCCGGGAAGTCGAGTTGGTGAAGGCCCGCATCGATGCTGCCGCAGCTGCGGTGCGCGTGGAACGTGGTCAGAGCTTCACATATTCTTTGGGTGTGATGGTGGAAACACCACGAGCCGCGCTGCGCGCTGGCGAAATCGCTGCCTATTCCCAGTTTTTGAGCTTTGGTACAAATGACCTCACCCAAATGACCTATGGTCTGTCGCGGGATGATGCGGGGCGGTTCATGTCGTCTTACGTCCAGCAGGGTGTCTACGAGGAAGATCCTTTCCACCGGCTGGATACCGACGGCGTTGGTGAATTATTGACGCTTGGGGCCGAACGTGGCCGGGCGGTGCGCCCTGACGTGGTTTTATCGATCTGCGGCGAGCATGGTGGTGATCCTGAAGCCATCGCCTTTATCCGAAAGTGTGGGTTCACCTATGTGTCTTGCTCGCCGTTCCGGGTGCCAGTTGCCCGACTCGCGGCCGCGCAATGTGCGATTGCCGACAAGCTTCAGCTTTGACGTAAAGGCCACTGCTCACCTCAAAACGCGGTCATTGGTCCCAATCGCTGGACGATACCGGCATATTTTCCTATATGGTCTCGAGTTGTTGGGAGAAGTTGGCTATGGGGTTCGGTTCGGTTCGTACCGTTTTCGTGACTGTATGTTTAGGAATTTGGATGCAATTTGCTGCGCTGCAGTCAGTTGCGGCCTCGGAATTCAGCCTGCCCTTTTATCTGAATGCTTTTGCCAAAAGACTATTGCCTCAACCACCAATTCTTACCTCTATTACATTGAAAAAAAATACTTTACTGTTTTCGATGCGTCCAAAAGAGCGTATAGCTTTGCTTACGTCAAAGCGTCCTGAAGAGCGGCCAAACTTTCAATGGAAATGTTTGGCTGAAGCTCTGTATTTTGAGGCGCGTGGAGAATTAGTCAAAGGTCAATTCGGCGTGGCGGAGGTGATTCTCAACCGTGTGGCCAGTCCTGAATTCCCCAACAGCATCTGCAGGGTGGTGAATCAAGGCACGGGCCGCAAGCATGCCTGCCAATTCAGCTATACCTGTGACGGCAAGCTTGAGCATATCGCAAATGGTGCGGCTTATGATCAGGTGGGCCGGGTTGCTCGGGTGATGATGGATGGCGGCACGCGGAGATTGACCGAGGGTGCCACCTATTATCACACAACAGCGGTTCGCCCGTCTTGGGCGCGCCGATTTGAGCATACTGCTACAATCGGCGTGCACAAATTCTACAAACCCGTTAGACGCGTTGCTAAGAAGTAATTTCGCGCCTGCGCTCACTCTGGTGATGGCAGGGCGGGGGGCAGTGATATGATCGATGATCTCAACCATGCTTTCGCGCATCCTTTGACGCGCTCGGAGGCCACAGCAATAGATCCATGTGACAGGATATCTGTGCGTGATCACATTATTACGGTTGAAATCGGGGCATTTCAGGCCGAACGCGGCACGACTCAGCGCATTCGCTTTGATGTTGTTGTTGAAGTCCAACCCTTGAGCGACGAAATTGAAGACGATGTTGATCGGATTTTGTCCTACGATCGCGTCACCGAAGCCATTGAGGCATCTCTGTCCGAGGAACGGCTTAATTTGTTGGAAACCTTGGCGGAACGGGTGGCAGATCGCATTCTTTTAGCTCCACAGGCGCAACGAGTTTTTGTGCGAATTGAAAAAATCGACCGTGGCCCGGGCAATCTGGGCGTGGAGATTGTCAGAGCACGGACACGGGCTTTGGATGCTGGGCTGCGCAAATTGGAAGATACACCGCACCCCATCGTGTTGTTTCTGGCCAATTCTGTGGTATCTGGCGATAGTCTTTCGGATTGGATTGCAGCCGCTGAGACCAATGACCGCCCGGTGATCATCTGTGTCGACACGCCGCAAACCGCTCCACCGCAAGTATTTCAACATAAAATGGTGCAACGCCGGATTGATTTGCTGGCGATTGAACAAAATGCTTGGGTGTTGGCCAGCCATGATAACCGTTGTGTGGTTGTTGGCACCAAGACTGAGCTGGATTGGGGCATGCGCCATGACCAAATCAGTGTTTGGGCCCCTTCAAAGATTGTTTTGGATGCGGTCGATGGGCCGCCGACACATATGGTAGATATGCCTGCTCTGGTGGAATGGTTCGCCAAAGAAATGCAGGCGGTGCAGGTCGTATTTGTTGGTGCCGCACCCACGGGTGAATTGGCCATTGCCCGAGAAGCGCAGGTAGATCAGGCTCAACTATGACGCACTACTACCGCCCTTTGATTGAAGAGCGGGGCCAGTTTTTACTGGCCGGTGGTTGGTGCCGCTTTTCTCAGATCGAAATTTTGGAGCGGGGAACAGAGCCTCGTGTTTGCAGGGCTGTCGATATCCCTGAAGAAGCTTTGCTGCGCCTGACAGTCCCCCGGCCAGATTTGGGCACAGATGGGATGTCTCGCCCGCAGGTCATGGGTATTGTCAACGCAACACCGGATAGCTTCTCTGACGGTGGTCAGTTTGACAGCCTTGCCGCTGCTATGGCCCATGCGCAAACTATGCAACAAGACGGGGCCGACATAATCGATATTGGCGGAGAAAGCACGCGGCCTGGGGCAAATTATGTGGATGTGGCCGATGAAATTACTCGCACAGTCCCTGCCGTGACCGGGTTGCGGCAAGAGATTGCCCTGCCATTGTCTATCGACACAAGAAAGGCTGGCGTGGCCGAAGCTGCTGTGGCGGCAGGTGCTGATTGGATCAATGACGTTTCTGCTTTGAGCTTTGACGAAGATATGGCCAGGCTGGTCGCGCGTTCGGGCGCGCCTATTTGTTTGATGCATGCGCCGAGTGATCCCAAGACCATGCAGCAGCATACAACGTACGAAGATGTGCTGCTGGATGTCTATGACTACCTTGCCACGCGGATTGAATTTGCTTTGGGTCATGCGATTGCGCGCAAAAAAATTATTGTGGATCCGGGGATTGGCTTTGGTAAAACCTTAGAACACAATTTGGTATTGTTGCGTGGGTTGGCTCTGTTCCATGGGCTTGGTTGCCCGATATTGTTGGGCGCGTCGCGCAAGCGCTTCATTGGTACAATTTCTGGTGCTGAGCAGGCAGAAGACCGCATGCCGGGATCTGTGGCTGTGGCCTTGGCTGCGGTGGCGCAGGGCGCTCAAATCATCCGCGTGCACGACGTGTTGCCAACGGTCCAAGCGCTTAAGCTTTGGGCGGCTGTCCGCGGCTGAAAATTGAACGGAGAACTCCTTCTTGGATGATTGCCACGCCTAGCAAGATCAAGGCCAGTGCCACAAACAAGATGGCCGGTAGAGTTTCTCCTAAAAATAAGCTGCCAAAGAGGACAGACCAAACGGGCACTTGATAGTTTGTAAGGGTCATAAAAGAGGGCCCGGCGCTGCGGATCACTGCAACTTTGATGGTAAAGGCAAGCGCAGTAGGGATCAGTCCGAGGTAGAGTATGGCAAATAAACCGGTGGTGCTTGGCATGGGAGGCCAGCCGTCGACCACCAAGGCAATTGGTACCAAAATCAAAGCCGCCACGATCAACGACGCGGTGGACAGGGCCAGCTCATTCACCGGTGGGCATTGGCGCGTGGCGATAGAGCCGCAGGCATAGCAAAAGGCTGCCGCAACACAGGCAAAGCGGGCTGTGGCCTCAAGCGAACCTTCTGCAAGGCCCAAGCCACTAGTGCCGATCAGCAAAATAGCTCCGAGAAATCCAACGCTAAATCCGATGATCTTGCGCATATAGACCCGTTCACCGGGCACCAAGAAATGGGCCAATGGCAAAACAAAAATAGGCAAAGCCGCCATTGTCATCCCGGCAAAAGCTGAAGGCACATGCTGTTGGCCCCAGCTGAGCAAGGCAAAGGGGATTGCGCTGGACAGAAGGCCAACCAAGATCACAAATCGCCAAAGCCGAGCATCGGTGAGCGACGGGAGTGCAACCCCGCGCCAGTGCATCAGCATATATAGTGACAATGCGCCAATGGTGATCCGCCCCGCAGCTAGGGACAGCGGCGCAAAATCACGCAGCGCCACCCGCACAACCATAAACGCCCCGCCCCAAATTAGCGCGATGAAGGCAATGCGGAGCCAGTTGATCAATCCAGGAGATTTCATGCGCGTACTTTCATGTGGGGCAAATAGAAAAGGGCACGGCCATTATAGCCGCGCCCGTCTGCCTAGAATGAGCCAAAGCCCATCACAAGCTTAGTTTTTAGATTTATCAACCATTTTCCCAGCGGAAATCCAAGGCATCATGCCGCGTAGTTTTTCGCCTGTGGCTTCGATTTGGTGCTCGTCATTGATGCGACGTGTGGCTTTGAAAGAGGGTTGACCCACTGCATTTTCGAGCATGAAGTCACGCACGAATTTGCCGTTTTGGATGTCGGTCAGAACCGCTTTCATTTTGGCTTTGGTCTCATCGTAAGGCAAGATCCGTGGGCCAGACACATATTCACCATATTCGGCAGTGTTTGAGATCGAGTAGTTCATGTTGGCGATGCCGCCTTCATAGATCAGGTCGACGATCAATTTGACTTCGTGCAGACATTCGAAATAGGCCATTTCTGGCGCGTAGCCAGCTTCAACCAGAGTTTCAAAGCCCATTCGGATCAGCTCAACCAAGCCGCCACAGAGAACCGCTTGCTCACCAAAGAGGTCAGTTTCGCATTCTTCACGGAAGTTGGTTTCGATGATGCCAGAACGACCACCACCGATGGCGGAGCAATAGGACAGGCCGATTTCCAGCGCTTTTCCGGATGCGTCGTTGTTTACGGCAACAAGGCAAGGTACGCCACCGCCTTTGGTGTATTCGCCGCGCACAGTGTGACCTGGGCCTTTTGGCGCCATCATGATCACGTCGATACCCGCTTTTGGCTCGATTAAGCCAAAGTGAACATTCAAGCCGTGTGCGAATGCGATTGCAGCACCCTCACGGATGTTGTCATGCACGTATTTTTTGTAGGTTTCAGCCTGCAATTCGTCTGGCATTGTAAACATGATCACGTCTGCCCAAGCCGCAGCTTCTGCAATGCCCATAGTCTTCAGGCCTTCGCCTTCAGCTTTTGCAATCGAGGCAGAGCCTTCGCGCAAAGCCACAACCAAATTTTTGGCGCCGCTGTCACGCAGGTTCAATGCGTGGGCGTGGCCTTGGCTGCCGTAGCCCAAGATCGCTACTTTTTTGTCTTTGATAAGATTTACATCGCAATCGCGATCATAATAAACGCGCATTTTGGCGTCCTTTCATGGTTTGTTGTCCTGCTCTGTTTCTATCAGCCCTTATAAGATAAGATTAGAGTAAATTTACTTATATTTAGAAAGATATTAGAAATTTGTATTCTAATATAGATTGTATTATAATATATTCATGCTTGATGATCTTGATCGGCGCATTCTGCGCTTTCTCCAATCTGACCCTGCGGCTCCCATGGCGGAGGTGGCGGAGCGCTGCCAATCGCAACCCGCCACCGTGGCGCGTCGCTTGGAGCGATTGAAGGCGCAGGGCATTTTGCGCGGGCAATATGCCGTGATTGACTGGGCGGTTTTGGGCTATGCGGTAGAGGTGAGCCTTCGATTCACGCTGGATAAAACCAATGCCAAAGCTTTTGACGAATTTTTGACAGCGGCGCGCGAAATCCGGCAGGTGATCGCAATTCAAACGTTTTTGGGCCGTGTAGATGTACGCCTGTCGGTGATTGCCAAAGATATGGCTGACTACCAAAAGCTGTATCGCAATGAAATTTTGAACCTTCCCCATATCTTGGAACTGGAAGCCCTGATGCATGTGGCCACGCTGAAAACAGCGGAAGCCCTGCCGTTATGACGCCTTGGGATGATCTTGATTTTGCGCTGTTGCGGGCTCTGTCGCAAGATGCCACTCAATCTGCGGGTTCTTTGGGACGGTTCTTGGGCCTAAGCCAGCCCGCGACTTGGCGGCGCATCAAGAGGTTGCAAGAGGCGGGTGTCTTGGCGGGCCGGCGGATCGATTTGGATGCAGAGGCACTTGGATTTGGGGTCACCGTCTTTCTTGGAGTAAAACTGGCCACCAAAGGGCGGGTGAGTTTGGAAGACTTTGAACGCGCGGTGACGGCCATCCCCGAAGTGCAAACGGTGCAGCATGTATTGGGCCTTTATGATTACCGGCTGCGGGTTGTGGCGCGGGATATTTCTGATTTTGAGCGGGTTTTGCGGCGTCGTATCATGGCATTGCCGGGCGTTGGGGATGTTGAGGCCAATGTGCTACTGAGTGAGGAACGCCTGAGCGGCCCTTTGTAAAACTGGTATGCTCCGCTCGGCATGCGAAAATAGACCGTGCATACCGGGACGAAGGAATTTATGTTGCGGTTAATGATATAGGAGTTTCCCAAATGCCCGCTTTGCTAAACACAGTCGATCCCGATGGCCTATTAGAATATTCAGTGGTTTTTACCGACCGGTCACTGAACCATATGAGCGCGAAATTCCAATGCGTGATGCGCGACATTTCGTCGATTCTCAAAGAGGTTTATGCCGCTGATGCGGTGGCTTTGGTCCCCGGCGGCGGCACCTTCGCGATGGAAGCTGTCGCACGGCAGATTGCGGTTGATAAGCGCGTGATGGTCCTGCGCAATGGATGGTTTTCCTTCCGTTGGTCGCAGATTTTTGAGGCAGGCGGAATTCCTGCAAGCGAAACAGTGATGAAGGCTCGGCGCACTGGCAACGATGCGAAAGCGTCCTTCGCCCCCGCCCCCATCGAAGAGGTGGTGGCCAAGATCTCTGCCGATCAACCGGATGTGGTCTTTGCCCCGCATGTGGAAACCTCCTCTGGAATGATATTGCCCGATGCCTATATCAAAGCGGTTACAGATGCGGTGCACGCTTATGGCGGGTTGTTCGTATTGGATTGTATCGCCTCTGGCTGTGCTTGGGTTGATATGCGCGCCACGGGCGTTGATCTTCTGATCTCTGCGCCGCAAAAAGGTTGGTCCGCCTCGCCCTCTGCGGGCATGGTAATGATGTCTGAGGCCGGAATGGCGGCAGTGAAAGCCAGCCAATCTAACAGTTTTTCTGTGGATTTGGGTAAGTGGTTGTCCATCATGGAAGCCTATGAAAACGGCGGTCATGCCTATCATGCGACGATGCCAACTGACGCACTTACTGCATTCCGCGATACGATGATTGAAACGAAAGCCTATGGGTTTGAGAAACTTGCAGCCGCGCAATGGGAGCAGGGCAATCGCGTTCGTGCGGCTTTGGCCGAGCGCGGCTTTGCGTCAGTGGCTGCCGATGGTTTTGGCGCGCCGGGAGTTGTAGTCAGCTTTGCTTCCAGCCCAGAAATGCAAACGGGCAAGCCCTTCGCAGCCTTAGGTCTGCAAATTGCAGCGGGCGTGCCGCTGCAATGCGATGAAGGCCCGACCTATAGCAGTTTCCGTCTGGGATTGTTTGGCTTGGACAAACTCTATGATGTGGATGCCAGCGTGGCCCGATTGGAAAACGCCTTGGACCAAATTCTGGCCGCTTAACGCGTTCCCAGTCCAAGATGCATCAAAGCACGGCGAAGCGGAGCAATCCTGTGGATTACGTCCAACCCCAAAGCCCGCACGCGTGTGGCCGCCGGCCCCTCAGCCTTAGACGCGCGGTTCAATGCGCCAACGCCGATCACTCGTGACTGTGCAATGGGCCTGCGGGCCTGGTGATATTTTTTCAACATTGGAAGTTCGCCGATGCTGCTAGGGGATGCTTTCGCCAGCTCCAACAGGGCTTTGATATCGCCAAGGCTCAGGTTTAAACCCTGCGCCCCGATGGGGGGCACCACATGGGCAGCTTCAGCGATGAAGGCCGTCCGTTCACTGTAAAAGCTGCTGGCCAATTGGCTGATGATCGGCCAAGCCGTTCGGGCTGTGATTAGGCTGAGCGGCCCCAATACGCCCGCTGAACGCGCGGTTATCTCGGCATTGAACTCATCCACAGACAAGGCTTGCATCGCTTGAATGTCCAAGATCTTATCCATCCAAACTACGGCCGAAGAGGGTTTGCACTCAAAGTCTGGCAGGGGCACAAGCGTGAAGGGCCCGCCGCCTTTATGGACCTCGGTTGAGATATTATCATGGGCCATGGCATGTGTCACAGCGAAGCTTAAGGCTAATTGGCCAAACTCTGAGCGTTTGGCGGCAATTCCGGCAGCTTTGCGAATTGCGCTGTCGCGCCCATCGGCGGCAATCAACAACTTACAAGACATCAACCGCCCATCGCTTAGCGTGATACGGGCTTCGGTGCTACGGGTGTTTGTGGAGGTCGTGGACAGGCCGGGCTCGAAGACGACATTGGGAAGCGACGCAATCCGGCTCAACAGCCCATCACGCATATCCCAATTGCCAACATTCCAGCCAAACGGCGCATCCGAGATATCTGTAGCGTCAAAATCCTTTGAGACCAAATCCGGGCTCGCCGCATCAACAATCCGCATAACTTGAAGCGGTGCGTTGCAATCTGTGACCAAAGGCCAAACGCCAATCGCCTGTAGGAAGGCTTGTCCTGGTTGCAAATAGGCGGTGGTGCGCAGATCTGCGCCAGCGGCGTCACGGTTGGTAACGGGGTGCGTTGGATCGACGCAGAGCACGTCGAACCCTGCATCGCCAAAAGCTGCAGCAGCAACCAACCCGGCGATGCCACCACCTGAAATTACGATATCTTTATGCTCTATCATTTAATGTCATCTAAGCCGGCAACCCGGTCTGAAAAGCAAGCTGCGACCAAGTGTGACAAAAGCGTTTCAAGATCAGAATGGGCCATGTCGATATAATCTGGAAAGATCAGGTCTGGAGAAATCAATACGGTTCTCATCCCCAATCCAGCGGGCACTTCCAAATTGCGGGGATCATCCTCGAACATCACAGCGCTATGGGGTGTCACATTCGCGCGGGCGAAGACCTCGTGAAAGGCTTCAGCATAGGGCTTTGGCCGGTAGCTGGCGTGCTCGACGCCATAGACAGACTCAAACTCTTGTTCCAATCCACGGGCGGCCAAAACGCGCCGGGCATAGGGTTCCGTACCATTGGTATAAACAATTTTGCGACCGGGCAGTGCAGCAATTAATTCGGCCAAGGGGCGTGAGTGAGTAAGAACCGAAAAATCTATGTCATGTACATCGCTCAGGAACACATCCGGTGGCATAGCGTGCATTTCCATCATACCAGCTAGGGTTGTGCCATGGCTGTGCCAATATTGCGCACGCAATAGGTCTGCATCCTCAAGGCTAACGCTCAGAAAATTAGCGACAAAAATCCGCATTTTCTCCTCAATTTGATCAAACAGCCGTACCTCAGGAGAATAGAGCGTGTTGTCGAGATCAAAGATCCAAGTGTTGATATGGCTGAATGTGTTAAAGTTCATAAGGCAGTGGTACCAAATGGCGCAGCAGGATCAATGGTGAAACGCTTGCTTGGGGGGGGCTGCTAGACCATAGTTCTGGGACTGGTCACTGAGGAGCCAATAATGTCGACACTCGCTACATCGCGGCCCACGCAACGAGACGCCTATGGGCTCATCTTGGAGGCCATTGACGTTGGCATATATAAGCCCGGCAGTCGCTTGGTGGAAAGCGAGCTGGCGGAGCGCTTCGGCGTATCGCGCACCCCAATTCGTGAGGCGCTTCAGCGGTTGGAAACTCAAAGCCTGTTGACCCGTGACGGGCGCAGCTTGATCGTGGCATCTTTGGATCACAATCAAATGGCAGAGCTCTATGTGGTGCGCACAGAGCTTGAGGGTCTGGCCGCACGTTTGGCGGCGCAACATGCCTCTGTGGAAGAGGTCAATGTATTGCAACAGATGGTCGATGCGGATCGCATGCGGGTGTCTGATGCCGCGGCACTGGCGCGTTCAAATAAACGGTTCCATAAACAATTGCATTTGGCCTCCCATAATCGCTTTTTGGTGCAGCAACTGGATCTTGTTTACCGCTCGATGGCTCTCTTGGCGACGACATCCCTTGCGGTGGAGGGGCGCGGCCCGGTCGCATTGGACGAGCACCAAGCCATCGTGACAGCAATATCAGATCGGGATGGGGCTTTAGCCTATGAGGCGGTTAAGCAACATTTGAGCCAGGCCTTTGTGACCCGTCTGAAGCATGATGCGGGCGAGCAGTCTTGGTAGTATCGGAAATAGGATCCGCTTCAGAGACCCCATGGGCGGTCTTGTCAGACTAAACTACTTGAGACGGGCAGGGTGACTTTGTAGCGTCTTTGGATGACGGTGAACCCATTGCCGATATGCCACGGCAGGAGACCCATGCGCAGGGCAGTCGCTGGGCCCAATTGCTGCAACAGCTCTGATTTCCTGGGATAGTCCTTGAGGTCGATATAGCCGTCGCCCAATCTATCAGCTTGGGCTTAAGCCAGTTGGGTTGGGTCAATCAACCCGCGCGCACTTAAAATACCCGGCTCGCTGGCGATATGGGGCTGGCCACTGTCCAATATAGTCAGCACTTCGGCGACAGAAATATATCGATTTTCAATCAAAAATTTCAACAGGGGTGAAGGACCAAAGCCGCCCACATCCCGTTCGACCGATCCCGATTGGGCATCGTTGATGTCCTGAATTTTAAAGATAATTTCCCCCAAACCTTGGCCTTAATGCCCAAGTTTGGGGGGGAGTTATTAAAGATGCCTTAAAGTCTTACGCGGCGAGAGACTTTTGCATTTCGGCGGCAAATTTTTCAAACAAGTAAAAACTATCCTGTGGGCCTGGGCTGGCTTCTGGGTGATATTGCACCGAGAAGACCGGGCGGTCTGCCATACGAATACCACAGTTGGATCCGTCAAACAGGGACACATGGGTCTCAAGCACTCCCACAGGCAAAGACTGGCTGTCTACAGTGAAACCGTGGTTCATGGAGGTTATTTCAACCTTGTTGCTTTCCACATCTTTCACAGGGTGGTTGGCGCCATGGTGACCATGATTCATTTTGACGGTTTTCGCACCAAGCGCCAGGGCTAGCATTTGATGGCCCAAGCAAATCCCAAAAACCGGGATGTTGGATTTTGCGAGGATGGTTTGTATCATTGGCACTGCATAGATGCCAGTGGCTGCCGGATCGCCGGGACCGTTAGACAAAAATACGCCATCAGGCTTATGCGTCAAAACTTCTTCGGCCGTAGCGGTGGCGGGTAATACAGTGACATCGCAACCGACGGAGGCAAGACAGCGCAGAATATTGCGCTTGGCGCCGTAGTCTATCGCAACGACTTTATATTTTGGAGCTTCTTCGGTGACATAGCCATCAGGCCAGGTCCAACGCTTTTCATTCCATTTGTAAGATTGTGTGCAGCTCACATCTTTCGCGAGATCTAGCCCCTCTAGCCCGGCGAAGGCCTGCGCCTGCGCCAGCAAGTCTTTCAGGTCAAACTCACCCTCAGGGTTATGACACAGCGCGACATGTGGCGCGCCCTGTTGCCGGATGGCGCGGGTCAAGCGTCGGGTGTCGATGCCGCCAATAGCGATGCGTCCACGCGCGGTCAGCCAAAGTGCGATTTTCTCATGCGCCCGCCAGCTGGATGGGTCTGTCGGGTCCCATTTCACCACCATGCCCGCCGCAAAAGGATCTGCGGTCTCGTCATCTTCCGACGTGATACCGGTATTGCCGATATGTGGGAAGGTGAAGGTGACGATTTGGCCAGCATAGGATGGATCTGTCATGATCTCCTGATAGCCCGTCATAGCGGTGTTGAAACATAGCTCGGCGACGGTGGTTCCGATAGCGCCAAAGCCATAGCCGTAAAATATTGATCCGTCCGAAAGCACGAGGCAAGCAGTCGGTTTTTTGTTCGATGACATTGTCATGAAAATACCCCTGGAAGATTGCGGAGGTGGTAAAGTCAGAAGCGCCGCGGGTCAAGGGTACTGAGGCCCTCTTAGCGTTGTAAATTGATTGTTATGCCAGTATAGAGTGTGACCTGAACAGTTCGAGGATGAACATAACATGAGTTTGCGGGATCGTTTGAGCATATCGCTGAAAGACGCGATGAGGGCCAAGGATGCAACGCGATTGATGACATTGCGTCTCATCAATGCTACCATCAAGGATCGTGACATTGATGCAAGGGCTGAGGGCAACGATACTGGGGTTTCTGATGATGATTTATTGGCGATTCTCAGCAAAATGGTCAAACAACGCCAAGAAAGCGCACGCGCCTATGAAGAGGGTGGACGGCTGGAATTGGCTGAAAAAGAACTGTCTGAGATTACCATCGTCGAAGAGTTCTTGCCGCGTCAATTGAGCGCTGCAGAAACAGAGCAAGCCATTGCTGATGCCATTGCCGAATCTGGGGCTAATTCGATTCGCGATATGGGCAAAGTGATGGGCGTGCTCAAATCCAAATACACCGGCCAGCTGGATTTCGGAAAAGTCGGTGGTGTTGTGAAAGCGCAACTGAGTTAAGCCGTTGGCAGGCTGTTTGGCTTGCTAGCGTGTCAGCTTCGTTTAACCGCACTCAAAAAAGTGTCTTGAAGGTCTTGGGCCAATTCGGGGCGCGCTTGCTCTGATAACAATGAACCAATTTCCACTGTGCGGCCCCTGCCGCACAGTGTGGGGTAATTTGGAACTGGTCCACCCGTTTGCTGCATTTCGACATCAACCCAATAAGGGTTGGCCTGCCAGACTTGGCAACTTCCATCGGGATCTATTCGCCGTAGATGGACCTTGTCAATCCAAATCTCCAACTCCTCACGCACAGTGCCGCGCCGCCAGCTGGCCTTTAACGCCACCCAGATGGCGATGAGAGCCGTTCCCAGGGCTGCAGCGATGATCCACATCACGCCATTATCCAAGAGCGCCAATATGGAAAGTACCATGAGGGCCGCTGTGATCGACATAAAAAAAGAAGCCCACAGAGCTTAAGGCGTTATGCGCGGTGATGTGCAATTGCCACCCGGCGCGCCCGTTGGACTTTACGGCGAGCTGGGTGGCGTCAAGAGGGCTGGACCAGTGATAGGGCATGCGAAGACGTTAGACTGGAAAGTCCAAGCGTCCACTGCGTTAAAATGTCATGCTGTTTAAGTATTTATGACCAAAAAAAAGGCCCTGGAAGAACCAGGGCCGTTTCAAAGTGTTTTTTACATCCACAATTTAGTGCGAGGAGCTTTTGTCCCAGTCTTCCTGTTTCGGCAGGATTTCGAAGGTGTGCTCTGGTGGAGGCGATGGGATGGTCCATTCCAAGGTATCGGCCCATTCGTTCCAAGGATTGTTTGCATTCACCTTGCGGCCCGCAAAGACAGCCCAGAATACGATCCCGATGAATAAAAGGAATGAGGCGAAGGACAAAAATGCGCCCCAGCTTGACCAATAGTTCCAATAGGCGAAAGCTTCAGGATAATCGATATAACGGCGTGGCATGCCTTGGCGCCCGAGGAAGTGCTGCGGGAAGAAGGTGATGTTTGTGCCGATAAAGAACATCCAGAAGTGGATTTTACCGAGTGTTTCATTGTACCATCGACCGGCCATTTTGGGCAGGTAGAAGTAGACACCGGCAAAGATACCAAAGGCCGCCGCAATCGCCATAACGTAGTGGAAGTGTGCAACCACATAATAGGTGTCATGATAGGCCCTGTCCACGGCAGCTTGAGACAAAACAATGCCTGTAACGCCACCAACGGTGAACATGAACACAAAACCAACCGCAAAGAGCATTGGTGTCTTGAATTCAATTGAGCCGCCCCACATGGTGGCTATCCAAGAGAAGATCTTAACCCCGGTTGGTACCGCGATGACCATCGTGGCCAGCATGAAGTACGACTGCTGCGTCAAAGACATGCCCACCGTATACATGTGGTGCGCCCAAACAACGAAGCCCAAAGCGCCAATGGCGATCAAAGCCCAAACCATTGGCAGGTAGCCAAACACTGGTTTTTTCGAGAAGGTTGCGATCACATGTGAGACGATGCCAAAGGCTGGCAAAATCACGATGTAAACTTCGGGATGCCCAAAGAACCAAAGAATGTGTTGGTAGAGGATTGGATCCCCACCACCAGCTGGATCAAAGAAGGCTGTGCCGAAGTTTCGATCAGTCAGCAACATTGTAATAGCGCCGGCCAAAACGGGCAGAGCCAGCAAAATTAGCCATGAGGTAACAAAGATTGACCATGAAAACAGTGGGACTTTGAACAATGTCATGCCCGGTGTTCGCATATTCAGGAAGGTTGTTATCATATTGATCGCGCCTAAGATCGAGGAGGCACCGGAGAGGTGAACCGCGAAAATGGCGAAGTCCATGGACATGCCGCCTTCATTCACCGATAGGGGCGGGTACAATACCCAGCCCACACCAGAGCCTGCTTGACCATTGCCGCCGGGCATAACCACAGACAGAACTGCCATCGTGGTGCCGGCAACATACATCCAGTAGGAAAGGTTGTTCATCCGCGGGAATGCCATATCTGGCGCGCCGATTTGCAAGGGCATAAAATAGTTTCCAAATCCGCCAAACAAGGCGGGGATGACCACAAAGAACATCATCAAGATACCGTGACCGGTGATCAAAACATTCCAAAGGTGCCCGTTGGGAGTACAATCGCCCACGGCGGCGGCGGTCATCCGTGCGCCTTCCATACACATGTATTGAACACCCGGCTCCATCAGCTCCATCCGCATGTAGACGGTGAAGGCAACAGAGATAAAACCGGCCAAGCCGCCGGTCAAAAGGTAAAGGATACCAATGTCTTTGTGATTGGTGGACATAAACCAGCGTGTAAAAAACCCGCGGTTATCTTCGTGATCGTGTCCGTGTACGGCTGCGTCGGCCATCAGGCTCTCCCGTTTATTGACTACCAAAACAAAACAACCGACTCGCAGCTGTCCTATTTCTTTCTGAATTAGTCTCTATCCCCCACAAGTCCACAGCGCAACGCGCCGATGGGTGTTTTTGATGGGTTAAAATGGCGCAGGCAAAGCTCTTGGGGCATCTGGGTCGCCTATTGCGGGCGGGCATGGGCCGGTAGGGCGTTCAAATCACTTGGCCTGATGGATGAATACTCAGGTAAATACAACAGAATGGACTGCTCTGACTGTATCCATTGCAGTGTTAGGGAGTGTAGGTGTTTGGAAATATTTGACCAAAACAACGTTTCAAGGCCAGGTCTAGGTCCTCAATCGTGACTGGAAGTCCCAGATCGACCAAGGAGGTCATCCCATGTTCGGAGATGCCACAGGGAACAATCCCACTGAAATGCTCAAGCTCTGGCTCGAGATTGATGGAAATACCATGAAAACTCACCCATTTGCGCAAGCGGATGCCAATGGCGGCGATTTTGTCTTCCGCAATGGCGCCGCTGGCCGTGAGGGGCTTGTCGGGGCGCTGTACCCATACGCCAACCCGTCCGTCGCGAATCTCTCCGGCCACATTGAACTCGGCCAAAGTGGCAATCACCCAATGTTCGAGGTCCTTTACGAACTTTCGCACATCGCGCCCGCGTTTTCCGACATCGAGTAAGACATAGATCACTCTCTGCCCGGGGCCGTGGTAGGTATATTGCCCGCCACGTTGCGCTTGAAACACTGGGAATCGATCGGGATCCGTTAAATCTTTCACATCAGCGCTGGTGCCTGCGGTATAAAGTGGGGGGTGTTCTAGCAGCCAAATCACTTCAGGGGCGGTTCCGGCCACGATTTGAGCCACGCGCTCCTCCATCCAAGCCACGGCATCGGTGTAAGGCACAAGCTCAGCGGAGGTTTTCCACTCCATTTTTATAAAAGTTTCATCTTGTGGCATCATTTTGCAATACAGCCCTTGAGTCCGTTTCATGCATTCGATATGCGCCATCACATCTCCTGTGGCAAGCGGTCGTGGCGGAATTGGTAGACGCGCAGCGTTGAGGTCGCTGTGAGGTAACACTCGTGCGGGTTCGAGTCCCGCCGACCGCACCATTATCAACCGGACTAGAGCAATCTTCTGGTAGATAATCAACTGATAACATTCTCATAAATATCATTGCCTTAGTATCAGGCTGGAGAGAATGTTGACCAGATTACTGACCAGAAAAGTCCCTTATACATTTAACCGTGCTGGGTATTACTACTTCTCAAGGCGTGTTCCCGCTGACCTCGTACAGCATTATTCCCATCCTCGAATCGTTCAGGGGTTGAAGACGAGGTCTGCCCAGACTGCTAAGTCGAGGGCTTCGGTCGCTGCGGCTAAGCTAGACGAATACTGGTCGCACCTTCGGATGACTAATCCTGATCTAATCGGGCGTAATTTGTTAAAGTCGGCATATGAGCCAGATTCTGGAAATACTCAGCCTCGTGTGTCCAGACATTGCAGTGCCAACCTCACGCTTTCTCAGGCGTTAGAAACATATCTAGCTCAGAAAGGTACCAATAGAGGCAAGACCTTCCGTACGGCTGCTCAGAGAGCCTGTACCTATCTCGTAGAGACTTGCGGGGCCAAGGACTTGGGCAGATACTCGAGGGCCGATGCTTTGGCGTATAGAGATTACCTCATAGCCAAGGGAATGGCTGGTTCGAGTGTTAGTAGAGTAATGAGTTCTATCAGAGCAGTCTTTAACTTCGCCATCTCTGAGTATGCGTTAGACTTGAAGAACCCTTTTACGGGGATGTATTATGATAAAACGGCTGGGGTCACTAAGCGTCTTCCAATACCTATTGAGGATATCAGAAAGGTACAGGATCAATGCCGCCTCATAGACGACGAGATGCGGTGGTTAGTTGCCCTAATATCAGATACTGGTCTTCGTCTTGCCGAAGCCGCTGGTCTATTGAAGTCAGATTTAGTCCTTGATGCTGAGATACCCTTTGT